>NZ_JBFRFI010000002.1:0-527500 GCF_052114745.1 Brevundimonas sp. 2YAF1 | reverse complement strand
ACAGGCTCAGTGAAATTGAATTCCCCGTGAAGATGCGGGGTTCCCGCGGTCAGACGGAAAGACCCTATGAACCTTTACTATAGCTTCGCCTTGGCGTTAGCGACCGTATGTGTAGGATAGGTGGGAGGCTATGAAACCGGGGCGCCAGCTCTGGTGGAGCCATCCTTGAAATACCACCCTTACTGTCGTTGACGTCTAACCGAGATCCGTTATCCGGATCCGGGACATGGCGTGGTGGGTAGTTTGACTGGGGCGGTCGCCTCCCAAAGTGTAACGGAGGCGCGCGATGGTGAGCTCAGACCGGTCGGAAATCGGTCGTCGAGTGCAATGGCATAAGCTCGCCTGACTGCGAGACTGACAAGTCGAGCAGAGACGAAAGTCGGCCATAGTGATCCGGTGGTCCCGCGTGGAAGGGCCATCGCTCAACGGATAAAAGGTACTCTAGGGATAACAGGCTGATTTTGCCCAAGAGTCCATATCGACGGCAAAGTTTGGCACCTCGATGTCGGCTCATCACATCCTGGGGCTGGAGCAGGTCCCAAGGGTATGGCTGTTCGCCATTTAAAGTGGTACGTGAGCTGGGTTCAGAACGTCGTGAGACAGTTTGGTCCCTATCTGCCGTGGGTGTTCGAAGCTTGAGAGGATCTGTCCCTAGTACGAGAGGACCGGGATGGACATACCTCTGGTGGACCTGTCGTGGCGCCAGCCGCGCAGCAGGGTAGCTAAGTATGGAATAGATAACCGCTGAAAGCATCTAAGCGGGAAACTAACCTCAAAACAAGGCTTCGCTGAGGATCGTGGAAGACTACCACGTTGATAGGCCAGGTGTGGAAGCGCGGTGACGTGTGAAGCTTACTGGTACTAATAATCCGATCGGCTTGATCGTTTCTCAGCAAAACTCATTCGGTTTTACTTGCCGATATACAATACGCGACGATGTCTTCTCTTTTTTATGTGTCTGGTTGACCCCGTGGCTATGTCGGAGGTTCCACACCCGATCCCATTCCGAACTCGGTCGTTAAGCCCTCCAGAGCCAATGGTACTTCGTCTCAAGGCGCGGGAGAGTAGGTCGCCGCGGGGTCTACCAGATACATAAAAAAGTCTTCCTCATAACCTGAAGGTCGCAGGTTCAAATCCTGCTCCCGCACCCAAGTTTAACGAAAACCCCCACTGCTCACGCCGTGGGGGTTTTCGCGTTCTGGGCCCCGCCCCGCGCCAGCAGCGCCGCCAAGCTGCCCTGCACCTTCAGCTGGAAGGCCTTGGATTGCTTCGTCGGTTCAGCCTAGCGTTAGGCGCGTCCTCCGGAATGGGGCCGTCACGGTTCACGTCCTGGAACCTCCGCAAGGTCTTTCGCCGAATCTCCTGCCTTTGAGGCCGACGTGCGACTCGTCGACGGTCGGCAATGTGAGGCGTTTAACCAGGCCCTGCTCTAGAATATCTCTCCGAGGGGCACGTATTCGACAAGGTGATGTCACTTTAGTTTTTTGAGGACGTGATGAAAGCGTGCGCTGTCGATCATAGTTGAAGCTTAACCGCCTCCCTTGTGTTGGAACGCACGGGGGGGGGCATGAAGTTCAGTATGCGATCGCGCGCCGTTGGGCTCTTTTTGCTCGCGGGGCTGCCCCTCGCGCCGGCCGCCGCCGCCGACCCGGCCCGCGCCGACGAGGCGCCAAAGGCAGGCAACGAATTCGGCTTTCTTTCCAGCGGGTCTGAGGCCGAGCCGGACGCTTCGGCTCTGGCGCGGCTGCCGCTGACCCAGAACGGAGGCGTCTGGGATTCCGGTCATGTGCAGGGCGTCGCGGTCGATGTGCAGGGCGGCTACATCTACTATTCCTTCACCAACCTGCTCGCCAAGTACGACTTCAATGGGAAGCTGGTTGGAACCCTGGTTGGCTGGACAGGCCACCTCGGCGATCTGGCCTTCAACCCCGCCGACGGCAGGATCTACGGCTCGCTGGAATACAAGGCGGACCAGGCCTTCTACGTCGCGGTCATTGATGTCGCCCAGCTCGACCGTGTCGGGGTGGAGGCGAGCCGGACCGAGATCTTCCGCACCGTCTATCTGCCCGACGTCGCCAGAGACTATGCGGCCGATGTGAACGGAGACGGGCGCTTCGACGGCGACCACGCCGCCTCGCTCGACCATCGCTATGGCGCGTCCGGCATCGACGGGGTGGCGTTCGGCCCCGCCTTCGGTCGCGTGGATGGTCCGTTGCGCCTGACCGTCGCCTATGGCGTGTACGGCGACACCGCGCGGGCCGACAATGACCATCAGGTGCTGCTGCAGTACGACATCGCGGACTGGAGCCGCTACGCCAGTCCGCTGTCCGAGGCTGCGCCCCACCGGAACGGACCCGCGTCTGCTGAGGGCCAATATTTCGTCCGCACCGGCAATACGACCTACGGCGTGCAGAACCTAGCCTACGACGAGGCCCAGCAGCGCTGGTTCATGGGCGTCTATAAGGGCCGCAAGGACGCCTTTCCCAACTATCTTCTGTTCGCCGTCGAGGCCCGCGAACAGCCTGTTATGGGCGACCTGATCGGCGTGCCGGATGCGGACGGCGAGGGCTGGGCGCAGGGCCTGCTGTTGGGCCTGGCCGACGACGGTTTGCGCGATTCTGACACGGGCGTTCGAGGCTGGAATCAAAAGGCCGATGTCGGTCTCGAGCCCCTGGGCCACGGCCTGTTCTATCTGGCGGAAAACGCCGGCGGAAAAGGCCGACAGACCGCCGATCTCACCCTGATGCGCTGGACGGGCAATCCGCAGGCACCCTTCGCGCCGGTCAGCCAGACGGAACGTCTCCAGATCCTGGGGAATGCCGACGCGCCGTGAAGCGCGGCATCGACGCTCATCCCAGAACCTTCATCGGCTGAAGTCCCGCGCCTGACGCGAGGGGCGCTGTCGATCCCTAGTGACCATTTTTTCTTGTTCAATCCAACGAAGTAAGCTTGTCATGACCCCCAATCGTCGCCTGCATAAACTGACCAGCGTCAGCCCGCGCGCGCTGCTTCTCTGCCCGCTCCTAGTGACCGCCTTCGCCGTGCAGTTGCCTCAGGCGGCGCAGGCTCAGGCGGCGGTGGTTCAGGCGCCCGCTGCGGCCTCGGGCGCGGTGCGCGGGCGGGTGTTCGACACCGCCAGCGGCGAATATCTGCGCAACGCCGAGGTTCGCGTCGAAGGCACGACGATCGTGGCCTATTCCGAGGACGGCGGCGCCTTCCGTCTGAGCGGCGTGCCGGCGGGCGAGGTCACGGTCCTGGTGCGCTACGCCGGCCTGCAGGAGGCGCGGGTCACGGCCGCGGTCGCCGCGGGACAGACGGCGGTGCTGGACATCGAACTGAAGGCACCTATCTACGCCGCCTCCGGCGGGGAAGCGGCGGCGGTCGAGGACATCGTGGTCACCGCCGCGCGCGGGGGGCAGGCCAAGGCCCTGATGGAGCGTCGCGCCTCCATGAACGCCAAGAACGTGGTCCCGGCCGACAACTTCGGCGCCCTGACCATGGGCGACGTCGGCGAGTTCATGAAGTCCATGCCGGGTCTCTCGCTGGACTATACCGAGGTGGACGCCACGGCCGTGCGTATCGGCGGCCTGCCGCCGAAATACTCGACCTTCACCATGGACGGCGCCCGCATGGCCACGGCGACCTCCAACAACAACTCGGGGCGTCAGAACTCCTTCGAACAGATGTCGATCACCGGCGTCGAGGCGATCGAACTGAACCACACCCTGCTGGCCAGCATGGACGCCGACGCGCCGGGCGGCAGCATCAATCTGCGCAGCAAATACGCCTTCCAACTGGCTGATCGTCAGCTCCGCTTCCAGCTGGGCGGCGTCGGCACCTCGGATTCCCAGCTCTCGCGGCACTACATGCCCGACGACCAGAAGCACGCCAGCATCTATCCGTCGGGACAGTTCAGCTATGCCGACGTCTTCCTCGACGGTCGCCTCGGGGTCGCGCTGAGCGGCAGCTACAACGCCAACTATGTGCAGCAGGACCGCATCCAGACGGACTGGTCCTACCTGCCGGACGGCCGGGTCATGCCCTATCAGGTCATGTGGCGTCCGGGCCCGAAACTGACCAGCCGTACGGCCGCCAATCTGGCCGTGGACTACAAGATCACCGACGACCTAGTCTTCTCTCTGAGAAGCAACTACTCGTTCTACGATGTCGAATATTTCAATCAGTACACCTATCTGATCTTCGGCACGCCGACCGTCTCGCAGGCCACGGCGGACTCCACGCCGACCCATATCACCGTGAACCCCAACGGGACGAATACCCGCCTGCATACCCAGTATTCGCACCGCTATGCCGGGACGCCCGCCTATCTGCTCGCGCCCAAGCTGGAATACAAAGGCGAGACGTGGGAGGCGGCGCTTCGCGCCAGCTATTCCAGTTCCGAGTTCAACTTCCGGGACCGGAGCAAGGGCTTCTTCCAGCGCACGGACAGCTATCTGACCCGGATCGGCTTCACCCTGGATCGTGATTCATCGGAGTCGAACACCTGGGCCCTGGCCCAGACCGCTGGCCGTCCCTGGGGCGATCCCACCAGCTTCAACCGCGACGACGACATCGGCAATAATATCCGGACCTCCGAGTCCGACGCCGTCAATGAGATGTATTCGGTCAACCTGGACCTGAAGAAGAAGTTCAGCCTCGGCGACGTCTACTTCGCCCTGATGGGCGGCGCGAGCGCCCGCACCAACGACTGGCGGACCAACGAAGGCTCGTTCCAGCAGTTCCAGTACGTCGGTCCGACCGGAGATCTCTCGCAGAAGGCCCCGGAGGCGGTGGTGCCCTGGACGCAGAACTACAAGTTCGAGATCATCGGCTTCGACGCCGGGAACATGAACGCCCAGAACTGGCGCGCCGACAGCAACTACGCCACCCATGATCTCTACAAGAAAAACCCCGGATACTTCGTGCCGGACATGGTGGGCAACCTGAAGCGTCGTCTCGACAACGACAAACAGGTTCACGAAGACATCACCGCCGCCTACTTCGAGGCTCAGGCCGATGCGGGCCAGGCGCGCTTCGATCTGGGGTTGCGCTACGAGAAGACCGAAACGACCGCCAAGATCGCTGTCATCCGTCCGGTCAAGGAGGTGACCGCGGCTGGTTTGTCCGTGAGCACGGTCGAGGGGCTTCTCTATCAGTACCACAACGGCGAATCGTCCGAACGCCAAGGCGAATACGACGACTGGTTCCTGAGCGGCGGGGTCAAGTACGACTTCACCGATAATCTGGTCGGCCAGCTTTCCTTCAGCCAATCCATCCTGCGCCCTGACTATGGCAATCTCGGCGGGGTGGTGTCGGTGAACGACGACACCATGATCGTCACCGTGCCGAACCCGGAGCTGAAGCCCGAGCACTCGACCAAGTACTACGCCAGCCTGCAGTACTATCTGCCTTCGGCCGGGATCGTCGGCCTGTCCGTCTATCAACTGGACATGAAGGACATGCAGGTCACCGGCATCACGGTCAATCCGGAGGACGTCGGGTTCGATCCTGCAGAATACGCGGGCTACACCTTCCGCAGCGCCCAGAACCTGGACGGGACCAGCACCAACAAGGGCGCGGTCCTCGAGTACAACCAGCAACTCACCTTCCTGCCCGGCGCCTTGAGGGGGCTGGGTCTGCATGGCTCGCTGACCCATATCGACCCGGACGGCGAGCGCCAGAGCACGCCCAAGCAGGCGGCCAACTGGGGCGTTCGTTACAACTACGGCCCGTTCGACTTCCAGCTGAACGGCAACTGGCAGGCGAAATATCGTGTCAGCGGCCTGAACAACACCGAGACGACCGCGAACAACGGCATCCTCTATCACGCGTCCCGTGAGCTGTGGAACGTCAGCGTCAGCTACAAGCTGAACGACCGCTTCGAAGTGATGATGGCGGGCCGGAACATCTTCAACTCGCCCGACGTCATCTACTCGAACGTGAGCGAGCGTGTTCAGCAGTACACCGTGTACGGCTCGATGTGGAACGTCGGGATCAAGGGCGTCTTCTGATCCCGAGCGCTTGAGCGCCAGAACGCTGGTTGTGGCCGCGTCGTCCTGCGACGGCGCGGTCGCGGCAGGCTGAACAGGGCCGGCCCACCGGGTCGGCCAGCACATCCAAGGACATGTCATGGCTCTGCTACTTGATCGGCGGCGACTAGTGCTGGGCGGCAGCCTGGGCCTCGCGGCGCTCGCCTTGCCCGCCGGCGCCGGTCTGGCGGCGGAAATGCTAGGCGCTACGGGCTTCACCCACAATGTGGCCAGCGGCGAACCGGGCCCGGAGTCCATGCTGCTGTGGACGCGCTACGTGCCGGCGACCAGCGCTGATGAAGTCCGTCTGGACGCCGAGATCGCGCTGGACCGCGACTTCAATCAGGTCGTGTCGCGGGGCACCGTGCGCACCGGCCCCTATCGGGACTGGACGGTCAAGATCACCCTGGACGGGCTGAACCCCGGCACGGTCTATTGGTATCGCTTCATCGCCCCCGACGGCGCCCGATCAGAGACAGGACGCACCAAGACCTTGCCGGTGGGCCAGGTGGACCGGTTCCGTCTGGGCCTGTTCTCCTGTTCCAACATGCCGATGGGCTGGTTCAACGCCTATGCCCATGCGGCGGCGCGCGACGACGTGGATCTGTGGCTCCACGTGGGCGACTACGTCTATGAGTACGGCCTGGGTTCTTACGCGCCGGACGACCTGATCGCCGGACGGGACCTTCTGCCCGCGCATGACCACGAGATGATCGCGCTGGCGGACTATCGCCTGCGTCTGGCCTGCTATCGCGCCGACGACGACCTGCAGAAGCTGCACCAGGCGGCCCCGATGATCAGCCTGTGGGACGATCACGAGGCCAGCAATGACAGTTGGGAAGGCGGGGCGCAGAACCACCAGTCCCAGTCGGAAGGCGACTGGAACGTGCGGCGGGCCGCAGCCACCCAGGCCTATCTGGAGTGGATGCCGATTTCCGAGGAGCCGTGGAAGGCCTACTCGATCGGCGCGCTCGCCACCCTCTACCGCACGGAATCGCGCCTGATCGGGCGGACGCGACAGGCCGACATCGCCGGGGCGTTCCGGGCCGGCACCGACGCGGCTCTGCAGGCTTTCCGCGATGGCCCCTGGCGCGATCCTTCGGCCACCATGCTCGGCTCGACGCAGGAAAGCTGGCTGGCGCAGGCGCTCAAGCACAATGCCAGGACGACGGCCTGGCAGATCGTCGGCATGGGCGCCATCCTCGGCCGAACCGTGATGCCGCAGGACGCCGTCAGCTGGCTGCGCCCGGATGCGAGCGAAAAGACCGTTCGGTCCTTTGCGGATGGCGCGCGGGCGGCGCGGGCGGACCTGCCGATGTGGATGGACCGCTGGGACGGCTATCCGGCGGCGCGCTCTCGCTTCCTCAGCGCGGCGCAGGAGGCCGACGCCGATCTGGTGATGCTGTCGGGCGACAGTCACAACGCCTGGGCCTATTCACTGGTCGAGGACGGGCGACCTGCGGGCGTGGAGTTCGCCGGCCACGCCGTCACCTCCAACGGCATCGAGAAGCAACTCGGCGTGGCGCCCGAAGTCGCCGCCCTGTCGTTCACCGCCGCCAATCCCGAGATGGCCTGGGCCCAGACCAGCGGGCGCGGCTATATGGTGATCGACGTGACCCCCGAAAAGGTCGGCGGCGAATGGGTCTTCATGCAGACCATCAAGTCGCGCAGCACGGCCCTAGCGGGCGTTCACCGGATGTCGGTCGAGCGCGGCCGGCGCCGCTTCCTCGCCTGAGCGACGGCGTGTGAGGTATCGACCAAACCCTGCTCTCGCATCCAATACTGAAAACCCCGGGGCGCAAGCCCTGGGGTTTTCGCGTTCCGGCCCCGTCGAACTTGGGCGAACGTCTCAAGCCTTGAATCGGTGATGACGGGCTGCGGCGTTACTTGCCACGACCGCCGTCGATGAAGTCCTTGATCGAGGCAGGGTTGCGGCCGTTGGCGCGGGCCCCGTCGCAGGCGATGGTCTGTGCGAAGGAGGTCAGGCTGTTGGGCGGGATGTCTTCCCAAGCCGCTTCCTGGCTTTCGATGCGGTCGGTCTCGACGCCGTTGGGACCGTATTCAAGTTCCAGGACGACGCGGGACTTCTTGGTGGCGCAGCGCAGAGCCAGATCCTCTGTGGTGTGGCTGTAATCGCCCGGGGCGCCTTCGAGCGGCACGCGGGCGATGCGGATCGTGGTGTCGTCGCCAAGGACGCTTATGCCGCCGACGTCGGCGAGATACATGGTGCGGGCGCTGCGCGAGAAGACGTTCCATTCTTCGGCGGCGGCGGTGCCCGCGAGAGTGATGCCGGCGGCCAGAATGGCGCTCAGGATAATAGGCTTCATTTCAATCCTCCCCAGGATGGCCGGATATCACACCCGAACCGGTGCAATTTCAACTGGCGAAGGTCGACCAATTGTCGCGATCAGGCGTTAGCGTGGTCGCCATGAAACGCCTCCTTCTGAGCCTGCTTCTGCTGATCTGTCTTCCAGCGACGGCGTGGAGCGAGCCTGCGGTCGGGTTTCAATCCGAACGGATCGTGGTCGAGGTGCGAGGCGCGGGACCGGACGTGATCCTGATCCCGGGTCTGGCATCGACCTCGGCCGTCTGGGCGCGCACCGCCGCGGCGCTCGAGGGGCGCTACCGGGTGCATCTGGTGACAGTGAGGGGGTTCGGCGACGTGCGGGCCGAGGCCAATGCATCGGGCTTGGTCAGCGGGCCGACGGCGGCGGAGATCCGGCGCTATATCGCCGAGGAGGGGCTGACCAGGCCGGCCTTGATCGGGCACTCGATGGGCGGCCAGATCGCCTTGCGGGTGGCGGCCGACGCCGGGCCGCGCATCGGCCGAGTCATGGTGGTGGACGCCTCGCCCTTCTTCCCTTCCCTGATCAGCGCCGGGGCGACCACGGGCGACGTCGAGCCTTTGGCGCGGCTGGCCTATCAGGGGCTGTTGCTGCTGGGGGATGACGCTCTGCGGACCCAGGCGAGCAGCCTGGGAATCGAGATGGGCGGCGCCAGCGACAGCCTGTTCGGCACCCTGGGCTGGCAGGGCGGCGACCGGCGCACCCTGGCGCAAGGCCTGTACGAGGTGATGACCGTGGACCTGCGCTCGCGCCTGCCCTCGATCACCGCGCCGGTCACCGTCGTCTATGGCTGGAGCGCCGACGACCGCAGTCCGCGCAGCCAGATCGACGGCCTGTTCCGCGCCGGCTACCGCTCGCTGCCGCATCCGGCCGAGTTCGAACGGATCGAGGGCGCCGAGCACATGGTCATGATCGACCAGCCGCGGCGCTTCCAGGCGGCGGTGGAGCGGTTCCTGCGCTGAAGGCTCAATCCGCCGCGCGCAAGGCCTCGAGCACGCCCTTGCCGTAGCGTTCCAGCTTGCCGGCGCCGACGCCGGAGATGCGGCCGAGCGCATTGAGGTCGCGCGGCTCGCTGAGAGCGATCTCGACCAGGGTCTTGTCCTGGAAGATGACGTAGGGCGGGACGTGCTGCTCGGCGGCGCGGTCGCGGCGCCAGGCGCGCAGGACCTCGAAGCGGGCGCGGACGTCGGCGTCCAACGCCTCGACGGCCAGGTTGCGGCCGGCGTTGCGGCGCGGGCGTTCGGCCTCGACGACGCGCACTGGGGCCTTGCGCACCTGAATGGGACGCTCGCCGCGATAGACGGCGCGGACGGCCTCGGGATCGCCCAGCCGGATGATGGGCTTGCCCTCGTTCGGGTCTTCGACCAGCAGGCCCTCGAACAGCAGGTGGTCGATGACGTCGCGCCAGGCGGTCAGCGACAGGTCGGCGCCGATGCCCCAGGTGGACAGGTTCGCCTCCCAGTTCTGGACGTCCTTGGTCTTGCCCAGCAGGTGGTCGACGACGCGGGTGCGGCCGAAGCGTTCGCCGAGGCGTTGCACCGCCGCCAGGGCTTTTTGCGCCGGGACGACGGCGTCGAAGGTGGCGGGCGGGTCGCCGCAGATGTCGCAGACGCCGCACGGCTGGGCGTCCTGTTCGCCGAAGTAGCGGCGCACGGCCTGGGGCCGGCAGACGGCGCCGTCCAGCATGGCGAACAACTGGCGGACCTTGCGCGTCTGGACCTGTTTGATCTCCTCGGCCATCGGCCGGCCTTCGAGGCGACGCAGGGACCAGGCGATGTCGGAGGGACCGTAGAGGGTGATGCCCTCGGCCGGTTCGCCGTCGCGTCCGGCGCGGCCGATCTCCTGCCAGTAAGCTTCCAGAGACCCCGGCGGATCGGCGTGGATGACGAAGCGGACGTCGGGCTTGTCGACCCCCATGCCGAAGGCGATGGTGGCGACCATGACGGCGCCGTCCTCGGCCAGGAAGCGGGCCAGCCGCTGGTCGCGCTCGCGGGCGTCGAAGCCGGCGTGATAGGCGATGGCGTTGGTCCCGGCGTCGCGCAGAGTTTGCGCCACACGTTCGCAGCCGTCGCGGCTGCCGCAATAGACGACGCCCGACTTGCCGCGCCGTTCGCGGACCAGTTCGACCACGGCGGCGTCGGTGCGGGCGCGCGAGCCGTTGATCTTGCGCTCGGCCGACAACTGCAGGTTCGGGCGGGCGAAACTGTCGACGAAGACGCGGGCCTCGCCCAGCCGCAGCGAGGCCAGGATGTCGTCGCGGGTGCGGGCGTCGGCGGTGGCGGTGACGGCGATGCGCGGCACGCCGGGGAAGACCTCGGCCAGACGACCCAGGGTGCGGTAGTCGGGACGGAAGTCGTGACCCCACTGAGACACGCAGTGGGCCTCGTCGATGGCGATCAGGCTGAGCTGCAACTCCGACAGCCGCTCCAGCATCGACCCCGAAGCCAGGCCTTCCGGCGAGACGTAGAGCAGGTCCAGTTCGCCGGATCGGGCGGCGCGCCAGATGGCCGAGCGTTCGTCCATGCCCACGCCGGAATCCAGACGGGCGGCGGCCACGCCCTGCTGTTTCAGGGCCTCGACCTGATCGGTCATCAGGGCGATCAGCGGCGACACCACCAGACCGACGCCCGGGCGCAGGATGGCGGGAATCTGATAGCAGACGCTCTTGCCGCCGCCGGTCGGCAGGACGGCCATGACGTCGCGCCCGGCCAGAACCTCGGCCACGACATGGGATTGCAGCCCGCGAAAATCGGCATGACCCCAGACCCGGCCCAGAACCTCGCGGGCGCCGTCCAGAGTCTGGGAAACGGGCGGGGCGGAACGGCGGGGGTCTGCGAGCATGGGCCGGGTTGTGCCGTATTCGTTCCGGGGTGTCATCCTAATCCGGGGAGGGCGTGT
Organism: Brevundimonas sp. 2YAF1; assembly: GCF_052114745.1. Classification (NCBI taxonomy): domain Bacteria; kingdom Pseudomonadati; phylum Pseudomonadota; class Alphaproteobacteria; order Caulobacterales; family Caulobacteraceae; genus Brevundimonas; species Brevundimonas sp. 2YAF1. The sequence goes on along the minus strand of NZ_JBFRFI010000002.1, from coordinate 516,228 downwards.
TCCTTCTCCCCTTGCGGGAGAAGGTGGCCGAGCGGAGCGAGGTCGAATGAGGGGTTGCGCTGAGTTTGACTGTTCGCCTTCCTCCACTGTCGCGAGACCCCTCATCCGTCGGCCTGCGGCCGCCACCTTCTCCCGCAAGGGGAGAAGGAAACATCTTGGGTGCGCTACCGCCCTTCGGGCTGCTTGAGCGCCGACGCCCGCCTCGCGAGATCGCGGGCGGTGGAGGGCTGGGCGGGGCGCCGGGCCTTCGCCCGGAGACAGATGAGTTTTACCGTTTCGACGAAGACGCTGCGCCCCGCGCGAAGAGTTGGACATGAGCTCGGGGCAGGCGCCGTTGTTAGCGGCTACCCCCGGCGCCCATGACGGGCAGGCCGCGCGACGACGCGGTCCTGGAACGGTCCGAGTAACCCCCTCGACCCTGACCGGAGCCTCTATGGCGGACGGGTCGAACGCCCCGTCGCTAGGCCCCAGCGGCGTCATGAATGGAGTGTGGTCTATCGCCCTTCGGGCTACTTGAGACCACGATAGGAAGAAGCGCGTTCGCGCCTGCTTCGTCTCTCACTCCTGAACTGCCCGCCTGATCCGTCGCCGCCTTCCGCTGGGTCCTCCCTTGACCGGCGCGCGCGACGGAGGACGAACAGTCCGACAAGACCCCCGTTCTCTCCGCTCCCGCCGCCGCTTCGGTTCGCCGGCCGAGCGAGCCCTCCCTTGCGACGAGACAGGGAAAGCATGGCGCAGGTTGGGGGTGAGGCGAGGTGATGGGGGATGGGACGGCGCGATCCCTTGGGTTTTCAGGGATTGGGCGGGGTGGTTGTGCGTGCTGCCGCCAAACTCCGCTCACCCCGACGGACGCCGGGGTCCAGTCCTTTGCCCAGGGGCGGGCGTCCGGAGCTCGCACTGGATCCCGGCGTCCGCCGGGATGAGCGGGAGGTGGAGCATGCGAGACCCCTCATCCGAACCCTTTGGGCCCACCTTCTCCCGCAAGGGGTGACGGACGAGGGCATGAGCATGGTGGTCGCGGCGGGGGCCTACGCCTCGGCGCGGAAAGCCGCTAAGGAGCGCCGCATGACCACTATTCTCTATGGCCGCCCGCCGGCGGTGTTCGATGTGCCGACCGGGGCCGTGCAGACCTCGCCCATCATTCCCGGCTCGACCGCGCTGGAAGACCTCGCTCCCGGTTCGGTGGACGAGGCGATGATCTACGCCCCGCCGGGCGTGGTGGAGCGGCGCTATACCCTGGCGATGGCGCTGCGGGCGCTGAAGGTCGGCGGACGGCTGGACGTCATGGCGCACAAGAGCAAGGGCGGCTCGCGTCTGGGCAAGGAGCTGAAGGACTTCGGTCTGGAAGTCGGCGAGACGGCCAAGGCGCACCATCGCCGCTGCATCGTCACCCGCCCCGAGATGATCGAGGGGCTGGATGCGGCCATCGCCGCCGGCGCCCTGCAACAGATCGAGGGTCTGGACGCCTGGTCGCAGCCGGGCGTCTTCGCCTGGGACCGGGTCGATCCCGGCACGGCCCTGCTGGCCGGGGTCATGCCGCCGCTGAAGGGCGCGGGCGCGGACCTGGGCTGCGGCTTCGGAGCGCTGTCGCTGGTGGCGCTGCGTTCGCCGGCGGTGACGAGCCTGCGTCTGATCGACATCGACCGGCGCGCGCTGGCGGCGGCCAAGAAGAATGTCGAGGACCCGCGCGTGGGCTTTGAATGGGCCGATGTGCGCACCCTGGAGACAGCGGGCGAGCTGAACTTCATCGTCAGCAATCCGCCCTTCCATGACGGCGGGACCGAGGATCGGCGTCTGGGCCAGAACTTCATCCGTCAGGCGGCGGCCCTGCTGAAGACCGGCGGCGTGCTGTGGCTGGTCGCCAACCGGCACCTTCCCTATGAGGCCGAACTGAACGCGACCTTCAAGCGGGTCAAGCCGCTGCTCGACAAGGGCGGTTACAAGATTTTTGAGGCGGTGAAGTGAACCTGTCTCTCTTGCGCCATCCTCGGGCTTGTCCCGAGGATCCAGACGCGCAGGGGGTTGATGGGGGCGTGCTGTCGGAGACGTCGAGTCTATGGATCCTCGGGACAGGCCCGAGGATGACGGCTGTGGGTGAGCAACGGTGAAGAAAATCCCGACAAGCCGCGTCGACAAGCTGCTCGGCTCCATGGGCTACGGCTCGCGGGCCGAGATGGCGCGCATGGGCAAGGCGGGCGGGATCGTGCTGGACGGCGTGGACCTGACGGATGTGTCCAAACGCATTCCGGTGACGCCCGACCTGCCGAGCCGGATGGAGATCGACGGCGAGCCGCTGGACCCGGTTCAGGGGTTGGTCATGCTGCTGAACAAGCCCTTGGGCATGACCTGTTCGCGCAAGGAAGACGGGTCTCTGGTCTATGACATTCTGCCGGATCGGTGGAAGCGTCGCGACCCGGCCATCTCGACCATCGGGCGGCTGGACAAGCAGACATCGGGCCTGCTGCTGCTGACCGACGACGGCGACCTGCTGCACCGGGTGATTTCGCCGAAACGCCATGTGGCCAAGGTCTATCGCGCGACGCTGGCGCGACCGCTGGTCGGCACCGAGGGGGCGCTGTTCGCCTCGGGCGATTTGGTGCTGGAAGGCGAGGACAAGCCGCTGTCGCCAGCCATCCTCGAGGTGGTGTCGCCGACCGAGGCCCTGCTGACCGTGACCGAGGGCCGCTATCATCAGGTGCGCCGCATGTTCGCCGCCGCCGGCAACCACGTCGAGGCCCTGCACCGCGAGCGGATGGGCGGGCTGATCCTGCCGGATGATCTGGCGCCGGGCGAGTGGCGGCTGCTGACGCCGGAAGAGGTCGAGCTGATCTTCGCCTGAACCCTTCATATCCGCTCACCCCGGCGGACGCCGGGGCCCAGTACTTTGGCTGCAAGCGTCGCAGGTGAGGCTCTCACTGGATCCCGGCGTCCGCCGGGATAAGCGGGAAGTGAGGTTGTCGTCTTGACCTCGCCTCTTCGCTCGCGCACCTCCCTCTCATGACCCTCGCCAAGATCTGCGGATTGACGACGCCCGAGACGCTGGAGGCGGCGCTGCAAGGCGGCGCGGCCTTTGTCGGGGCGGTGGTGTTTGAAAAGAGCCCCCGCCACATTCCGCCGTTGCACGCCGCCACCCTGTTCGATCGGGCGCGGAAACGGGCCAAGATCGTGGCGGTTCTGGTCGATCCCGACGACGCCCTGCTGACCGAGGTGGGGCTGATCCTGCGGCCCGACCTGATCCAGCTGCACGGCCATGAAACGCCCGAGCGCGCGGCCGAGGTGCGGCGGCTGACGGGGGCGGGGACCATTAAGGCCCTGTCGATCCGCGAGGCGGCCGATTTCGACGCCGCCGCCGACTGGGCTCCGTATGTCGATTATCTGATGTTCGACGCCAAGCCGCCGGCGGGCTCGGACCTGCCGGGCGGGGTGGGGGCCTCGTTCGACTGGTCGATGCTGGCGGGTCGCCGCTTCGACAAGCCCTGGTTCCTGGCCGGAGGCCTGAGCCCCGACAATGTCGCCGAGGCAGTGCGGATTTCCGGCGCAACGCTGGTCGACGTGTCCTCTGGCGTCGAAAGCGCGCCGGGTGTTAAGGACCGTGGCCGGATCGACGCCTTTCTAAAGGCCGTATCCCGGTCCTGATTTCGTCGCCTTCCCGCGAAAGACTGCCGCTCGTGAACGCAAACCTGTCCAATACCTACGCCTGGCCTGACGCCGAGGGCCGCTTCGGCCCCTATGGCGGCCGCTTCGTGCCCGAAACCCTGATGCCTCTGATCCATGAGCTTCAGGCGGCCTATGACGCGGCCAAGGCCGACCCGAGCTTCCAGGCCGAGCTGGACGGATTCCTGACCCACTACGTCGGTCGCGAGAGCCCGCTCTATTTCGCCGAGCGGCTGACCGATCACTTCGGCGGGGCCAAGATCTGGCTGAAGCGCGAGGACCTGAACCACACGGGCGCGCACAAGATCAACAACTGCATGGGCCAGATTCTGCTGGCCCGCCGCATGGGCAAGACGCGGATCATCGCCGAGACCGGCGCCGGTCAGCACGGCGTGGCCTCGGCCACCGTCTGCGCCCGCTTCGGCCTGCCCTGCACCGTCTATATGGGCGCGGTGGACGTCGAGCGGCAGCAGCCCAACGTCTTCCGCATGAAGCTGCTGGGGGCCGAGGTCGCGGCGGTGACGGCGGGGGCGGCGACGCTGAAGGACGCCATGAACGAGGCGATGCGTGACTGGGTCACCAACGTCGAGGACACCTATTACATCATCGGCACGGCGGCGGGCCCGGCCCCCTATCCGGCCATGGTGCGCGACTTCCAGTCGGTCATCGGCAAGGAGATCAAGCGCCAGTCGCTGGCCCAGATCGGGCATCTTCCCCAAGCGGTGGTGGCCTGCATCGGGGGCGGCTCCAACGCCATCGGCGCCATGCACCCCTTCATCGAGGACGAGGGCGTGCGCCTGATCGGCGTCGAGGCGGCGGGCCACGGTCTGGACACGCCGGAACACGCCGCCAGCCTGAAGGGCGGTCGTCCCGGCGTGCTGCACGGCAACCGCACCTATCTGTTGCAGGACGCCGACGGCCAGATTCTGGAGGGCCACTCCATCTCGGCCGGGCTCGACTATCCGGGCATCGGGCCCGAGCACGCTTGGCTGAACGACCTCGGCCGTGGCGAATACCTGTCGGCCACCGACGACGAGGCGCTGGACGCCTTCCGGATGCTGTCCAAGCTGGAGGGCATCATCCCGGCGCTGGAGCCTTCGCACGCCCTGGCCCGCATCGGCGAGATCGCGCTGGACGTGGGCAAGGACGGCGACGTCGTGCTGGTCCTGTCGGGCCGGGGCGACAAGGACATTTTCACCGTGGCCAAACACCTGGGCGTGGAGCTTTGAGCATGAAGACCCTTCTGATCGCGGCCCTGGCCGTCGCCATGTCGCCGACCCTGACGATGGCTAAGACCCAGGCGGCGCCGGCTGCTCCGGCGCCCGCGGCGCGGGCTGCCGCCCCCGGACCGCAGGGCGCGCCCGCCGCCGACACGCCCCTGCTGGGCGCCGCCCAGCCGGCGCCGGACTGCGGCAACCTGCATGGACTGAACGGTCGCGCCTTCTGCGTCACCGCGCCGCTCGCCGGCGTCGGCGCTCTGGCCGAGACCTATATCGCTCATTTCGAAAGCCAGGGCTGGCTGGTCGCGGACGGCGACGACAATCGCGTCGTCCTGATCAAGCGCAAGGACGGCGGCGTCTGCGACGGGATGCAGATGGTGGCCTTCTATGACACCGCGCGCCCCTCGGCGCCGGAAACGCCGGGCTACCTCGGCTTCGCCACCATCCCCGGCAACGTCTGCGCCGGTCAGCCGGCGGCGGCTGCGGGAGCGACGCCCCAGTGACGACCGCTCGCATCGACGCCCGCTTCGCCAAGCTGAAGGCCGAGGGCCGGGCCGGCTTTATTCCCTATGTCATGACCGGCGATCCCAGCCGGGACGAGGCGCTGGAAATCCTCAAAGGCTTGCCCGCCGCCGGGGCCGATCTGATCGAACTGGGTCTGGCCTTCTCGGACCCTATGGCCGAGGGGCCGCCGATCCAGCGCGCGGCGCTGCGCGGATTGCAGGCGGGGATGACCCTGCGCGGCACGCTCGACCTGGTGGCCGACTTCCGCAAGGGCGACGACGCCACCCCGGTCATCCTGATGGGCTACCTCAACCCGGTCGAGAGCTATGGCTACGAGGTCTTCGCGCGCGACGCGGCGGCTTCGGGCGTGGACGGCCTGATCGTGGTCGACTGTCCGCCGGAAGAGGCGGGGCCTCTGGCCGCCGCCCTGGACGCCGCCGAGGTCTCGCTGATCCGTCTGGCCACGCCGACCTCGGACGACGACCGGCTGAAGGTCATCGCGCGCGGCACCTCGGGCTTTGTCTATTACGTCTCGGTCGCGGGCGTGACCGGGGTGAAGGAGGCGCAGGCCGCCTCCGTCGCCCCCGCCGTCGAACGGGTGAGGAAGGCCGCCAACCTGCCGGTCGCCGTCGGTTTCGGCGTCAAGACGCCCGAGCGCGCCGCCGAGATCGCCCGCGTGGCCGATGCGGTGGTGGCCGGCTCGGTCTTCGTCGATGAAGTCGCCGCCGCCCTCGCGGCGAACGAACCCGCCGTCCCCCGCGTTCTGGCTCGAGTGAAGGCTCTGGCCGATGCGGTGAAAACCGCCCGGGCTAGTGCGTCAGTCGCGGAAACCGTCTAAAGGCGCGCTCATGGTCGACAAAAATCCCGAGAACAAGCCGCGCGGCGGCTGGCTGTCCCGCTTCGCTCCCGGCGTGCGCAAGATCGTCAGCCGGCGCGACACGCCCGACAATCTGTGGGTCAAGGATCCGGACAGCGGCGAGATGCTGTTCCGCTCGGACCTGGAGGCGGCCCTGTGGGTCACGCCGTCCGGCCGTCACATGCGGATCAATGCGCCGACGCGCCTGAAAGCCACCTTCGACGGCGGCCAGTTCGAGGCCATCGACACGCCCGACGTGCCGGAAGACCCGCTGAAATTCTCGGACGGCAAGCCCTATCGCGATCGCCTGTCGGCGGCGCGCAAGGCGGCCGGCCGCAAGGACACCATGGCCATCGGCTTCGGCCAGATCGACGGCGTGGCCGCGGTCGTCATCGTGCAGGACTTCACCTTCATGGGCGGGTCGCTGGGCATGGCGGCGGGCGAGGCCTTTGTCGCCGCCGCCCGTGAAGCCGTGAAGCGCGGCGTGCCCTTCGTCTGCTTCACCGCCGCCGGCGGCGCGCGGATGCAGGAAGGCGCGTTGAGCCTGATGCAGATGGCCCGCACCACCCTGGCCGTGCAGGAAGTGAAGGCGGCGCAACTGCCCTATATCGTCGTCCTGACCGACCCGACCACGGGGGGCGTGACCGCTTCCTACGCCATGCTAGGCGACGTGCATCTGGCCGAGCCGGGCGCCCTGATCGGGTTCGCCGGTCCGCGCGTGATTGAGACCACCATCCGCGAGAAACTGCCGCCGGGCTTCCAGCGCGCCGAATATCTGCAGGGCAAGGGCATGGTCGACAAGGTCGTGGCGCGCGGCGAGCTGCCGACGACGCTGGGCCAGATCATGTCCATGCTGATGGGCGGCAAGCGCAAGGCGGCGTAAGCGCCTTCATGGATCCGATTTCGCAGCGCCTTCTGGCCCGCCATCCGCAGCGCATCGACCTGTCGCTGGACCGGATGCGGGCCCTGTGCGCGGCGCTGGGCAACCCGCAGGATCGGCTGCCGCCGGTGGTCCATGTCGCCGGCACCAACGGCAAGGGCTCGACCGTCGCCCTGATCCGCGCCATCGCCGAGGCGGCGGGCTTGCGGGTTCACGCCTACACCTCGCCGCATCTGGTGCGCTTCAACGAGCGCATTCGTCTGGCCGGGACGCTGATCAGCGACGAGACGTTGAACGAAGTGCTGGACCGGGTCGAGGCCGCCATGGCCGAGACGGGAGGCCAGGCCACCGTGTTCGAAAGCACGACCGCCGCCGCCTTCCTGGCCATGAGCGAGGCGCCCGCCGACCTGGCCATCATCGAGGTCGGATTGGGCGGACTGCTGGACGCGACCAACGTCATCGACCGGCCGCTGCTCAGCGTCATCACCCCCATCGACCTGGACCACGCCGAGTTCCTCGGTACGGTGCTGGAAGGCGTCGCCGCCGAGAAGGCGGGCATCCTGAAGGCGGGAGCGCGGGGCGTCATCGCCCGCCAGTCCGAAGCGGTCATGGCGGTGATCGCGCGGCGCGCGGCCGAGGTCGGCTCGCCGCTGACCGTCATGGGCGTGGATTTCGACGCCTGGGCCGAGCGCGGGGGCCTGGTCTATCAGGATCAGGAACGCTTCCTCGACCTGCCGGCCCCAGCGCTGAGCGGGCCGCATCAGTTCGACAATGCGGGCGTGGCCATCGCCGCCGCCCTCGAACTGGACCTGCCCGCGGCCGCCGTCGCCGAGGGGCTGAAATCCGTGCGCTGGCCCGCGCGAATGCAGCGGCTAACCGCCGGCCCCTATGCCGAAAAGGCGCAGAAGGCGGACGCCGAACTGTGGCTGGACGGCGGGCATAACCCCCACGCCGGACGCGCCCTGGCCCGGACCCTGGCCGAGCGGCAGGCGCGGGCGCCGCGCCCTCTGGCCCTGATCGTCGCCATGCTGGCCAACAAGGACGCGGGCGGCTTCTTCGAGGCGCTGAAGGGGACCGACGCTCAGGTCTTCACCGTCGGCTTCGACGGCGCCGCGGCCGATCCGGCGGCCTTGGCTGCGGTGGCGCAAGGGCGCGGCTTCGGCGCCATGCCGGCGGGTTCGGTGGACGAGGCGCTGGACCGGGCGCTGGCGCTGGGCGCCGGACGGGTGGTCATCTGCGGCTCGCTGTATCTGGCCGGCGAGGTGCTGGGCGCCAGTCCCGAGACCTGGCCTCAATGATTCTCCCTTCCCCCTCGAGGGGGGAAGGGTCGGGGATGGGGGTGAGGGCGCGACGTTGGGCGGCGAGGCGCATGAGACGCCGCCTCCAGAGGCTTCATCGAACACGGTCTGCCTCCACCCCCACCCAACCCTCCCCCCTCGAGGGGGAGGGCTTTGTTTCACGCATGAAAAAGGCGGCCGGCCTTTCGGCGCCGCCGCCTGATTTCATCCGCTGAGACGGATCAGTCCGCCTTGACGCCGGCTTCGGCCAGCCATTCGACGATCTTGCCCTTGGGCATGGCGCCGACCTTCATCGAGGCCAGTTGACCGTCCTTGAACAGCATCAGGGTCGGGATGCCCTTCACGCCCATCTTGGACGGGGTCATGGGGCTGTCGTCGATGTTGATCTTGGCGATCGTCACCTTGCCCGACAGTTCGTCGGCGATCTGTTCCAGCGCCGGGCCGATCTGCTTGCAGGGGCCGCACCACTCGGCCCAGAAGTCCACCAGGACGGGGGTCGAGGATTTCAGGACGTCGGCGTCGAAGCTTTCGTCGGTGACTTTGACAGTCGCCATTTTAAGTCTCCTTAGGGGCGCTACGCTCGGCCCGCGGGGCCTCGCTGCTTGAGCGCAAAATGAGTTGCGCGCTGAGTATGCGCTCAGCGTTCAGTGGCAGATGTGGGTGCGATTCCCGCACAAATCAACGCGCATTTGAAAGAGCGTCGTCCATCAGGCCTTGCGGCACGGCCATCAGCTTGGGCCCGTCGGTCCAGACCAGGGCCGCCTCGACCGCGCGGTCGGGATAGAGCCGCTTCAGCACCGCTGTATAGACGGCCATCTGCAGCACATAGGCCGGGTCGGCGTCCTCGACCTGATCCGGGGCCGGACGGTTGGATTTGAAGTCGACCACCAGCACCCGTTCCGGCGTGACCACCAGCCGGTCGATCCGGCCCGAGATGGAGACGCCAGCGGGCAGGTCGGGCGAGGAGCCGGTCAGGGCCACCTCGGCGCGAGAGCCCTCGCCGAAGACGGGCGCGAACCGCGCATCGTCCAGCACGGCGAAGGCGGCGCCGATCATCTCGGCCCGCTGATCGTCGGACAGGTCGCGTTCGCGGGCCAGCATCCGGGCGGCGGCGTCGGGGCGGTCTCCGCTGGCGATATCGGGCAGGCGTTCCAGCAGACGGTGGATCAGGTCGCCGCGCCGGAAGCGGCCGAGACCGGCGCCGGGGCCTTCGCCGCGCGCCAGGGGCGAGGGCGCCGGGATGCGTTTCTGCTCCTGCATCTGGGACGGCGAGGCGAAGCGAGCGGCGGCGTCGCGGACGGGCGTCGTGCGGGTCCAGTCGGGGGCCTCGGGGCGATGCTCAGCAGCGGCGCTGACGGCGGGCAGGACGTCGAGATCGACGCCGTAGCGGCGGACATTGCTGTCCAGGGTGCGGACCTCGTCGCCGAGGCGGTTGAAGGTCTCCTCGATGACCGACCACCAGTCGCCCGGCTCGGGCGACCGCTTGGAGCCTCGGCCCATGACGATGACCCGGTCGCGGGCGCGGGTCAGGGCGACGTAGAGCAGGCGCAGGGATTCGTCGCCGACGCGAGCCTCGCGCGCGTCGCGGGCGGCTTTCGACGCGGCGCAGTCTTCCTTCGACGACCCCGGACACATCAGCCAGGCCTCGCCGTCGTCGGTGGCCACCGGCATCAGGGTCGGCCCCTGGGCCTTCGCCTTCATCGTGGTGTCGGGCAGGATGACGACGGGCGCCTCCAGCCCCTTGGCGCCGTGGACGGTCATGACGCGGACCTCGCCGCGCGGGCCTTCCAGTTCGCGCTTCACCTCGACATCGGCGGCCTCCAGCAGGGCGAGGCAGGTCTCCAGATCGACCCCGCCCCGGTTCTCGGCGGCCAGCACCTGATTCAGCGTCTCGTCGATGGCCTCCTCGGCCTCGCGGCCCAGCCGTGTCAGGACGCGGGCGCGGCCCGAAACGCCCGTGTCGTCCACTCGGTTGAGCAGGGTCGAGAAGAAGCCGAACGGGTCGTGGTCGCGCACCGCGCGGGCGGCCAGGCACAACTCCAGCGCCCGGCGCCATTCGGGGCGCTCCTCGGCCCGCTGCTTCAGTTCACGCCACAGACCCTGACGCTTCTCGCGCCCGGCCAGGTCATAGAGCGAGGCCTCGTCCACGTCGCAGAAGGGGCTGCGCAGCACCTCGGCCAGCGACAGGTCGTCGCCGGGGAAGAGCGCAAACCGGGCCAGGGCGATCAGGTCGTCAAAGACGATATGGCTGCTGAGTTTCAGTCGGTCGGCGCCGGCGACGGGCACGCCCGCCGTCTTCAGGGCGCGGATGATCTCCTCGAAGGTGGCGTCGCGGCGGCGCACCAGAATGAGGAAGTCGCCATAGCCGCTGGCGCGGGGCTGGCGGGTCGTGCGGTCATAGACGGTGGCGCCGGTCTCGACCTGACGTCTGATCTCCTGGGCCAGGGCGGCCGCCATGCGCTTCCTCGCGCCCGACACGCCTTCCTGATCGACCGGATCGTCCCAGGCGTCGCGCTCGGGCGGGGCCTCGTCCATGAACAGGGGCCAGAGGTCGACGCTGCCGCGCTGACCGACGCGGGCGGGCAGGTGACGGGGGATGTCGCCCGCTTCGCCCACCAGGGCGCGGGTGCGTTCGGGATCGGCGAAGGCGTGGTCGACGAAGGCTAGGACGTCCTCGGTCGAGCGGTAGGACTTCTCCAGATCGACGCCCTCGAAGGCGGCGCCGGAGGCGGTGACCAGGTTGTCATAGGCCTGAGACTCTTGGAGCAGCCGTTCCGGGCGGGCACCCTGGAAGGAGTAGATCGACTGCTTCTGATCGCCGACGGCGAAGACGGTGCGGTCGGTCTCTTCGCCCGAGAAGAACTCGCCGGTCAGGGCGCGCATGATCGCCCACTGTTCTGGCGCGGTGTCCTGGGCCTCGTCGATCAGGACGTGGTCGATGCCGCCGTCCAGCTTGTAAAGGACCCAGGCGGCGGTCGAGCGCGTGGTCAGCAGGTCGACCGTCTTGGCCACCAGATCGGAGAAGTCCAACGCCCCGCGCTCGGCCTTGGCCGCCTCGTAGAAGGCGGCGTGGGCCACGGCGAGGGTCAGCAGCCTGACGGTGTCGGCGGCGACCTTGGCCGCGCGCACCACGTCCAGCGTGGCCAGATACTTGTCCTGCAGATCGGTCAGCCAGCCGCCGGCGTCGGGCGGGGCCTGCTTGGTCGCCATCGACTTGCGCGGCGATCCCGTGCCGGTGAGGAAGACGACGCCGAGGCCGTGGAAGCTCCACTCGTGCTCGAGGGCGTGGATCAGTTCGGCGGCGCGGTCCTTGTCGGTCTTGCCGCCGGTCGCCATCAGCTCGGCCATGCGGCGGACCTCGCCCCGGTCCAGCCAGCGGATGAAGTCGGCCTCGATCTCGTCGGGCGTCTGGTCGGGATCGGCGCCGGTCAGGGCGTGCGGGCCGGGGGCTGAGCCGTCGCCGACGCGGGCGACATAGTCGGTCAGGTCGGCGCGTTTGGCCTCGATCATGGCCAGCAGGCTCTCGAACCGGCCCCAGTCCAGTTCGACGGCGAAATGGCTGTAGGCCTGACCCACCGGACCGTCCGGGTCCCTGAGCGCGGCGCGGGCCAGTTCCTCGCGCGCGGCGTGGCTGAGGGCGATGGCGGCCTCGTTCTCCAGCACGGTGAAGCGCGGCGAGACGCCGGCCTCGATGGGAAAGCGGCGCAGCAGCTTTTCGCAGAAGGCGTGGATGGTCTGGATCTTCAGCCCGCCCGGCGTCTCCAGCGCGCGGGCGAACAGGCGGCGCGCCTCGGACAGGCGGGCGGGGTTGAGGCCAGCGGGATCGCTGGCGTCCAGCTTGGCCAGTTCGGCGGACAGGGCGGCGTCGTCCATCACGGCCCACTTGCCCAGGGTCTCGAACAGGCGGGCCTGCATCTCGGCGGCGGCGGCCTTGGTGTAGGTCACGCACAGGATGGCCGAGGCCCCGGCCCCGCCCAGCAGCAGGCGCGCCACCCGGCTGACCAGGGTGGTGGTCTTGCCCGAGCCGGCGTTGGCGGTGACGAAGACCGACAGGGCCGGATCGGCGGCGCGGATCTGGGGATCGGGTCGCATCTGCGGAGTGGCGATGTTCATTCGCTGTCGCCTTCTTCGCCGCCGACGACGTGCCATTCCCAGACGCGGGCCAGATGGTCGTAGTTGCCGCCGTAATTGCCCATGAACTGGGGCGCGGCCCAGGAGACGTAGGGGGTGTCGGGATGGTCGAAGCGGGCCACTCGCTTCTTCAGTCCTTCGAGGGCCGCTTCGCCGAGGGCGGCGGCTTCGGGGCCGGAGGCGCGCACCGCGACTTCGCCCGCCTTCTTGCGCCCGACGACGCGGACATAGGTCAGTTCGTCCGCCGGCACCGGCCCGTTGGTGTCCTTGAAGCCGCCGTCGGCCAGGATGGCGGCGGTCAGGGTCAACTGGGGCGCAAAGCCCGCCTTGACCTGCTTGCCCGAAGGCACGCCCCCGGTCTTGAAGTCCATGATGGCGGCGCCGGTCGCGCCCACCTCGATGCGGTCGGCATAGGCCTTCATGGTGAAGGGGCCGGCGGGGGCGTCGAAGGTCATCGTCCCCTGTTGTTCGATCAGCAGGGTGACGCCGCGCGCCCGGCGCTCGGCCTCGAACCCGGCCAGCCAGCGAGCGCAGTTGCGCGCCAGCGGCGTCTCGCGCGCCATGGCGGCGTCTTCAAAGCCGTGGGCGGTCAGCTCCTCGATCAGCAACGCCTCGATCTGGGCCTCGCAGTCGTCGGGCAGGACATGGGGCCACATCAGGGTCATGCGCTCGATGGCCTTGTGCACCGCATTGCCGCGCGCCATCGCCTCGGCCGAGGCGCCGGGGCGGTCCATGATGTTCAGGCCCAGCACCCACTGGGCGTAGATGGCGTAGGGGTCGCGCACCCAGCGCTCGATGCGGGTGACATAGAGGCTGCGCGGACGGCGATCGACCGGCGGACGCGGCATGGGACGCGGGGCGAAACGGGCGGCGCCGGGCGGCGGGGCGTCCAGCGCGCGGGTCCAGTCGGCCAGACCTTCGGGCTTGGGAATGGCGACCGGCGTGGCCGGGGCGTCGGCGCCGCGCGTCAGCATTTCGAGCCGCCATAGCCAGCGCGAGCGCACGGCGGGCTGGCCGCCGCGTCGCTCGCAATGGATCAGAATGGCTTCGTCGGCGCAGGCGGCCTGGACGAAGTCCTGGGCCGTCTGGCCCAGACGCCGCTCGGGCGTGGGCAGGCCCAGGGTCTTACGCATGGGCCGCGACAGGAAGGGATCGACCGGGGCCGGCCGGGGCCAGACGCCTTCCTCCAGCCCGGCCAGGATCATGCGGTCGGCGCGGGTCAGGCGGGCCTCGATGGCGCCGAGAATGCGCAGGCGCGGATGGGTGGCGCCGCCCGTGCGGATCGTCTCCTCGCCCAGCAGACCGGCGGTCAGGGCGGCGAAGTCGGCGCGGCTGACCGCGCCCAGCGAGCCGCCGCCGTCGATCAGGGCGGACAGCAGCGAGGCGGCGGCCTCGCCGTCGGGGCCAGCCCAGGCGTTCTGACCGGCCAGGGCCTCGATCAGGGCGGTCAGGGCGCGGGCGGCGGCGTCGGGGGCGGCGGTCGGGGTGAAGGCAGACAGGGCCTCGGCGGCCAGCGTCTCCAGACGCGCGGCCAGGGCGCGGGCGCCGGACAGACGGGCGGCCTTCCATTCGGGCAGGGGCTGTCCGCCGCGACCCGGTTCGGCCGCCTTCAGCAGGCGCTTCTGCACCTCGGCCCAGTCGCGCGGACGGGGGCCGCGCAGGGCGTGTTCTTCCAGCGCCGAGGCGGCGTCCGACGGGCTGGCGCCGTCGAGGTCCAGCCGCGTCAGCGGATGCTTGATCAGGCCCAGCAGGGTCCGGGGCTTCAGCGGCGTCTCGATGAAGCGGGCGGCGAGGTCGACTAGAACCCCCGCGCTCATCCGCGACAGGGGGGCGCCGGTCGAGGCGTCGGGGATGATGCCCCAGCGCGCCAGTCGCGCCTCGACCCGTCGCGACAGGTCCAGATCGGGCGTGACGAGGGCGCAGGTCTCGCCGGGCCGTTCCAGCGTCTCGCGCATCAAGAGGGCGATGGCCGTGGCGGCTTCTTCCTCGGCGCGGACGGAGAGGGCGGACAGGCCTTTGAGGCCCTCGGCGATGGGGTCGGCGGCCTGGCCCGCCTCGGCGGCGTCGGCGCGCAGGCGGGCGATCTCGGCGCGCCAGTCGTCGGTGGCCTCGGCGGGGCGCAGGGCCTCGTTGATCAGGCGCTGGCGGGCCAGACCGCGCGCTTCCAGACGCGGTTCGACGGCGGGCCGGAACCAGGGGCGGACCTGATCGCGCGACACCTCGGCGCGCTTCAGCAGGGCCTTCAGCGCGGCCTGCGGATGCTGGTCATCGATGCGGTCCCAGACGCCGTCGGCCAGATCGAGGTCGAGACCAGGCAGGACGACCACGCCTTGCGGCGCCCGCGCCACGGCGGCCAGAACGTCGGCGGCGGCGGGGACGGTGCCGGTCGAACCGGCGGCGATCACCGGTTGCGACGGCGGGCGCGCGTCCCAGGCCTCGGCCAGACGGCGCAGCAGCGCAGCGCGACGCCAGGCGGAATCGACGAGGCCGAGGGCTTCCAGCCGCTTGGGCCAGGCCTCGACGGCGAGGCCGAGGAAGCGGGCGCTGTCCTGCCAGTGTTCGGCCAAGTCCTGTTCGGCCAGGCCGGCGATGCGCGACAGGTCGGAGACTTCTTCGAGTTGACAGGAATCGAGGAAGCCGCCGAGGGCGTCGGCCATCTCGAGCGCCCGCAGGGGCTTCAGTCCCGGCTCAAACTCTTCGACGATCATCCGCGCCATTTCGAAACGGCGGGTCAGGGGGGCGATGGCGGGGGGCAGGTCCAGACCCAGTTCGCCGGGGGCGAAGGGCGGCTCGTCCTCTTCCAGATCGCCGAGCGGGCGCACCTGGGGCAGCAGGACAGGGCGGTCGCCGGCCAACCGGCCCAGCGCCGAGGAGAAGGCGCGGGCGGCGCGGCGGTTGGGCAGCAGGATGGTGGCGTCGGTCAGGGTCTCGGGCGTCTGATCGCCCAGCCAGTCGAGCACCCCCGCCGCGAGGTCTTCGAGGAAGGGCCGCCAGGCGGGCACGGCGCGCCAGCGCGGCCCGGTTCCGGCGAACGGATCGAAGCGGCCCCCCGACATGGTCAGGCCTCTGCTTTCAGCCGGGCTTCGGCCTCGTCGCGCGCCTGCGGGTCGCCGACGTGCATCCAGTCGCCGTCCAGCACGCAGCCGAACAGGCGGCCCTCGGCGGCGGATTGCCGCCACAGGGGGCTGAGCGAAAAGGGACCGTCGGGGCCGGCGTCGGCGTAGCCGGGGCGGGTGATATGGACGCCCATGTAGGCGAAGGGGGCGCTGGCGGCCTCGCCCCGGAAGGTCAGTCGGCCGTCGTCGGCCAGGAAGAAGTCGCCGCCCCCCTCGAAGCCGATGGCGCCTTCGCGCCGGGACAGCAGCAGGGCGGCGTCCATGCGCTCGGGGTCCCACAGGCGGATCAGGTCGCGCAGAGCATCGCCCCGGTCGATCCAGACGCTGTCGATATTGGCCACGAAGACGGGCTCGTCGCCGAGCAGGGGGCGGGCCTTCTTCAGGCCGCCGCCGGTCTCCAGCAGTTCGGCGCGCTCGTCGGAGATGAGGATTTCGGGACGGGCGCGGGCCTTGAGATGGCTCTCCAGCCGGTCGGCGAACCAGTGGACGTTGACCACGGCGCGCTCAACGCCCGCCTCGGCCAGCCGGTCAAGGACATGGTCGATCAGGGCTTTGCCGCCGACCTCGACCAAGGCCTTGGGCCGGTCGTGGGTCAGGGGCCGCATCCGCGTGCCGAGCCCTGCGGCGAGGACCATGGCGGTGGTGGGATTGGTCATGCGGCGGCTCCCGAAACCCTTCTCCCCTCGGGGGAGAAGGTGTCATGCGCAGCATGACGGATGAGGGGGCGGGCGGCGACGGGCGCGCCGCTCGACGTCAAGGACGAGACCGGCGGAACGCGCCCCCTCATCCGAGCCGCTGCGCGGCCCACCTTCTCCCCCGAGGGGAGAAGGGAGCGGCAGGGAGAGGTCATCGCCGCACATCCTCCGGCACGTGGCGGTCCATCCAGACGGCGACGGGCTCGAGGCCGGGCGCCTTCAGGTTGGCGTTCAGGTGGGCCCACATGCGGGGCATGAAGGCGGCGTATTTCGGCTTGGCGTCGCGGGCGATCAGGCGGGCGAAGATGCCGAGAATGCGCGCCTCGTTCAGCGCCGCCAGACCGGCGTAGGCCGCCATGAAGGCTTCGCGGTCGGTCTCGGGCCGCAGGGCGAAGTAGTGGTCCAGAGCCAGGGCTTCCAACTCGGGCGAGACGTCGCGGCGGGCGTCCTGCAGCAGGGAGTGGAGGTCCCACGACGGATGGGCCTTCACCGCGTCCTGGAAGTCGATCAGGCCGACCGAGGCGGCGCCGGCCTGGCCGTCCAGACGGATCAGGTTCTCGGCGTGATAGTCGCGGTGGGCCATGACGGTCGCGCCCCCCTCGCCCGCCGCCGTGATCGGGGCCCAGACATCGCGCCATTCGGCGACGGCGGCGTTGTCGAAGGCCAGCGACGGCACCAGTTTCGGCAGCCAGTCGACGAACAGGTCGGCGCCGCCCTGAAGCGCCGTCTGGTCATAGGTCAGCAGGGGCCAGTCGCCGGCCAAGCCGGTCAGGACCTCGGGCGTCGGGGCGGCGTGGAGGACGGCCAGGGCCTCGACGGCGGCGCGGTAGAGCGGGGCCTCCTCGGCGCCCTCGTTGATGACGTTCGCGAACAGGGCGTCGCCGAAATCCTCGATCACGGCCAGGCCGTTCGGGGCGTCGACGGCGACGATCTCGGGGGCGGACAGGCCTAGGGACTTCAGGTGGGCGGCGACGGCGGCGAAGGCCTCGATGCGGCCGGCGGACAGGCGGGCGACGGCGTTCCAGCCGTGGGCGTGGCGCTGTTCCGGCGTCCACGACGGATCGCAGGGCGGGCTCTCGGCGGCGGGGGCCTGATCCATCAGCATCAGGGTGGCGCCGGAGGGCGTGGTCAGGCGCTCATAGCGGCGCGTCGAGGCGTCGCCGGGCAGGGGCGCGCGGGCGGCCTCGGCCAGACCAGCCGAGCGCAGGAAGTCGAGACGGAGAGCTTCGCGGTCAGACATGGAGTTCCTTCAGTTTCGCTTCCCACGCCCCTGCGCCAGATACGGTCGCAACTCTTCCAGCGAGACCCCTATCGCCGCCCTCGCGGAGGACGGCTGCTTGAGGGGAGGGTTCCGAAATCTCGATGACCAGCCGGTCCGGTCCCAGCATCCGGCCCGGGTCCTCGCCCAGGCGTTCGGGCCATTCGATTAGGGCGCAGCCTTCATCCAGCGCCTCGTCGAGGCCGATCTCGAAGGCCTCCTCGGGGCGGCTCAGGCGATAGAGGTCGAAATGGGCGATGGGCGGGTCGCTCTCATAGAATTGCACCAGAGTGAAGGTCGGCGACGGCACATCCTCGTCGGGCGAAGTCAGGGCGCGGATCAGGCCGCGCGCCAGGGTCGACTTGCCCATGCCCAGCGGGCCGTAGAGCAGGACGGATTCTCCGGGCGCCAGCAGGGGGGCGATGGCCTGACCCAGACGGGTTGTAGCGTCGGCGTCGTCGAGAATGAAGGTCGTCATGCGAACACCGCGTCGGGATCGGCGGCCAGGGTGCGCTCGACAAAGGCCTTCAGCGCCTCGGTGGCCTTGGCGGCGTCGATGTCGAGCGTCTCGGGCGCGATGGGCAGGCCGACGCTGAGGTCGAACGCGCGCCCCTGCTTGTTGAGCAGCTCGTGGAAGAGGGTGATGTCGCGCAGTTCCTGAGAGAAGCGGTCGAACAGGTGGAACAGGCGGCTGGTCGGCCCGGCGACGTGGATCGGGACGACGGGGGCTTCGTATTTGCGCGCCAGCGACGCCGCCGTCGCGGCCCATTCGGGATCGGTCAGCCGGCCCTGGGCGTCGACGCGGGCCAGTCGCCCGGCGGGGAACATGACGACGCAGCGTTCAGCCTCGAAGGCGGCCTTGGCCGCGAGCAGGGTGGCGCGGGTTTTCGCGCGGGTGCGTTTGGCCGTGACCCATTCGACCGGGATGACGCTCTCGGCCAGGCGCGGCGAGACGCGCAGGGCGTCGGCGTTGGCGAAATAGATGACGTCGTCGCGCACCGTGCGGATGGCGTCGTGCACGGCTAACCCGTCGGCGATCCCGGTCGGATGGTTGCACACCACCAGACAGCGCCCGGTCCGGGGCAGGCGGTCGAGGTTCAGCGTCGTCGTCTTCAGCGCCAGCAGGGTCGAGACATGGTCCAGCGCCGCCTGACCCGACAGCGGCCCTATGGCGTCGGCCATGGCGCGGGCCCGGTTATAGTCGAGCAGCCGATACAGCAGCGGCCGCACCATCGGCCAGGCGGCCGAACGGGTCAGGCGCGGCGCGCGCTCGGCGATCAGGACGTCGACGATATGAGGGGAAGAGGGACTCATGCCCCTGCTTGTCGCCGCTCCCGACGATGGCGGCAAGCGGTCGTGACCATCCTCGCGGATGCCGGGTTTGACGCGAGCGTCGCCGGTGCTACGCCTGCGGCCAAGAATTTCGCGAAGCCCGAGAGGATCATCGCCCATGCGCCACCTGCCCCATCTTCTGAGCGGCCTCAGCGCCGTCGCCCTGCTCACGGCCTCGGCCCTGCCGGCGCTGGCCGAGGCGCCCGTCGCCCCGGCGGCGGCTTCGATCCAGGCGTCGAAAGCCTTCACCTATCAGGACATGATCTCGGCCAACCGGCTGGGCGATCCTCAGGTCTCGCCGGACGGCGATTGGGTGGTCTATTCCCTGACCCAGACTGACGTGGCGGCCAACAAGCGCGCCAGCGCCCTCTACATCCTGAGCCTGAAAGGCGAGGGCCAGCCGCAGAAGTTGGCGATTTCCGAGGGCGGCGCCAACACCGCGCGCTGGGGCGCGGACGGCAAGCTCTACTTCCTGTCGGGCCGTTCGGGTTCGAGCCAGGTCTGGGTCTCGGCCGACAAGGGCGCGACGGCGACCCAGGTCACCAGCCTGCCGACCGACGTCAACGCCTATCGCGTCAACAATGCGGGCGATGCGGTGGCCGTGTCGCTGGCCGTCTATCCCGAAGCGCCCGACCTGAACGCCTCGGTCGAGCGCGCCAAGGCCGCCGCCGAGGTCAAGTCGACCGGTCAGGTCTATGACCGCATGTTCGTGCGTCACTGGGATACGTGGAGCGACCACACCCAGAACCACCTGTTCGTTCAGGCCATCGGCGCGGACGGCAAGGCGGGCGGCGCTCCGGTCTGGGTGACCAAGGGCTTCGACGGCGACACCCCCTCCAAGCCGTTCGGCGACGAGAGCGAGTTCGTCTTTGCCCCCGACGGCCGGTCGCTGGTCTTCTCCGCGCGCAAGGCCGGGAACAGCGAACCGTGGAGCACGAACTTCGACCTCTACAGCGTCGCCGTCTCGGCGCCGGGTCAACTGACCAATCTGACCGAGGCCAACCCCGCCTGGGACACCGGCCCGGTCTTCTCGCCGGACGGCAAGACCCTGGCCTATCGCGCCATGGCCCGCCCGGGCTTCGAGGCGGACAAGTATTCGATCTTCCTGCGCGACACAGCCACCGGCCAGACGCGCCAGATCGCGGCCAACTGGGACCGTTCGGCCGATGCCCTGCAATGGTCGAAGGACGGCAAGACCCTCTACACCACGGCCGGCGACGTCGGTCAGACCCGCCTGTTCGCCATCGACACGCGCAACGGCGTGGTGGTTCCGATCACGGGCGAGGGCCACGTCGGCGCCTTCGCCCAGACGCCGTCGGGCTTCGTCTACGCGCAGGACACCCTGACCTCGCCCGCCGACCTCTTCTTCAAGACCTATCGCGGTCGCGAGATGCCGCGTCGCCTGACCAACGTGAACCCGCAGCTGGCGTCCAAGGCCTTCGGCGCGGCCGAGCAGTTCAGCTTCCCCGGCTGGAACAATGAGACGGTCCATGGCTACGTCATCAAGCCGGCCGACTATGTCGAAGGTCAGAAATATCCCGTCGCCTTCCTGATCCATGGCGGGCCGCAGGGGTCGTTCGGCAACTCCTGGTCCTACCGCTGGAACCCCGAGACCTATGCCGGCGCGGGCTATGCGGTGGTGATGATCGATTTCCACGGCTCGACCGGCTACGGCCAGGAATTCACCGACGCGATCAGCCAGCACTGGGGCGACCGCCCGCTGGAAGATCTGCAGAAGGGCTGGGCTGCAGCCCAGGCCAAGTACGGCTTCCTTGACGGTCAGAACGCCTGTGCGCTCGGCGCGTCGTACGGCGGCTACATGATCAACTGGATCGCCGGCAACTGGTCCGACGCGTTCAAATGCCTGGTCAACCACGACGGCGTCTTCGACACCTTCGGCATGGGCTATTCGAGCGAGGAGCTGTGGTTCACCGAGTGGGAGTACGGCGGCACGCCTTGGGAGAACCCGGAGGGCTATCAGAAGTTCAACCCGGCCAACCATGTCCAGAACTGGAAGACGCCGATGCTGGTGGTTCAGGGCGACCTCGACTACCGCATCCCGACGGCCCAGGGCCTGTCGACCTTCACCGCCCTGCAGCGGCGCGGGATCGAGAGCCGTCTGGTCTTCTTCCCCAACGAGAACCACTGGGTGCTGAAGCCCGCCAATAGCCTGCAATGGCACAATGAGGTGTTCGGCTGGCTGGACAAGCATCTGGCCAAGTAGGGCCAAGGGCGAAACGAACGAGGGGCGCGGCCAGCCAAGGCCGCGCCCCTTTTTCATGCGTGGTTGGCGCGGGATGAAGCTTCGCCTTGATCCAGGACGGGGGCTGGGGCGTAGTGGGGCATGACCCGAAGAGGCCTGTTCGCTCCCCTGATCGGCGCTGTCGCCGCCGCCTGTTCGCCATTGTCGGCGCTGAATGCGCTGGGACCGCGCGACCGGGGTGCGGGAAAGATCGCCTCGGGCGTTCGCTACGGCGAGGATCCACGCCAGACGATGGACATCTATGCGCCGGCGGGGGCCGCCATAGGAGGGATGAGCCCGCCGACGGTGGTCTTCTTCTACGGCGGAGGCTGGGATGCGGGGTCGAAGGCCGTCTATGGCTGGGCGGCCCAGGCGCTGGCGGCCCGCGGCTTCGTGGTCTTCCTGCCCGACTACCGGGTCGTGCCGCAGGTCCATTTCCCCGCCTTCATCGAGGATGCGGCGGCGGCGACCGCGCGCGCCGGCGATCTGGCGGCGCAGTATGGCGGGGACGCCGGGCGGCTGGGCGTGCTGGGCCATTCGGCGGGGGCGCATCTGGCCATGATGATCGCGCTGGACCGGCGCTACATGGCCGCCGTCGAGCGCCCCGACCTGATCCGGGCGGCGGCGGGGCTGGCGGGGCCTTATGACTTCCTGCCGTTCGACGTGCCCGCCTCGAAGGCCGCCTTTGGCCGGGCGTCCGATCCGACCCTGACCCAGCCCGTGACGTTTGTTCGCGCCGACGCTCCGCCGCTGTGGCTGGGGCATGGGGCGGCCGACACGGTGGTTCATGCCGAGGACACGACCATCCTGAACGACCGGATGAGGGCCGTCGGCGGCAGGGCGGAAGCCAAGCTCTATCCCGGGCTCGACCACGCCGACCTGATCGCGACCTTCTCGCCGTTGTTCAGGAAAAAGGCGCCGGTGCTGGACGACGTGGCGGCCTTCTTCCGTCGCGAACTGGGCTGAGGACGTCCGCCGCGCTTGCGGTCAACAGTCGTGTCCTCGTGTTTCGCCCGTCTCGCCAAGGTCACGCTTTTCCGCTAGAGGAAGTCATGACAGACAAGATGACCCCCCAGGCGGCGCTGGACCGCCTCGAAACCCTCTACAATCAATCCGTCGCCAATCTGCGCAGCGCAGTGAAGCGTTTTATCGAGACCGGCGAGCGCGCCGATCCCGAAGCCAGGGCCGCCGGCCTGTTCGCCTATCCCCGACTGACCGTCAGCTGGTTCGGCGACCGTCCGCAGGATCTGGCGACGCGCGCCTTCGCCCGCCTGTCGCGCACCGGCGTCTATACGACCACCATCACCCGTCCCGACCTGTTCCGGCCCTATCTGCTGGAGCAGCTGAGCCTGCTGGTCGCCGAATACGGCGCGACCCTGACGGTCGAGCCGTCGGATCAGGAGATTCCCTTCCCCTATGTGCTGGACGGTTCGGGCGTGGCGCTGGACGGCACCATGACGGCCTCCATCGCCCGCTGGTTCCCGACCACGGATCTGGCCCATATCGGCGACGAGATCTCGGACGGCCTGTTCGAGCCGGGCGAGGACTTCCCCCTGGCCCAGTTCGACGGCCTGCGCACCGACTTCTCGCTGGCGCGGCTGCGTCACTACACAGGCACGCCGGTCGAGGACGTTCAGAGCTACGTCCTGTTCACCAACTATCACCGCTACGTCGACGAGTTCGTGCGCTGGGCCTGCGCCCAACTGGCCGACCCGAACAGCGCCTATGAGACCCTGTCCTGCGCCGGCGGCGTGGTCATCACCCGCGACACGCCCAATCCGGAGGTCGCCATCATGGACGCGGCCTGGCGCCGACATCAAATGCCCGCCTACCACCTGACGGCGCCGGGCGGGACGGGCATCACCCTGGTCAACATCGGGGTGGGGCCGTCGAACGCCAAGACCATCTGTGACCACCTGGCCGTCACCCGGCCGCACGCCTGGATGATGATCGGCCACTGCGGCGGCCTGCGCGCCAGCCAGACTATCGGCGACTATGTCCTGGCTCATGCCTATCTGCGCGACGACCATGTGCTGGACGCCGTCCTGCCGTCGGACATTCCGATCCCGAACATCGCCGAGGTGCAACGCGCCCTCTACGACGCCACCAAACAGGTGTCCGGCGCGCCGGGCGAAGAGGTCAAGAAGCGGCTGCGCACCGGCACCGTCGTCACCACCGACGACCGCAACTGGGAGTTGCGCTATTCCAAGTCGGCCCTGCGCTTCAACCAGAGCCGGGCCGTGGCCATCGACATGGAATCGGCCACGATCGCGGCCCAGGGCTACCGCTTCCGCGTGCCCTACGGGACGCTGCTGTGTGTCTCGGACAAGCCGCTGCACGGCGAGATCAAACTGCCGGGCCAGGCCAATCGCTTCTACGAAGGCTCGATTTCGGAACACCTGCAGATCGGCATCCAGGCGGTCGACCTGCTGCGGGCCGAGGGCGCCAAGCTGCACTCGCGCAAGCTGCGCGCCTTCGACGAGCCGCCTTTCCGGTAAGCAGGCCTACCGCGCTTCGCGCTACTTGAGGCCGGTCTGAGCGCGGTTCTCCCTCCCCTTCATGGGGAGGGAAAGGCGTCAGCCCTTCCGGAACAGGTAGAGACCGAAGCCCAGATGCGGCGCGCCGAAGTCGAACATCAGCTTTACCCGTGCCGCGGTCGCCGAGACCGAGGGGGCGTCCGGGTGGTCCGGATGAGCGTCCAGCCAGTCGGCGATCGCCCTTTCCATCGCCGTGCGATAGGTCGCCCATTCGGTTTCGTCGCTGATCTCTGCCGAGACGACCTCCAGCCCCGCCGCGCGGGCGGCGGCTTGCAGGGCGTCGTGGCTGACGTAGTAGCCGCCGGTCTCGACCAGCTGGCGCAGGGGCGCGGGCGGTTCGTCCTTCCAGAACAGGTCGCCCCACAGCAGCGCGCCGCCCGTCGTCAGATGCTCGGTCAGGGCCGCGAAGACGGCGGCGGGCTCGCGCAGGCCCTTGCCCGCCGGTTCCGTCGAGCCGATGGCGACGATCAGGTCGAGAGCGGGGAGGGCGGCCAGGGCCTGGGCCGAGGTTTCGCGCCGCACCCGGATCCGGTCCGACAGGCCTGCGGCCTGGATGCGCGCCTCTGCCCCCTCGGCCATGACCGGGTCCAGTTCGACCGCCGTCACGCGCGCGTCGAAGGCGCGGGCGAGACGGATGGACACCTCGCCATAGGCGCAGCCGACGTCCATGACGGTGGCGTCCGGCGCAAGGCCGGCGCGCCGCACGGTCGCCTCCAGTCGGTCCATAGACAGGGCGTTGCAGACGGCCAGCGGTTGATAGGCGATGTGATGAAAGGCGACGCGCATGGCCAAGGCCTAGAATGGGTCGCGCGGCCTGTCTCAGAAAAAGAACTTTACAACATAAAGTTCTTGGCTCACTGTCCCATCAACAGGCAGGGAGAGACGCCATGACCCGCGACCAAGTGCAGTCCGTCCACGACGACATCGCCTATATGAAGGCCCTGGCCCAGGAGGGGCGGCAGGCCCCGTTGCTGGGCGGGTCGATCCTGATTTCCGCCGGCCTGATCTTCGGTCTGGCCTCGATCTTCGCCTACGGCATCGACAGCGGGATCATCGCTGTCGCGCCTGTCGCCTATGCGATCCTGTGGGGCGGGGCCATGCTGGCCTTCTTCGCCGTGCTAATGTGGCAGATTCGCAGGTCCTGCTATAAGCCCGGAGCGAAATCGGCGGCCAATCGCGCCGCCAGCGCTGGATGGATGGGGGTCGGTCTGGGGGTCTTCGTCATGTCGCTGTCGATGGCGGTGATCGGCTGGAAGACACACAGCGCGATCCCGTCGCTGATCTTCCCCTCGCTGATCTTCGCCCTCTACGGTTCGGGCTGGGCGGTGTCGGCGACCATGAGCGACCAGAAATGGCAGTGGAAGCTGGCCATCGCCTGCTGGATCGCGGCGCCCCTGATCGCCTTCCTGAGCGGCAGTCCGTTGATGTGGCTGGCCTATGCGGCGGGACTGTTCCTGTTCGCCCTGCTGCCCGGCGTCCTGCTGGTGCGTCAGGAACCGTCGGAGGTGATCTGACCATGGCCCCTTCGGATACGGTGGACGCTTTCGACATCGGCCGCATCGACGAGGTCATCCACGGCCGGGTGCGCCTGGGGATCATGGCCTATCTGTCGGGCGTCGGGACCGCCGATTTCAACGAACTGAAGACCCGGCTGCAGACGACGGACGGCAATCTGTCCGTCCATCTGAGAAAACTGGAGGAGGCGGGCTTCGTCGAAGTCTCCAAGAGCTTTCAGGGCCGCAAGCCCCTGACGCGGGCGACCATGACCGAGGCGGGGCGCGACGCCTTCGTCGCCTATCTGGACGCCATGTCCGGTCTGGTCGGCGCCCGTTAGCGCCGTTAGCGTCTGGACCTGAATAGGCTAAGGAAGGCGGTCATGAACGACCGCCTTCTGCCGTTTCAGGCCCTCGATAATTTCCGCGACTATGGCGACTACGCTGTCGGTGAGGGCCGCGTGGCGCGGGGGCGGCTCTATCGCTCGGCGCATCAGGCGCGGGCGACCGAGGCCGACCTGGAGCGGCTGGCGGCGCTGAACATCGCCACGGTGGTCGATCTGCGCCGCCCTAGCGAACGGCGCGACCAGCCCTCGCGGCGACCGGCGAACTGGGTCGGTCAGGTGATCGAGAGCGACCACGACGACGGCGGCGAGGCCCCCCACGTCACCTTCCTGAAGACCGCCGACCTGACCGAGATCTCGGGCCGCGCCTTTATGGCCGACACCTATCGCCGCCTGCCGTTCGAGCCGGCCCACCTCGACCTGTTCCGCCGCTATTTCCGCGCCCTGGCCGAGGGCGAGGGGGCGGTTCTGATCCACTGCGCGGCGGGCAAGGATCGCACCGGTCTGCTGGCGGCCCTGACCCACAGCCTGCTGGGTGTATCGCGCGACGACCTGATCGCCGACTATCTGCTGACCAATATCGCCGTCGATCTGGAGGGGCGGGCCGAGGGCATTGCGAAGAAGCTGACCGAGATGACCGGTCGTCCGGCCTCGCGCGGGGCCGTCGTCGCCTTCCTCGGCGTCGAGGCCGACTATCTGGACGGCGCTTTCGGCGCGATCACGCAGGCGCAGGGGTCGATCGCGGCCTATCTGGAGCAGACCTTGGGCGTGGACGCCGCCCTGGCCGAGCGCATCCGGGCGCGGCTGACGGCATGAGCCTGCCGGTCGTCCACGTCGAACGCCTGGCGTGGCGCGAGCCGCTGGCCGTGGCGGCGGGACTGAACCGACGCGAGGGGGCGCTGGCGCTGCTGGCCGGAGCGGGCGATGCGACCGCGCACGGCGGGCGCTGGTCCTTCGTCGCCTGCGAGCCGGATCGAGTTCAGATAGGGCCGGTGGAGGACGCGGCGCTCTTCGACGCCCTGCGCGACCCGGCGTTCGCAGGGGGCGGCGTGGTCGGCCTGATGAGCTATGACGCCGGGGCGCGACCGGCGACGGGGCGACGGGCCGAGATCTGGCCCGACCTGATGCTGGCCCGCTATCCGGCCCTGCTGGCCTTCGATCATGCGGCGCGAGAGGTTCGGGCCGTCGGCCGGGGCGCGGACGCCGCCGGGGCCGAGGCGCAGGTGCGGCGCGCGGCGGCCTGGCTGGCGGCGGCGGTCGCGCCGTCGGTCCCCTCAGCGCCCGCCGCCGCCTTCGACGGCGAGGCGCCGCCTGACGTCTATGAAACCGCCGTGGCCGAGGTGACGACGCGGATCGCGGCGGGCGAACTGTTCCAGGCCAATATCGCGCGCGCCTGGAGCGGGCGGCTGTCGGCCGGGCGCGATCCGTTCGAGGTCTTCCTGCGGCTGTCGGTCGAGCGGGGCGCGGCCTACGGCGCCTTCTGGCGGTTGGGCGAGCGGGCGCTGGTGTCCAACTCGCCGGAGCTGTTCCTGACCTTTGATCCTGCGTCGGGCCGGATCGAGACGCGGCCGATCAAGGGGACGCGGCCGCGCCTCCCGGACCCGGCGCGCGACGCCGAATTGGCCGCAGACCTGGTCGCCAGCGCCAAGGACCGGGCCGAGAACCTGATGATCGTCGATTTGATGCGCAACGATCTGGCGCGGGCGGCGGCGCCCGGCTCGGTGCGGGTCGAGCGGTTGTTCGACGTCGAGAGCCACCCGACGGTGCATCATCTGGTCTCGACGGTGACGGCGACGGCGGCGCCGGGCGTCCATGCGGCCGAGGTGCTGGAGGCGACCTTCCCGCCGGGCTCGATCACCGGCGCGCCCAAGCATCAGGCCATGAAGGTGATCGCGCGCCATGAGCCGCCGCGCGGGCCGTGGTGCGGTTCCCTGTTCGGCCTGGGGTTGGCGGGGGGCGGCGAACTGACGGCCTCGGTGCTGATCCGCACGGCGTCGTTCGAGCAGGACGGGGCGGCCTGGCGCTGGCGGGCCCTGGCGGGGGCGGGCATCGTCGCCGACAGCGACCCCCGGGCCGAACGCGAGGAGACCGACGCCAAGATCCGGGCGCTGAAGGAGGCCCTGGCCGGCCTCTAGCAGTTGGAGCAGGCGACCTTGTCCACCGTCCGCGGCCGTAGATAGTAGCTGCGGCGGAAGTCGATCGGCGTCTTGATGACCTTGGCGAAGGGGGAGGTGTATTTGAACACGGTCTCGCCCAGGATCAGGCTTTCGCCCTTTTCGATCAGGCCGGGCGGCAGGTCGCTGACGACCGAGTTCTTGACCCGGGCGGTCAGGGCCTTGTTGTTGCCCCGGCTCCAGTCGACGCGGGCTGCGCCGTTGGCGTCGATGGTGACGCTGGAGACGCGGATCGACAGAGGCGAGGACGGAAACGGCCGCATGATCATGTCGCCGATGGCGAAGATGCTGGTCAGGTCCTGGGTCGTGGTCGCGTCCGATTGGGCCACCAGGTCGGCGACGATCGAGGCGGTGTGGCTGGCGCGGCGGTTGGCCATATAGCCCTGGCAGCACTCCACCAGACCGAAATAGATCAGCAGCATCAGCGGCGCGATCAGGGCGAACTCGATCGCCGATACGCCGCGCCGGTCGCGCCAGAACCGCTGGATCGCGCTGCGGACGAGGCGGCGGCTCATTGATAGGGCTCGTTGCGGAAGGCCAGGGAAGTGGTCAGCAGCACCTTGTGGTCGGTGGTGTGCGACAGGGCCTGGGCGATGAAGGGGGTGACGATCGGCTGTTCGTACCAGATCCGCACCAGGACGCGATCACCCGGGCCGCCGGGCTGATAGGTGAGCTTGCTCTGGTCGAACACCCCCGAGGCCAGCGGATCGGGCGCGACCGGATTGCTGAAGTTGTCGACCACGCGCACGTCGATGAATGCGCGCGACGGACAGTCGGCGGCGAAGACGCTCATGCGTTCGCACAGCTTCTGTCTGATCTCCGCAGGTTTCAGGGCCTGCTGCTGGGCCTGGCCGGTCCGCACCAGACGTCCGGTGTCGGAGACCGCCGTTTCGACCACGGCGTCGAGCAGAAGCAGCATCCCCACTTCCAGAATGCCGAAGACCAGGATGAAGAAGGGCAGGGCGACCATGGCGAACTCGACCGCCGTGGACCCTTCGCGGGCGCGTTTTCGCCGCCGCAGCAGCGACGGCCGGTCAGGACGGCGAGGAAGCGGCCCGATCATCGATCAGGGCGCCGGTGCGGCCCGCACGCTGGGCGAGCAACTGGTTCCGCAGGCCATGTCCGTGGCCTGGGCCCCGCGCCAGACGCGGACCGCGCCGGCCGAACCGGCGCTGACCACGACCTGGCTCTGGAACAGGGGGCGGCCGATGGCGTCGACGGCGACGATTTCGGTCACCCCATAGCCCTTGCCGGTGATGAACAGGGTGTTGGCGTCGACCACGGTGACGTCGGCGATCCTGGGGTTGGCCACGATGACCGACCCGGCCGGCGCCCTCAACTGCACGCGGGTGGCGTGGTCGATCTCGACGTTCAGCGGGCGCGACTGGCCTTGCGACTGGGCTTGTACGGCGACGGCGGCGCAGAGCGCGACCAGGGCGGAGGCGCAGCCGACGGCGGGCCTCTTGAAGGTCCTGGGCATGGGCGGCGGCTCCGAATGAATGAATGGGCGCGCGCGAGCGAGCGTTAGGCGTGAAACCTCGCGCTGAAAGATCAAGAAATCCTGAAGGGACGCTGAAATCGCCGCTATTGGGATAAATCTATAGTAAACAGCTCAGTAACCATCAAAAAAGCGAAGCAGCTCTCGTCATTTTACTCGCCCTTAATGATCCTGGTCGCATTGTCGCCATGCAAACGGGGGTCAAGCGGGCAAAACCGGTGACCCTGGTGATGGAACTGTTGCTCGCTTAGAACAGAAGGAAGATATTCATGCGTAACTTCATCAAGAACTTCGCCAACGACGAATCCGGCGCCACGGCCATTGAATACGGCCTGATCGCGGCTCTGATCGCCGTCGCTATCGTCGCCGTCCTGACCACCCTCGGCCCGAAACTGGCCGGCGTGTTCACCAAGGTGGAAACCTCGCTGCCGGCCGCCTAAGGCCAGACACCAAGGTTTAAAGGTCAAGGTCGGAACGGAAACGTTCCGGCCTTTTCTCTTGTCTGGACGTCGTCGAGAAGTCGCGGAAACCCGGCCTTAAAGGTTGCCGCCGCAGGGTGATGCCATGACCGAGCTTTCTCTTGTCCTGCTGAGCATCCTGCCCGTGCTGGTGATCGTGGCGGGACTGCACGATCTGACCACGATGAAGATTCCGAACTGGATCTCGGGTCTGCTGATCCTCGGCTTCTTGCCGGCGGCCTTGGCCACGGGTCTGCCGTTGACGGACATGGCGAAGGCGCTCGGGGTCGGCGTGGCGGCGCTGTTCGTCGGCATGGGGATGTTCGCGTTGCGCTGGATCGGCGGCGGGGACGCCAAGCTGATGGCGGCGGCCAGCCTGTGGCTGGGCCTTGCCGGGATCGCGCCCTTCCTGCTGTTCACGGCCCTGGCCGGCGGCGGCCTCTGCCTGCTGCTGATGTCGGCTCGCGCCCAGTTTCAGGTCTTCGCCTTGAACGCGCCCGGATGGGTCGCGCGGCTGATGCAGCCCAAGGGCGATATTCCTTATGGCGTGGCCATCGCCATCGGCGCCCTGCTGGCCTATCCGTCGAGCCCTCTGGTCCAGGCCTTCGTCGGCGCCTGACGCCCGCTCCGGCTTAGGGGCGCGTTAACCGGCCGGCCTCATGGTCGTTAACGGCAGAGGGCGAAGAACGGAATCCGCGTCGCCGCTCAAGCCGGAGACCGTCGATGAAGCCCGCCAAGATCGCCGTCATCTGTATCGCCGCCGTTTCGGCCGTCGGCCTGGCTCTGGTCGTGCGCGCCATGGGGTCCTCGTCCGGGGCTCCGGCCGCGAGCGCCGTGGCCGCCGTCGAGACCCGCCCCATGGCCAAGGTCCTGGTCGCGGCCAAGGATCTGGAGCCGGGACGCCGTCTGACCGACGGCGACCTGAGCTGGAAAGACTGGCCGATCGACGAACTCAATCCCGTCTTCATCACCGACGGCACCGTGCCGGTTCCCGCTGCGCCCTCGGCTGAGGCGCCCGCCGAGGCCAAGCCCGCCGCCGCCGCCAAACCGGCCGCCAAGGTCGAAGGCGCCGCCGCCCGCGTGACCCGCGCCGCGACCGATCTGGCGACCGGCGGGGCCAAGGCCGACTATATCGGCGCGGTCGTCCGTGAACCCATTCTGGCCGGCGAACCCATCGTCGGCCGTAAGATCGTCCGCGCTGGCGACAGCGGCTATATGGCCGCCTATCTGGAGCCGGGCATGAGGGCCATGGCCATCCGCGTCACGGTCGAGACCGCCGCCGGGGGCTTCATCCTGCCGGGCGACCGGGTCGACGTGTTGCTGACCCGCGAGGTCAAGCTGCCGGCGGGCGCGACCGGCGGCGAGACGTCGAAATTCGTCGCCGCCACCGTGATGCAGAACGTCAAGGTTCTGGCCGTCGACCAGAACACCCGCGCCGCCGAGAATGAACAGGCCGTGGTCGGCGCCACCGCCACGCTCGAGGTCAGCGGCCGTGACGCCGAGACCCTGGCCCTGGCCAAGTCCGAAGGCGACCTGTCGCTGGTGTTGCGTTCCTACGCCGACACCGCCGGACCGTCGGGCCGCGTCTCGGGCGCGGTCCACCGTGGAAATGCAGCCGCTGCGGGCGGCGTCGTGCGCGTCTATCGCGAAGGCCAGGCCGAGGCGGTCGCGGTCCCATGAGGAAACCAGGCATGAATCGTTTGATCGCGGCGGCCTGCGCCTCCCTGATCGCTCTGGGCGGAGCCGCCTCGGCGCCGCTGGCCCAGACTCGCGCTGCCGTTTCTACGGGCGCGGCCCCCCAGTTGGTCAACCTGCCGCGCGGCACCTCCTTCGCGGTTGATCTGCCGGCCGACGCGCGCGACGTGATCGTGTCGAACCCGCTGGTGGCCGAGGCCATGCTGCATTCGCCGCGCCGCATCACCGTGATCGGGATCGCCCCGGGCGAGACCGACGCCGTCTTCCTGGACGCCGCCGGCCGCACCATCCTGGCCCTTCGCGTGCGCGTCGACGCGGGAACCAGCGCCCTTCAGGACACGCTGAGCCGTGTCACGCCAGGGTCGAACGTTCGCGCCGAAGCGGTCAACGACAGCATCATCCTGACCGGAACCGCCGCCAGCCCGGCCGAGGCCCAGCGCGCCGCCCAAGTGGCCCGCGCCTTCGTCTCGGCGCCCGAGAAGGTGGTCAACATGATCAGCGTCACGGGCTCCGACCAGGTGACGCTGAAGGTCCGCGTGGTCGAGGTGCAGCGCAGCGCCATCAAGCAACTGGGCTTTGACACCCAGGCGGTGATCGGCCGGGTCGGCGACACCCAGTGGCTGCTGGGCAACGCCGCCACCTGGGGCGTCAACGGGTCGCTTCTCGGCGGGATCACCGGCGGGGTGTCGCGCGACACGACCAAGAATTTCCAGATGCAAGCCCCCTGCGGCGGGGGCTTCCCCGCAGACGCCCTGTGCCCCCACACGGTTCACGGCGGCGCCCCAGGCGATCCGTCGAACTGGGACACCGCCCAGCCCGGCACCGGCCCCGGCTCGGACGGACTGAACAAGGGCAACGCCACGATCAAGGCGTTCGAGCGCGTTGGCCTGATCCGCACCCTGGCCGAACCCAACCTGACGTCGGTCAACGGCGAGGCGGCCAGCTTCCTGGCCGGCGGCGAATTCCCCACGCCCTCCGGCCGTGACCGCGAAGGCCAGATCTCGGTCGAATACAAGCCTTTCGGCGTCGGCCTGTCGTTCCGGCCGGTGGTGCTGAGCGGCGGCCGTATCTCGCTGCAGGTCAAGGTCGAGGTGTCCGAACTGACGCCTCAGGGCGGGCTGACCATCGGCGCGGGCACCCCGTCGTCGATCAGCCTGCCGGGCCTGTCGGTGCGCCGCAGCGAGAACACAGTCGAAATCCCCTCGGGCGGTTCGATGATGATCGCGGGTCTGCTGCAGGAAACGACGCGGCAGACGGTCGATTCCCTGCCGGGGATGACCAATCTGCCGGTGCTGGGCCAGTTGTTCCGGTCGCGCGACTATCTGATGGGCGAGACCGAACTGGTCGTGATCGTCGAAGCCTATATCGTCAGCCCCACTTCGCCGGGCCGGATGCAGACGCCCGCCGACGGCCTGCGCATCGCCGATGACGCCCATACCATCTTCTTCGGCCAACTGAACCAGGCCTATGGCTCGCCCGCCCCGACCGCCCAGCCGGGCGCCGGATGGCAGGGGCCGGTCGGCTATGTGATCGAGTGAACGTCATGACCCGTTCCGCCAAATCCATCCTGTGCCTGACGTCAGCCCTGGCGTTGGGCGGCGTGCTTCTGGCCGGTTGCGTCGGCGGCCCCGCCAGCCTGGGGGGCGAGCCGCCGCTGAACCCGGCCTCGCGCTACAGTCTTCAGGTCGAGCCGGGTCTGGACCGCATCGCCCTGGCCGTGCACGAGACGGGCCTGTCGGCGAACCAGCGGGCGGCGCTGGCCGACCTGGTCAGCCGCTTCGCCATCCAGGGCGCGCCGGCCCTGGTGGTCGAGGCCCCGGCCGGCGGCGATCCGGTCGCGACCGAGGCGGCCTGGCGCGTCAAGGCCGCGCTGGAGGCGGCGGGCGCGCCCGCCCGCATGATCCGTGTCGTCAGCTACGCCGGGCCGGACCCGCGCGCGCCGATCCTGGCCGGGTTCGAGACCCTGCACGCCGTCGTGCCGCAGTGCGGAA
This sequence comes from Brevundimonas sp. 2YAF1, assembly GCF_052114745.1. Lineage (NCBI taxonomy): Bacteria > Pseudomonadati > Pseudomonadota > Alphaproteobacteria > Caulobacterales > Caulobacteraceae > Brevundimonas > Brevundimonas sp. 2YAF1. The sequence continues at coordinate 482,852 of NZ_JBFRFI010000002.1, read as the reverse complement.
CCCGGTGGGGCAGCCTCAGCCGCACCGGCGACAACCAGTCAGCCGCGAACTTCGGCTGCGCCGTCACCGCCAATCTGGCGGCCCAGATCGCCGATCCCCGCGACATCGTTTCGCCGCGCGCCATGACCCCGGCCGACGCCCAGCGCCGGTCGGTGGTGTTCGACCATTATGGCAAGGGCGAGCGGACGGCTGCGGCCCGCGAAGAATTGGTGTCTGGGATGCGCACTTCCCGCGCCGTGGATTGATGGACATGACCAAGCCCCTCGCCGCTCAGGATTTCGACGCCCTGGACACGTTCGACATGGACGACGAGTTCATCGACGCCGCCGTCGGCCCGGCGGGCGAACCGCTGCAGTTCATGTCACCGCCGGATGGGCCCGCCGCGATGGGGTCGTCGACCCTCGACGACAGCTACAACCCGGTCGGGCGTCTGGTCGCCGAAACCGAGACGGCGGTCGCCGCTGTCGTGTCCGCCATGCCTGCCCCCAAGACGCCTGACGACCTCGCCTCCGCCTATCCGATCGACGAGCCGACGGCCCCGTCCGCTTCTCTGGCGGCCTATGAGCCGGCCAGCCTGCCGATCGCCTCGAACGCCGGGGTCGAGGTGTCGATCCCGCGCATCGCCGTTCACGTCTTCGCCGAGCGTCAGGACACCCTGGCGTCGGCCGAGCGCGCCGGTCAGGACCGCCGCATGGCGCGCGCCACGACCCAGATCCGCATCGGCGGGGTCGCCGCCGCCATCGAGGCTTATCAGTCCGAGCCGACGCCGCCGCTGATCGTCGTCGAAAGCATGAAGGACCCCCAGACCCTGCTCTGGGAGATCGACCAACTGGCCGAGGTCTGCGACGCCGGCACCAAGGTGGTGATCATCGGCGCCACCAACGACATCCTGCTGTTCCGCGAGCTGATGCGGCGCGGCGTCAGCGAATATCTGGTCGCCCCAGTGCAGCCGCTGCAGTTGATCTCGGCCATCGGCGGCCTGTTCGCCGATCCGGCCCAGCCCTTCATCGGCCGCTCGATCGCCTTTGTCGGCGCGCGCGGCGGGGCCGGGGCCTCGGCCGTGGCCCACAATACCGCCTATGCGATGAGCGAGCGGATCGGCCTCAACACCGTCATCGTCGACTACGACCTGCCCTTCGGCACCGCCGGTCTGGACTTCAATCAGGACCCGCTGGGCGGCGTCGCCGACGCCCTGAGCCAGCCTGACCGTCTGGACGCGACCCTGCTGGACCGGATGATGGTCCGCTGCACCGACAAGCTGAGCCTGTTCGCGGCGCCGGCCAGCCTGGAGACCGACTGGGAGATCGGACCCGACGCCTTCGAGGAAGTGACCAGCCGCATCCGCTCCACGGCGCCCTTCGTGGTGCTGGACCTGCCGCACCTGTGGTCGGGCTGGATGCGCAAGACCCTGATTTCGGCCGACGAGGTCGTGGTCGTGGCGACGCCCGATCTGGCGTCTCTGCGCAACGCCAAGAACATGATCGACCTGATCAGGCAGGCGCGGCCCAACGACGCCCCGCCGCGTCTGGTGCTGAATCAGGTCGGCGTGCCGGGCCGTCCCGAAATCCCGGCCAAGGATTTTGGCGCCGCTCTGGGCCTCCACCCGAGCCTGATCATCCCCTTCGACGCCAAGGTGTTCGGCGCGGCCGCCAACAACGGCCAGATGATCGTGGACTCCGGGGCCAAGAGCAAGGCAGCCGAGGCGTTCGAGACCCTGGCCCAGATCGTGTCGCGTCGCGAACTGCCGGCGGTCCCTGTGAAGGGCAAGACGCCGTCCGGCGCTTCGGCCAAGAAGGGCGGCTCTCTCTTCGCCTCCCTGTTCAGCAAGAAGCACTGAGGCCATGTTCGGCAAGCGCACCGCCCAACCCGGCGTCGCGGTCGCCCCGCGACCCGCTCCGGCGCCTCAGCCGGCTGCGGCGGACCTGCGCGCGCTTGATCCCGTCGACGCCTTTCCGATCGAGGAACTGGAAGCCGACGCCGCGCCGCCCTCGGCCTCCGCCGACCGGCTGGACGCCCTGGCCGCGCGCCCGCGTCCCGAGGCGGCGGTCCCGACCCCCGGCGGTCCGGCCAAGGGGCCGCGCGCCACGCCCGGCCTGGAGCAGTTGAAGAAGGCTCAGGCGGTCGCCGAGATCGTCCGCGAACAGTCCGACTATTATCACGCGACGAAGACGACGATCTTCAATGCGCTCATGAACACCATCGACCTGTCGCAGCTGGCCCAGCTGGACACCAAGGCGGCGTCCGAGGAAATCCGCGACATCGTCGCCGAACTGGTGGCGATCAAGAACGTCTCCATGTCGGTGGTAGAGCAGGAGCATCTGGTCCAGGACATCGTCAACGACGTCCTCGGCTACGGCCCGCTGGAGCCGCTGCTGGCCCGCGACGACATCGCCGACATCATGGTCAACGGCGCCGGCCGGGTCTTCATCGAAGTCGGCGGCAAGGTGCAGCTGACCAATGTCCGCTTCCGCGACAACACCCAGCTGATGAACATCTGCCAGCGGATCGTGTCGCAGGTCGGCCGTCGCGTCGACGAAAGCAGCCCCATCTGCGACGCCCGTCTGCCGGACGGGTCGCGCGTCAACGTCATCGCCCCGCCCCTGGCCATCGACGGCCCGACGCTGACGATCCGGAAGTTCAAGAAAGACAAGCTGACGATGAAGAACCTGGTGGAGTACGCCTCCATCAGTCCCGAGGGCGCGCGCGTCCTGGGCGTCATCGGCGCTTCGCGATGCAATCTGGTCATTTCGGGCGGCACGGGTTCCGGCAAGACGACCCTGCTCAACACCCTGACGGCCTTCATCGATCCGACCGAGCGCGTCATCACCTGCGAGGACGCCGCCGAACTGCAGTTGCAACAGCCGCACGTCGTGCGTCTGGAAACCCGCCCGCCGAACCTGGAAGGCCAGGGCCAGATCACCATGCGCGATCTGGTCAAGAACTGCCTGCGGATGCGTCCCGAACGCATCATCGTCGGCGAGGTCCGGGGGCCGGAGGCGTTCGACCTGCTGCAGGCCATGAACACCGGCCACGACGGCTCGATGGGCACGCTGCACGCCAACTCCCCGCGCGAAGCCATCAGCCGGATGGAGTCGATGATCACCATGGGCGGCTATGGCCTGCCCTCGCGGACGATCCGCGAGATGATCGTCGGCTCGGTCGACGTCATCGTTCAGGCGGCGCGTCTGCGCGACGGTTCGCGCCGCATCACCCACATCACCGAGGTGGTGGGGCTGGAAGGCGACGTGATCGTGACCCAGGACCTGTTCGTCTACGAAATCACCGGCGAGGACGCCCACGGCAAGATCACCGGCCGTCACCGTTCGACCGGCATCGCGCGTCCGCGCTTCTGGGATCGCGCGCGCTACTACGGCCTCGAGCGCGAACTGGCCGAAGCGCTGGACGCGGCGGAGTAACGACAGCGATGCTCCCGATTCTTGCGGCCTTCCTGGCCTTCATCACCATCGGCGGCGTGGGCTGGGCCCTGGTCAGCGGCGACGACGGCTCAGCCCAGGCGGTCAAGCGCGCCAAAACCATCGGCGCGGCGCGGGCGGAAACGTCCAACAAGCGCGCCGCCGTGACCAATACGCCCGAGGCGCGCCGCAAGCAGATCATGCAGCAGTTGCAGGAGGTCGATCGCCGCGACCGCAAGGCCCGCATGACCATGAGCGCCAAGCTCAAGCAGGCCGACCTGTCGATCAGCCTGCGCACCTTCATCATCATCAGCGCCGTGTTGGGCGTCGTCGGCGCCCTGATGGCCCTGCTGCTCCACCTCAACCCGGTGCTTTCCCTGGGCATCGGCGTGGCCATGGGCCTGGGCCTGCCGCGCCTGGTCGTGGGGATGAAGGGCAAGAAGCGGATGAAGCAATTCTCGCTCGCCTTCCCCGATGCCGTCGACATCCTCGTGCGTGGCATCAAGACCGGCCTGCCGGTCCACGACTGTTTCAAGATCATCGCCCGCGAAAGCCCGCAGCCGCTGGGCGCCGAGTTTCAACTGCTGGTCGAAGGCCTGGGGGTCGGGCTGACGCTGGCCGAGGCCCTGGACAAGATGTTCGAGCGGATGCCGGTTCCCGAACTGAAGTTCTTCGCCATCGTCATCGCCATCCAGCAGAAGAGCGGCGGCAACCTGGCCGAGGCCCTGGGCAACCTCACCGCGGTTCTGCGGGCGCGACGCATGATGGGCGAGAAGATCAAGGCCATGTCGTCGGAGGCCATCGCCTCGGCGGGCATCATCGGCTCGTTGCCGCCGGCGGTGATGATGCTGGTGATGATTTCCAGCCCCGCCTACATGATGCTGTTGTTCACGGACATGCGCGGTCAGGTGATGCTGCTGGGTTCGGCGATCTGGATGGGCTGCGGCATCTTCATGATGAAGCGCATGATCTCGTTCAAGTTCTGAGGGGGAGGGGATCATGAACAGCTTCATGCACTTCATCACCGACCTGCAGAACCTGCTGAGCATCGGCGTGGGGATCGCCGTCTTCGCCAGCGTCCTGACCATGCTGGGCTCCTTCATGGGCGGCGAGCGGCTGGACAAGCGGATGAAGGCGGTGGCCGAGCGCCGCGAAGAACTGAAGCGCCGCTCGCGCCAGGCGATGAAGGGCGGGGCGGCCGCTTCGACCGCGGGCACGCTGCGTCACTCCGATGGGGGATTCAAGAAGCGCGTCGTCGAACGCCTGAACCTGACCAAGCTGCTGGAAGATCCCAAGGTCGCCGAGAACATGGCCCAGGCCGGGTTCCGCGGCCCGCGGCCCCTGACCACCTTCTACTTCTTCCGCTTCACCACGCCCTTCATCTTCATGGTGTTGACGGGGCTCTACCTGTTTGCGGTCAATGATTTCGGCTTCAACCTGACGCTGAAGCTCTGCGCCCTGGTGTTCGCGGCGGCGGCCGGCTTCTACGCCCCGAACCTCTATGTGCAGAACCGTATAGCCACGCGGCGCCAGTCGATCGTGGCGGCCTTCCCCGACTCGCTGGACCTGCTGCTGATCTGCGTCGAATCCGGCATGTCGATCGAGGCGGCGATCCAGAAGGTCAGCCAGGAAGTCGGCAGCCAGTCGATCGAACTGGCAGAGGAAATGAGTCTGCTGTCGGCTGAACTGTCCTACCTGCCCGACCGGCGCATGGCCTATGACGGCATGGCCAGGCGGACCAACCATCCGGGCATCCGGGCCGTGGCCACCGCCATGACCCAGGCCGAGACCTACGGCACGCCGCTGGGCAACGCCCTGCGGGTGATGGCCAAGGAAAACCGCGAGCTGCGCCTGGCCGCCGCGGAGAAGAAGGCCGCGGCCCTGCCAGCCAAGCTGACCGTGCCGATGATCGTCTTCTTCCTGCCGGTGCTGTTCGTCGTCATCCTGGGACCGGCGATCATCAACATTCAGGACATGATGAAGGGCGGCTGATTCGCCGCCCAAAATCGGATCGTGTCGCGTCAGCCCTCAGCGGCGCGGCGCAGCGCCTCGCCGATCTCTTCATAGGCGGCGCGGATCGTCGGACGGTGCTTGTCGTGGAACAGTTCGCCGCGCAGGCCGGTGAAGATGACGCCGTTGGAGACGATGCAGCTGCCGCGGTCCAGTTCCTCGATCTCATAGTAGCGGATGGCGTTGAACAGCCAGCCGCGCTTCTCGGCCCAGACCAGCTGCGAATAGGGCTGCCAGTCGCCGATGCGGGCCTGGACCTGGCGTTCGACCATGCCGGGCAGGGCCTCGGTCAGGTTGATGCCGCCGCCGAAGGCCAGGGCGCCGGTCACGCCGGTCTCGTAGGGATTCCAGCGGTGCCAGTTCTCGAGATCGCTGAGGATCTCCCAGATGCGGTCCGACGGCGCGCGCACGCCGATACGCTTCTCGATACGGGTCGTGTCCATGGATTTGCCTCTGACACGGCTTTTGGACTTTAGGAAGTCGTCTCGACCGGATCGGTGTTCGGCAGGGTCGGCTTCAGGCGGCGGCCGTCGTCCAGACCCAGGCGCGCCTTGACCTCGAACAGGTCGGCGCCGGCCGGCACGATCAGCAGTTGCTCGGGGCGACGGGCGTTGACCGCGACCACGGCGTTCTTGGGGCAGACGTCGAAACAGTCGGCGCCGACGACGGCGAGGTCGGCCTTGCGCCCCTTGCCCGCGTGAAGATAGCGGCGCAGCGCCTTCTTCAGCGTCTGGTCGCCGTCGGGACCGAAGCCGCCGTCCAGCTTCTTGGAGCATTTGCGGCACACCAGAACCACCTCGTTCCAGCGGGTTTTCGAGACCTTGAAAGATTTCGGCGGCTTCCTCATGCCGCCTGAGGATCGGTGTTCTCGACGGCTTGTACAAGCGGCGCCGGTCTGCGCCACAGGAACTTCACAAACGGCCAGACGAAACTGATTGTTTCTGTTTATCAAAGGGTAGGCATGAGGGCGCATCCTTCTCCTTCTGACGAGGGTCTGTCGATGTCGCGTCTGCCGATCAATCTGCCGTCCGCCAGGCCGGGGCGTTCCGGGCGTCGTCCCATGCGCGTCCTGTTGGTCTTCGGCCTGTCGTTCGCGGCGGTCTTCGCCGCCGCCCTGCTGGCGATGGAGATGATGCTGGGCTAAGGCGGTCGCTCGAGTTCAGGAGCGCGCCCCATGATCACCCGCATCCAGCCCAACCCTCGCATGAGCGAAGCCGTGATCCACGGGAACACCGTCTATCTGGCCGGGCAGGTCGGCGAGCCGGGCGACGATGTCACAGCCCAGACCCGCACGGCCCTGACCGAGATCGACGCCCTGTTGGCGCAGGCCGGAAGCGACAAGTCCAAGATTCTGAGCGCCACCATCTGGCTGGCGGATATCGCCGACTTTGAGGCCATGAACGCGGTCTGGGACGCCTGGGTCGATCCCGCCAACCCGCCCGCTCGCGCCACCAGCGAGGCGAAGCTGGCGACGCCCGACTATCTGGTCGAGATCATCGTCGTGGCGGCGCGCTGAGCCATGTCAAAGGAAAGCGAACTGGAGCGGTTCAAGGCGACCCGCGTCACCGCCCTCTTCCGCCTCGACCTGATCGAGAAGGGCGCGCAACTGAAGTATGAGGACGGCACGCCCGTCGACATGGCCTCGGAAGCCCAGCGGCTGAAGGATCAGGTCGCCGACATGGATCGCCGCATCGCTCGGCTGGAGGCGGCGGGCGAAGCCTAGACCGCCAGCCGCGCCAACACCGTCTCGATCACTCGCTGATAGGCGTCGGCCAGGGCGCGCAGTTCGGCCTCGGGCACGCGCTCGTCGATCTGGTGCATGGTCTGGCCGACCAGGCCCAGCTCCAGCACCGGGCACAGGGCGCGGATGAAGCGGGCGTCCGAGGTGCCGCCGGTGGTCGAGGCGACGGGACGGCGGCCGATTTCGGCCTCGACCGCGTCCTGAACCGCCGTGACGAAGGGGCCGGGTTTGGTCAGGAAGGCCTCGCCCGAGCACAGGTGCTCCAGTTCGATGCGTAGGCCTGTGGCCGCCTGCATCTCGCCCGCCTCGCGGTTCAGCCAGTCGCTGAGGCTGTCGCCGGTATGGCTCGGGTTGAAACGGATGTTCAACCGGGCCCTGGCCTCGGCCGGGATGATGTTGGTCGCCGGATTGCCCACGTCGATGGTGGTGATCTCGAGGTTGGAGGGCGGAAACTCCGGATAGCCGTCGTCGAGGACGTGGGCGTCCAGTCGAGCCAGCAGCCGGGCGATCACCGGCGCCGGGTTCGCGGCGCGGTCGGGATAGGCGACGTGGCCCTGCTTGCCGTGGACGGTGATCCAGGTGTTCAGCGAGCCGCGCCGTCCGACCTTGATCATGTCGCCGAGGTGGTGGGCCGACGACGGCTCGCCGACGACGCAGGCGTCGATGACCTCGCCCTCGGCCATCAGGGCTTCGACCACCCGCTTGGTGCCGTGCAGGGCCGGGCCTTCCTCGTCGCCGGTGATCAGGAAGGAGAGGGAGCCGGGAACGTCGCCTTCCGCGAGGATGCGCGAGACGGCGGCGACCCAGGCGGCGATGCCGCCCTTCATGTCCACGGCGCCGCGACCGTACAGGACGCCGTCGCGGGTCTCGCCCTCGAAGGGGGCGGCGGTCCAGGCGGCGACGTCGCCGGTCGGCACCACGTCGGTGTGGCCCGCGAAGCAGAGGTTGGGCGAGGCCGTGCCGCGCCGGGCGTAGAGGTTCTCGATCCGGGCGTCGCGGCCCACGCGCGTCGGCCCCTCGAACACCATGCGACGGCAGGTGAAGCCGAGGCCGGTCAGGGTCCGCTCCAGCACGTCCATGGCCCCTTCGTCGGCGGGCGTGACGGAGGGAATGCGGATCAGGTCGCGGGTCAGTTCGACAGGATCAATGACGGAATGTGATGCGGCGCTCATGGGCTCTATGCTTTAGGCATATCCCGCATCCGCGAGAAGGCCCGAACCGTGCCGAAGATCGACATCGAAACCGCGCCCACCGGGCATGGAACCGGATACCCGGACGAATTCGCCGGTCCGTGCAAGCCGCGCCGCCGCTGGCGGCTGGGCGACGCGGTCGGTCTGGACCAGTTCGGGGTCAACCTGCTGCGCCTACCCACCGGGGCCTGGTCCAGCCAGCGTCACTGGCACGCCGCCGAGGACGAGTTCGTCTGGGTGGTCGAGGGCGAGGTGGTTCTGGTCGAAGAGGACGGCGAGACCGTGCTGGTCGCCGGCGACTGCGCCGGCTTCAAGGCGGGCGTGCCCAACGGCCACAAGATCGAGAACCGCAGCGACCGTGAGGCGGTCTTGCTGGAGGTCGGATCGCGCCGCCCGGCCGAGGACGCCTGCGACTATCCCGACATCGACATGATCCTGCCGAAGGGCGCCGACCGCTACTTCCACCGCGACGGAACCCCCTATCCGAAGACGCCCCGAAGAACGTGACGACCGACAGCATAGACACCGCCCCGACGGTTCCGCCCCAGCCGCCCTTGCCGCCCGAGACCCATGACGGGGGTCCGTCCAGCCCGTGGGGGCTGCGGGATTTCCGCCTGCTGTGGCTGGGCCGGGTGGCGGCGGTCCTGGGCATCCAGATCCAGTCCTCGGCCCTGTTGTGGCAGGTCTATGAGATCGCCCGACGTGACCATCCGATCGCCGAGGCCAGCCTCTATCTGGGCTTGGTGGGCCTGTGCCAGTTCCTGCCGCTGCTGGCCTTCACCCTGCCCGCCGGGGCCATGGCCGACCGGCGCGACCGCAAGCACACCGTGACCCTGTCCATCGTGGTCGAGAGCCTGTGCGCGCTCGCCTTCCTCGCCATGGCGATCCATGGCGCGCCGCCGTTGTGGGGCCTGCTGGCGGTGGCCGCCGTCTTCGGCGCGGCGCGGGCCTTCCTCGCCCCGGCCAGTCAGGCCTTCCTGCCCATGGTGGTGGGGCGCAAGGCTCTGCCGCCGGCCATCGCGGCCCAGTCCATCGCCTTCCAGACCGGGGCCATCGCCGGCCCGGCCCTGGGCGGGGTGATCGTGGGGATGGCGGTGCCTTTGGCCTACGCCTCGGCCATGGCGCTGTTCTTCGTCGCCATCGCCTGCTTCGTGCTGATCCGCACCTCGGGCAAGCCGAAATTCGTCGAGACGGGCGTGGGGCCGCTGGAGCTGGTCAAGGAAGGTCTGGCCTATGTCTGGAAGACCAAGATCGTTCTGGGCGCCATTTCGCTGGATCTGGTCGTGGTGCTGCTGGCGGGCGTGGCCCTGCTGACGCCGATCTTCGCGCGCGACATCCTGCACGTCGGGCCGCAGGGCTTCGGCCTGCTGCGCGCCTCGTTCGGGGTCGGGGCCCTGCTGATGGCCCTCTATCTCAGCCGTTTCCCCATCCGCCGCCACGGCGGGCGTTGGATGTTCGCGGCCGTGGCGGTGTTCGGCGTCTGCACCCTGGCCTTCGGCCTGTCCAAGAGCGTCTGGCTGTCGGGCGCTGTCCTCTTCGTCGGCGGGGCCGCCGACATGATCAGCGTCAATATCCGCCAGACCCTGATCCAGCTGGCCACGCCCGATCACATGCGCGGCCGGGTGTCGTCGGTCTCCATGCTGTTCATCGGCGCCTCCAACGAACTGGGCGAGGCCTATTCCGGCGTCATGGTGCGCCTGCTCGGCCCCATCGGGGCGGCGGTGTTCGGCGGCGTCGGCGCGCTGGCCGCGACCGGCATCTGGGCCAGGGCCTTCCCCAGTCTGAGGAAGGCGAACAAGCTGACCTGACCGTTTCGGCCAGGACGGCTCAGTGTCGGGTCAGAGCGGGGTGGGCCGGGGCCGCGCCGGCATGGCCTTCGCGGGCGGCGTCGGTCGGTTTGCCTTCCAGCTTGTTTTCGACCTTTGCGGCGCCGGTCTCGACGGCGTGCGCCGCCTTTTCGGCGCCGGTTTCGACCGCCTTGCCCGTCTCAGCTGCGGCGTTGGAGGCCTTCTCGCCAGCGGCCTTGGCGTGGCTCTCGGCCTTCTTCTGGTCGGCTTGGGTGCAGGCGGCGGCGCCCAGGGTCAGGACGGCGACGGCGGCGACGGCGCTCAGGGTGCGGATGGACATGGCGGCCTCTCGGTGATGTGAACCCTGGCGGTCAACGCAGCAGTGCGGGCCGGGTTGCCTTGGCTATTGCAGATCGATCGGCAGGGTCTGGCTGGCCAGCAGGGTCTCCATCCCCTTCCAGTGATCCGACCCCTGACGTTCGACCCAGGCCTGCACCATGTCGCGGCCCAGGCCGTAGTTGATGATGTAGGAGCGGTAGGTCTCGATGAAGCTCAGCCGCTGGGCGGCCCGGTCGCGCGCGACCAGATTGTATTTCTGCAGCTGGTTCAGGGCCGTCTCGCGGTCGATGCGGCCCGCCAGGTAGTCATCGGCAATGGTGTACTCGGCCCGCGCCAGTTCGCGCGTCAGGGCCAGAAGCTGCGTCTGGGCCTCGGCCGTCGTCGGGTCCAGACCGGCCAGCGGATAGAGGACCCGCGCCTCGAACGCGGTCCGTTCGTGGCCGGGGAAGGCCAGGTCGATGCCGTAGTTGGCGCTGCCCTCGGCGATGAAGGACATGGGGCTGAACAGGGGATAGACGCTCATCTCGACCCAGCCCTTCTGTTTCACAAAGGTCTGTTCCAGCAGGGCGTTATAGACGTGGTGGCCGGGGTATCCTTCGTGGCAGCCCAGATCGACGGCGCGGTCGATGTAGATGGGCAGGTCCGTGTTGACCTGGATCAGGCTGAAGGCCGCGCCCTTGTACCAGTTGTAGCCCGACCACGGCTTGCCGGTGACGAACTCCAGGGTGAAGGTCTCGTTGGCGGGCAGGGTCATGTGGCGCACCGTGCGCGCCTTGCACTCGTTGATGGCGGCCCGCATCACCGGCTCCAGCCGATCCTTGGGAATGACGTAGCGGGCGCGGAAGGCGGCGACGCGATCGGCCAGCGGCCCCTCGCCGGGGATCAGGGCGTCGATGCGCGCCAGCACGGGATCATAGCTGGACAGGGGGCGCAGTTCCGGCCGCACGCCGAACTGGGCCTCGGCCTCGTCGGCGAAGCTCATCTTCTCGCCGCCCAGCATCCGCAGACGCGCCGAAGCCGCCGAGACGTGGGCCAGCAGATAGGCACGGCGCTGACGGCTCTGGGCGTCCAGTCCGGCGGTCGGCAGGGCGTCCAGCCGATGAGACAGGGCGGCGGCGCCTTCGGCCAGCTGGGGCAGGGCGCGGGGGTTGGCCTTGGCCGCCTCGGCCCATTCCGGCGGGCCGTAATAGGCGTCGACATAGCCCGGCTCGCGCTCGCCGATCTCCAGGGTCAGGGCGACATAGTCGCGGGCCACGGCGTCCAGACTGTCGGGCGCCGGCTTGGGCGCGGCGGCGCAGGCGGCCAGCAGGGTCAGGCCCGCGCTCATCACGGCGGCGATCGTCAGGTTGCGCATGGAAACTCCCTCTCTCCAGGCCGCGACGCTAGGCGCTCGACGGCGCGCCGCCAAGAAGGGAACCGGCGCGGAGATTCAGGGATTGAGGCTGCCCCCCCCATGCTGTAAGCACCGCCGTCCGGCCAAGAGCCGCAGACGCACCCGTAGCTCAGCTGGATAGAGTACTGCCCTCCGAAGGCAGGGGTCAGAGGTTCGAATCCTCTCGGGTGCGCCATTCTCTCCAAACATCGTCGCCATTTGAGCCATGCGCGCTGCCTTCAGGCTGCGGTCTTGCCTGACCCGGGGCGCGGGCGCATGGGAGGAGGCTCCTCCCCCAAGACCTCCAAGGCCCCATCGTGTCCGACGCCGAACAGACCCCCGCCCCCGTTCTCCTGCCCGAAGGCCAGCCGGTCGGCCGCGTCATCGCCATGCCCGCCGACACCAATCCCGAGGGCGACATCTTCGGCGGCTGGCTGCTGGCCCAGATGGACTTGGCCGGCGCGACCCCGGCGTTCGAGCGCGCCAACGGCCGCTGCGCCACCGTGGCCCTGGACGGCATGGTTTTCCACCAGCCGGTCTCGGTCGGCGACGAGGTCTCGATCTACGCCCGCGTCATCCACACCGGCCGCACCTCGATCCGCGTCCATGTCGAGGCGTGGAAGCGCTCGCGCGGCCAGCCCGAGGTCCAGTCCGTCCGCGTGACCGAGGGCGTCTTCACCTATGTGGCGATCGATTCCGAGCGCAAGCCGCGCCCGTTGCAGCCGGTCTGAGGTCCGTGCGGCACGGGGCCAAGACCAAGCGCCGCACTCGGTAATTCTTGACGTTCGGCTGCTCGCACCCTACCTGCGGGCCATGGCTATTCGTCGCATCCTGACCATCGATAACGCCGCCGATCTGGCGATCCTCAAGGCCGTCGCGCCGCCCGTGGAGGGCGGCGTCACCGACGATCTGCGCGCCCTCATGGATGACATGCTGGAGACGATGTACGACGCGCCGGGCATCGGCCTGGCCGCCGCCCAGATCGGCGAGTTGAAGCGCGTCGTGGTCATGGACCTGGGCGACAAGCCGGTCGAGGGCGCGTCGGAAGACCCCGAGGCCGAGGAGAGCGAAGACCTGCAACTGGCCCGCCGCAACCCGCGCTACTTCGTCAATCCGGAAGTGATCTGGGCCTCGGACGAGCTGTTCGCCTACGAGGAGGGCTGCCTGTCGGTGCCGGAATATTTCGACGCCGTCGAACGCCCGAGCCGCGTCCGCGTCCGCTACCTGGACTACGCCGGCAAGCAGATCGAGGAAGAGATCGAGGGTCTCTACGCCGTCTGTTTCCAGCACGAACTGGATCACCTGAACGGCGTTCTGTTCATCGACCACCTGTCGCGCCTGCGTCGCGAACGGGCCGTCGCCAAGGTCAAGAAGAACGCGAGGCTCGCCGCCTGATGGCCCGCAAGACCACGATCATCGACCCGCGCGGCCGTCGTCGCCTGACCCGCAATCAGAAGGTCGGCGTGGCCAGTCTGGCCACCATCGTCGCCGTCGGCGCGCTGGGCGTGGTGGCGGGTCTGCTGTTGGACCGTCTGCTCGATTTCGACGACGCCCTGGATGCGGGCGGCGAGTGGGACGAGGGCGGCGGCGTCTATACGCGCTGGCAGTAAGCCGCCCCAGCGGCTAAAGGCGTGGCCATGCGCCTAGCCTTCATGGGAACCCCCGACTTCGCCGTGCCGTCGCTGGCCGAGCTGATTGCCTCGGGACACGAGATCGTCGCCGTCTATTCGCAGCCGCCGCGCCCCAGGGGCCGGGGGCAGAAGCTGACGCCGTCGCCGGTCCAGGCCTTCGCCGAGGCCATGGGCCTGCCGGTCTTCACGCCCGAGAGCATGAAGGCGCCGGAAGCCATCGACACCTTCAGAAGCCTGGATCTCGACGCCGCCTGCGTCGTCGCCTACGGCCAGATTCTCAAGCCCGAGGTGCTGGAGGCGCCTCGTCTGGGGTGCTTCAACCTGCACGGTTCGCTGCTGCCGCGCTGGCGCGGAGCCGCCCCGATCCAGCGCGCCATCATGGCCGGCGACCGCCAAACCGGCGCCCAGATCATGCGGATGAGCGAAGGCCTGGACGAGGGCGCGATCATCCTGTCCGAGGTCATGGACATCTATCCCGACGACACCGCCGCCTCGCTGACCGCGCGGATGGCGCATCTCGGCGCCGCCCTCTGGCCGCGCGCCCTGGCCGCCATCGAACGCGGCGGCTTCACCGAGACCGAACAGACCGGCGAGCCGACCTACGCCAGGAAGATCACTCCCGCCGAGGCGCGCATCGACTGGACCCGTCCCGCCGCCGAGGTGGATGCCCACATTCGCGGCCTGTCGCCCTTCCCGGGGGCCTGGTTCGAGGTCGAGGCGGACGGCGAGCCGGTCCGCGTGAAGGCGCTGATGTCGGCTCTGGCCGAAGGGCAGGGCGCACCCGGTCAGGTGCTGGACGACGCCCTGACGGTCGCCTGCGGAACCGGCGCGGTGCGCCTGACCCGCGTGCAGCGCCCCGGCAAGGCGGCGCAGTCCGCCGAGGAAATGCTGCGCGGCTTCCCGGTTCCTTCCGGAACCATTCTCAGCGGGCCGCGTCGGGTCGAGAAGGCGGAGCCTTCTGACCGCGGCCCCAAAGCATAATGCCCCGCTACCGCTTCACGGTCGAATACGACGGCTCGGCCTACAACGGCTTTCAGGCGCAGACCGGCCAGCCGACGGTGCAGGGCGCGATCGAGACGGCGGCAGCGGCCTTCACCGGCCAGACCGTGCGGATCGCCGCCGCCGGGCGCACCGACACCGGCGTCCACGCCACGGGCCAGACCTGCCACGTCGATCTGGAGCGGGACTGGCCGGCGCGGACGGTGATGAACGCCCTGAACGCCCATCTGATGCACGAGGCGGTGGCCGTGCTGGACTGCGCCCCCGTCAGCGACGACTGGCACGCCCGCTTCACCGCCAACGGGCGCAAGTATCTGTATCGCATCCTCAACCGTCCGGGCCGTCCGGCGTTGGACCGGGGCCGGGTCTGGCATGTGAAGAAGCCGCTGGACGCTGAGGCCATGCAGGCGGCGGCGCAGGCCCTGGTGGGGTTGCACGACTTCACCACCTTCCGCGACGCCCAGTGCCAGTCGGCCAGCCCGGTGAAGACGCTGGATGTGGCCCGCGTCAGCCGGGTCGGCGAAGAGGTGCATCTGGTGTTCGAGGCCCGCAGCTTCCTGCATCGTCAGGTGCGCTCGATGGCGGGCAGTCTGGCCGAGGTCGGTCTGGGCCGCTGGGCCGTGACCGATCTGGCCGAGGCGCTGGCGGCGAAGGATCGCGCGCGGTGCGGCCCGGTGGCGCCGTCAGACGGTCTCTATCTGACGGGCGTCACCTATGAGGCCGAGGCCTGAGCCGACTGCCACCCTCCGCCGTCTGGGGCGCGGCTTTAGTTGCGGGCCGAGTTGGAGCTGGAGGTCACGGCCTGACCGGCGGCTTGCAGGTCGCGGCCGACGCCGGCGACGGTGTTGCAGGCGGTGGTCGCCAGGGCGGCGGCGATGACGCCGAGGGCGATGAGCTTGCGCATGGTGGTTTCCCCGAGAGAGATGATTTGACCGCTTCAACGTGAAGCTTGACCATAAGGTTGCATGGCCAATTCATCCTTCAATCTGCTAACGGCGAAAGCATGACGCAAGCTCTCGGAACCGCCGCCCGCCGTCTGGTCGACACCCTGGTGATGAACGGGATCGACAAGGTCTTCTGCGTGCCGGGCGAGAGCTATCTCGCTGTGCTCGACGCGCTGGCCGACGTGCGCGACAAGATCGAGGTCATCGTCTGCCGTCACGAGGCCGGCGCCGCCAACATGGCCGAGGCCTATGGCAAGCTGACGGGCAAGCCGGGCGTCTGCATGGTCACGCGCGGACCGGGCGCGACCCACGCCTCGATCGGGGTGCATACGGCGCATCAGGATTCGACGCCGATGATCCTGTTCGTCGGCCAGATCGCGCTGACCGACCGGGGACGCGGCGCCTTCCAGGAGGTGGACTACCGCGAAGTCTTCGGCGGCCTGGCCAAGTGGGCGACGGAGATCGAAAGCCCGCAGCGCACCGTCGAGGTGGTCGAGCGCGCCTTCGCCACCGCGCTGCAGGGCCGCATGGGCCCCGTGGTCGTGGCCCTGCCCGAAGACATCCTGCACGAAGAGGGCGGCCCGGCGCCGGTCCGCCCGGTCGTCGCCGCCAAGGCCGCGCTGGACCCGGCCTTCGTCGAACAGGTGCGCGACCGCCTGTCGGGGGCCGAGCGCCCGGTTCTGGTGCTGGGCGGCTCGGGCTGGAGCGACGCCGCCACCGACGCGATCTCCGCCTGGGCCGAGCGGCTGGGCCTGCCGGTCGCCCTGTCCTTCCGCCGCAAGGATCTGATCCGCAACGACCATCCGGGATATGCGGGCGATCTCGGTCTCGGCCCGAACCCGAAACTGGTCGCGCGCATCAAGGACGCCGACCTGATCATCGCCGTCGGCGCGCGCCTCGGCGAAAACCCCACCCAGGGCTACACCCTGCTGAACCGGACGAAGACGGCCGAGACCCTGGTCCACATTCATCCGGGAGCGGAAGAACTGGGGCGCGTCTGGTCGCCCGCCCTGTCTGCGGCCGCCGACAACTCGCTGGCGGCCCTGGCCCTGTCGAGCATCGATCCGGGCCGAGCCTGGAACGACCAGGCCGCCGCCGCCCATGCCGACTTTATCGCCTTCTCCTCGCCTATAGAGGTGAACAGCGCGGTGAACATGAGCGAGGTCATCGCCCATCTGGCCGAGGCCCTGCCGGAAGACGCCGTCCTGACCAATGGCGCGGGCAATTTCGCCGCCTGGCTGCACCGTTTCCATCGCCATCAGGCCAGACGCACCCAACTGGCCCCGACCTCGGGCGCCATGGGCTACGGCTATCCGGCGGCTCTGGGGGCCAAGGCGGTCGATCCGGCGCGCGAAGTGGTCTGTATCGCCGGCGACGGCGACTTCATGATGAGCGCCAACGAGATGGCCACCGCCGCCCAGTACGGCCTCGGCGTCATCGTCGTGGTCGTGGACAACGGCACCTTCGGCACCATTCGCATGCACCAGGAGCGGGAGTACCCGACCCGCGTCATCGCCACCGAGTTGAAGAACCCCGACTTCGTCAAGTACGCCGAGGCCTTCGGCGCCTTGGGCGTGCGCTGCGACCGGACCGAGGACTTCCCGGCGGCCCTGGCGGCGGCCCGCGCGGCGGCGGCCGGCGGGCGTCCGGCCCTGGTGCACCTGATCACCGAGGCCGAGCAG
The DNA here is from genome assembly GCF_052114745.1 of Brevundimonas sp. 2YAF1. Taxonomy (NCBI): domain Bacteria; kingdom Pseudomonadati; phylum Pseudomonadota; class Alphaproteobacteria; order Caulobacterales; family Caulobacteraceae; genus Brevundimonas; species Brevundimonas sp. 2YAF1. Next base: position 465,744 of record NZ_JBFRFI010000002.1, on the reverse strand, counting down.
ATCGCGCCGGGCCGGACGATCACGGACCTGCGCGGCGGCTGATCGGAAAACTTGCGCATCCCGTTCTATGCGGGAACAGTGTCGCCTCGCAGTTCCGAGGGGGTTTCATGCGTCGTTTTCTGATCTCGTCCGTCGCCGTTCTGGCGCTTTGCGCCACAGCACCCGTCGCCATGGCTCAGGCCGTCGCGCCCGCGTCGGCGTCTGCTCAGGCCCAGAGCGAGGACGTGCGTCTCAACGCCTTCTTCGACCAGGCCTTCCAGGAACGGATCGCCCTCAGCCCGCAGTCGATGACGTCGCTGGGCCTGAAGACCGACTACGACAAGCTGGACGACGTGTCCGACGCGGCGTCGGAGCGCGCCCTGGCGCTGCAAGAGGGGCAACTGACCCGGATGAAGGCCGAGTTCGACCCGGCCAAGCTGAACGCCCAGAGCAGGCTGTCCTGGCGGCTGTTCGAATACGGCGTGCAGCAGGCGCGCCTGTCGAACCAGTGGCGCGATTGGAACTTCCAGTTCGCGGCCAACGGCAATCCGACGACCGGCCTGCCGGTCTTCCTGATCAACAACCATCGCATCGGCAGCGTCTCGGACGCCGAGGCCTATGTCGCCCGCATCGGCGAGGCCGAACGCTACATGGGTCAGGTGGCGACGACGCTGAAGGCGCGGGCCGCCGAGGGCGTGGTCTCGCCGCGCTTCGTCTTCGCGCCCTCGATCGAGAACACCCGCGCGGTGATCACGGGCGCGCCCTTCGACAATGGCGCCGACAACCCGGTCTGGGCCGATTTCCAGAAGAAGGTCGGGGCGCTGGACGCCGATCAGGCGACGAAAGAACGACTGCTGGCCTCGGCCCGCGCCGCCCTGACCGGCCCCTACAAGCGCGGCTTCGACACCGTGCTAACGGCCCTGGCCGAGGTCCAGCCGATGGCCGACAGCGACGCGGGCGTCTGGCGGCTGCCGAACGGCGAGGCCTATTACAACGCCCGCCTGCAGCTCTCGACCACGACCGACCTGACCGCCGACCAGATCCACCAGATCGGTCTGGACGAGGTGGGCCGCATCCAGGCCGAGATGGAAACCGTCAAGGCCAAGATCGGCTTTACCGGCTCGCTCCAGGACTTCTTCGTCTTCCTGAAGACCGATCCGCGCTTCCAGTACCCCAACACGCCGGAGGGCAAGGAGCAGTATCTGACCGACGCGCGCGGCTTCATCGCCCAGGTCATGGCGGTGGCCCCGCAGTGGTTCTCGACCCTGCCCAAGGCGGCGCTGGAGGTCCGCGCGGTCGAGCCGTTCCGCGAGGCGACCGCCTCCATCGCCTTCTACAACGCCCCGGCGCCGGACGGTTCACGCCCGGGCATCTACTACGTCAACCTGTCCGACATGACCCAGGTGCTGAAGCCCCAGATCGAGGGCATCAGCTATCACGAGGGCGCGCCGGGGCATCACTTCCAGATCGCCTACGCCCAGGAGATCGAGGGCCTGCCGCGCTTCCGTCGCTTCGGCGGCTACGGCGCCTACGCCGAGGGCTGGGGCCTGTACGCCGAACAACTGGGCAAGGAGATGGGCTTCTATCAGGACCCCTATTCCGACTTCGGCCGCCTCTCGACCGAGCTGTGGCGCGCGGTGCGCCTGGTCACGGACACGGGCCTGCACGCCAAGCGCTGGAGCCGCGAACAGGCGATGGACTATTTCCGCCAGAACTCGCTGCTGTCGGAACGCGACATCGGCAAGGAGGTCGAGCGCTACATCACCAACCCCGGCCAGGCGACCAGCTACAAGATCGGCGAGCTGAAGATCGAGGAACTGCGCCACAAGGCCGAGGCGACCCTGGGCGACCGCTTCGACATCAAGGACTTCCACGCCGTCGTCCTCGGCTCCGGCTCGGTGCCGCTGGACGTCCTGGCCGATCAGGTCAACGCCTGGATCGCAGCGGGGGGCGGCAAGCCGAGCGCCTGAGGCTCGCGTTTGCGGCTTTAGAGCGGTAAAGGGCCGCCATGCCCTTTACCGCCACCGTCCTGACCATGTTCCCCGAGGCCTTTCCCGGGCCGCTCGGCGTGTCGCTGATCGGCACCGCCTGGCGCGAGAAGGGGCTGTGGGACCTGCAGACGCTGGACATTCGGGCGTTTTCCGAAGATAAGCGCGGCTTCCTGGACGACACCCCCGCGGGTGGCGGCCCTGGACAGGTGCTTAAAGCGGACGTGGTGGCCCGGGCTTTAGATAGTCTAGAGGGCCCGCCTCGGCCGCTTTTGTACATGAGCGCACGCGGTCGACCCCTGACGCAGGCGCGAGTGAAGGAATGGGCCAAGGCCGACGGAATCGTCGTGCTTTGCGGTCGTTTCGAGGGGGTGGACCAGCGGGTGCTTGACGCCCGCGGGTTCGAGGAGGTCTCCGTCGGAGACGCGGTTCTCGCCGGCGGCGAGGCGGCGGCCATGGTGGCGATCGAGGCGTGCGTACGACTGATCCCCGGAGTGCTTGGCGCGGCAGACAGCCTGTCGTCCGAGAGTTTCGAGGATGGTCTTCTGGAACACCCGCAGTACACGCGACCGCGGACGTTCGAGGGGCACGATATTCCCGAGGTGCTGCTGTCGGGCGATCACAAGAAGATCGCGCAATGGCGAGAGGCGCAGCGGGAAACGACCACGCAGGAACGGCGCCCGGATCTCTGGGCGGCGCATCTTGCAAAGACGACTGCGGAGCCTGGCTCCGCCAAATCAAAGGCAAAGGGCGCAAAAGCCCGAGGAGAATAGAATGAACATCGTCCAGCAGATCGCTGCCGAAGAAAAAGCCCGCCTGCTCGAAGGCAAGACCATCCCTGACTTCCAACCGGGCGACACCCTGCGCGTCCACGTGAAGATCAAGGAAGGCGAGCGCGAACGCATCCAGGCGTTCGAAGGCGTCTGCATCGCCCGCGACAGCGGCGGCATCAACGAGACCTTCACGGTCCGCAAGATTTCCTTCGGTGAAGGCGTGGAGCGTCGCTTCCCGATCCTGTCGCCGAACATTGACTCCATCGAAGTGAAGCGTCGCGGCGTCGTCCGTCGCGCCAAGCTCTACTACCTGCGCGACCGTCGCGGTAAGTCGGCCCGGATCGCCGAGCGTCAGATCGCTCGCCCGGCCAAGGGTGCTGCTGTTCCGGTCACCGGTTCGGCCGACAAGGGCGACGAGGCTTAATCCCAAGCTTCGGCTCTGCGCTGAAATGATCGAGGCCCTGGCGGAAACGCCGGGGCCTTTTTCTTTTTAGGGCGCTAGCGCGCGCCGCGCGGCGGCTTGCTGCTTGAGCGCTACTGCGGGAACAGCGGATTATCCGCGTCGTGCTGGCCTTCGAGGCTGCGTCTCAGGTCCTGCATCTGGTCCTGGCCGACCTTCACCGCAGCGTAGGCGCGGCGGATGGTTTCCTTCGTGGTGGCCGACAGGGATTCATCGGCCAGGGCGTGTTCGAACCGGGCATGGAGATGCTCCTCGCCGCGCTCGACCGAGTGCAGGGCGGTCGCCTCGTCGCGGACCAGGGCGTGTTTGATGTCCGTGAAGGCGCGCTGGGCCTTGGCCAGGATGGAGCTGTCGTCCTCCGGCTGGCCGCCCAGGCCGTGCACGGCGTCCTGAAGCTCGGTCGCGATCCGGCGCCGTTCCTCGCTGCGGCGCGCGAACAGGTCGCGATAGCGGGCGTCCTCGGTTACGGCGGCGGCCTCGGCGTAGCCGTCGGCGCTGTCGACGGCGCCGGCGGCCAGAGCGTTCAGAACCTTGACGTCGTGGCTGTTGGGGGTGTTCACCAGAGGCCTCCGTGGCTGACGCTGGGATAAACCCACGCCCGCAGCGAAGGTTGCGGCCATGATGCTGGCGCGAATATCTGAGCTTGGACGCGACGCGTCCAAACCGATTTCGCGCCCGTTACAGCTTGGTGCGCAGCGACCACAGTTCGGGGAAGCAGCGGCGCTTCAGCGTCTCGACCAGATAGCCGACGCCGTCGGTGCCGCCCGTGCCCTGACGGCGGCCGATGATACGTTCGACCGTCACCACATGCTTGTGCCGCCAGGTCAGCAGGGCGTCGTCCAGATCGACCAGCTTTTCGGCCAACTGATACAGGGGCCACCAGCGCTCGGTGTCGCGATAGACCTCCAGCCAGGCGGCCTCGACGCCCTCGGACGGCTCATAGGTCTGGCTGACGTCGCGGTTCAGCACCTCGGCCGGGACCGGCAGGCCCGCCTTCGACAGTTGCAGCAGGGCGTCGTCATAGAGGCTGGGGGCCTCGATGGCCGCCTGCAGCGCCGCGTAGGCTTCGGGGCGTTCGGCGTGGAAGCGAAGGAAGCGCGGGTCCTTCAGCCCCAGCATGGTCTCCAGGCGACGGAACTGGTCGCTCTGGAAACCCGAACTGGACCCCAGGTCGCCGCGGAATTTCAGATAGTCGGAGGGGGTCATCGTGGCCAGGATGTCCCAGCTCTGGGTCATCACCGCCTGAATGCGGCTGATCCGCGCTAGGCTCTTGTAGGCTGGGACCAGATCGCCCGACCGCACCAGCGTCTGGGCCAGGGCCAGTTCGTGCAGGATCTGCTTGAGCCACAGTTCCTTGGTTTGGTGGATGATGACGAACAGCATTTCGTCATGCTGGTCGGAGCGCGGATGCTGGGCGCTCAGCAGCACGTCGAGCGACAGGTAGCCGGCGTAGGTGATGCCGGTCGGCTCGTGCTTGGCGGTCTCGATGGCCCTTCCACGAATATCTGGGCCGCGAATGTCGTCGGGGGCGTCGGTCATCCGCCATCTATCGCCGGATCGGTCCCCGAGGGCCAGCCCGAACGGCGCCGAAAACTCAGTTGCCGGCGCGGGCCTCGGCGGCGTTGGCGGCCATCTGGCGGCCGTTGTCGAAGGCGTCGCGCGCGCCTTTGTAGACGAAGCCATAGGTCGGATAGACGGTGGTGCCCAGGGCATTCATCGGATTGTACCAGACCTTGACCCGGCTCCAGTCGCCCGAGGGGGAGACGTCGACCACGGTGACGTTCTCCTCGACCTTGCCGCGGCTGCCGCCCCAGTTGGCGTGGGTCACGCGGATGACGCGGTCGGTCAGGATGTCGGAAACGACGGCGACGTGGCCCTTGTCCATCCGGCCGCTGGGCTGGAAGACCAGAACCGAGCCGGTTTCGGGGGCGCGGCCGGTGCGGAAGCTGTTCACCGCCTGGCTCCACCAGGTCCAGGCGTCGCCGAAGAGCTGGATGCCCGAGAACATGCGGGCGAAGGTCACGCACTGCCAGTAGGAGTCGTCGGCCTTGGCCGGCGCGGAGCCGAGGGCGAAGAATCCCAAGGTCGCCGCAACTGCGGCGGCTGTGAGCCGTTTCATCATCTGGCGTGCTCCCGACTAAAACGCGGACCAAGCCTTAGACGATAGCGTCCGAAGGTTGAAGAACCGTTTCGGACTGTTTCTCCGCCTCATCCACAGGCGCGCGGCGTCGTTCGGCCATCCCGCGCAGCGCCTTGCGGGCCGGGCGTTCGATCAGGTGATAGGTGGCCGCCGCAGCGGCGATCAAGCCTAGAACTATCCCCAGCCACACGAGAACGTGAAGCCGCTTGTCCTCGGCTCCGGTCGCGCGCGCGGCCAGATTGACCGCCAGGATCTGCCACGGGGCGCAGACCATGTAGACCGAATAGCTGATCTCTCCGAGGTAGACGGCGGGCCTGGAGGCCAGCCCGCCGGCCCGGCCGTTGGGCAGGGAGGCCAGGGCCAGGATCAGCAGGCCGGCGGCCAGAACCGTGATCGCGTCCCAGGCCAGGACCGAGGCGCTGGCGATCATGACGGCGGCGGCCGTGAGGGCCATCAGCCCTGCGCGCGGCAGGGGCGCGCGGCGATAGACCAGGTAGAGGGCGCAGCCAAAGGTGAAGCAGGGGACGATGCGCAGCGCGCCCCAGCGGAAGGTGGCCTCGGTCAGGGGGAAGCCCGCCAGACGCTCAAACGCCGCGTAGAGCCCCATCAGGAAGACCGCCGCGCCCGCCGTGGCGACCCAGGGCCGTTTCCTCAGCGGCCAGGCGGCCAGGGCGAACAGGGGGAAGGCCAGATAGGCGAACCACTCGGCCGAGATCGACCAGGACGGGTGGTTCCAGCCCGCCGAATTGGCGAAGCCCCAGGCGTGGACCATCAGCAGATGAGCGGGCAGGGTCTTCCAGCTCAGGACGCCGCCGTCGATGCTCATCCCAACGGCTGTCGCCGCTAGACCCAGGGCCATGACGCCCAGCAGGGTGACGATATGCAGCGGATAGACCCGCGCGATCCGCGCCCACAGGAAGCCGCGATAGGAGAAGCGCTTCTCGGCGAAGGCGTGCAGATAGACGTGGCTGAGGATGAAGCCCGACAGGACGAAGAACAGCTCGACGCCCAGATAGCCCTTGGCCGTCAGGTTCGGGATGAAACCGACGTCGAGGTTGGGCCAGAAGGTGTAGAGGGCCACCCAAAGGGCCGCCATGAACCGAAGGGCGGTCAGCGGGCGAAGATCGATAGGCGTCTGAACCGGGGTCATGCGGCCACCATGAAACGACGCCGCTTTGGGAAGCGTTAAGCGGCCTGTGGCCTTAGGAGCAAACTCGGCGCCAGACGCCCTATTCGACGCGGCCGGATTCGCCGGCCTTTTCGATCGCCGCGCTGGAGGCCGCGCAGCCGGTCAGGGTCTCGCCGCCGATCTCGACCTTGGCGGTCAGGGGATAGGTGCGGTCGCTCATGCCGTCGGAACAGTCCGTGGCCATCAGGGTGACGACCAGCGGGGCCCTGGCTTCGGTTTGGGTCGTCCAGACCGCGACTGTCCCTTGCAGCGTCGGGCCGGAGTTGGCGGCCTTCTGCTCGGGGCGGTCGACGCCGGAATAGGTCAAGCCCTGCGGGGTGATGTCGACGGCCCAGAAGGGTTCGGTCCCCAGCACGCGCAACGGCTGGTCCAGATCGACCCCGGCCAGGGCGCGCGCCTCTTTCGGCGCGATCGGGGCTTTTCCAGCGGGTTGCGAACAGGCCGCCAGCGCGGCGGCGGTCGACAGGGCGGAGAGCAGCAGGGCGAAACGCATGACGGGCTCCGAGAGGATCAGTAGTGGAGGTCGTCGTCTTCGGCCTCATCCCGGCCGGGGTCCAGTCGATTGTCGACCCGGTCGTCCCAGCCCTCGCGATCGGAACGAAAGGCCAGGGTCATCAGTCCCCAGGCCAAGCCGACCGTGCTGAGCACGCCGAAACCCATGGCGATCCAGCCGTGGACGGACATGGGTCCGCCGCCGATCAGCCGCCAGTATCCGGCCAAGCCCAGAACCGCGACGGCGGCGATGGCGGCCGCCAGGCCGAGGGCCAGCAGGAAACGTCCCGCCCGACCCCTGACCCGCAGCGTTCTCATCGCATCAGATCAGCGCTGGACCCACTGGCCCGCGGCGTTCTTGTACCACTGGCCCGAGCTGATGCGCGGCAGCAGCTGGGTCTCGAACATGCGGGCGCCCGCGACCTCGGCCGTGGTGCCGGCGTCGGCGGCGCTGCGGGCGTAGGCCTGGCGGCGGCCGGCATTGGTGGCGCTGACGGCGGTCTGGGTGTCTGGGGTCACCGAGGTGCGGACGCCGAGATAGCCGTCGGCCTGCTCGCCGACCGCGCCGGCGGCCTTGGCCTGATCGACCAGGGCCTTTTGCGAGGCGGTCTGGGCCACGGCGGCGCCGGCGGCCACGCCGAGAGCGGCGACGGCGGCGACGGCGACGAAGAGCTTGCGATGGTTCATGTTCAGCCCCTTTCTTTCGGTCAGAACAGGTTGGGGTTTTCGCGCAGGAGGTTCTGCAGTTCCTGGTCGAGCTTGATGCGAATGTCGGCGTCCAGCTTGGCGTAGATCTGCAGCGGCTCGCTGAATTTGATGTTCACCGTAGGCGAGCAGGCGGCCACGCTGACGGCGGCGAGGCCGAGAACGACGGCGATCTCACGCTTGCTGATCATGGGGCCGATCTCCGAAGGCGGCGGTTAAGGTCGTGACGATCTAACGCCGCCGCGGGTGAATGGGTTCTGAACAAAGCGGCGCCGTATCTCAAGGGGCGATTGGGGGCGTTTCGCCTCGGCGCGCGTATTCCATCAGGTCGGACACGATCTGGTTGGCGTTCCAGGTGGTGTCCAGCGTCAGGTCGATCGGCGTGTCGGAGGGCAGGGGCAGCTTCTTCTTGAGGAAGTCGCGGCGGATCACGTCCATCCAACTCAGGCGCAGTTGCTGGCGTTCCGGCGGATCGTGGCGGCCATGGATGTGGAAGCGAACGCCCAGACGCCCTGCGTCCAGACTGTTGACCTCGGCGCTCAGGTCGCTGATCGCCAGGTCCTGCATCGCCTGATAGGCCAGATCCTGCATGGTGTTGGGCGGCAGGGCGGCGGCGCCTTCGGTCGCGCCCGCGGCCTCCAGGTCGTCGAAGACCTCGGGCTGGATCGACAGACGACCGGGGCGGACCGCGTTCAGGACGCCGCCCGTGATGCGCCAGCCGACATCGGGGGCGTAGGTGAAGGGCAGGCGGCCCGACACGACGGAATCCAGCTTGGCCTTTTCCTGCAGGTTGGCGCTCTTCAGCAGGTCGTTGAGCTGAACCTGTTCGACCACGATCACCCCGCCCCAGGGCTGGCCGGGCGTCAGCGGAATGCTGAGCGGTTCGATGCTGATGCGGCCGCCCGCCGCCTGGATCTTGCCGCCGGACAGATTCAGCGCCTTCTCGTCCAGAGCGAAGCGCAGCGCCAGATCGGTCAGGGGCGTGACCGACTCCAGCCGATCGACCGTCAGCACCTGATCGGGCGCGGTGATCAGCGGCGTCAGGCTGGTGAACTCGACCCGGCCCTTTAGCCCCTTCACCTTGCCGGCCGGGCTGGTGAAGTCGAGGCCGGGCGTGGTCAGCAGGCCCGAACTGGTCGTGGCGGTCCGGGACCAGTCGAAGCGGCCCGCGAAGGCGGCCGAGCCTTCGACCGGCGACTTAAGATAGTCGGCCGCCAGCGGGCTGAGGTCGTCGGGCTGAAGCCCCTGGGCGGTGAAGGTCAGGTCGGGCGCGCTGATGGTCACGCCGCCGGCCTCGGCCTTGCTGTCGTGACGCAGGTCGACGCGGCCCACCGCATGGCCCAGACGGGTCAGGTCGAACCCGCCGCTCCACACGTCGCCGGCCAGTCGCGCCTCGCCGGTCGCGGCCAGCGGCAGGAAGCGTTGAGGATCGGTGGTGTCGGCGACCTGGGCCCGGGCGACGGTCGCCGTCATCGACAGGCCGGAAGGCTTGCCGTCCACGACCAGCCGGCCTTGGGCGTCGGCGAAACGCATGGCCAGGAAGGGGGCGGAGGCGGCGACGTCGGCCAGCGTGCCCTCGGCGCGCCAACTCCTGTCCGCGACCGTGATCAGCGGGGCGTGGGCGGGGCAGAACCGGCCCGCCACATCCGTCACGTCGTTCTCGCCCAACTCCAGCCGTTCGACGCTGACGGGGATGCAGTCCTGGGTCGTATAGGTCAGCCGCCCGTCGCCGGACGCCAGTTCCCCCTGGGTCGACAGGGCGATGTTGCGGCCCGGCCCGAAGTCCAGCGCCGCCTTGCCGTCCAGCCGGGCGCGGAAGCCGCCCTTCGTCAGGCTCCACGACGGCACGGCGAAGTGGGCTTCGGGCAGGCCCCCGCCGCGCTGCGCGGTAAGGCTCAGGGCGCCCCCGCCCGCCTGATCCGGCTCGGCCGCGAACAGGGGCGTCGGCGCGGGGGTCAGGGTCAGTACGCCGCCGTTGGCCGGACGGGCCGTGATCGGGCGGGTCAGGGTCAGCTCCGTCCCGGCGCTGCCGGTGGCCAGCTTCAGCCCCGGCGCATCCACGGCGAAGGCGCCCAGCGCCCGTTTCAGCTCGGCCAGTTCAGGCAGGTCGTCCGCCGCCGGCGCGCCGAAAACGGTCCAGGCGGCGCGCGACGCGCCCAGCGCCCCGGTGGCGGTGATCCGGGTCACGCCGTCGCGCACGACGTCCAGCGCCAACCGCCCGCGCGCGTCGTTCAGGGTCAGGTCGCCCGCGGCCAGCCGTCCCGCCGTCAGCGCCAGAGGTCCCTCGATCTCGAAGGCGTCGCCGCGACCGCCCGCGATCAGGCCGCCGGACGACAGGGTGGCCTGGCTCAGCCGCGTCCCGCCCGAGGCTCCGCTGTCGAGGGTGATGGCGGCGGGAGAGGCGATCCGCCATTCCAGGCCGCGTTCGCCGCGCGCCACGGTGACGTCGGCCCGGCTCAGGGCGATGTCGGCGCCGCGCGCCTCCAACCCCTGACCCGTCAGGCGTTGGGCGCGAACACGCGTCCGACCCTTGCCGTCGACGCGGAAGGTCTGGGTCCAGCCTTCGGTCCGGCCGTCGAAGTCGAGCGAGGCTTCGGTCTTGCGTCCCTCGATCCCGCCGGCCTTGAGGGCGTCGGCGGTCAGGCGGGCGACGATGACGGCGCGCCCGTCGCCGCGACGGGCCTTGAAGTCAGGATAGGGCAGGTCGCCGGTCAGGTTTAGCCGGGCGGTCGTTCCGCCGCCGCCGTTCAGGGAGAAGCGCTCGGCCTCCGCCTCGATCTTTAGGGCGACGCGGTCGCCGACGGTGGTCAGGTCGACGACGGCGCTCAGGCCTCGCGCTTCGGTCTCGCCGCTCTTCAGCGAGGCGGCGGGCAGGCGCGCGGACAACTGCATCAGCTTGCCGTCGTCGACGCGGGCGTCGGCCAGGACCTGCACCGGGCCGTATTCGGTGTCGATGCGGGCGCGGCCGCCCTCGACGATGACCAGCGGGCCGGGCATGTCGGGACGCGGCGGCTTGGCCAGGAAATCCTTGATCAGGGGGTCCAGCGAACCGAACGACAGTTGGCCCTTTGTCCAACTGGCCCTGGCCAGCGGGCGGATCAGGCGGATGCGGCTGGGGGTCACGCCCAGGCCGGTCTTGGACCAGGGCATGCCCAGGGCGTAGTCGACCTCGACGCGTTCGACCTTGAAGTCAGGATTGCGCGGGTCGCCGATGACGATCTTGCCGACGAAGCCGTCCATCTCGAGCTGTTCGACCTCGACGTCCGCGTCGATTCCCTTGCGGTCCAGCCAGTCGGTCAGCAGTTCGCGGGCGGCGGCGCGCCGGTTCAGATAGAGGGCGGCGGCCAGGACAACGAGCAGCAGGACGCCGATCAGCAGAACGATCAGCATCGTCCGGGCGACGGAGTCCGGGCGACGGCGGGCCTGAGGCTGGGGCTGGGGCTGGGGAGCAGGAGTGTCGTCGGTCAAAGGCGCTCGGCGTTCGGCGGCGGAAGGAGGGGCAACAACGCCACAGATTGCTCGCGGACAACAGTTGTGGCCGCATGAACACTGGGGCGTGTCGCTTCAGTCACTGTTCAGTCGAGCAAGGCAAGAAAAGGGCCGTTGATGTCGGGAGATCCTGGGAAAACGGTGGAATACTCAGCGTTCACCCGGCCAAGTTAACCAATTGTAACCTGCGCGCTTCCCAAGTTGGGACGGACGGGCTATATCGCTCGCTTCGCGTTTCCGGGGGGACCTGGACGCGATCCATGATTCGAGTGGTTTGGCGCTGCGAGGCGTCGTCGATTGCCGGGGACCGATGGCTCAGTTCGATCCGCGCCGCCAGCCCATGCGGCTCGCGCCGCATCTCCTGACGACGGCCGCAGCCGTGGCCATCGCCCTGATGGCGGGTCAAGCCTATGAACCGGCGCGCGCCGAGGAAGTTCCCGCGCTGACGTCCGAACAGTTCGCCTATCTCGAGACCCAGGCCTACGCCGCCGCCGGCGCGCCCGCCGGTCTGACGGCCCCCGAGGCCATCCCCGTTCAAATCCGCCGCGGCGAAACCTTCGAACAGGCTGTGCGCCGCACCGGCATCGGCGCCGAGGAAGCCAGCGCCGTCGCCGCCACCATCGCCAGCGCCTTCGACCTCAAGGACCTGCGCGCCGGTCTGAAATTCGAGACGGCGGTGTCCAAGCCGCGCGGCGGCCGCGGCGACGCCCGCCTGATCGGCCTGACCATGCGCACCGGCCCGGCCAGCCAGCTGACCGTGTCGCGCAGCTTCGACGGGGCCCTGCGCCTGCGCGCTCTCGACGAAAACGTGACGCACGAAACCGTGGTCGCCAACGACAAGGTCCAGCGTTCCCTGTCGGCCAGCGCCCGCGAACTGGGCGCCACCTCGACGGTCGTGCGCCGCGCCAGCCAGTTGTTCGCGCACAAGTTTGACATGCAGCGCGACGTGAAGGCCTCTGACGAATTCACCCTGGTCTTCGACCGTTCGGTGACCGAGGCGGGCCGCACGGTCGAGACCGGCGAACTGCTCTACGCCGAGCTCAAGGGCCACGCCTTCTACCGCTATCAGCGCCCCGGCGCTAAGGCGGCGGAATATTTCGACGCCACCGGCAAGAACACCCGTTCGGCCATGATGCGCACCCCGTTGCAGAGCTTCCGCCGGGTCAGCTCCAATTTCGGCGTCCGCACCCACCCCATCTCGGGCTATCGCAAGATGCACCAGGGGATGGATTTCGCGGCGACGACCGGCACGCCCATCGTGGCGCCCGCCGACGGCGTGGTTGTCGAAGCCCGTCGCTGGGGCGGCTACGGCAACTGGCTGCGCATCCGTCATTCCAACGGTCTGGAAAGCGGCTACGGCCACCTGTCGCGCTACGGCTCGGGCATTCGCGCCGGTCAGCGCGTCAGCCAGGGCCAGATCGTCGCCTATGTCGGCTCGACCGGCGCCTCGACCGGCCCGCACCTGCACTACGAACTGTGGCGCGGCGGTCAGCGGATCAATCCGGCCGGCGTGAAGACCCAGGAGGGCACCGTTCTGGAGGGCTCGGATCTGGCCGCCTTCCGCGCCGAAAAGGCGCGCATCGACCGGATCATCGCCGCCGGCGGCCAGCGCCGCCCGGTGGTGCAGCAGGCTTCGGTGTCGGGCCTGCGTTCCGTCGAAGGCTGACGGCCGCTTAAGAACATGGCGCGTGGCGCTGGGCGTCGCGCCGCCGGGGACCGAAGCGGTCCTTTGAGGGCGAGGCGGGCGTCGGCGACATAGCCGCCCTTGGCCACCTAAAACGCGCTGGTGTCCGCCAGATTGCCCGAGGCTGTGGCGCGGGCCGCGCTCTCGGCGTGGCTCGGCTCGCGCGCTGGCGCTAGCGCCGACCCGTCCCCTGAATTCGTCGCGCCTTCAGCGACGCCGCGTCGATCACGATCAGGCGTCAGAAAGGCAGGAGTCGCCTCATGGTCAGGCCTCGCCTCTGCCAGGCAACAATCTTAAGGCGTGATCCGTCAAGGGGCGCTAGCGCGCATGGCTAAAGGCGGGCCCGGGCGGGTCCGCCTCATGAAACGTCTGATGCAAGGAAAGAAGAAATGGCGCGCCCGGAACGATTCGAACGTCCGACCCTCAGATTCGTAGTCTGAGGCAAATTTGTTTCTTTTCAGTCGCTTAGTGACGAGCGATTGTAAAGGCAGCGGTTGCTCGCGGTCTAGGGGCTCGAGTGTTCCAAACGGCTCTCGCGAGTTGAGGTGAAGCGTCTGGCTGCCCTAGACTTCCCGACGGAGACTGGCCTCGATCGTGTCCACGAACGCGAGTTCGGCCGGATCGAGGATTCCATCGGACTCAACGATCCTCCTCAGCGATCGGCGCAGAAGACGGGTGTCGGTCTGAGGGATGCGGGCCAGCGACTTGTAGAAGCTGGCATGGTCAGGGGTGAGCAGCGACAGGCGACGCCTCAACAGTCCTTCATCCAGCGGGCCGTCCTCGTAACGGTCGAAGACATGGATCAGCAATTGATCTTGCTCGTCCGGGTCGAAGCGGCCGTCTGCTGCGCCGACAGCCGTGAGGATGGTTAGGTCATCAGAGCAGAGACGAAACGCCCGGTCTTCATGAGTTTCGGGCTGCGACAGCAGCGGGTGGCCCAGGAAAAAGGCCTTGGGCTCGGCGTGAACTTCGCCGGTCGATGCGTCGAACACCTCCTGGACTCGGTCCAGGGCAAATCGGCGCACACGCTGTCGGAGGTGGCAGAAACAGAGCAGCATGTGGCCGGTTCTGCTGATCTCGACCTTGCGTACGGTGACGATCCGCTGGGAAACGCTGCCGGCAGTGTCTTCGTAGACAATGTGGAAGACGATCGGCGGCGAATCCGCTGCGTCGCTCGCCGTGCCCATATCGTCGCTGTCTTCACCAGATGCAGCGGAACGTCGCCCTCCTACCTTAAGGAAACGCGCGGCGGCGGCGCGTGTCCCTAAGGCCGCTTTGACGGTTACGAAGTGATCCAGCCCCAACCAACTCACGCTGCGGCCCTCACGATCAAGTCTCCTTTGACGATGAAGACGCCGCGCTCTTCCAACCGGGCAACCCCCTCGTGCAGGACCTCCCGCAACTGTGCGCTGGTCGATGCAAATCCAAATGCGCGAGACGCTGCAAGGACTAGGTCGTCGCGGCCTGCTCCGAAATTCGCATCTACGATCACCTGGAGGGCTGCGTCGATCTCGGTTGGAGGCAGGGCTCCGGGCTTCCGAAGGCTGAGCGACCCGACCATCGAACGATCTCTGACGACGATGGCCTGACCCGGCATGGCGTAGAACGTCTCGCCTTCGATCAGGCCGTGCTGCGCCGCCGCTGAGGCGGCGCGCTCGACCGCTGCGCGAATGCGCGAGCCAGCACGACCTAGGCCCCAAAGGATGCGAATCCGGGCGATGATTTCGTCGAGATGGACCGGCCCTTCGGCCTCGACGACCTTGACGACGTAGGCTGCCATTTGAGCCAGCGACGTCTCATGGGGTTCGACGCTGCGGTTCACCGGGAAGTCGGCTTCCACATACATGTTGCGGTCGTGCACGAACGCAGAGCCGGTCTCCATCACCGCTGTAATGAGGTCCGTGTCGTCGTCGATCTGCTCGGCTTCGAACGACACAGGCACGGCACGCGCCGGTTTGTAGCCATCCTCATCGCGCGCCGACCATTCGGCTCGGGCGGCGGCGATGGCGTCTTCGATCTTCTTCAACTCAGCCTGGGGGCGCAGATACCAGTCGGCGCTCCACACGCGGTGGATGATCCAGCCGTGGGACTCCAGAACCTGCTGGCGCAACCGGTCTCGGTCGCGAGCAGACCGCGATGAGTGGAACTGGGCGCCGTCGCACTCGATGCCCAGGGTGAAGCGGCCTGGCTTGTCGGGGTCCGAAACCGCCAGATCAACCCGGAAGCCGGAGGCGCCGATCTGGCGTTTCACATCGTATCCGAGCGCTTGGAGCCGTTCGCTGACCTGAATCTCAAATTCGCTGTCGAAGTCCTCGCCGGTCACTTCGCCGAGGCCGAAGTTGCCGGTCTCGGCAAACGTCAGGAACAGCTTCAGCGCGGCTACGCCTCTGGCTCTGGAGCGCTCCAGATCGATGTCGGCGCCGGTGAAGTTGCAGAAGACCTCGCACCGCAGCTTGGCTCGCGAGATCAGGACGTTCAGCCGTCGCTCACCGCCTTCGCCGCTGAGCGGGCCGAAGGCGTGAGCCAGATAGCCCGTCTCGGTTTTGCCGTAGCCCACCGAGATGAAGATCACATCGCGCTCGTCGCCCTGGATGTTTTCCAGGTTCTTGACGAAGAAGGGCTCGTTCGATGCACCGCTGAAGAAGTCCTCGACGTCTGGGTTGGCGCGACGAAGCAGTTCCAGTTCCTTCAGAACGGCCTGGCGTTGGGCCACCGAGAACGTCGCGACCCCCAGGGTCTGCTCTGGGTTGGTGCGCGCGTGGTGGATCGCCGCCTCCGCGATCGCCTTCGCCTCCTTGGCGTTTGTCCGCGTGCCGCCTCGATCGTAGGCGGAGTCCTTCATCAGGTTGAACTTCAGTCCCATGCCGGCGACGGCGTCATAGGGGCTGGGCACGATGAACAGCTTGTTCTCGTAGAACTCCCGGTTCGAGACCGCGATCAGCGACTGGTGCTTGGAGCGGTAGTGCCAACTCAGCATGCGGTGCGGCACGCCCTTGGCTAGGCAGAGTTCGAGGATGCTCTCCGCATCCTTGGCCTGGATGGTGATGCCGTCGTCGCTTTCCTCGGGGTCTTCCTCGCCCGTCAGCTTCTTGAAGAAGGCGGTAGGCGGAAGCTGGCGTTCGTCGCCTACGACGACGATCTGGTTGACGCGCGCGATGGCGCCCAGCGAGTCCACGGGTTCAATCTGGCTGGCCTCATCCATGACCAGTAGGTCGAACTGAGTGCCGCCGGGCTTCAGGAACTGGGCCACGGACAACGGACTCATCATGAAGACCGGCTTCAGTTGCTGGATCGCAGGCCCAGCTTTGTCCAGAAGGACGCGGATGGGCAGGTGGCCTCGCTTTTTGGCCATCTCGGCATTCAGGATACCCAGCGGTCCAATGCCACTCGCCCCGCGCGGACGGCCCTCGGCGTGGGCGGCGACGATCTGTTCCTGCGCCAGGTCAATGCGCGCCTTGTCGAGTTGTCGGAACGCGGCGACCTGATTGTTATGACCGTCGCCGTCGAAGGCCCGCAGCTCCGGCCATGCCGTAAACAGGGTGACCCGCAGGACTTCGGCATAGGCCCGCTCAAAGGCGGGGCCGAGCGTCTTGTGATCCAGAGCGCCTTCATGGAGGCCATCAACCAGGGCTCCTGCGCCGAGGTCGGAGAGCGCCCTTGCCCGCGAGGCGAAGGCGATGAACCGGCTCAGGCCCTCAAGGTCGCCCAGCCACTCGGTCAGGCGGGTCGCCAGGGTTGCAAGCGGGATCGCCGGGGGAGCGCTGACGCCGAACGCTCGCTTCACATCAAGGTCGAGCTCGGCGGAAACGGCGCCGAGGCGCGTCTCGAAGTCCGGCAATGCCTTCACCAGGCCGATACGCGCCTTCTCGATAGGCGTGATGTCGGCTGCCTCAGTCAGGCGCGTCCACGCAATCGGGGGCAGGTCCGTGTGGGCGCGACGCCAAGTCAGGATGGCGTCGAGTTGGCTCCAGTCCGATCTCTCTCCTTTCCAGGTGGCGCCAAACGCGACCCCGGCCGGTTCGGAGGCGGCGAAGGCGGCCTTGGCGTTCTGGGCCGCTGTCATCTGATCGACCAGAGCCAGGCGCTCGGCAGAGGTTTTCGGCAGAGCAGTCGTCACGTAGGAGCGCAGCAAGGCGATCTGGGCGCGGTAGGTCCCGTCGAGGAAGCGCAGGAGACCGGAACCCTTGGTCACGATCGCCGTGCGAATGGGGGTAAGATCGGCAATCCTGCCGGCCTCGTTGAAGGTCTGTTCGGCGCTCGTCCAGGCGGTGACATAGGCGCGGCCGGCGTCGATTAGGCGCTGGAGATCGTCGAGATCGCTCCAAGGCGCAGAGGTCAGGGCCGATCGATCCAGGCCTCCTGGCAGCGGCGTGAGAGCCAGGAACGCCAGAGATCGGTGCAGGTCGGCTGCTGTGTGGGGGGAGGGGGCCGAAAGAATCTCAGTCGCGACATCGGCGTGCCGCTCTGCGTCGGTCTTTGAGACAGTCAGCGCTTGAATGCGGTCACCTAGCGCCTGACGTTCGACGGGGTCGAGGGCGTCGCGCCGGACGCCGCGCCAGACGTTGGCAGGGACCGGTCCAAGCGCACGCGATCGCTCGGCGACGTCGACAATCATCGCGCGCCGTGTCGCCACGGCCTCGCGATCCCATTGATCGGTGCCTGTCAGCACGTAGCCCGAGGGCGCCGTCGATTCTTGCGAGCGCGCCAGAAGGCCCAGAATCGACTGGGGGGTCAGACCGCTCGGTTTCAGTGGCTGGTGCAGACGTCGGGCGAACGTATTGAGCACGCTGCTGGTCTCGCCCAACTTGTCGATCACGCTCAGGTCGCCGCGCGCTGGCTTGTGCTGAGCGTCACGGGTGCGTTTCAGTTCCTCCAGAACCGTCCGTTTGTTGACCTTGTTCGAATGCAGTTCCAGCGTCAGCGGACCGAGGCCGACCTGGCGCAACCGCCGGTGCACGACATCCAGCGCTGCCATTTTTTCGGCAACGAAAAGGACCTTCTTTCCACGCGCGACTGCGGCGGCGATGATGTTGGTAATCGTCTGCGACTTGCCGGTGCCGGGAGGCCCTTTCACCACAAGGGAGCGTCCGCCAGCGGCTTCGGCGATGACCACGGTCTGTGAACTGTCGGCGTCGACGACGTGGTGGAGTTCCAACGGACGGATAATGTCGTCGATAGCGTCGTCGTCGCCGACAAGCGGGGTGCTTTCCGGGAAGCCGTCCCGCAGTAGGGCGCTGATCATTTCGCGGGTGTCGATTCCCGCGTCGCTGGGCCAGTTGTCGGGATCGAGGTCCCGATACATCAAAAATTTCGAGAAGGAGAAGAAGCCGAGCACCATGGCGTCGGGCAGGACCTCCCAGCGCTTGTTGTTGGAAACGGTCTCAGCGAGTCGGGCGCAGTACCCCGCCAGATCGACCTCATCCTCGTCTTTGAAGTCTTCGATGGTGAGGGCGAACTCAGCCTTCATCTTGGCCTGAAGTGTCAGGTTTGGCGACGGTGGTTCGTCCCTCCAGCGCAGCTTGAACTTGTCGGCGGCGCTGGTGCGCTCCAGTTTCACCGGAAGAAGGACTAGCGGGGCGTGCCGTGCAACGTCTGACGTGTCGCTGTCGAACCAGCGCAGCAGACCGAGCGCCAGGTAAAGAATGTTGACGCCCTGTTCCTGCTCCAGGGTCTGGGCGTCGTACCAGACGTCGAATAGCCGCTTCTGAAGGCCTTCAGAGGTCAAGCGGGTCTGGAGCCGCGTGTCCGTGTGACGCGAGGCGCGTCCCTGATCATCGACCGCGTCGTCCTCCGGCTGCGGAATGCCGCCCGTGACGTCATCGTCGGGATCGAGTTCGGCGCGGTCCGCCTCGCTCAGTTGGGCACCGGGCACGAAGCTGAGGGCCTTGTTTGAGGTCAGAAGGCGGAAGACTTCGGCCGATTTTTCATCGACGATTTCGATCGCGCGGTTGTTCTTGGTCCGCAGCGGGGTGTTCAGCAGCCGGTTGCGGGTCGACAGGTCGAGAAGCGCGTTGCGCTCCTTCAGCAGACGGTCGCGAATAGAGCTGATGACGTCGCCGTCGGCCATGTCGGTGCATCCCCGAGGGTTGTTGTGATCAAACCCTACAATCATTCCAGATCGGGACGCGAGTCTGCGTCTCATGGCCGTCGTGATTGGAGCTGCTACGCAGCCTGAGCGCCGGGGGCGTCGGTAAGCTGTCCTGCGACGTTCGCCCAAGGCAATCGTCGATTAACTTGCAGAAGCTGCCAAGGCGCGCTTCTTTGCTTGATCACCGCTTTCGATCGACCCGAAATTAAATACTGATGGAGCCAAGCCAATGTTTTCGCCCTTCGGGATTGCCTTCGGCGCACCCCTCGATAGCCTCTCGGTCCTCAGCGATCTAGGCCAAGGTGGCTATATTGTAGAGGCGCCTGCGCCGCACCCGTTGTTTAACAGATATGTCGTTCGGGCTTCGCCGCGTCTGGGCATTGTTTGGATCAAGGGGGTAGGTGCTGAAATAGAAAATGACAACTTTGGCACCGTTACCAGGGGAGCTGCAGATCGTGTCGCGGAGCAACTCTCACAAAAATATGGCAGACCCAAGAAGACCGATTTTCTCATGGAGGGCTCTATCTGGTCTGAGGTGCAAGATTGGATGAGCGCTCTCAACAACAATGAGCGCTACTACTGCTACAACTGGGACGCTGAGGAGGGAGCCCGCCTCCCTGATGGAGTCGAAAGCATCTTCGTGGGGGCGGTTCCTGTGCAGGGCTACGCGGCCCAAGTAGTGCTTGAATATGCCTCCCGGACGCTAGCCGATGCTGAGGCTGACCTAGAAAGGCAGATGGCGGACCTTCTTTAGGGCTGGTCTCGAAGGCACGGTCGCCTCGCACTGATCGGTCGTGAACGTCCAAGTTTGAGTCAAAGCCGCCGCGTTCGCAAACTGACGCGGGGGATATGTCTTCGCCCGTCTCAAGCTCGGTTCTTTGCTTGCTGCTAATGCGATGCTCGATTCCAAGATTTTTGGCGTGCAAACTTGACGCGAAGGGGGCGCGCGAAATCTAGAGTAAGGTGTCGCGTCCAGGTGACGTGGGGGGACTGATTTGGCTTTTTCGTTAGCGGACAATCCGTTTGCGCGCCTCGCGGTGTCGGTGAGGGCGCGTGCTGCCAGGATCGAAGACGCCTTCGAAGACGCGGTGATCGATCACCCGCACGAAGAGACGGCGCTCCTCAAGATGAAGCAGGCGCTCACCTTCCCCAAGCCCAGGCTCGAAAACGAGATCCGGTGGCTTCCGGATATCTCCCCGGCGAAGGCCGAACAGGTGATGGCCGCGCTCAGATCCGGCGATGCCCAGGAGACGCTCCGGCTGTTGCGATACGATTCGTCGCCAATCTCCGCCGCCAACATCGCGGCAGACGCCTGCGGCCGTTTTTCGGTCGATCTCTTTGCAGAGCGCCTAATGGCAGCCCACGCCGACTTGTCCGTCGCGGAGGTGGCCCAGGAGATCAATGCGGTCCGCGCCGCATCAGGATTTGGTGCGGTCGATGTGCCGCAGATCGAACAAGCCCTAGTCGGCGTCCGATCAGAACATGCGTCGGCCCTGGTCGAGGCCGCGGCGGGTGGGGGCTCGCCGGGCGCGCGCGTCGCCCGACTCCTTGAGGGGCGTGCTGGGGCTTTCGAGGATCAGGTCGCCGAGGCCTACGGCCGCTGGGCCGCACCGCAGTTGCGTGAGATCGAGACGGCGACAAAGGCCAAGCTGGAAGGGATCGAGGTGACCGGCGAAGGCCTGATCCGCGAGGTCGCCCGCGAACTTCGGACCTGGAGCGACATCAGTGCGCCGCTACAGTTGCAGAACGACGCGCGTGGGCTGGATGAGCCGCGCTCCCTTAAACTCTACATCGCCGCGCGAAACGCCGCGATTGCCCTCGCCAACGATCATGGGCTCTATGACGCCGCCCACGAACTCACCGAAGTTCTGTCTGAAGTGTTCGGGAGCCTGCCTTCCGCGAGACGTCAGCTTCCCGAGGATCTCGAGGCACTGCGCCGCATGCAGCGCGACGTCGCGCAGAATGAGATCGTTCAGCCGCTGGAAGTCTGTGTCGGAGAGCTTTCGACGCGGTCGCGGCAGTCGGCGGTGATGATCGAGAGCCAGGCATGGCACGGGGCCGAGCTCGCCAAACTCGATCAGACGTTCGATTCTGTCCGGGCGGCAGGCAGCGGCGACGACCTTGCGTTCGCGGTCATTCGCGCCTTTTCGTTAAAGCTCAACACCGACGGCTTTCCCCGAGCTGCCCTCATCCTCATGGATCGGTACTTGGCCAGGGCATCCGCCGTCACGGGGGAGGCGAGAGCGCAGGTCGAGCGTGACCTTCTCATCCTCAGAAGCAACGCGGACCACAAGGATCTGAATCGCGCCTTGGAAGACCGTCGGTTCAGTGAAGCGGGCGACATCGCGATGCGTATGCTGAGCTACGAGCGGGATGACGACGTGCGCCAGACCCTCCACCAAATCTGTACCGGGGTTCAAAAGCGGCGCGAGGCGCGGCGCAGCCAGATCACGGGCTGGGTCGTCACAGGGGCGATTGTTCTGGGAATCGTCGCCGTGGCCCAGGGCAATCGGACGCCAGCGTACACCCCGCGGCCCTCGTATGACGCTCATGACGGCTATGGTGAAGGCTCCGGCGCCCAGCCGGCTGCGGATGCCGCCCAGGCGGCCACGAACGCCTCAAGCCAGGATTACGGTGTGCAGGCCGAGCCTGACATCGCCGCGCCGACCGTGGACATCCCGCCTCTTCCCGACGAAGGCGGCGCGACACGCGTGCTGACGCAGATGGAGATCGAGAACTGTCTGATCGAACAGGACATCCTCGATCAACTGCGGACCCTGACCCCGAGCGACGGCGCCATCGCCCGATTCAATCTGCGAGTCGACGCCTACAATACACAGTGCGGCGAGTTCCAATATCGCCAAACCGACATGGCGCGGGCGCAGACCGCGGTTGCGGGCCGGCGAGCCGAGACCGCCGCGGAGGCGCGCAGACTAGCGGAGGCTTGGGCCTATGAGTGAGGCGGATGAATTGCCCAAGGCAGTGGTAGCGCTCGTCGTCGACCACTGGCGTCTGCTGCGATCGCTCGAGCGGCTCGTCGATCAGCTTCCCGAAGGCGCTGGTGCGCGGACGGCGGGCCAGGTCCGATTCCAGCAGGGGCGGCTGAACGCGGTCCTGGACGATCTGGCCCTCACGCTCGCGACCTATGAGGGCAGGGTGTTCGACGGAACCCTTCCCGCGACCGGCCAGAACGCCGACGAATTTCCGCCGGAGACCGCGATGCGGGTCGGCGACACCATAGAGCCCACGGTTCTCTGGCGAGGACGTGTCGTCCACGCCGGCCGGGTCAACCTTGTCGTTTCAGGAGACGTTTGATGTATCTGGGTATCGACTTGGGAACCTCCAATTCGGCGGTCGTCGGATACGACGGCGAAATGCTGCGGGTGTTCAAGACCGCCGAGGGCGCTGACGTTCTGCCCAGCGCGCTCTTCATCAACGCCCAAGGGCGGCGGTTCGTGGGCAAGCGCGCCTATGAGCAAGCCGCGCTCAGTCCGGACAACGTAGCCCTGGCCTTCAAGCGCATGATGGGGACAAGCACCCCCCTGGGCTTCGCCGCCGCCGCGACCACGCTCACCCCGGAGGAGGCGAGCGCGGAGATTCTGCGCACCCTCTTGGCTCAGGCTGATCTCGAAGCAGGCGGCGAAGCGGTGAGCGGCACGGTGATCACCATGCCCGCCGCCTTCAACCAGATGCAGACCGAGGCGACCTTGCGGGCCGCCGAACTCGCCGGCGTGCGGCCAGTCGCGCTTCTGCACGAACCGATCGCCGCGGCCATGGGGTCGATGGCGAGCTCCAAGGTTCGTGACGGCCAGTTCCTCGTCTACGATCTCGGCGGCGGCACGTTCGACGCGGCCCTGGTGCAGAGCTCGGGCGGCGTCGTGAACGTGGTGGCCAACGAGGGCATCAACATGCTCGGCGGCCGGGATCACGATCGGGCCCTGCTCGCGCAGATCGTCGTGCCGTGGCTGGAAAGCACTTTCGACCTCAGCGGCGAGTACCAGCTCGATCCGACCTTCGCGAAAATGCTCCGCCGCATCCAGCTTCGACTGGAGGACGCCAAGATCGAACTGACGAGCCGAGAATTTACGCAGCTATTCATCGGCGACGACGAACTCCGGGTTCAGGACCGGTCCGGGGCAGACATCTATGTCGATGTCGAAATTACCCGTGGACAGCTAGAGACACTGGTTTCTGCAGACATCGACCGGTCGATCGACCTCTGCGGCAGGATGATCCGCGACAACGGCTATCGGGCCGAGGACATCGATCGTGTGGTCCTGATCGGCGGGCCGTCCAAGATGCCGATCGTGCGCTCCCGGGTTCCGGAGGCGCTTGGCGTCGCCGTCGATCTCTCGACAGACCCCATGACCGCGGTCGCGCGCGGTGCGGCCGTTTATGCCGAGAGCCGGGAGTGGGGCGACACGCGCAGCACCCGCAAGGCGTCCAGGGCGAGCGAGGTCGCCGGGGCCGGCGTTCGCTTCGATTACCCGGCGCGAACATCTGAGGACAGCGCGCGCCTACGCATCTCGGGATGCGGGGGACACCGCGTCCGAGTGGACGCCGTCGACGGCTGGTCTTCGGGGGAGATCGAGATAGCGGACGATCACCGCATGTCCTTGCCGCTGTCCCGGCTGGGCGAGAACCTCTTCCGCGCGCACGTCAGTAGGCTGGGCTCGTCCACGGAGACGATCGAGCTCCGGATCACCCAAACGGCGGCTTCGGCGGCCGGGGTGCCCCTGACGCACACGCTGGCGATCGCGGTCGAGGACGATGCGGCTGGCGGTCGGCGCGATCGTCTGGAACCGATCGCGGAGAAAGGCGCGATCTTGCCGCTGGCCGGGATCAAGACCTTCCGGGCCGGGCGGACGCTGGTCGGTGGCGCGGACGACCGGATCGACATCGGCTTCTTCGAAACATCTCCCGGAATCCTCGAACTCGACCTTGCTCGATCGGTCGGCGCCTTCCAGCTGCGGGCCGACAATCATCTCGAGACCGGCCAGGTCCTCCGAACCGGCGAGAGGATCGAAGTCCAATGGCAAATCGACGAGAACGGCATCGTCCTTGCGGCCATCGCTCTTCCGGACATCGGCGTGTCGTTCGACAGCCAGAAATTTTACAGCTCGGCCGCGGGACATCGGAACTTCGCCGGAGACGACGGCGGCCTTTACGTGAGCGCCCTCGTGACCGACGCCTCCGGGGCGATCGAGTCCGCCCAAAAGGCCCTGAGCCACACTGCCTGGCTCGAGGTGGACGCGCTCAAGGACCGCGTCTCACGTCAGGAAGTCCGCCTCTCCCAGAGTGTCGATCCGGAAGTGAGGCGTCAGGCGGCGGAGGAAATGCACGCGGTTCGGGAGGATTTGCACCGCCTGACGCATGCTGACGAGCATCGGGTCGCGGTTCTCAATCGAGACCTGGCCACACTCGAGGAGCTGGTGGAGGGGACGCTCCGGCCACAGATGGACGCCGAGGACGCCGCGCGCTTCGATCAGTTGGCGCATTCCGCGCGGCAGGCGCTCGACGCCAGCGCGCCGAAGGACGCCGAGGCGCCGATAGAGCAAATGCGTGCGCTGGTGTATCGCTCCTTGATGAGTGTTCCGGACTTCGTGCTCGGCCGGTTCGAGGATCTCGTGCCGGATCGCGCCGTGGCGTCGGACAAGAATCTCCATGACAAGCTGGTGGAGGTCGGGCGCGCCTGCATCCGTCGGCAGGACTGGGACGGCCTCAGGCAGGTAACGATCGAGATCCAGCGCAACTTCGTTGTCTTTGCGCCGTCCACTCGTCAGATGGACGCGCTGTCGGGCCTTTTGCTGGGGCATTGATCGGCGCGAGAGTCGCGGACCGACTGCCGCGGGTCAGTAGAGTGAGAAGTCGCGCCGGACCAGTACCCGATCGAGCTGTACATTGAGGAGGACGAGACCGGGGCTCCCGCGCTCCGTGCGCGTGGTGAACCTGAAGTCGTCGCCTTGGTTCTTCATGACGGCGCTGTCGAAGGCCTGGATCATTCCGCCGCCGCAGGCCTTGTCGAAGCACGCGCGGATCGCCGGATTTCGGTTCAGTTCATCGCGAAACGCGCGGCGGATTCCCCGCAGGGTGATGCCGGCGGGACAGGTCTCATAGTCCATTTTCGTCTCCCTTCTGCTAACGATGTTCGTTAAGCAAGAAGGGCGCCGCGCAGAGCGCGGGGGGGTGCGGCTGGGGGTGAACCCCCCAGCCCCAGCCGCACCCCCCGACGAGGCCTGACCGAGTCACGCTTCGTAGGTTTCGTGACTCACACATTTTTCCTCATATAATTCAGCCTCTTACGGCTAAAGTGACTGCGAATCCGTCGCAAAAGCCCCCAAATCGCCCGGAATCCCGTTCTGGGACGAATTTCCCGCCGGAAAAACCTCAATGAAATCAACACCCGCCGCCCGAGTCACGAAATCCGACCCGCGAATCCTTCGTTTTTCGTGACTCGCCCCGAATTCCGTCAAGCAACCCTCCGAGTCACCAAATCCGCAGAATTCAGCCCAGGAATCCCGTCTATCCCGCCCCGCACGTTGAGTCACAGATCAGCGGATTCGTGACTCGTTTTTCCAGGCCCCGCCTGACGAGCAGGCGTTCCTTTACACGGCGCATCGGCCGGAACTTCAGCAAAACTTCACGTTGGTTAAGTGTTCCGGCAACTAGTCGGAAGCTCGACAATGCTTCGGCTGGTGGCAGTGGTTCCGCGCCCGGTTTCGAAGTCGAGCGAGATCGGCCAGGCCCAGGCCGTGTCGCTGTGGCGAGTCGGTGGGCACGGCTACCCGGAGTGCTGGCGCCCCTTTGGCGGCAAAACTATGGTAAATTGGGGCGTACTACTTGGAGTCATCTGTTTTCGATGGGCTTAAATTCTTGACATTTTGAATTAAAATGATAGAATTTCTGACATCAGCTTTTTTATTGATGAACTGGATCAGTTAAAGGCTTCTTGTTATGCAGCGATCAATCTATGCACTCCCTCATCGGCCGCGCGGGCCTGCCGCGCAATCCGCTAAGCCCTCCGCACACGCGCCTTCCTAGTTTTCCGCAAGGGCCCTTTGGGGCGACCTTGCGTCCAACCCTGCAGGTTCAACTCGCCGGCTCTTATCCTGAGCGCCTCTTCCTCGACTTTCTCATTCGCCGGCCAGATGTTGATGGCTGCGGCGGAGAACGCTTTGCGGCCCCTGGGCGTTCACCGGAGGCGGTCCGACTGGAGCGCTGGAGCGCAAGCGAATGGGCCATTCCGTATGCCATAAGCTTCGCCGTCCCGTGCTTGGCGGAGTGCGTCGCTCTTAGCCTGTTCGATGAACGCGACATGCTTGTGGCCTGGGGAGCGTTGCTCGAATATTCTAAAGGGCCGACCCCGCCCAGCGAGATCGCTTTCCCGTCGCATCGTATCCGGGTGAAGTGTCTCCGGTAGTCTTCATTAATCCAGGCCGAAGACGTCGACAGCCGCCCCGCGCGGAAACGGTTTCCCACCATTCCGGATCGACGGTGATCATGGTCGTCGTCCCTGCCGTCCTCACGCCAGTTCGGACGTCCTCGCCACCCTGAGGATCGCGCCCACGACAGGCATGTGGATGAACAGCTCGTCGCAGGCGGCGCCGGACGCGGCCGCGACGGCCTCGGCGTAGAGCCCCACTTGGGGCGCGTGTCCCACCGCTTGGTCGTCCCATCGGTCGAGGGCGCCGGGGAAGCTCTTGTGATCGAAGATGGCTGCCCCGGCGGCATGCCGGACCAGCAGGTCGATACGGCCCTGGACAATCTGGTCCCCGATCCGGGCCCGGACCGGCACCTCGCGCAGAACCTCGCCGTCAGGCCAACGGTCGGCCAGCCAGTTCTGAAGACGGGTCGAGGCCTCGATCGCATCTGCGGCGGACAGCGCCGGGACGTTCCAGCGGCGGAGGATGGCGTCCGCGTCAGCGAGCCGTTGGTCTGGACTTCTCATCGGGTCGTCGTAGGCAAGGATGGCGTGCAGGGCCTCGCCAAGGGCGGCCATGTCGCTGGCACCGTCGATTCTGAGCCTCGCCCCGAGATCGACGCGTTCGGTCACCCTCCAGCCGTCGCCGGTCGCGCTGCTCGGCTTCACGAACAGGGGCGCGACCGGCGTCGCGGCGGCTCGCGCAGTGACATGCGGCGGCTGCGGGTAGCGGGGCGTTGCTCCGTCGTCTGCGGCCAGGACGCGGACATCGGCGATAAAGGTCTCGCCGCCCACGGTGATGAGATTGTCGTCAGCGGCTGGCGGCACGACGTGGGAGGCTCCATCGGCCTCATCCAGAACCTTGAACCAGACAGGGGTCTTCGGCGGTGGAGCGAAGACGAGATAGTCGCGGGCCCGGGTGACGCCGACGTAGAGCAGGCGCGTGTCCTCCTGCGCGGCGCGCCGCCAGGCGGCCTGTCCGAACGGGGAATTCGTAGCGGCGGCCTCAAGCGCACTGCCGCCACCCGCGAGGTCGTAGGGCCAGGGCCAGAACCGGATCCAGCGGCTGGCCAGCGGATCGCGCCAGTCCATCTCCCCGTCGACCTCCGTCGCGGGCTCGAACAGGCGGGCCTTCGGCTCCCAGCCCAGTCCGGTGAGAACCGTCATCGGCCACTCCAGACCCTTGGCGCCGTGATAGGTCATCACCTGAATGGCGTCAGTGGCGAGGCTCGGCGGCCGCTCCGGGTCGGCGCCGTCGAGGGCGAGGATCAGACCAGGCAGGGTGGCCGGGGCGCTAGAGGACGCGCATTCCTCTTCATAGGTCCGGGCAAAGCCGCGCAGCGCCTCGAGGTCGTCGAGGCGGATCGCTGTGTCCCCCCACCGTTCGATGCGCGCCATGACCTCGGGGAGCGCCAGGACGGCGTCGACGAGTTCGGCGGGGGTCAGACCCAGCGTCTGCGCCCGCAAGGCGGCCAAAGGCTCCGCCACGGGCACGAGGGCGGACAGGGCGGCCTCGGAGTTCTCCCCGGCGGCTGCGACGAGCCACTCGTCTGACTCCGGATCGTCCGAAAAGAACCGGACGAGCTCGGCGAGGGCCAGGCGATCCGAGGCGTCGGCGATCCACCGGCAGGCGGCCAGGACCAGCTCGACATGCGGGGTCTGTGCCAGTCCGCTGCGTTCCACCGCGACCGGTAGGCCGGCCTGGCTGAGGGCCCGGGCGAAGCGCGCCACGTCCGTGTTGGTGCGGCAGAGCACCGCGATGTCGCCGATCGAGAGGGGCCGGTGCTCTCCTGGCCTCCTGTCCTCCACCAACCATTCTGCCCCGTCCGCGAGACAGGCGGCGATCTGGGCCGCGAGGGCCCGAGCCTGCTCGTCCACCTTGCCGGTGAGGGTCCACCACCCCAGGGCGGTCCGGTCGAAGCCGGTGTCGGATCGGTGAGTTCCCGTGAAGGCGTGGCTCGCCGCCGGCAGTCCCATTCGTTCGAAGGCCGGGGTGAACAGTGCGTTGGACAGATCGACGATGCCCTGCCGGCTGCGCCAGGACATGGCGAGGACATCGGCCGGGTCCCCGCCGGCGGCAGCTCCCGCGAAGGCCGCCTGGGTCAGGTCTGTGTCGGCACCGCGGAAGCCGTAGATGGCCTGCTTGGGATCACCGACCCAGGTGCTCTCCTCGACCAGATCCGAAAGCGCCGTGAAGACGGCCAACTGGAGCGGGCTGGAGTCTTGGAACTCATCGACGAAGACGCGGCTGACCCGCTCCCTCAGCCGTGCGGCCATCCCGGGGTCGCGCAGGACGTCGAGGGCCAAAGCTTCTTGGTCGGTGAAATCCAGCAGGCCCCGTTGGGCCTTCCAGTCCTGGTAGGCGGCCAGCGCCTCGGCCGCGCAGGCGAAGGTCGAGCGGATGAAGGTCTCCGTATCCTCCCGCAGGCGGGGATGATCGGCGTGCCGTCCTGCTGCGGCGGCCAGGGTGGTGATGGCCGCGGCGAAGGCGGGACCGTCCTTGGTCGGCGCGCATTCGGCCTTGGCCAGCCTGGCCCAGGTCGGCCAGGAAAGGGTCTCGCCGCGGCCCGCGCGCTGGTGAGCCGCCCGGATAACCTCCATGGGCTTCTTCGCCTTCGCGCTGAGCTCGGCGGGCCGCGCGGCCATCACTGCTGCGAGGGCGTCGGTCAGCGCCGTGTCCAGCGCGGCCCCTTCCGGAGCGGCCGCCGGCGGCAGCTCCCGATAAGCCTCGATCGACCGGTCGGCGGAGGTCCGCACGCCATCGGCGTCAAGACCGTTGGAACGCGCCAGGGCCACGATCTGGCGGACGGTCCTACGCCAGTCTGGGCCCTCACCGCCGGTGGGCGGGCGCGGATCGTTATGTCCGAAGCGGTCGGCCAGCGCGTTCAGGACTGGCGCATGGGCGGCGATGGCCCGGTCAGCGGCCATCGAAAAGACGGTGGACTCGTTCTCGGCACCGATCACGATGGTGGACGGCGAGCGCCCCAAGTCCAGGGCGAACTCTGAGACGATCTGGCCGCACACGGCGTTGACCGTCCCGAACCGGGCGCCCAGCAGCCGGGCGGCGGCCTCGGCCTGGCCGTCGCCGAAGAGGCGGGCCCTAGCGCGCTCGACCAACTCGTCGGCGGCCTTGATGGTGAAGGTCGTCGCGACGATCTCCTCGGGCGGTCGCGCGGCGACCTCGCCGGCGATGTCGCCGACGATCCGGGTGGTCTTGCCCGCGCCTGCGGAGGCGGTGACGGCGGTCAGCCTAGTCATCACAGGGCCTCCACGTTGATGCGGCACAGGCCGGTGAGATCACAGTAGCGGCAGGGTTCGTCGGGGGTTTCGAAACCGAGGTCGTCCGGTCGCGCCGCCGCCGACGCCGGGAGTCCGGCCGCGACGAGGACGCCGCGCCCCGCGAGATCCTTCCATGCGGCCCAGTCCTGGGCCACGAGCCGCAGGGTGTCGCCGTCCGGGCGCACCGCCTCGACCGGATCTGCGGTGAGGAAGGAGCCCGTTCCGGCGATCATCCGCCTCTGGCGCAGAAGGAAGTAGCCGCCAGGCGCGACGGCGCCGTCGGCCCGGGACAGGCCGTGGTAGACCGCGAGTTGGATCGCCGCGCCCTCAGCGACCATGGACACGTAGCGCCTTTCGGAACGGGTCCATTTCAGGTCGAGGACGGCGACCTCGGCCCCGTGCCGGACCAGCAGGTCGATGCGGCCGGTAAGCGGCAAGTCGCCGAACACCCCGTCCCGCTGGACTTCCGCTCCGACCACCTCAAGCCCTCGCTCGTGCAGCAGGCGGACGAGCGCTTCCATCGCGGCCGGCACCTGTTCGCGGGCGGCCGCCAGTTCGCCGGCGTACTCCGGCTGGGCCAGAGGGGCCGCCATGGCCGGCAGAAGCGCGTCGAAGAGGGCCGAGGCGGAGGCGCGGACGCCGGCCAGAGGCGGAGGCGCTCCGGGCGGCAGAAGCTGGCGGGCGATCTCGTGGGCAAGACTGCCGAACAGCTGGCTGGCCTTGGGCAGTTCGGCGTGACGTCCGCGGCGCAGCCCGAGGACGTCCTGGGCGAACCAGCCCATCTGGCAGTTGAACAGCCGTTCCAGAGAGGTGGCGCTCTCGACCCGGCGGTCGAGGGTCGCCGAGAGATCGGCCTCGAGCGTCCACTGCGCAACGGCCTGGGGCGTATCAAGGGTGTCGACCGGCGTGCGGTGGATGGTCCGCCGCGCCAGGTCGACGGCGGGCTCCGCCAGCAGTCGCTCGGCCCGGAAAAACACGCCCTCCGCCGCGCCCTGCAGGATGGGGCGCAACTGGTGCGCCAGCGGATGTGCGGTCGTCTGTTCGCCGCCGGAGAGGGCCGGACGCACCAGCAGCATCTGCTCGCCGGAGTTCATCATGGCGCGGACGTAGCCGGCGCCGATTCGGGTCGAGGCCCCGACGGCGCTCTCCAGCGATACGCCGGCCGCCGCGAGCGCCTCGCGCTCGGCACGGTCCCAGCGCTCGCCCGCGACCTTTTCACCGGGCCCGGCGAAGCCCCACCAGATCACCCGCGGCGCCGGCCCCCAGAGGGCACCAGGTGTCCGGACGGCACGAAGGGCACCCGTTTCGGCGACGTGCGCGGGATTGGAGACGCCATCGGCCAGAACCTGTCCGACCATGCGCTCGAGCAGCAGGGCCGGGATCCTTGGAAGCTCAAGACGGGTGGCGGCGTCGACCAGGGCCCCGGCGGCGGAGGCGACGCCGAGCAGCAGCGGATCCTGTCCGCCGGCATCGGTGCGGATGGCCCAGGCGGCGACGCGGCCTGCGACCTCGCGGATGGCCTCAAGGGGCATACCGGCGGACCGGTCGTGAAGGCCGACCTCGACCCAGAGCCGCCATTCGCCCAGCGTCCGGTCGGTCCGCCCCTGGGGATCTCCGTCGTCCGCGTGCAGCTTGAGCAGCTTCGTCTCGATGTCCGTCCAGGCCTGAAGCCAGGCGGCCCCCCCCACGCCGGGCTGCTCGGCGAGCGTTCGGGCTAGGCGGCGGGCTGCCCACCGAGAGATCGGCGGGCGCGGCAGCATCAGCAGGTCGAGCAGGGCGCGGGCGTTGAACGGCCGCCAAGCCGCCGCGAAGGCGAGAGGCAGGACCTGAAGCGCCCCGCGCCAGGGGGAGGCGCCGGATAGACCCAGCGCCGGGAGGCCGCGCGCATTCAGCGCCCGGTCCAAAAGGGCGGTGTCTCCGTCGGGGGCCACGATCACGGCGTCCGCGGGCCCGGCCGCAAGCCAGTCCGCCACGGTTTCCGCGGCCATCAGCGCAGTGTCGGCCTCAATCAGGACGAGGGAGCCGTCGCCAGTCAGCGGCTCCCCGGCACCGCCGCGCAGGGCCTCTTGGACGCGCCACAGGTCCGACCCCTTCGCGGCAGGCACCGGATCCGGCGTCGCGCTAATCTCAACCCCGGCCCTCTCAAGCGCATCCACCAGGCGGGCGACGACGGGCGGCAACAGGGGCCGGGGCTCGACAAGCGTGATCGAGACGATGCGAAGTCCGGGCCGGGTCGCGAGGCTGCGGGCCGCAAGCGCGAGCCGGTCGGACAGGCCCGACGAAAGCGGCGCGCCGGCCTGATCGGCGTCCGCCAGATCGTCCACGCGGGGCGATCCGATCCTCTGTCCGGCCCATCCGCCAGCGACGAGGGCGTCCCGCCAATCCAGCAGGGTTCCGGCGGTGGACCAGGCGTCCTTCTCGAACGACCGGTCCCAGAAACGTCCCGGGCCGGCGGCGCGCAGCTTGGTGACCCAGGAGGCGACGCGGGCGGGACGCGACACGGTCGGACCGCTCAGGCCAAGCTGCGTCTCAATGAGGCTCGCGAGCCCTTGCGGTCCCACGACGCCGTCGTCGAGGTCCCCTGCGACGCTAGACGTTTCGGGCCAGACGCGACCGTCCGCTCCGAGTCCAAAGACCAATTTCATGTTCTGGCCCCCCTTCGCGTGAACCTAGTTCCGCCTGTCTCGCTTTGCCACCGCCGCGTGTGTTCTAGCATGGCGTTGCGTCATGTTCGGTCGCAACGTGGCTGGTCGCGCCGCGAATTGTGCGGGAAGGCGTCTAGCCGCCGAGTTCAGTGGATAAGAAGACCTACGAAACCTTCGAGGACTGAATGTCGGCTTTGGGGCACTTCTCCAAAGTCCGGTTTTGGCGCATTCTGACATCACTAAATCGCCGCATCTGAATCATAGCGGACTTTGAGGTCCGGCCGCTTTCGGTGCGAAACATCAGCCGGAAGGCTAGGGCACGCGAACGCCTACCCAACCGTGATTATTGCTCGACTAGCAGCCGGTCCTCGGCGTTGAGGAGCTCCGCGCAGACCTCGTCGGTGTGGCGGTGGCTGAACATGTGCTCAATCGCATTGCGCCAGACCAGCAAGTTCTGCGACGCTGCGGAATCGTCGGCCAGCGAGTAGTAAACGCCGTTTGGTTCATTGTGGCGGTTGTCCATTACCAACATACGCGTCGGGCTGATCGGAAATGAGATCGTCGTTTCGGGATCGCCTAAGCCTCGGAACTCCAGAGAAGGGTGGGTTATGGTTACGGGGTTGTCCGAGGTGACGAAGACCGGCTTGTTTGCTGCCAATATCACCATCCGCATTTTGAGCAGGCTAGGAGCGATGTCGCCCGCGGCGGCGACATAGTCATTCCACGCGACCTTCATCTGTTCCTCGTCGGCGTCTCGGAACTCCGGCCAGTCGGACGGATCGAACTTACGGTCGACACCGGCGATCCTGACATGCGTGGGCATGCTTTCGAGCCTCGAGACCTCATCGACCATTCGGCGATGGATGCGTTTCCAGCTTTCAAACTGTGCCGGATTTCGGACGTAGGTGGTCGCCACGATCAGGGCGAGCATCTTTCGTAGGGGCTCCCAGGTGAGGTCAGCCTCCGAGGTGCACAGCAGCTTCCAGATCGGATGACCGAACCATCGCTCGAGCTCACCAAGTTTGCGTTCCACTCGGTCGTCGCGCGTGCCATCTGCGCCTTGCGGCGAGTACAGGTGGAACCTCACGGCGACTTTCTCGATAGGCTTCAGTTCGGGATCACCATCGTTCTTACTGAAGCGCCAAATTTTCTGCCCCGCCGCGTCGGCCGCGAAGGACCGGAGGTAGGACTGTGACACCCAGTGACAGCGTTTGGTGACCTGCTTTGTCATGGACCCGTCATTTCGCTTCTGCCAGAGACGAACGCACACCGAGGTCGGCGATCAGGCCGCTGATCTTGTCGATAACCGGGCCGAGCGCGATCGGAAGCTCGCGCGACGTCTGGCCGGTACGGTAAGGCAGGGGCGTCAGCCCCTTGAAATCCGACGGAAGTCGTACGTCCTCAGCCTGGGGGACGAGCAGCAGGGTGCGGTGACGGCCCAGGCGCGACATGAAGAAGCCGAGCTCGAAAATCACATTGTCCCGCGGCGTGGTCGACAGGCGGTCCCGCAAGAGCACCAGGTCGTCCGGTTCGGCGAGCGCGATGCCGAAATCCGCCAGTCCGACCTGCTCCTCCAGCGCCTCGATCGGATAGGAGCCAGGCGCGAAGATCTTGTCGTCGCTCCAGATCACCACCTCGGCGTCGTGCTCGAGGCCGACCCGGATCGCCTTTCCGATGGCCAGAGCTTCGGCCGAGCAGATGATGAAGACGCGGGGACGGGCGTTGACCCGATTGACGAACTGATTGCGTTGCTCGAGCCGCTCGGCCAGCACCTGGGCGATGCTCCGCCAGATCAGCGGATGTTCGGTGCCCACCTCCGCCAGACGCTTGTGCGTGACCTTCCACGCCACGGTCGGCTCCGTGGCTTCGATTGTCGCCGAGCGGCTGATGTGCGGGTTGATCGCCGACATTTCGCCGACGGTGCCGCCCTTCTCGCGCGGGTACAGCCGGACCTGGTTGACGACGACGTGAGTCTTGCCAGCCAGCAGGAAGTAGATCCCCCGATCGGATCCGCCCTGTTCGATAATCATCTTTCCGGGTGCGAACTCGACCAACTGGCCTTCCGACGCCAGGGACGCGGCGATCTCCCGGTCTTCGACGATCCGCTGACCCATCAGGGCGTCAATCAGATCGTCGGATTGTTCAAAACGCGATTTCAGGGACATCAGGGTTCCGATCAGATGAAGCGAATGACGGGTTTGGTCGCCGGGCGGCCGAACCAGCGGGACGCCCAGCTACGCGGCCGCGCGGGGTCGCTTTCGGGTCTATCCGATACGACGAGCGCCGCTTCTTCGACCGTGTCTCCACGGAACGCCATAGCCTGCAGCGCCAGGCGACGGTCGACGTCGAGCCGGACGATCATCAGGACTGCGAAGGGCGGAGCCGACGGTCCATCATTGACGATCTCGTGCATCTGCAGAAGGTCGGTCCCGCTGGGCTCCGTCGAAAAGGACGGATGGGAGTGCCACTCGCCGAGATAGTTGAAGCGGTCATAGGCGTCCCCCGTGCTGGAGAAGAAGCGGTCAAGAAAGGCTTTGTGGTCTCCCGGCCGGCGCACGAAACAGGCGGTGTCGCCCCCCTGACGCTGGATCGACATGTCGGCGATGCGGAAGGTGTTGCGGTCGAGATGTTCGCCGACCAGCACGCCGCCGATTTCCCGGCGGCCCGCCTGGGCCAGCTCCCTAGCCAGCCGTTTGACCGTGTCAGGATGGATCAGCAGCTTCACCCTGGAGCTCCTTGATTATTTGAACCAGCAGGGCGGAGCCGCCGGCTGACGCGTCGGCGGAGGGCGAGGCGGCGGGGACTTCGGTTTCGCCGAGATCGATCGCGCGCGTGTCGAACGGCTGGGTGAAGAGCCATCCTTCGCGCAGGCCGATCATATATGCGGACTGCGGGAACGCCGAGGGCGACGTCTCCGTCAGCAGGTCGAGAGCCATCCGCGCTGCGTGGGCCGCGATAACCGTCACGTCCGCGTCGTCCGCGATCATCGGCTCGGCTTCCCCATTAGCCTCATAAGGCCGATCCGCACGCGGCGGCTTGGCGCCGCTCGAAGCGCACCAGGCTTCGATCTTGGCGCGCGCCGTTTGGGGCGACGGGTCTTGCCCAGGCCGCGACCGGGCGACGAGCCCGCCTATGCCGCCGGCGAAGACTTCTAGCCAGATCAGGGGCTTCCGCGCCGCGCTTACCACGCCGGTGAGGAGATTGAACACGGCGGGTTCCGCGGTGGCGTCGATGATGAGATCGCACTGTTGCAGGCTGTGCAGTACGCCATCGACGACACCGCTCGCCTCCTGCGCGGCGAGGCGCTTGATGTGAGTGTCGATCCGGACTCCGGGCGCAGCCAGGTCGGCGCGCCGGGCGACTCCGCGCACCTTGTGTTCGCCCATGACCGTCCAGTCGAGATCGTTGCGGACGAGGTTCTCCGGAAGGAGGATATCGTCGTCGACGAGGATCAGATGACCCGCACCCGCACGGGCCAGGCTCACCGCGATCTTGCTCCCGGCCGAACCGCAGCCGACGAGGCCGACCGTCTTGCCGGCCAGGACGCTATACCCGCGCGGCAACCGGCTGGCGGGACGCGCCGCGACGACAGTGAAATCGTAGACGCCATCCGAATCGTTGCTGAACATCCGCAACCGCGCGCCGGTGTCGTCCCAGGTCAGAAAGAGGTCGAGCGCGAGCTGGCCGTCGTCGGGCGGGGCGCAATATCCATGCGCTGCCATGAAGGCACGCAGTTGCGGACCGTCGGCCGAAGGCGGCGTCACAACGCCGTCAGGAAGGCGCCAGACCTTGGCCCCGTACAGGGTGTTGTTCGCCCACAGGGCCTGGGGCGTCGATGGGTCCGTCCATCGTTCACCATCCGCCGTCGTCAGGTGAACCGGCGCGAGCGCATGCTGTTTGTCGTTGTCGGTCCAAAGCAGTTTGGCGTTTCGCGTCGAACCGGGTGCAAGGGACCGCATGTGAGTGGCGAAGGTTTCTGTCACCACCAAGCGGAAGGACTTGAAGCGGAGATCCTGACCAAGGGTGGTGTCATGTCGGCTGGGCACCCGCCCGGGACGTTCCCCTTCGATTGTCGCCTCGCCCGACAAAAGGCGCTCCGCGCTCTCGATCATGTCCGCGCCCGTTAGTTCGGGCGTCCAGTTGTCCGCGCCCCATTCGAGGCACAACTCACCGCCGGAACCGTATTGGTGGCCGCTCCATGCTTCTGGCGTCTTCGGCACGACCGAAGGCGGCGAGAAGGGGAAGGTGTGTGGGTAGCGCAGCCGCGTGGCATAGATCCTGCCGGCCGCGGCGATCTCGACATCGATACAGAGGCGCCCGTTTTCGTCCGGCCTCAGCGCGCCGAGCTCAAGCCAGGACGTCCTGCTTTTCAGGGCGAGCAGGGCTTCATATTCTTCCGCCAGCCGATACGGCGCGCTGAGGTACCAGATGGTCACGCAAAGCCCGCGGGCTTGCTCGGTTCCGTCCGACGATTGGCGAAGGCGTAGTCCGCGGCCGGGGCCGCGGTAGTCTGGACGAGGCCGACCGTCGCGCCAACTGCGATGGACTTGGCGAGAGCCTTCGACGCCTTGGCGGTTTCGTCCAGGCGACCGGCCAACTCGTCCACCGCAGTGTCGTAGACGAGGCCCGACCGCTTGCGGCTCGAACCGAACATCGTCTGAACCGCGCTGGTCGCTTCGTCGTAGGCGTTCTGCCCGATGGCGGTCTGATCCCCGGCGCAGCGACGCTGCTCCGCCTCGGACGCCAGCACGTTGCGGCCGACGGCGCACCGGATCATGGAGCCCTTTACCCCGAGACGGGTCAGGGCGATCGGGCCGAGCTCAAAGCCGATGGCCAAGCCGAGGCCGTGCCCGTCGGAGAGAATGTCGTCGTCTTCCAGGGCCGCGATGGACTGGTCGAAGCTGCTGCGGATGGCGGCGGCGCACAGGGCGGCGGTGCTGACGCTTTCCTCGAGGTCGGTGGTTTGGGCCGTGCCTTCGCCGAGGACCCCGTGCACGCAGTCGCCCACGAAGCGAACCTTCCGGCCTTCGAAGTCCTTGTCGAGGACAGCGTCCATTTCGCTGCGGAGCACGTGCAGGACGCGGACGACGTTCCGGGCGGAGTCGTCGTCGCAGGCACCCGCGGCAACGAAGTCCGTGAAGCCATCGATGTCGGCGTAAAGCGAGATTGCATCCTGGCGCCGGCTCGCGGAGGGCGACAGAAGTTCGAAGTCCAGGTTCGAGAACGGCGGGGTGTGCCCCGAGAAGCCGAACTTCCCGATCGGATTAGCCTCCAGGTCGGCCCGCCAGGCCTTCACGATCTGATCGGCGTTGATCTCGAGCCCGGCGTCGTCCTGGCTGTACGCCACCTCTTCCGCCGAGAGGGGCGCGCGATCTTCAACGATGTCGTCCGCCAAGCCGATGACGCCGCGGGCGGTGTTGGTCAGATAGATGCCCCCGACGGTTCCGCCCCCGGCCCGTTTCGCCGCCAGATTGGCGGGTGCGCCCAGGAAGAGCGGCTCGGCGTGACCGCGTCTTCCGTTGCACACCGCGAGAGCTACGCCGCTGTCGATCCCGACCCGCACCTTGGCGGCGGGAATGATCTCGTCGCCTTCCTCGCCCGTCTGGGCCAGGACGTCGATGATCAGCTGGGCGATGGCGACCGCCCGGTGGATGCGGCCGATCTCGTCACCGTAG
Organism: Brevundimonas sp. 2YAF1; assembly: GCF_052114745.1. Classification (NCBI taxonomy): domain Bacteria; kingdom Pseudomonadati; phylum Pseudomonadota; class Alphaproteobacteria; order Caulobacterales; family Caulobacteraceae; genus Brevundimonas; species Brevundimonas sp. 2YAF1. The sequence continues at coordinate 427,738 of NZ_JBFRFI010000002.1, read as the reverse complement.
GGCTTGGCGACGACCGCGTGCAGGCGCTGGTTATGGAAGTCGACCTCGATCGCGCCCACCGCCCTCAGGATTCGGTGAACCGCCCGGTAGTGCAGGTTCAGGAATCGCAGCGTCCGTTTGTGGCAGAGGACGCCCTCCGCCTCGCTCGCGCCCAGCATGTCGTCGAGATTCTTGATGTCGACATAGATGTGGACGCCGTTGACCCGGTAGGCCTTGGTGCGGGGCAGGGAGGACAGGTCGGTTTCGCGGACGTAGTCCTTGATTTCAACGGTTTCGACTTCTTTCAGACGTGCGGCGATGCGTTTTGCCGCGCGCGCGCTGGTCCAGGTGTGGGCCGCCATCGGCTGGACCCCTTTCAGATCATGACATGGGAATGAGAGCGCGCGGGCGGGCCGCGGCCTGCGAGGCTGGGTGATGGTCGGCTCGCCGACCAAGCGTCCGGGGATCGATCAGGTCTGCGTCACGTCTTCTCCCCACGTCGTGGTGATGAAGACTCGTCTGAGTTGAAACGGCCCGGACCCTAGCAGCAAAGCGATGATGAGATACCATTCTCACGGCTTGCCAAGAGCCCTGGGATTATTGTCGTCCACGATGAAAAATGTCATCATGATGAATGCTGCCGCGACAGTGATGACTAGGACGACAGCATCTCCCGCACGATTACATGCTCGTTTGGGTTTGGTGCTGAACGCGAATGAACTTGCCATTAGCGTCGAAGAGCAGGGCGACATGCTTGGACTCTGCGCTAACCAGCACGGCTTGCGTGTGAATCCATTGGAGTAGGACCGTTCCGTCCGGCATGTTGCTTATGCTGTTGGGACGGCCCAGCGTCCTCTCAGCGTCGGCACGGGTACTCACGCCTGGTTGCAGAGCATCGACGGCAGCGAACGAGAAGTTAGTCCCCGAACTCACGCAAGCCGCACCAGCCATTGCTGCGCCAAAAGCACGCGCGATCAAAGCCTTAGTCTTCATGGGTGCCTCCCCAATGATTGCCCCGCTACATCATAACGGGGTTTTATGAGTAAGCCCAGACTGTCCCTGGAGATCTGAGTCGTGCATGTCTTAGGAGCCACCATCGTAAAAAAGGTCTGCTTTGCGGCGGTGACCCGATTTCTGCTTTTGGCGCATTGGCGAAGTCACCGCAGGGCCGCTGGGCTATCCCCGCTCACACCCCACTCCGTCGCCGTCACGATCCAGGTGAGGGCCATAGCCGGGCTGGCCGCGCCTGATCGGTGTGGCCCCCGCCGCCCTGGCCTCGGCGCAGTTCGCATATGCGCCGCCGTCTCGCTTTAAAGGCGCGCTCCCGAGCAGGCCCTGGGGGCGTGCCGGAGAGGAACTGCTCCGACCTCCGCCATGGCAATGGTAGTCACCCGTCTTCCGATTGTTGTGGCAGCCTTCGGCATTCAGGCCGCCGGGATGTGCTGAGGCAGCTACCGGCATGGCCAAGATTGCGGCCGACGCTGCGATGATCAAACCCTTCATTCGACCCTCCCCAGGTGCCAGCGGAGCTAGCCCGCCATTGAAGCGGAAGTCGAGTCAGGCGGCCTCAGCATTAATCGCCCACAGGTCTCGGAACATAAGGAGAACATTTGGGTTGCACGTTTACCGGCCAGCGCCGTAGGAGTCCGCCCCGGGTCCGCAACTCGGAGGATGACTATGGACACGCAACCTTGCAGGCCGGACGAGGCGATCGTCAGCGATCTGGCCGAACTGGACCGGGAGCTGGAGGCACGCAGCGAGCCGGAGATGCCGGCGCAGACCCTGGATTTGGTCGCTGGCCTGATCGCCGGCATGACGCACATCGGGAGGTCCTCGCGATGAGCCGGTACAAAGGAAGATCCACCAAGAGCGTTGTCGACGCGAACGATCTGCGCGAGGTGGCCGATTGTTATCGGCGCATCCTCAGTATCCACGCGGGCCTAAACCCCGTCTCTCACCATATTCTCCCTCTCATGGCCGCGTCCGCCACTCTGAAAGCCTGCTGGGCTGAACTAAGCGGCGCATCGATAAGCGCGGCTTGGACCTATCCCACTACTGCAATCCCCAGCGACGGGCTCGCGCCAAATGCTGACCGCTCGGGCAAGGCGGCTGAGAAAACGTACATGTATCGGTTCGATCTCGATGATCGGCCGCCACCCGGAACCAAAACCCCTGATCCGGCCTGAATCCGTCTGATCAGGAGCTCTTCATGCCCATCCGGAACGCCGTGATTCACGCGCAGGCCGGGGTAAGGCTTGTTCGGACAGAGAAGACCGAGAAAAGGCAGGCTTCGGTTTCGTTTCGACTGACAACGCACCGCAGCGTGTCGCCCAAGTTCATTCTCGACGAGGCCGAGGCGGAACGGGCTTACGCCCAGGAGTTGGCTGCATCTCTTGAAGACCCCATCGTTCTGGGGCTGATCGAGAAGGGCGTTCTGGAAAACTGACCTCGGAGCTTGGTCCGTGTGCAACAACTACCGCCTGCACGTTCCGACCAATCAACTAGCCGCGCCGTTCCGCGACGCCGGCCGCTCCCTGACCTTCCCCGGCGGCCTGCCGAACCTCGCGCCCGCCGACTACCGCATCGGCGACAGCGCCCCCGTCGTTACCCTGGTCAACGGCGTGCCCCAGTTGGCTATGACGCCCTGGGCCTGGAAGGGTGCGACCGGAAAGCCCGTCTTCAACTTCCGATCCGACGGCCGCTCCTTCGCCGGTTCGACGCGCTGCCTGATCCCGGCTGACGGCTTCTACGAGTTCACTGAGCCCAAGGTTCAGGGCAAGAAAACCAAATGGCTTTTCACCATGGCGGACCAGCCCTGGTTCTGGATCGCCGGCGTCGTCAGGGACGGCGCCTTCGCCATGCTGACGACCGCGCCGGGGCCAGACGTTGCCCCCTATCACGACCGGCAGATCGTCATCCTCCCGCCGGGGGCGGGCGTCCACTGGCTGGATCTGTCGGCGTCCGAGGCCTTGATTCTCACGCCCTCCGCGTCGGGCCAGCTCAATGTCACGCGGGTCTGGCCGGAATGAAGCCCCTGCCAGCGAGGTGAGGGGCTCCGCTAACGGTAGTACGGACAGCGCTTGCCGAGCCATTGTTCATCCCGCCTCGCGAGCCGCAGCGGGCCTTGATGGCGAAGCCTAGGGCTCGACGCCTATCCCGCGCATGGCTACGCTTCGGCGATGAAAAGGATGCCCCTCAGCGAGGTCTTTCGTCGGCATCTACCATGCGCCGTCAGTATGAAAGCGATTGCGGGTGCGACATTGGGCGCTGCGCTAACGGTCACTGGCGTACTCCTCGGCGCGGGCGGCGTCGTCCTTCACCCCATCGGCCCAGCCATGATGATCGTCGCTGGCGTCGCTCTGGTGGCGGTTGGACTATTCGCGCTGGCCCGGCGACCTGGGGCTGCGAACGATCGCTGAACGCCCGCGCTGCCTTGGCCCAGGCGAATCTTCTGAGGTCCTGCTGGCTGGGAATCGCGCTAGCTGCGCTACGGTTCAACACGGAGCGTGGCCATGATCGGCGTCGTCCTCACCTGCGCAGCCCTTGTCATGTCTGACGGAGACTCCGGTCGCTGCGTGACCGATGACGGAGTACGCCACCGAGTCCGCCTCGCCGGGATCGATGCAGGGGAGGTCGCTCCGTTCACCCGCTGCCGCCAATCTCCGAATATCTGGGCCTGCTCGCCTGCCGCCCGCTCCACCGCTGACGCCGCAAAGGCTCGCGCCCGTCAGCTCGCCGCGAACGGCGCCCGATGCACCATCACCGACACGGACCGCTATCGCCGCAACGTCGCCGTCTGCACCGTCAGGGGGCGCGACCTGGGTGGCACCCTCGTCCGTGAGGGGCTTGCGATCTCCGAAACCAACTACGGCGATCCCTACCGGCGCGAGGAGCGTCAGGCACGGGAGGCCGCGCGGGGAATCTGGCAATGAAGCGCGGCCCGAGCCTTTGGTCCGGGCCGCCTTCACCCTCGGGCGCTGGGGCGACGGGACGGAGTACGGACTGGCCCGGGACATGGCGACCACGCTTCTAGAGCGACCCTTGGAATCCGGCTCCACGGTCCTGCTCGATCTCGCCACCTTGCCCGGCATCCTTGTGGCCTGGGGTTATGCGCTCGGCGCCGCCAAGGCCGATCGGCCTGAGGTCATGGCACGGCTCTTCCAGACGCCTCTGCATGACAGCAGCCGGTCAAAGCCGACGAAGGCAGCGTTGCGTCTCAACATCGAGGCATGGTCATCACCCGCCGCCAGCCTCTGGAATCCTTCGAGGGCATGGAGCGTCACTACCTGCCGGCCTGCGATGTCTTGCAGCCGATGTTCGCCGAGTGGCTTGCGGACGAGTTCGTTACCTCGGACGGGTTCGAACTGGCCTGGGGCTGGACGGAGCTGCTCTTGGGAGTGGAGTTCCTGACGGACCGATGGGACAAGGATAGCCTGAAGTCAGCCGTCGAGACGGCCGGGGGCACTTCCTACGTGCCCATGGGCCGTATCGCTTACAGCTCCACCATGGGGCCGCGTCTGCTGGAGCGGCTCGGATCAACGGAGACTCAATCCGAACTGGCGAAGGTTGGGTTCGCGGCTGGCGACCCGGACTATATCGCGCTCGCTCATAAACGGATGGAAGGCTACGCCGCCCGAAGTGCCTGGTGACGTCGTCGTCAGAGGTTCGGGTTTGACACCCGGGTCCGGCACGCCTCCCTCGCATGCCTGGCCGGCCGCGCGCGGTTAAAGATGCGTCTTGCGTAGTCCGGTGAACAGTCCGGAAGAGCGCGCAGGTTGAGCACAACCTTGCCGTACATGGGCGATCCTTCGACGATCGTGGTCGCTCGACACCCGGATAGATTGTCGGTTAATCAGACGTCGGGGGGTGTGAATGAGTCAGCTGGACATCGCCGGGGGCGCGGAATGGAAGCGCGTGGTCTTCACCACCTACGCGCTAAGCCTGGCCTTTTTCGAAACGGTGGTGATGGACGCGTTGGCGCGGGCCGGCGGGCGAGACATCAGTCTTCTTTGCGATCTGCATGGCGTCCGCACCTCACTCGCCGAGACGGGCGTGAGAGGCGTCGGCAGGGAGTATCGCCTGGAACCGGTCGCCGTCTCGAACGGCCTGGCCTTTCACCCCAAGATCGGCGCCTTCATCGGGGACGATGAGGCCCTCATCACTTTGGGATCGGGAAACCTGACCTTCGGAGGCTGGGCGTCTAACCTCGAAACCGTGGAAGTGCTCCATCCCGGCTTCGCGTCCCGGGCCTTCGAGGACGTCGCCGGTCTGTTCGCAGGGCTGGCGGATCATCCCCATATCCGCCACGCCGCGGCGGACGTCTGCGGCGACCTCTCTTCGGACCTGTCCTCGGTTGCGCGGGGAGGAGCCGATCGCGGTGGACTACGCGTCCTTCACAGTCTCGGAAGCGGGATCGGACCGCAGGTGGTGGAGCTGGCCGACGAACTCGGCGGCTGCACGCGACTGAGTGCGGCTTCGCCCTTCTTCGACGCTAACGGTTCAGCGGTCGCCGCAATGGCGCGCGACCTCGGCGTAGACGCCGTGCACCTTCACTGGAGCGGGTCTACGGTCACGGGCTCGGCACCGCCCTGGCCCTGGGGGGGGGAACTGCCAATCCGGGCCGTACAGCTGGACGCCTTCGCGGATTCGGGTGGACGTCAGGGCAGGCCCAGGCCGCTCCACGCCAAGGCCTATGAGCTCGTCTGCCGCAGGGGCCGCATCCTGGTATCGGGCAGCGCCAATGCGACCAGGGCCGGACTGCTTGAGGGGCTAGGCAAAGGATTAGGTCAGGCCGGAAATGTGGAGGCGGTCGTCGTGCGCCTTCAGCCGTCCCGCACCCCGATCTGGGGGTGGACCGAGACCGAGGCTCCGGAGTTCGTAACCTGGACATCGGACGCCGTCGAGGCGGAGGACGTCGATGTCGGGGTGCTCAGGGCCCAGCTCGATGGCGCCCGCCTGAGAGGCTGGGTGCTTTCCCCGTCCATGACGGGGCGGGCCTTGCTCGCCCAGGTCACCGCAACCGGCCGACGCGATCTGGACGACATTCAGATCGACGCGGATGGCCGATTCGATCTGACGATTCCCGAACTCGAACAGCAGGCCTGGACGTCCAGCCGGATGGTGCTGCGTGTCGAAAGCGCTGAGGGGACGGCGGAAGGCTATGTGACCTTCGCGGCCGTGAATGCGGCCGCCCGGCGGTTCGGAGATGCGGCACCGCGCCTGTTCGCCGTCTTGGGAGGCTGCGACACGCCGGAGGACCTGATCTTTCTGCTCGACTACCTCTATGCGGCGCAGGGCCAAGCCACGGCCGAGTTCACGGGTAGAGACGGAGCCGAAGACCTGTTGGAGGATGACCAGACGCCGGTCAGGTCCGAAGACCTTCTCTGGCTTCAACCAGAGGCCGATGACGCTCATGACGGGGGAGAAGGCGCATCCCGAAGCCTGATCCAGCAGTTCCTTGCTGTGCTGAAATCCCGAAAGCCTGGGTTCGAGAAGCCGGACGGTCCGGACGGAGAGGATGAAGGCGACGCAGCGGCAGCCAAACGGGCGGAGCGGCGACAGAACCGTCATGAAGAGGCGCTTTTCGAGGTCGAGTACGCCACGAACCGCTATCTGGAATGGGCACTCAGCCCGGAGGAAGTGGATCGGGCCGGCGTCATGGCGCTTGGCCTGTTCGTTCACATGGCCCAGCGACTGGAATGGTCGAGGGGCCGTTTGGCCGCGGGCTTGGCCCAGCTATCGGGGAAACTGACCCCGGCCTCGATCACGGGGGACGCACTCGCTTTCGCCTGGAACGTCCTTCTAGCCTCAGTGGAGTCGGCAGGCGCCGCGCGGGTCAGGGCCGTCTTCCTGCGGCTGAAGCTTCCGTTTGACGCCAGCCTACTCGATCCCGAAGCCTTTCCACTGTTCGCAGAGGCGACTGATCTGTCTCCGGCAGAGGCTTGGGCGCAGGTCGCAGCCGTGCGGTGCATCGAGGAGGATGTACTGGAGTTCGCCGACGGCCTTCGGTCGGCGGACCCGGTTCGGCTCGCGGCCCTCGCCACCTCGCCGATCAGCGATCTCAATGCCTCGGCATGGCCGGACCTAAAGCGGGCCCTGACCGATCCGAGAGCGCGCAGCGGGATCCAGTATGGAGCGCGGCGTCAGGAGGTCTGCCCCCGGTGCAGCATGGCCCTGTCGCTGAGCGAGAAGCAGATGTTCCGGCGCACAATGATCACCACCGCAGGCAATTGCGGTCACGGGGTGATTATCTTCGGTGGAGCAGGCTGATGGGGTTGGCATTAGACGAACTCATCAAGGCCGCGCGCCAAGCGGTCGCGCCGTCAATACCGTCGGCCGATGGTCTGCCGCGTCCGGGCGGGGTCGATCCCCTCGGACTCCGACAGCTCAATTTCGAACTCATGGACGCGGCGCTTCCCGGGGTGAACAACGTCGTGCGCCTGCTCAGGCCCTATGTCGTGGTCGCTTGGGCTGCGAGACGAGCCGGCCAACTGTCCGACGAGGGAAAGGTGCCGGCGACGCCGCCGATGATCCGGGACTTCATCGATCGGATCGAGGTCCTCTATGCTTGGTCCCAGTTCGCACTTGCTGACGGCGAGGCCATCGAGGGTTTGCCCGGGCGTCGCGTGCTCTCCAAGAACCATCTGTCCCGGAAAACTTACAGGTTCGGCGGCGAGACGTGGGAGGCATTCCGAAAGACCCGCACCGGCTCGACCGCCTTCACCGCCGCCATCACCTACGGCCCATCCATCAAAGCTTTGGACTGGGCGGGGCCGAGCAGGCCTCCGGCTTGGGGCCCAAGCCCGAGAGTGCAAGCGGCGCTTGACGCTTTCGAGGCTAGCATCGCCTCGGTTCTGAATCACCCGGCCTTCTCACGGTTCGGAACGGTCACGGTCGCTCGCTCTGACGTCGTGGCCTGGGGGCGGCTCTGGTCACTGGACGATCCGACTGCCGCCGAACAGGCCGCCTTCGCCCAGACGCTCGCCGGGGATGGCGCCAGACCAAGCCGGCGCCGAACCATGGCTCTCGTCAGCAGCCTGATCGAGGCAAAGCCTGACCGGTCCCTGAGTGAACTTCGCGCCGCCATGTCGGAGCTTGATGGCGATGACCCCGCAAGAAAGGATTGGCGACGTCTGCAGGTGCGGCAGGCGTTCCGGTTGGCGCTGGAAGCCTGGTTCTGGTGGTGTCTGTGTCAGCTCGAGGCCGGCCCACTGCCGACCAGTGAGCTGGTCGCGCGGTTCCGGAGCAAGTGCGACGGTTGGGCGGCCTCGGATCGGCCGGGCAGCTGGCTGAAGGCGCCCCGCAGTCGTTGTCCGGTCGAACTGCAGGAGAGACTGGGCGTCGCCTTGAGGTCGAACCTCGACCGCGTGCCCGGCGAGGTTGCACGCACCTTGGCCTTCTGCTTCACGGAGACGGATCCCGAAGGCGATGCCGCGCCCGAGCGGGCCGATCGCCTGCCGTTGCGGCGGGCGCGCCTGGAAGCGAGGGGCTGGAGCGCGGCGACGCCTCCCGATTTCCTCGCCCACATGCTTCACACCTGGCTTTTTGCCCAGCATGCCTACTGGTCCGCCGGCCGGGGCATGGCGGAGGTCCGCGCCAAGCGCAGCGCCATTCTTCGCCTGAGGGTCGCGCTTGACGAGGGCGGCTGGCGGCTGACGCGCGTGGGCTCAAGGAATGCGCGGCCCTATGCGACAGAGGACCGGCTTGAAACCGTCTGCAAGCTCGCAAGCCAGTGCGGCTTGTTCGACTGAGACTGTGACCGCTAGTCGAGCACGACGACCGACCAATCAGGCGTCAGATCGGCGTTGTGCCGCTGTTTACGGCCACGGCGCACTTGCGAACGCGCGCTTGCAGTTCGCCGCTCTGACCGTCCGCTGCCGGCGTTATGTGAGGCGTGCGTTAACAGCTATTCGGCAGCCGGCTTAGATAGTGCTCGCCGGCGCGCCAATGGGGCTTGATCGACGCTGGCGAGCCGCGCGCCAGCGCCTAGCACGGCGTCTGCTGGAATGAAGACCACGCCTGCCGCTTCCAAGGTGGTCAGAAGCAGCTTGGCGTTCGCCCTGTTGATCGGAGCGAAGTCGTTGGTCGATTCAGCGCGCTTGATGGTGTTGAGCGCCAGCCCTGTCCGCTCGGACAGGTCCAGCAGGGACATGTTCAATAGCCCGCGCGCTGCCCTCAGTTGGGCACCCGTGGGATGCTGGTCCAGTCGACGGCGTTCTGACATAACAATTAAATTTGACTCTTAAGGCTAAGTTTGAATTTGTGGACTCATTCTGAGGAAGGAGTCTTACATGAACGTTTACGATCCGCCCACACGACGTTGTCCTGTTCATGGCGCCCAGCTCAAGCGGGCGCGGTGCCAGCGATGCAACGCCATCTATATGAGCAACTATCTGCGACAGCGCCGCCGCGGCGATCCGGCCATGAGCCTTCTGCAGCGGGCTCGTCAGCGCGCCGCGCGACGGGGGTTGCCGTTCGACCTTCGTCGGTCCGACATTGTCGTGCCGTCGATCTGCCCGGCGCTAGGGGTCCCGATCACCTTGGGCGTGGGCCGCACGCCTCACTCGCCATCGCTCGACCGCATCCAGCCCGCCCTGGGGTATGTCCGGGGCAATATCCGGGTCATCAGCGATCAGGCCAACCGGTTGAAGGGCGCGAAGGCACTCCCTGACCTCTACGCCGGTGTCGGAACGGCGCGCGGGTCTCGCCGCACGGATTTCATCTGTCTCGCCGCCTATGTGGAACGTGAACTGCTTTTGGCGGAGGTGCGCGGGAAGGCAGCTCAGGGCGGTGCGGCCGCGGAGGAATGGGCGAAGGTGGCCGAATTTCTGGATCAGGCCTTCGTGAAGGCTGACTGGAAGCGTTGATCGCGCGCGGGCGATGCGCAACATTCCTTTACAAATCAAACGCCTATAGCGAAGACGGCTTGCATTCAGAACTGTGTTCGGCTAGGGTCCGCGTGCTAACCAGCCGCCTCTGTAGTGACGACAGCAGAAGCGGCGGTGCTCGCCTAGGATGACCTAGGCGGACCGTGTCTGATTCCAAGTCGTCTTCATGCCCTTTGACACCTCCCGCCCTCCTTCCGTCGACACGCCTCGACCAGCCCATGCTTATGAGCGTGATGCGTCCTCGCCTGTTTTGACGGGCAGCGTCCTGCAGAAGGTCGCGATCCGTCTGCTGCGTCCGGAGGAGATGGCCTCATATTTCCCCGCGGCGCCGTGCGAGGCGGCTGTCACGCCGATGGCCTGGCCTCTGCTGTTGAACAAACAGCAACTGGCCAGCTATCTCGGGATGTCCGGATCGACCCTCGCCAAAATCTGCCCGGTGGCCCCGATCGATGTGGGCGCCAACCTGGTTCGTTACAGCCGTACGCAGATCGACGAGTGGGTCGCCACCTTGCCGGCGCGGGGGGGCAATGGCCGGCAAGACGTCCTGCAGCGGACGGAGCCGGCGACCGACGAGGCGACGCGCGATCGGCGTCACGATGCGCTGAGCAGGGTTGCGGCACGCGCTAAACGAGCGAGTCGGTCGCGGTGAAGGTTCCCTACGTTCAGAGGGTGAAGCGGCCAGATGGGCGCGTGGCCCTGTATTTCCGCAAGGGCGATTATCGTGAGGGGCCGTTGCGCTCTCCCGACGACACGCCCGAACTGAAGGCGGAAGTCGATGCCATCTTGAATCGTCTTGCGCGGGCCGAGGCCGCGCAGACGCCGCAAGTCGGGACGATCGGGGGGCTCATGCGTCGCTACAAGAAGTCAGCCGAATTCATCAGCCGGGCGGTCTCCACCAAGAAGGAGTACGAGCGGCTCATCGATGAGATCGAGGCCGATGTCGGTGATGTGCTGCTGCGTGACGTTGACGCGGGCTGGGTACGCGATCTCCGCGATACGTGGGCGCCGCGCGGTCATAAGGCGGCCAACGACCGCGTTCAGATGCTGAAGAATGCGTTCAAGCCCGCCGTGCGGGACAAGAGGATCGGCGCGGACCCCTTTGCGGGACTGGAGAAAATCGCCCCGCCCCACGGTAGGGAGGAGGCGCACCCGGCCTGGGAGAACGTGGAAGTGGAGGCGTTCATCGAGTTGGCGATGACGCGCAAGATGCCCGGTCTGGCCAGGGCCGCCGCCTTGGGGCGCTGGGGCGGTTTCCGGCGGGGCACGATATGCGCGCTGCCTGTGAGCGCGCGCTCACCGCTTGACGAGGGGCGGACGCAGTGGCGGCTCAAGTGGATGACGGAGAAGCGCCGAGTGCAGTGTGACAAGCGCGAAGACGCCCGCCTGACGGCGTTGCTGAGTAAAACGCCTAGCCCCGCATCGACGATCGCCTACAACCAGCGGGGAGAGCGGTGGAAGGAGCGCCAGTTGAATCAGGCGTTCGATCGTTTGGTTGCGAAGCTGGCGGAAGCGGGTCTGGTTCGACCGAACTTGACCATTCATGGTCTGCGCCACGCGCGGGGCATCGAATTGGCGCACGCGGGTGCGTCCGATGCCGAGATCATGGCGCAGCTTGAACACGCGACGGACCGAGCGGCGAAAATCTACCGCCGACAGGCCGAGCGGGTGCGGATGGCGGATTCCGCGCAAGACCGTATCGACGAGGCAGTGCGGCTTCAGAATGTGAGGCGGGAAAAGGCCTGAACGGCGGCTGTAACAGAAGCTGTAAAAAGGCTGTAACAGAGTTCCAAGGCTGCAGCGAAAAACGCCGCTAAGTCCTTGAAAGTAAATGGCGCGCCCGGAACGATTCGAACGTCCGACCCTCAGATTCGTAGTCTGATGCTCTATCCAGCTGAGCTACGGGCGCGCACTGCCTTGCGGGCAGGCCGGGTATCTAGCGGGCGGGTCGGAGGCTGGCAAGCGGCTTTTCTGGAAATCTCGATAGAAAATGCAGGCTTGGACTTTGGGGCCTGTGACACTAGGCATGAACCTCTCCCTGAACCCTGCAGGAGCCGTTTAGTGCGCGCCTATTCCAACCCCTCGTCGAACCGTCGGCGCAAAATTTCGCTCATTCTGACGGGAGCGGCCGTCGGCGCATTTATGCTGGCGGGATGCGCCACGGCGCCGGTCGTGGATGCTGCGGCGGTTGGGCCGGTCGCGGCGACGGCGGAGGCGCCCGCGCGGGGGCCCTTCGTGTCGGCGGCCAATCCTCTGGCGGTCGAGGCCGGGATGAAGGTTCTGGCGCGCGGCGGGTCGGCGGTGGACGCCGCCGTGGCCGTCCAGGCGGTGTTGGGTCTGGTCGAGCCGCAATCGTCGGGCCTGGGCGGCGGCGCCTTCATGATGTTCTACGACGCCGAGAGCGAGGCGATCACCGTCTATGACGGGCGCGAGACGGCGCCGGCCTCGGCCACGCCCGAGCTCTTCTATGAGAACGGGCGGCCGCTGGCCTTCGTCGATGCGGTGCTGAGCGGGCGCTCGACCGGCGCGCCGGGCGCCGTGCCCATGCTGGACCTGGCGCAGAAGCAGCACGGGACGCTGGCGTGGTCGGAGCTGTTCGGCGACGCCGAGAAACTGGCGCAGGACGGCTTTGTCGTCAGCCCGCGTCTGGCCGGGATGATCGCGTCGGACGCGCCCCAGGCCAAGACGCGCTGGGCCACCGCCTATTTCACCAAGCCGGACGGCGCCCGCTATGTCGCCGGGGACGTGCTGAAGAACCCCGCCTACGCCGAGACGGTGCGGACGATCGCGCGCGAGGGCGCGGCGGGCCTGCAGCAGGGGCGGCTGGCCGAGGCCATCGCCGCCGCGGTGGCCGAGGGGCCGCGTCCGGGCGGGCTGACCACCGCCGACATCGCCGCCTATAAGCCCATCGTGCGCGAGGCCGTCTGCGGTCCCTACAAGGTCTATGTCGTCTGCGTGCCGCCGCCGCCGTCCAGCGGGGCGTCGATCCTGCAACTGCTGGCCATGGGCGAGCGGACGCCCGATCTCGACAAGGGGCCGCAAAGCCCCGCGGCCTGGGCCGCCTTCGCCCAGTTGCAGCGGTTGATGTACGCCGACCGCGACCGCTATTTCGGCGACCCGGGCTTCGTGGCCGTGCCGGTCGCGGGCCTGCTGGACCCCGCCTATGTGGCCGAGCGTGCGGCCCTGGCCCCGGCCTTGCGCGGGGCCGCGCCGTTCGGCACGCCGCCCGGCGCGCCCAAGGTCGGCGCCGACGCGACGCGCGAGCCCGCCGGCACCTCCCACTTCGTGGTCGTCGACGCCAAGGGCAACGCCGTCAGCATGACCACCACGGTCGAGAGCCTGTTCGGCTCGGGTCGGATGGCCGGCGGCTTCTTCCTGAATAATCAACTGACCGACTTCTCGATGGTCCCGACGGCGGCCGACGGCACGCCGGCGGCCAATGCCGTGGCGGCAGGCAAGCGGCCGCGCTCGTCCATGTCGCCGGTCATCGTGCTGGACCGTCAGGGGCGGCTGCTAGGGGCCATGGGGTCGCCGGGCGGATCCTCCATCCTGGCCTATAACGCCAAGGCGCTGATCGCGACCCTGAGCTGGGACCTGCCGGTGCAGGCGGCCTTCGACCTGCCCAATCTGGTGGCCAAGGGCGACGGGTTCGGCGCCGACACCGAAGGCTTTACGGCCGAGATCCAGGCGGGCATGGCGGCGCGGGGGATCGTGCTGCGGCCCCATACGTCGGAGAACTCGGGCCTGCACGGCGCCTTGTGGCGCAACGGGCGCTGGGACGGCGGGGCGGACAGCCGTCGCGAAGGCGTGGCGCGCACCCAGTAGGCGCTCGCCCCTATTCGTGAGGTCGGATCGTCAGTTGGAAGGCCACCAGGCCTTCCGACACGTCGGTGTTGATGCCGTTGTAGGCCCTGATGCCCTTGGCCTCGATCTCGCGATAGACGATGCCGAACGAACTCTGCATGTCGCCCCGGCGATAGGCCACGCCGATGGAGGCGTCGCCCAGATAGGAACCGGAGTCGTGGCTCATGCCCGAGCGGGCGAAGTCGCCGTCGCGGGTGCGGGCGAAATTATAGCCGACGGCGCGTTTCGAACCGGCGGCGTAAAGGTACCATCGGGCGCGTTCTCCGAAGGCTTCCTCGCCATTGGGCGCGAGGCGGTCGAGTCCCTCGCCGATCTTGAGCGTGGCGCCGGCTTCCGCCGACGTGCCTTCGCTGCCGAAGCCCACGCCGGCGTGCGGCGTCAGCGACACCTCCAGACCCGAAGGCGTGCGGCCCCGCGCGGCGACCCAGCCGCGCGTATAGGTGACGTCATAGCCCTCGGCGTCAAAGGCGCGGGCGTCCAGAGGTCGCGGCGGCACCGGCGCGCCGTCGGCCCGGCGCAATTCGCCTATGGTGGTCAGGCGCAGTCGGTCGGTGAAGCCGTCACCGGCGAACCAGGCCTCGGTCTGGGCGGCGGTGAAGGCTGTGCCGCCCAGGGGGGCGTCGAGCAGGGCGCCAACCAGGGCGTCGACCATGGCGATCGGGGCGCCGAAGGGCGTGTCTGCGGCGGTGAAGGCGGTTTCGCGGTTCAGCAGGGCGGCGGCGTCCTCGAATCGGACGGCGTCGCCTCCGCGGGCGGCGATGGCGGGCGGCGTTGAACTGCGGGCAACGCTCGCCTGTGCGTCCGCCGTCGCGGGCAGAGCCACGACAACCAGCAGACCAATCAGGCAAGCCTCTACGCGCACAACGGCCCTCCCGATCCGTCAACGACTCCACTGTGCACTAACGGTGGAGAACCGCAACGGACTCTTTAGCGCCACAATCCTGTCCCGACGAAACGAAGCCGCCCGGAGGACGGTTCCTCCGGGCGGCGTGATCAGGCGAAGGTGATGAGAGGGCGGAGCCTACTGGCAGGCCAGGCACTCGTCGTAGTCGGTGCGCGCGGCGGAGAAGAGGTCCGGCTGGTTCGGATCGATCTCGGCTTCGGCCTTGTCGTCGGCGCCGGCGAAGGCGGCGCGCTGCACCGATTTCGAGCGCAGATAATAAAGCGACTTCACGCCGCGTTCCCAGGCGGACCAGTGCAGCATGTGCAGGTCCCACTTGTTCACGTCGCCGGGGATGAAGAGGTTGATCGACTGAGCCTGGCAGATTTCCGGCGAGCGATCGGCCGACAGTTCGACGATCCAGCGCTGGTCCAGTTCGAAGGCGGTCTTGAAGATGCCCTTCTCGTCGTCCGACAGGGTCTCCAGGTGCTGGACCGACCCTTCGTGTTCGAGGATCGAGTTCCACACGGCCTCGGTGTCGATGCCCTTCTCGCCCAGGAGCTTCTGCAGGTAGGGGTTCTTGACCGCGAACGAGCCCGACAGGGTCTTGTGCGTATAGATGTTGGCCGGGATCGGCTCGATGCCGGCGGACGTGCCGCCGCAAATGATCGAGATCGAGGCGGTCGGGGCGATGGCCAGCTTGTGGCTGAACCGCTCCATCACGCCGCGTTCGGCGGCGTCCAGGCAGGCGCCCTTTTCCTCGGCCAGAAGCTTGGAAGCCTTGTCGGCCTCGCGGCGCAGGTGCTTGAACAGACGCATGTTCCACGACTTGGCCATGGCCGATTCAAAGGCCACGCCCTGCGCCTGCAGGAAGGAGTGGAAGCCCATCAGGCCGAGACCCACCGAACGCTCGCGCTTGGCGGAATAGACGGCGGCCTTCATGTCGGCCGGCGCCGTCTGGATGAAGCTTTCCAGCACGTTGTCGAGGAAGCGCATGACATCCTCGATGAACTTGGGTTCTTCGCGCCATTCCAGGAAGGCCTCGGCGTTGACCGAGGACAGGCAGCAGACGGCGGTGCGGTCCACGCCCAGGTGGTCCTTGCCGGTGTGCAGCATGATTTCCGAGCACAGGTTCGACTGCTTGACCTTCAGCCCCAGGTCCTTCTGGTGCTGCGGCATCGACCGGTTCACGGTGTCGGAGAAGATCAGGTAGGGCTCGCCGGTCTGCAGGCGGATCTCAAGAATCTTCTGCCACAGGTTGCGGGCGTCGACCGTCTTCATCACTTCGCCGGACTTGGGCGAGAGCAGGTGGAAGGGGCGACCGTCGCGCACCGCCTCCATGAACTCATCGGTGATGCTGATGCCGTGGTGCAGGTTCAGCGACTTGCGGTTGAAGTCGCCCGAGGGTTTGCGGATCTCGAGGAACTCCTCGATCTCGGGGTGGTGAACGTCCAGATAGACGGCGGCCGAACCGCGACGCAGCGAACCTTGGCTGATCGCCAGGGTCAGCGAATCCATCACGCGGATGAAAGGGATGATGCCCGAGGTCTGGCCGGCGCCCTTGACCTTCTCGCCGATGGAGCGGACGCCGCCCCAATAGGTGCCGATGCCGCCGCCGTTCGAGGCCAGGGCGACGTTCTCGTTCCACACGCTCTGGATGCCGTCCAGCGAATCGCCCACGGCGTTCAGGAAACAGCTGATCGGCAGGCCGCGACCGGCGCCGCCGTTCGACAGGACCGGGGTGGCCGGCATGAACCACAGCTTGGACATGTAGTCGTAGATGCGCTGGGCGTGTTCGGCGTCGTCGGCATAGGCCGTCGAGACGCGGGCGAACATGTCCTGATAGCTTTCGCCGGGCAGGAGGTAGCGGTCTTCCAGCGTCTTCTTGCCGAAGTCGGTCAGCAGCGCGTCGCGGCTGCGGTCCAGTTGCAGGCCGGTGACGACCTTCAACTGCGGCTTGCCTTCGGGCGGCGCGGAGGAAACCGCCATGAAATCCGTGGTCTGCAAAGCTTCGCCGCCAGCCATATTGATCACTGCCCCGATCAAATCCGTTAGAAGACCGTGCCGTATTGAAACACTAGATATGGTGTTTCTGTTCCCGCGCTCGGCTACATATATGGGCGCACATCCCTAACCGCTCGTAAAGCTCTTGACGCGCGCTTTTCCGACGAATCGGTGGGCGGCCTCCGCCACCCTGTGGAAATGCCTCGGAAATTGGGGGCGATCATTTTTCTCTCCTGCTCGCAGCGCCCATCACGACGGCGTGATGAGGCGGGCGCGGGAACGCGCAGACAGCGTAGCCGTTAGCGGCTCATGGCTCCGCATCCGACCGCCTTCCTGACCCGCGCCCTGAGGGTCGCCCGCAGCGAAATCGCCGCCGTCGCCGCCCTGCTGGTGGCGGCCTTGGGGACGCTGACTTTCGTCGAACTGGCCGACGACCTGCGCGAGCCGGGCGGCCAGGCGTTCGACGTGGCGGTGCTGCATGCAGTCCGGCCCTACGTCGACGATCCGGCCCGGCCCTGGGGACCGTGGTGGCTGCAAGAGGCGGCGGCCGACCTGACCTCGCTGGGCGGAATTTCGGTCTTGGCCCTGTTCGCCCTGATCGCCCTGGGCTTCCTGCTGATTCAGGGCAAGCGACTGTCGGCCTTGCTGCTGGTCTGCGGCCTGGCCGGCGGCGTCGCCCTTAGCGAGGGGTTGAAGGCCCTGTTCGAGCGCGAGCGGCCGCCGCTGGAGTATCAGGCGGTCCAGACGCTGAACGCCAGCTTCCCCTCGGGCCATGCCCTGCTGTCGACCGTCTTCTATCTGACGCTCGGCGTCATGCTGACGCGCGCCTTCCCTCGCAAAAGACTGAAGGCCTATGTCCTCGGCGTCGGCGTGCTGATCGCCCTGCTGACGGGGCTGACGCGCATCTATCTCGGCGCCCACTGGGCCTCGGACGTCTTCGCCGGGTGGAGCGTCGGCGCGGCCTGGGCCATGGTTCTGTGGCTGATCGCCTATGCGGTCGAGCGGCGTCAAAGGTTGCACGGGGCCCCGCTTCAGGACGCGTCTTCGACCAATGTCTAGCGGTCGCAAAGGGCGGGAGGCTCGATAACGGACCGAAGAGCCCAACGGCCGTTCGAGGATGACGCCCCATGACCGACTCCATCACCCCTTATGGCGCCCAGTACGCCGAGCGCCTGATGTCGCCCGCCGCCGCCGCCGCCCTGATCCCGTCGGGGGCCAGGGTGGCCATGGCCCTGGGCGTCGGTCAGCCGCCGGCCCTGCTGAAGGCCCTGGCCGATCGGGCCGAGGCGAACGAGGTCGGCGACGTCAACCTCTACTACCTGCTGTCCACCGCCATCGCGGGCGAGACGGTGCTCCGCTACGAACTGACCGACCGCATCCGCCCCTACAGCCTGTTCCATGGCGCCATCGAGCGGAAGCTGGAGGCGCGCGGGATCGAGGAAGGGCGGCGCGCCGTGTGGTTCATTCCCACCGGCTTCCAGCAGGCCCCTCACGTCCTGACGCACGAGGTCGGGGTGGACACCCTGCTGGCCACGGTCTCGCCGATGGACGCGGACGGCAACTTCAGCTTCGGCACCAACACCGACTATGCGCTGACGGCGTCCAGGTCGGCCAAGCGGGTGATCCTGGAGGTCAATCCGCATATGCCGCGCGTCTTCGGCGACTGCACGGTTCATGTGTCCAGGGCCACGGCCCTGGTCGAACACTCAGCCCCCTTGTTGGAGGCCGGCAAGGCCCCGCAGCAGCCGCAGGACCTGGCCATCGGCGGCATCATCGCCGGTCTGGTCGAGAACGGATCGACGCTGCAGATGGGCATCGGCGCCCTGCCGGACGCGGTCTGCGCCGCCCTGCACGACCATGTCGATCTGGGCATCCATACCGAGATGCTGACGCCGGGGCTGGTCGAGCTGATGCGGGCCGGGGTCGTGACCAATGCGAAGAAGACCCTGCATCCGGGCAAGACGGTCTTCACCTTCTCCATGGGCGATCGTTCGACCTATGAATTCCTGAACGAGAACCCGGCGCTGGAGGCGCGGCCCGTCGACTACGTCAACGATCCGGCGGTGATCGCGCGGAACGACCGAATGGTGTCGGTCAACGCCACGCTGCAGATCGACCTCTTCGGCGCCTGTTGTTCGGAGTATCTGAACGGGCGGCAATATACGGCCTCGGGCGGGCAATTGGACTTCGTGCGCGGCGCTTCGGCCTCGGAGGGGGGCAAGTCGATCATCGCCTGCCATTCGACGGCGGCGCGGGGAACGGCCTCGCGCATCGTCGCCAGACTGGACGGGCCGGTGACGACGCCGCGCAACGACACCCAGTTCGTGGTGACCGAACACGGCTGGGTCAATCTGCGCGGCCTGGCCACGGATCAGCGCGCCCGCGCCCTGATCGGTCTGGCCGCGCCGCAGTTCCGCGACGGCTTGGAAGATGAAGCCCGGGTCATGGGGCTGATTTAGAGCGCCGATAGACGAACGTCGCTACGCATAACCTCGCATAGGCGTTCGCAAGAATTTTTTACGTTTCGCCCGCAAGTTTGGCCTTAGGTGAGGCGGGGAATAGGCATGACCGGACGCTGGCGGTTATTTCGCCATGATGCGGGGCGAGAGGCAGGGCCCCCGCCGCTCGCCTATGTCGTGCTGTTCGTCGCCTGCCTGGTGCTGGGCCAATGGAGCGCCGCGACCTTTCAGGCCATCATCGTCTGGCCCGCCAACGGCGTCATGCTCGCCGCGCTGCTGCAACTGCACCGACGCAAGGCCGTGGCGGTCCTGCTCGTCTGTTTCGCGCTGAATCTGGCCAGCAACGTCCTGCGTGGCGACACCATGCCGCTGCTGTTGATCAACGCCGTGCTGAACATGGCGCAGGTGCTGGTCGCGGCTTTGCTCGCGCGGCGCGTCGGCGGCGCGGCCCTGGACATGCGGCGGCCCCGGCGTCTGATCGCCTTCGGCCTGATGGCCATCGCGCCGACGGTGGCGCTCAGCACGAGCCTGTCGATCGCGGCGGGCCTGTGGCTGCGGGGCTATTCGCCCGTCTATGCGGCCTTCGTCTGGCGGCACATGTTCGGCATGGAGCTTCTGGGGTTGCTGATCGTGACGCCGTCCTTGTTGCTGCTCGCGCGCGCTCATCGCTTCCGAGAGGAAGGGACGGCCCGTCCGTCTGAGGCGGTCGGTCTTCTTCTGCTGCTGGCCGCGACGACGGCCTGGGTCTTCAGCCGCCCGGAAGCCATGGCCTATCTGGTTCTGCCGCCCCTGCTGCTGGTCGCCTTCCGCCTGTCGCCGCCTTGGACCGCGGCGGCTCTGATCCTGACCACGGCGATCAGCGGAATGGCGACGCTGACCGGCCACGGCCCGGTGATGCTGACGCCGGTTCCCGATGTTGCGGACCTGGCGGCAGTGCCGCTGCGAATGCGGCAGATGGGCGCCTATTATGTCTTCCTTCTGGTCACGGTGATCACCGCCCTGCCGGTCAGCACATTGATGAGCGAGCGCCGTCAGCTGACGGCGCGTCTGCAGCGGCGGACGGCGGCCGCGCTCAAGGCGCGCGCGGCGGCAGAGGCGGCCGATGCGGCCAAGTCGCGGTTCCTCGCCCTGATGAGCCACGAGATGCGCACGCCGCTGAACGGCGTCGTCGGCTACGCCGACCTGCTGTCGCGTCGAACCGACCTGCCTGCCGAAGCCGCGACTCAGGTGGAAGCCGTCCGCCGCTCCGGCGACGCCATGCTGATGCTGGTCGAGGACGTGCTGGACTTCTCGCGCGGGGGCGAAGAGGTCTCCGCCGAGAACCTGAGCCTGGCCGATCTGCTGCAGGAGGCCGCCGCTCCAGCCATGGCGAACGCCCGGGCCAAGGGGCTGCCGGTGACGCTGGCTGTCGAGCCCGGGGCGCAGGGGACCTTCTTCGGCGAGCGGCGCCGGCTGCGTCAGGCGCTGCATCACCTGATCTCCAACGCCGTCAAATTCACGGATTGCGGCGAGGTGCGCGTGACGGCCGGCTACGACAGCGGCGCCGTCTCCATCATCGTGGCCGATACGGGCGTCGGCATAGCGCCGGATCTGATGCCGCATCTGTTCGAGGCCTTCGTTCAGGGCGATGATTCCCTGCAACGGCGCCACATGGGGGCTGGGGTGGGGCTGCCGCTGGTCCAGGCTCTGGCGCAGCGGATGGGCGGACGGATCGAGACGCGCAGCGTGGTGGGGGAGGGAGCGACCTTCGTCCTGACCGTGCCTATGCCCCGGCTGTCGGAGGAGCCCGTCGCTGCGGTCGGCGAGGCGGATCGCGCCTTGCGCGTTCTGATCGTCGACGATCATCCCGTGAACCGCGAGATGATGCGGCTGATGCTGGCCGCCGCCGACTGCGAGACGGTCGAGGCGGTCGACGGAATGGAGGCGGTCGAGCGCGCGGGTGAAGGGGCGTTCGATCTGATCCTTATGGATGTGCGGATGCCGCGCCTGGACGGCCTGGCCGCCACGCGACAGATTCGCGCCCTGGCCTCTCCTGCGGCTGCGGCGCCGATCCTGGCGGTGACCGCCGACGCCATGCCCGAGGACGCCGACCGGTGCCGAGACGCGGGCATGGACGGGCATCTGGCCAAGCCGATCACCCATGTCCGCCTCTATGCCGCGATCGATCAGGCCATGCAGGCGGCGGCGGCTCGTCTGGAGCGGGCGGCGGCCTAGATCGTGCCGTCTTCAAACGGGAAGCGCTCGGCCCAAAAGGCCTGCAGCGCGGGCAGGGCGTCCACCCGGCGCACCGCCTCGGCCATGCGCGGCGCCTCGGCGTAAAAACGCGTCCGACGCGGCGTCCAGCGGCTGGCGACGGCGACATAGAGATCGAGCACGCTCAACTCGTCGCCCAGCAGGAAGCGGCCCGGTTCGATCTGGCTGTCCATGACGCGCCAGCATTCGGCGATGCGCTCGGCAGTGCGCTGCTTCACCTGTTCCTGCGCCGCCACGTCATCACCGACCAGCCGCGAGGGTTCGTCCCGCACCCAGAACATCGAATAGACGGCGGCGGGGATGAAGGTCATCCAGCGCAGGAACTGCGCCCGACGTGGATCGTCGAGCCTCGGACCCAGGCGCGCTTCGGGATAGCTATCAGCCAGCCAGATCAGGAGGGCGGCGCTTTCGGTGATGATCTCTCCGTCCGGGGTGATCAGGGCTGGGATCTGGCGCATGGGATTGGCGACGGCGACCTTGTCGCGCTCGGTCTCGCCTTCCCAGGTCGGGGCCTCGATGACGCGATAGTTCAGGCCGATCAGGGTCATGGCCGCCTCGACCGGGACCGAACCCGAGCCGGCGGCGCCGTAGAGCGTATAGGTCATCCCCAGGCTTCTCCCCGTGTGATTGTCCGTGACCACCATATCTAGCGGTCCGAAAAAATGTGATCGCAAAATAAGCGCGTTTCAGCTTGGCGCCGAGGCGGCGCGGACGCATGTTGGGTCCCTCCTCCGGATTCGCCTCAGGTCATTTCGATGAACGCCCACACCTCGATCATCCGCCCCGGAACGGCCGGACTGCTGACGCCCTCGGCGGCCTACAAGCCGTTCCGCTATCCGTGGGCTTTCGACATGTGGAAGACGCAGCAGCAGGTCCACTGGATGCCCGAAGAGGTGCCGCTGGGCGAGGACGTCAAGGACTGGGCCGCCAACCTGACCGACAGCGAGCGCAACCTGCTGACGCAGATCTTCCGATTCTTCACCCAGGCCGACATCGAGGTCCAGGACAACTACATGGAGCGCTACGGCCGGGTGTTCAAACCGACCGAAGTGAAGATGATGCTGGCGTCGTTCGCCAATATGGAGACGATCCATATCGCGGCCTACGCCCTGCTGCTCGAAACCATCGGCATGCCCGAGAGCGAGTTCGGCGCCTTCATGGAATACGAGGCCATGCGCGACAAGCATGACTTCATGGGCCAGTTCGGGGTCGAGACGGACGCCGACATCTGTCGGACCCTGGCCATGTTCGGCGGCTTTTCCGAGGGGCTGCAGCTGTTCGCCAGCTTCGCCATGCTGATGAACTTCCCGCGCCAGTCGAAGATGAAGGGCATGGGTCAGATCGTCAGCTGGTCGGTGCGTGACGAGAGCCTGCACTGCGAAGGCATCATCAAGCTGTACCACGCCTTCAACAAGGAGACGGGCGCCGTCACCAAGGCCGTGGCCGACGACATCGTCGACTGCTGCAAGACGGTGGTCGACATGGAAGACAAGTTCATCGACCTGGCCTTCGAAATGGGCCCGGTGCACGGCATGACGCCGGACGACATCAAGTCGTACATTCGCTTCATCGCCGACTGGCGCCTGCGCCAGCTGAAGCTGCCGGAAGTGTATGGCGTTACCGAAAACCCGCTGCCCTGGCTGCAGTCGCTGCTCAGCGGCGTGGAGCACGCCAACTTCTTCGAGGCGCGCGCCACCGAATACTCCAAGGCGGCGACGCAGGGCGCCTGGCACGGCGCCGACGGCGTCTGGGACAGCTTCGACGCCATGATGAAGCGCCGCGAGACCGCCGAGGGCTGATCCCTCCATTCCGAGCCCGGCGGCCGGAAGGCCTGCCGGGCGTCGTGATCGAGAGCGCGCGCTCGTTCGATCTAGTAGGGCCTATACGGTCCGGGCGCCTGACTTCCGGCGTTGCAGCGCGCGCGGTCGCCGCGTTCGCAGGCCGCGACCGTGGCGCGCCAGTCGGCCATCTGTTGCTCATAGCGCGCCTGCCCTTCGGCGGCGGCGCGCGCTTCGGCGTCATAACGCTGGCGATCGGCCTCCGCGGCTTCCATTCCGGCTTGATAGCGGGCCAGCGCCTGAGCATGGGCGGCGGCGTTGGCGCGGTCCTCGTTCTCGGCCAGATTATTCTGGGCGACGATCTCTTCGTTCAGGGCCTGGGTCCGGCGCAGTTCGTCGGGGTCCTGAGCGGAATCCGGGGCGCGGTGGTAGCGCTCGCCCTTGCTGCGCAGCAGGTCGCCTACGGGGTCGCTGGGCGCGGTCTGGGCGGGCCTGGGCGGCATCGACGTCTGGGCCAGGGCGGGCGCGGCCAGAAGGACGCTCACGGCCGCCGCGAGAAGGGCGGCGCGGTGCGGGCGGGGGGCGTAGATCATGGAGGATATCCTTGCCGAACGAAGGGGGGCGGATCGAAGCTTGGCTTTTCCGACTTTAGACAGAAACAACGCCCGAATGGGACAAATGGCTGCACGTCGCTTCAGGCCGGCAGGCGCAGTTCGAAGGTCGTGCCTTGCGGCCCCGTGTCCAGCAGCCGCAGCTCGCCGCCGTGGTTGGCCGCCAACTCGCGCGAAATGGTCAGGCCCAGACCGGTGCCTTCCGAGGCGCGGCCGCTGACGAAAGGTTCGAACAGCCGCCCGGCCAGACGTTGGGGAATGCCCGGTCCGTCGTCGGTGATGCTGATGACGGCGACGCCGTCGCGGGTTTCGGCCCGGACGGTGATCCGGCCCTTCTTGTTCCGCGCGGGATCGCTCTCGATGGCCTGACGGGCGTTGCGCATCAGGTTGACCAGAATGCGATGCAACTGGTCGGCGTCGGCGTTGACGGTGAAGCGGGCGGGCAGGGCTCGGACCAGACGCACGCCGTCTTCCTCGAGGCCCGCATCCTCGGCGGCGACGGCCACGACGCGGGCCAGCAGCATCTTCTGAAGCTGGGGCGGGGCTTCTTCGGACTTGCCGTATTCCAGCACATTGCGGGCCAGGGCGGCGGCGCGGCTCAGGGCGCGCTCCAGCCGAGGCAGGGCCTTGGCCACCAGCGGGTCGGACGAACTGGACAGCCGCTCCGACGCCATCTGGGCCGAGGTCAGCATGTTGCGCAGGTCGTGGTTGATCTTGGCCACCGCTTCGCCCAGCGCCACCAGACGCGCGCGCGCGCGCAGCGACTGACGCACCTCTTCCTGCATCCGCGCCAGTTCGCGTTCGACCCGGCCGATCTCGTCATGGCGGTCCGAGGGCGCCTCGCCCGCGCTTTCGGGGTCGGCGGCGAACCGTTCGATGGCGCGCGTCACCCGGCGCAGGGGCGTCAGCACCAGGAAGGACAGGGAGACGTAGAGCAAGGCCCCCGCGACCATGGCGATCAGCAGGGACATGGTCAGGCTGTTGAGCAGGAAGGTCTTCAGCTCGACCTTCAGCGGCTGGGCGGGGGCCAGGATTTCGATGAAGTCGCCTGAGCGATAGCGCGGCTTGGCCTGAACCCGGATCGATCGGTCAGGGTGGCCGAACAGGGTCTTCCACGGGTCCAGCAGGCGGGCGCCGATGTTGCGCTGGCGCAGGTCGATCAGGTCGGGCGCGCGGGGCAGGTTGGGAGCCTGCAGCAGCAGGCGTCGCACGCCCTGCTCGCCGACCACGACCGACTGGACCCCGCCGATGCTCAGAAGTTGCTCGGCGGTGGAGTCCTCGACGGCTGAGTAGGGCAGGGCCTCGACCCCGACCGAGGCCAATTCGGCGGCCTGCAGCCGGTCCATCAGCCACCGCTCCTGGAAGGAGGCGGCGCTGGGCACGATGATCAGGGCGGCCACCGCCAGGGTGAAGGCCACGGTCAGCAGCAGCAGGCGGCTGGACAGGCCGTCCGGCGCGCGGGGCGTCAGCCGCTCGCGCCAGACCTCGGGCAGACGCACGGCCTGCAGGCGCGCGATCAGGCCCGTCGCAGCGTGGGGGCGCGGTTGCAGCCGGGTCTCGATCGCCTTGCGTTCCGTCATGCGGCGTCCATGCCGTGTCGAGCCCGCCATTTCTGCACTAATTTGAGCGCGAGGGGCAGAAGCAAGGACAGGAAACCGACGCCCATCAAGGGCCACATGAATTGGGCGAACAGGCTCTGCAGGTCCGGGTTCGGATCGCGGATCAGGATTTCGTTCAGCCCCGACCCGATCCAGCAATAGATGATGTGGGCCGGCAACAGACCGATGAAGGTGGCGATCAGATAGGGCCGCAGCGGCGCGGCCATGACCCCGGCGGCGACATTGATAAGGTGGAAGGGCACGGTCACGACCAGGCGGGCCACCAGCACATACCAAAATGTATTGCGGTCCACGCCCTCGCAGACCTTCTTCAACAGCCCCGTGTCCTGGGCCGCGCGACGACGCAGGGATTCGCCGAGCGCGGTGCGACCGACATAATAGATGGCCAGGGCGCCGGCGGTGGCGGCGAAGGCCGTGGCCACGCCGCCGACCCAGGGGCCGAACAGATAGCCGGCGGTCACGGTGATGAAGACCACGCCCGGGACCACGCTGGCCGTCAGCAGGGCGAACAGCAGCATCAGCGCCAGCAGCGTCAGCAGGTAATGTTCGTTCGCCAGGGCCTGAAACGCCGCGCCGTGCTCGCGCAGCGTGTCCAGCGACAGGTAGCGGTTCCACCCCATGCCGAAGATCAGCGCGATCGCCGCCAGCAGGATGGCGAGGGGCAGAAATCGTTTGACCCGGTTCATCCCTGCTCCGTAACCGACGCTGTCCGGCTTCCCTAGAGGATTCAGGCTGGTGCAACGTTCTGGATCGCTTGTCGGCGTTGACTCGTCCGTCGCCGCCGCTTATACGCCCGCCTCCTGCAGCGGATGACTGTTGTCCGTTGTGAAACCCTGTAGCCCTGGAGCCGAACGTGAAGCGGACCTATCAGCCGTCGCGACTCGTGCGCAAGCGCCGTCACGGCTTCCGTTCGCGGATGGCCACCAAGAACGGACAGAAGATCGTTATGCGTCGCCGCGCCAAAGGCCGTAAGCGCCTGACGGCCTGACGTCACGCGCCCATTACCCTTCAGGGCGGGCGCATGACCGATCCGATGAAAATCGATCGCCTGACACGGCGGCCCCAGTTTCTGGCGGCCGCCAAAGGTGTTTCTCAGGCCCGCGGCGCCGTGGTGGTCCAGCAACTGGACCGTCAGGACGGACAGACCGCGATCCGCCTGGGATTCACCGCCACCCGCAAGGTCGGCGGAGCAGTGGTGCGCAACCGTTGCAAACGCCGCCTGCGCGAGGCCGCACGGCTTCTGGCGCCCCTGCACGGGCGCCCCGGCTGCGACTATGTGTTCATCGCCCGCATGGGCACGGCGGATCGCGACTGGGACCGCTTGCTTGACGATGTGAAATCGGCCCTTACAAGGCTCGCAACCCCGCGTGCGGCTCCCGATATGGGAGACGAGGCGAAATCGCCCGCCCGCGCCTCTGACGATTCGCGCCCCTCCGGCCAGGACCGCTGACCCCGATGCAGAACGAGAATTCGCGCAACACCATCATCTTCTTCGTGTGCGCGGCCCTGATCATGGGCGTGTACTACTTCATGGTGATGCGCCCGCAGGCCGAGATGCGCCGTCAGGCGCAGGTCGTCGCCGCCGAGCAGAAGCTGGCTGTCAGCGACGCCGGGGCCAGCACGGCCTCGCGTCCTGAAGCCTTCGTGACCGACCGCGCCCAGGCCCTGGGCGCCGCCGCCCGCGTGCCGATCCAGACGGATACGCTGAAGGGTTCGCTGTCGCTGCAGGGCGCGCGCATCGACGACCTGTATCTGACCCGCTACCGCGAGACGCTGGACAAGAATTCGCCCCCGGTCGAGCTGTTCCGCCCGCAGGGGATGGAGCACGCCTATTTCGCCCAGTTCGGCTGGAGCGGCCCCAACGTCCTCGGCGGCGTGCCCGGTCCGAACACGGTCTGGCAACTGACCAAGGGCGCGACCCTGACCCCGACCACCCCGGTCGAACTGACCTGGGACAACGGCCAGGGCCTGCGCTTCACCCGCGTCATCGCCATCGACGCGCAATACGTCTTCACCGTCACCGACACCGTCGCCAACCTGAGCGGCCAGCCGATCACCATCGCCCCCTATGGCCGCGTCGAGCGCCAGGGCGTGCCGACGGATCTGGGCAAGCAGATGATCCTGCACGAGGGCGCCATCGGCACCTTCGGCGCGGACGGCAAGTTCACGACGGAACAGGTCAAGTACAAGGACTGGGCCAAGAAGCCGCGCATCGAGAACCAATCGACCGGCGGCTGGCTGGGCATCACCGACAAGTACTGGATGGCCGCCCTCATCCCGGACCAGAAGGAAACGATCGAGGGCCGGTTCGCCGTCCGCGACGCCGAGGGTCTGAACGTCCACGAAGCCGCCATGCTGGGCGCCACCCGCACCATCCAGCCGGGGCGCCAGATCGAAGAGACCCAGCGTCTGTTCGCCGGCGTCAAGCGTAACGAGATCCTGGCCGGCTATGAGAAGAGCCTGGACCTGCCGCGCTTCGTCTACGCCATCGACTGGGGCCACCTGTTCTTCCTGACGCGCCCGATCTTCATGATCGTGGAGTTCTTCTACGGCGTCCTCGGCAACTTCGGCCTGGCCATCCTGGCCCTGACCGTCGTGGTCAAGCTGATCATGTTCCCGCTGGCCAACAAGTCCTACGAGAGCCTGTCCAAGATGCGGACCCTCCAGCCCAAGATGGAGGAGATTAAAAAGAAATTTAAGGACGACCCGCAGAAGCAGCAGCAGGAGACGATGGCCCTGTATCAGCGGGAGAAGATCAATCCGCTGGCGGGCTGCCTGCCCATCGTGGTGCAGATCCCGGTCTTCTTCGCCCTGTACAAGGTGCTGTTCGTCACCATCGAAATGCGCCACGCGCCCTTCTTCGGCTGGATTCGCGACCTGTCGGCGCGTGACCCGTCGACGATCTGGAACCTGTTCGGCGCCATTCCGTGGGATCCGGCGACCCTGCCCCTGGTCGGCAGCCTGCTGAGCGGCCCTCTGCATCTCGGCGTCCTGCCGATCATCTATGGTCTGACCATGTGGCTGCAGCAGTCGATGAACCCGCCCGCCCAGGACCCGATGCAGCGTCAGATCTTCGCCTTCCTGCCCTTCGTCTTCACCTTCATCATGGCCCCGTTTGCGGCCGGCCTGCTGATCTACTGGGCGTGGAACAACATCC
Source organism: Brevundimonas sp. 2YAF1 (assembly GCF_052114745.1). Lineage (NCBI taxonomy): Bacteria > Pseudomonadati > Pseudomonadota > Alphaproteobacteria > Caulobacterales > Caulobacteraceae > Brevundimonas > Brevundimonas sp. 2YAF1. The sequence goes on along the minus strand of NZ_JBFRFI010000002.1, from coordinate 399,250 downwards.
TCTCGATCCTGCAGCAGTATGTGATCATGCATCGCTTCAAGGCCGAGAACCCGATCGACAGCTTTATCGCCCGCTTCAAGAAGGCCTGATTCATTGGACGAACCATCGGCAGAGCCCAAGGTCGGAGAATACTCGGACACCGAGATTGAGGCCGCGCGCGTGCTGTTCTCGCGCCAGGCCACCTTCGTCCTGGGCTGCGCCAAGATCGAGCAACTTCCTGACCCCGACTTGCCGGAAATCGCCTTTGCCGGCCGTTCCAATGTCGGCAAGTCCAGCCTGATCAACGCCCTGGTCGGGATGCACAAGCTGGCTAGAGCCTCGAACGAGCCGGGCCGCACGCGCGAGGTCAATTTCTTCGATCTGGACGGCCGTTTGCGGCTGGTCGATCTGCCCGGCTACGGCTGGGCCAAGGCGTCCAAGACGACGGTGAAGAAGTTCCAGGACCTGGGCCGCGACTATCTGCGCGGCCGGGTGACGCTGAAGCGGGTCTATCTGCTGATCGACGCCCGCCACGGCCTCAAGAAGGTCGACGACGAGGCGCTGAAGGCCCTGGACCTGGCCGCCGTCAGTTATCAGATCGTCCTGACCAAGGCCGACAAGCTGAAGAAGGGCGAGGCTGAAAAGGTCCAGGCGGAGACACTGAAGGCCATCTCCAAACGCCCGGCCGCCTTCCCCGCAGTTCTGGTCACCTCGTCCGAAAAGGGTACGGGCATGCCAGAGCTGCGCGCCGAGATCATGCGCACCACGGGCGTCGACCTGACGTAAATCATCGTCGGATGCATCGGTTGATATGGCGCCGCTGACGCGCGGCCCCATATCGGACGGATGACCCCGCTTTCCATTCTCGATCTCGCCCCGGTGCCCGAGGGCTCGGATGTCTCGCAGTCGCTGGCCAACACCCTCGACCTGGCTCGCCACGCCGAGCGGCTGGGCTATCGCCGCTTCTGGCTGGCCGAGCACCACAATATGCCGGGCATCGCCAGCGCCGCGACCTCGGTCGTCATCGGCGCGGTGGCGGCGGCGACCAAGACCATCCGCGTGGGCGCCGGCGGCGTCATGCTGCCCAACCACGCGCCGCTGGTCATCGCCGAACAGTTCGGCACCCTGGCCGCGCTTTATCCCGGCCGCATCGACCTGGGTCTGGGTCGAGCGCCCGGCTCGGATCAGGCGACGGCGCGGGCCTTGAGGCGGACTCTTCAGGGCGACGTGGACGCCTTCCCGCAGGACGTGATGGAGTTGATGCAGTGGTTCGCGCCGGCGGCGCCGGATCAGCGCATCATCGCCAACCCCGGCGAGGGTCAGGACGTGCCGATCTGGATCCTGGGTTCCTCGACCTACGGGGCGCAGCTGGCGGCGCATCTGGGCCTGCCCTACGCCTTCGCCAGCCATTTCGCGCCCGGCGACATGATGCGGGCGCTGGACGTCTATCGTCAGACCTTCCGACCGTCCGAACACCTGGCTGAGCCCTATGCCATGCTGGGCTACAATGTCTTCGCCGCCGAGACGGATGCGGCCGCGCGCCTGTTGTTCACCTCGGTCCAGCAGGCCTTCGTCAACCTGAGGACCGGGCGTCCCGGCAAGCTGCCGGCGCCGGTCGAGGGCTATTACGAGCGGCTGGACGGCGCCGCGCGGGGCATGATCGACGCGGCCCTGGCCTGTTCGGCGGTTGGATCGCCCGAGACCGTTCGCGCCCGGATGGAGGCCTTCGTCGCCCAGACCGGGGCCGACGAACTGATGGTCACCAGCCAGATCTGGGATCCCGCCGCACGGGTGCGGTCGTTGGAACTCCTCGCGGGGGCCGTCGGGCAGGGCTGAGGTCAGCCCGCCTCGTCCGGCGGCAGGAATTTCGGGATCGAGGTGTCCGTGGCGAGGCGGGACCAGGCCTCGCCCAGGCGGATGGAGTCCGCCAGATCCTGAGCCGAGATGGTCGCGCGATCCGCGAGGCGCTGACGCAGGCCCTGACAGGCGGCCAGAAGGGCCGAGGCCCGGCGGACCGCAGGGACGTCCGAGCCCGCCCCCAGGGCCTCATAGGCGGCGTAGCGCCAGCGACCGCCCTCGGGCGAACTGTCGACCAGCGCCCATTTCTCGGCGGGGGACAGGGCGTCGCCCAGGGGCTCCCAGACGTCGCCGTCGGTGGGGCGCCGGTAGTGTCCCCGCTGCTGTGGCAGGCCATGGCGTCCATAGACCTCGCCGGCCGCCGTCTCGATCACCTGCAGCAGGGACAGCAGGTCGTCGGTCGACGTCGGCACCTCGGGCCGATCACCCTTCAGCCCCGAGGACGGGGTTTCGAAACGGCGGCGTCCGAGGCGACCGAACATCGCCCTAGTTGACGTTCAGCGCGCTCGTGACCGAGACGTCGTAGATCACGCGGGTGATCGACTGCACGAACTCGAAGAATTTGCGCGCCTCGGCCGAATCCGAACGCGGCGCATAGACCACGTCCTCCGGCTGGATCATGAAATTATTGCCGATGAAGAAGCCCTGACCCTCGGCCAGGTTCAGCCGATAGACCACGGGCACGCCGCGGGGCGTGGCGGCCTGGGTCAGGCCCAGGGCCTGGGCGACCTCGGGCCGTTCGAAGCGGAACACCATGACCGAGCGGGGGTTGGCCGACTGGGTGTCCAGCCCGCGCAGGCGCGCCAGCGCGGCCGTCAGGCTGAGGCTTCCCTGTCCCAGATCCTGCTCGCTGACGGCGCCGACGGCGCCGAAGGCGGTGAAGCGACGCGGCTTGTAGGTCAGGCTGACCTGGTCGCCGCGACGCAGACGCACGTTCTCGCCGAACGTGGTGGCGACCAGGGTCAGGGGCGCCGAATAGGTCTGGTCGCCGCGACGCACGTTGACGATCAGGTCTTCAGCCGGACGGCTCGGGCCGCCGGCGGCGGCGATGACGTCCAGAATCCGGTCGGTGTTGACCGACAGGGCGGCGCGGCCGGGGCTGCGGACATCGCCCAGCACCGTGATCGCGTTCGAGGGGTTCTGCGTGATGGCGGCGATGACCTGAGGATCGCCGACCTTGCCGCGCAGGGCGCGCTTGATGGCGTCGGCCGCTTCCGGGCCGGTCAGGCCGTCGACATGGACCCGACCGGCGAAGGGAACGTTGACGGCGCCGGTGCGGTCGACCACCAGCGGCGGCAGGGCCTGGCTGCCAGTCTGGATGTCGCGCGACATGTTGCGGGTGCCGAACAGGGCGCCGCTGGGTTCGTAGATCGACACCGCCAGAGTGTCGCCGATGCCGAGCACGTCCACCGGCGCGTCGGCGCCGCCCGCAGCCAGACTGCCGCCGAAGCGGGGGGCGATGGCCTTGATCGTTTCGCCGACGGCGTAGTCCAGATCGACCATGGCGTAGTTGCCGGCCTGTTGGGCGCCGGCGGCCCCGTCGACGACGGCGCGGCCCGACGGACCGTCTCCGGGCAGGGTCGAGCAGCCGCCCACAAGGGCGAGGGCGATCAGGGGCAGAAGGGATCGCTTCATGGCGGCTCCGGGGATCTGGCGGTTCATGACCGTGATTACTTGGCTTTGCCGCGTCGGACCAGAGGCATGGGCGCCGATCCCCGACACGGCCTCATGCCGAGCCGACGAGGCGGGCGTCGACGTTGCGGTCGAGGCCCAGCCGCGCCTCGACCGTGGCGAAATGTCGGGGCCAGGTCGGCGGCGAATAGGCTGTCACCGCCGGGCGTCGCCGGGTCGCGGCCTCGAGGGCCGTCAGCCAGCCCAGGCCATCCAGTGGATCGATCAACGTCGCCTGCGGCACCAGTTCGCGGTGCGCGGGAATGTCGGAAGCGATCAGGGGGACGCCGAGGGCGCAGGCCTCGACCGCCGGCAGGTCGAACCCCTCGACGGAGGAGGGCGCCAGGACGGCCTGGGCGCCCTGCATCAGATCGGCCAGCGCCGTGTCGGGCAGGTTCTCGGCCTGATGCACCAGACCCTGAAGATTGGGCGAGCGCTGCAGGTGGTCGAGCACGGCCTCGTTCTCCCAGCCGTAACGGCCGATCAGGACCAGACGCGGGGCCTGGTCGCCCATCCGTTCCTGCAGCCGGCGCCAGATTGTCAGCAGGAAGGCGAGGTTCTTGCGCGCCTCTATGGTGCCGACATGGACGAAATAGGGACGGCGCGAGGGGCTGGGCTCGGCCTTGAGGAAGATCGGCTCCAGGCCCAGGTGGGCGACGTCGACGGGCGGGGCCGGCAGCCTCTCGCGCTCGGCGAAGGCCAGCAGTTCATGGGCCGTATAGTGCGAGTTGACCACGATCCGTGAGGCGTGGCGCAGCGCCGTGATCACCCGGCGGCGATGTTTGGCGCCGTCGCCCGGTCGGCAGAACTCGGGATGGGTGATGGGGATCAGGTCGTGCAGCATCACGACGCGATCAATCCCCTGGGCTCTCAGGCCGGTAAGGATGTCCGGCGTGTTCAGGCTGGTGTGCCCGACGTTGAAATAAAGGCGGGCGGGCGGTGCGGCGGCGACCCGTTTGGCCCGGAAATACTGCTTCCAGGCGCGCGCCTTCTTGCGCTTCGATTGGCCGGGCTCGGGCGCTTCGCTCATGACCGAAGCGGTCGGCTTGTCGGCCTGCAGCGCGGCGAACAGGCGGCGCTCGGCGTCGTTCAACGCGCGGCTGGTCGCCGCGCCGGACCATCGACGACGCAGGTCGAGGATGCAGTCGCGGAACCAGGCGTCGTCCACCATAGCCAGTTGGTCGTGACGCGACCGGACCGGCACCATTCGATAGTCGGGATGGTCGACCAGCCATTCGGCGTAGGCCAGGCAAACGCGATCAACGCCGGTCGGGGCGCTCCGATCGGTGCGGCTCAGCAGGCGGCTGGCGTCGAAGAGGATGTCCTGGCTCATCAGGAAACGTAGCCGGCCTGCATCAGTTCGGCGACGTGAATGATGGCGACCGGCCTCTGGTCATCGACGACGAACAGATTGGCGATCTTGTTGGCGCTCAGCAGATCGACCACATCGCTCATCCGGGCGTCGGGATCGACGGTGATCGGCGCGCGGCTCATGATGTCTTCGGCGCGGATGACCGAGATGTCGCTGGCGAAGGCGCGGCGGATGTCGCCGTCGGTGATCATGCCCGCCAGGGTCCCGTCGGAATGCAGGACCGCGACCGCGCCCTTGCGACCCGCGCTGATGGCGGAGACCACGGCGCTGAAGCTGGCGTCCAGCGGCACGCCGGCCGGGGTGGCGGCGTTGTCGCCCATCCATTCGCGGACGCTCTGCAGGCTCATGCCCAGGGCGCCGCCGGGGTGATGCAGGCCGAAATCCTCGCGGGTGAAGCCGCGGCGGTCCATCAGCACCATGGCCAGGGCGTCGCCCATGGCCAGGGTCATCAGGGTCGAGGTGGTCGGCGCCAGGCCGTTGGGGCAGGCCTCGGCCACGTGGGGCATGGTCAGGCAGACGGCGGAGTGACGGCCGAGGAAGCTGCCCGCCCTCTGGGTGATGCCGATGACCGGAATGTCGTTGCGCTGGCAGTAGATCAGGGGATCGCGCAGTTCGCGGCTCTCGCCCGAGTTGGAGATGGCCAGCAGGGTGGTGTCCGGACGCAGCATGCCCAGGTCGCCGTGGCTCATCTCGGCGGGGTGGACGAAGAAGGAATTGGTGCCGGTCGAGGCCAGGGTCGCGGCGATCTTGCCGCCGATATGGCCCGACTTGCCCATGCCGGTCACGACCAGATAGCCCGGCCGCGACAGGATGATGTCGCAGGCGCGTGCGATCGAGACGTCGATCGACCGCTCCAGCGCGTCCAGCGCCTGGATGTTCAGGCGGACCACCTCGCGCGCCCGGTCCGTCATCGCGGCGATCTGCTCGGGCGACGAGTGAACTGAATCGGTCATGGGCATCGGCTCCTGAACGCCGGACCGCTGCCGCGGTTCTTCATGGCGCCTCGCGAATTGCCCCATCTGGATTGTTCGCACAATGGCGATGCGGCCGCGGAATTGTCGCTTGAGGGACAACCTTCCCGGACTCCATGCGTTCTCAGCAGTCTCAACCTCCGCAGAACACGAGTTCGGACCTTATGCCGTCAGCATCCGGGGCCATCGCCCCACGCTTGCCCAAGCCGCCCGTGGCCCTTCGCAAAGCCGCCCTGTTTCTGGATCTGGACGGCGTCCTGGCGCCGCTGGCCCCGACGCCGGATGCGGTGGGGCCGGACGTCCGGCGGACGGACGTGCTGACGCGGCTGACCGAACGTTTGCAGGGGCGGGTCGCCATCGTCAGCGGCCGGACGCTGCGCGAGATCGACCGGATCAGCGACGGCGCCGCGCGGGCGGCTTCCGGCGTTCACGGGCTGCAACGCCGCCGCGAGGACGGCTCCCTGGTCCAGCGCACGCCCGATCCCGCGGTGCGCCGCGCCGTCGCCGCCTTCGACGCCTTCGCCGCCGCCCGGCCCGGCGTGCTGGTCGAGGATAAGGAATTGTCGGCGGGTCTGCATTATCGCCAGGCGCCGGACGTGTCCGGGGAGGCGCTCATCCTGGCGGCGTCCCTGGCCGAGGAGACCGGCTTGGCCCTGCAACCCGGCGCCATGGTGCTGGAGCTCAAGACGCCGGGCGCGGACAAGGGCGCGGCGCTTTCCGCCTTCATGGCCGAGGCGCCCTTTCAGGGCGGCGTGCCGGTCATGGTGGGCGACGACCTGACCGACGAGCACGGGTTCGAGGCGGCCGAGAGGCTGGGCGGTTTCGGCGTTCTGGTCGGCCCCGAGCGGGCGACGGCGGCGCGCTATCGGCTGGAGGGCGTGAACGCCGTGCTGGACTGGCTGGACGGGATAGCGGAGGTCCCTGCATGAGCCGTCCTAACCTCGACCTCGCCCCCATCGGCAACTGCTCGGTCAGCGCCCTGGTCGACCGACGGGCTCGCTTTGTCTGGGCTTGCGCACCGCGCGTCGACGGCGATCCGGTGTTCTCGGCCCTCATGGACGGGAACGATCCCCAGCACGGATTTTGGTCCATCGAACTGGAGGGTGTGAAGTTCGTCGAGCAGGCCTATGTCCGCAACACGGCCGTGCTGCGCACCGTGATGACCGACGAGCGCGGGGCCTCGGTCGAGATCATCGACTTCGCTCCGCGTCATCTGAAGCACTCGCGCATCTATCGGCCGATCGCGTTCGCGCGGGTGGTGCGGCCGTTGTCGGGCGCGCCGCGCATCACGATCCGGCTGCGGCCCTCGGCCGACTGGGGCGCGCGCCGGGCCGAGCGCACGTCGGGCTCCAACCATATCCGCTACCTCTGCACCGACGTGACCTTGAGGCTGACCACCAACTGCCCCGTCACCCACGTGCTGGACGAACGGACCTTCCGGCTGGAAAGCGAGATGGCCTTCTTCCTCGGCCCGGACGAAGGCTATGATCAGTCGGTCACGGCCGGCGTCATCGCCGCCCTCGACCTGACCATCCTAAATTGGAAACTGTGGGCGCGGACCCTCTATGTGCCGCTGGACTGGCAGGAGGCGGTGATCCGCGCCGCCATCACCCTGAAGCTGTGCGTCTATGAAGAGACCGGCGCCATTGTCGCCGCCATGACGACCTCGGTGCCGGAATTTCCCGAGAGCGGGCGTAACTGGGACTATCGCTTCTGTTGGATGCGCGACGCTTATTACACGGTGCGGGCGCTGAACCGGCTGGGCGCGGTCGACATTCTCGAGAACTACCTCGGCTATCTGCGTAATCTGGTGGACGCGTCCAAGGGGGGGCATGTGCAGCCCGTCTATGGCGTGGGGCTGGAGGCGGGTATCGGCGAACGCATCGTCGACAGCGTCGAGGGCTATCGCGGCATGAAGCCGGTGCGCGTCGGGAACCAGGCGCACGAGCATCTGCAGCACGACGTCTATGGCCAGATCGTCCTGCCCCTGGTCCAGGCCTTCTTCGACGAACGCCTGCTGCGGCCCGGCTCGATCGAGGATTTTCACGCCCTTGAAAAGGTCGGCGACCGCGCCTTCTCCATGCATGACCAGACCGACGCCGGCCTGTGGGAGTTCCGCACCATCGCCCGGGTGCACACCTATTCCTCGGTCATGTGCTGGGCCGCCTGCGACCGCCTGGCCAAGGCGGCGCGACATCTGGGGTTGCCGGAACGGGCGGAAATCTGGGACGAGCGGGCGCGGCTGATCCGGGCCCGGATCGAGGCCGAGGCCTACCTGCCTGACGAAGGCCGGTTCGCCGCCAGCTTCGGCGGAACCGAACTGGACGCCTCCCTGCTGCAGATGACCGATCTGGGCTTCCTCGACGCCCGCGACCCGCGTCAGGTGAAGACCTTCGAGGCCATCGAGCGCGACCTCAAGAAGGGCGGCTATCTGTTCCGCTATATCCATCCCGACGACTTCGGCGAGCCGGAGACGGCGTTCAACTTCTGCACCTTCTGGTTTATCGAGGCCCTGCATCTGAATGGGCGGACGGAAGAGGCGAGGGCCATCTTCGACGAGATGCTCAGCCGCCGAACCCATGCCGGCCTGCTCAGCGAGGACATCGCCATTCAGGACGGCGAACTGTGGGGCAACTACCCGCAGACCTACTCCCTGGTCGGCATCATCAACTGCGCCGTGCTGCTCAGTCGTTCTTGGCAGGACGCGCGATGAGCCGGCTGATCGTCGTTTCCAACCGCGTTTCGGCGCCGCGCGACCCGGCCGCCGGATCGGCGGGCGGACTGGCCATGGCCCTGTCGGCGGCGCTGCGCAAATACGACGGCCTGTGGTTCGGCTGGTCCGGCGAAACGGTCGAGCAGTTCACCGGCGAACTGAACTTCGAGGATAGGGCGGGCGTCACCGTCGCCACGGTGGATCTGGAGCCGCAGGACGTCGACGAATATTACAACGGCTACGCCAACAAGACCCTGTGGCCGCTGTTCCATCACCGGGTGGACCTGACCGCCTATGAGCGGTCGTTCGGCGAGGGCTATGAGCGCACCAATCGCCGCTTCGCCGAGGTGCTGCGGCCGCTGATCCAGCCCGAGGACATTATCTGGATCCACGACTATCACATGATCCCCATGGCGCGGGACCTGCGCCGCCTGGGGGTGAAGAACCGGATCGGCTTCTTCCTGCACACGCCCTGGCCGGCGCGTCAGCTGCTGGTCACCTTGCCGCATCATCGGCGGCTGGTGGAGTCGATGTTCTATTTCGACCTGATCGGCTTCCAAACCCATGAATGGCTCGGCCTGTTCGAACGCTACGTCGAGGTCGAGGCGCGGGGCCGGGTCTCGCCCGACCACGTGATCGAGGCCTTCGGGCGCCGCGTGCAGGGCGGGGTCTTCCCCATCGGCATCGACGTGGAAGGTTTCCTGAGTGCTCGCGGTTCGGTGCTGGGACGCAAGACCTACGACCGGATGGCGGCCTCGGCGGCCTTCCGGTCCATGATCGTCGGGGTCGACCGGCTCGACTACTCCAAAGGGCTGGAGCAGCGGATGCTGGGCTATGAGCAGTTCCTTGAGGACAACCCGGCCCTGCGCAGCGAGGTCTTCCTGTTGCAGGTGACGCCGATCTCGCGCGACGACGTGGACACCTATCAGGACATCCGGGCGCGACTTGACGCCCTGGCCGGGCGCATCAACGGCGCCTATGCCGACATGGACTGGCAGCCGATCCGCTACCTGAACCGCACCTTCCGCCGGGATCAGCTAGCGGGCATCTATCGTGCCGCCAGGGTCGGTCTGGTCACGCCGCTGCGCGACGGCATGAACCTGGTGGCCAAGGAATATGTCGCGGCCCAGAATCCGGAAGACCCCGGCGTGCTGATCCTGTCGCGCTTCGCTGGCGCCGCCGAACAGATGGGCGAGGCTCTGCTGGTCAATCCCTTCAGCCGCGAGGAACTGTCGGAGGCGATCAAGAAGGCCCTGACCATGCCGCTGGACGAACGCATCCGCAAATGGAAGGCGCTGATGCAGGTGGTGCGCGACTCGGACGTGTCCATCTGGCGCGACAGCTATGTGAAGGCACTGCTGTCGACGGCGCCTGCGGACGCGCACGCCCACTGAAGCGCGTCCCCCCCACGGATGATGGAGGCGGCTGGCCGGCTCAGTAAATTTCGAACAGACCCGCCGCGCCCATGCCGCCGCCGATGCACATGGTGACGACGCCGTATTTGGCCCCGCGACGCCTGCCCTCGATCAGGACGTGGCCGGTCATCCGCGCGCCCGACATGCCGTAGGGGTGGCCGATGGAGACGGCGCCGCCCGAGACGTTCAGCCGGTCGTTGGGGATGCCCAGGGTGTCACGGCAATAGAGCACCTGGACGGCGAAGGCCTCGTTCAGCTCCCAGATGCCGATGTCGTCCACGGTCAGGCCGTGGCGCTTCAGCAGCTTGGGCACGGCGAAGACGGGGCCGATGCCCATCTCGTCCGGCTCGCAGCCCGCCACCGCCATGCCGCGATAGGCGCCGAGCGGCTGCAGGTTGCGCTTCACCGCTTCGCCCGCTTCCATGACGACGCAGGCCGCGGCGCCGTCCGACAACTGGGACGCGTTGCCGGCGGTGATGAACTCGCCCTGCTGAATCTCCTCGCCGCCGCCGAAGACGGGTTTCAGCGCCTTCAGCCCTTCCAGGGTGGTGTCGGGGCGGTTGCCTTCGTCCTTGGCCAGGGTGACTTCCTTGGAGGAGGTCTGCCCGGTCGCCTTGTCCATCACCAGCATGGAGGTGGTCATCGGCACGATCTCGGCGTCGAACCGACCGGCGGCTTGCGCCTCGGCGGTGCGCTGCTGCGACTGCAGGGCGTACTCGTCCTGGGCGTCGCGGCTGATGCCATAGCGGCGGCTGACGACCTCGGCGGTCTCCAGCATCGACATATAGATGTGGGGCGACAGCTTCAGCAGCGCCTCGTCCTTCATCCGGTAGAGGTTCATGTGCTGGTTCTGGACCAGGGAGATGCTCTCCAGACCGCCGCCGACCGCCATCTTCTGCTGGTCGAAGATCACCTGCTTGGCCGCCGTGGCGATGCCCATCAGGCCCGAGGCGCACTGGCGATCCAGGCTCATGCCGGGCACGGAAGAGGGGAGGCCGGCGGCCAGGGCCACCTGGCGCGCCACGTTCGTGCCGGTCGAGCCCTGCTGCAGGGCCGCGCCCATGATGACGTCTTCGATCTCGGCCGGATCGACGCCAGCGCGCGCCACCGCATGGCGCACCGCGTGGGCGCCGAGGGCTTGCGCCTGGGTGTCGTTGAAGGCACCGCGATAGGCCCGGCCGATCGGGGTGCGGGCGGTGGAGACGATGACGGCTTCACGCATAGAGAAGTTCTCTCTGTTTTGTGCGCTATCGCTCGGCGCGCGGCACCTCGCTGCTTGAGCGCGTGAAGGTGCGCTATCGCTCGCGACGCGGGCGCGCGCTGCGTGAGCGCGTTTCCTGCCTAACGGGGAGAGGATAGGCGCCTCACGTCACGTCAACGCAAGGCGCCTTTTCGGCATGGGGCGGAGCGGCCTCAAGTAGCGCGAAGCGCGGTAGGCTCCTCAAATGCCCTCAAGCAGCGCGAAGCGCTGCGGGCCCCTTAAGAACCATGATGCTTCTGGGCCTTGGTCAGTTCGATCATGCCTTGCGCTGCGCCCATGTCCGGCACGATCTCGTTGGTGCGGTCCGAGATGGCGTCGAAGCGGGCGGCGACCTGTTCCGGGGCGTCGGGGCCGATAGCGAAGTCGCCTTGGGTCAGGGTGACAAAGGCGCGTTCGAAACCTCCGGCGCCGGCGGCCAGGATGGCGCGGGTCGGGGCGTCGCGGCTGACCAGGTGCAGCAGGCCCGGCGTCACCAGCTCCGGCCCCAGGGCCTCAAGCGGCAGGCCCTGGAGGTCCTCGGTCATGCGGGTGTGGGCGGTCGGGGCCAGGGCGTTGACGCGAATGTCGTTCTTGGCCCCCTCGATCGCCAGGGTCTGCATCAGGCCGACCAGGGCCATCTTGGCCGCGCCATAGTTGGCCTGGCCGAAATTGCCGAACAGACCCGACGACGAGGTGGTCATGACGATGCGGCCATAGTTCTGAGCCCGCATGATCTCCCACACCGCCTTGGTGCAGTGGACCGCGCCCATCAGGTGAACGTCCATGACCAGGCTGAAATCGGCCAGGTCCATCTTGGCGAAACTCTTGTCTCGCAGGATGCCGGCGTTGTTGACCAGAATGTCGATCCGGCCCCAGCGCGCCATGACCTCGGCCGCCATGGATTCGACCGCTGCGGCGTCCGTGACCGAGGCCACATTAGCTATGGCTTCGCCGCCCGCCGCTGTGATTTCGGCCACCACGGCCTCGGCCGCCGTGGCCGACCCGCCGGAACCGTCGCGGGCTGACCCCAGATCATTGACCACGACCTTGGCGCCTCGCGCCGCCAGGGCCAGGGCGTGAGAGCGACCCAGACCGCCGCCCGCGCCCGTCACGATCGCCACCTGACCGTCGAACCTGATGCTCATCCTGCGTCTCCGTCTTGTTTCAAGACTGTCCTAGCAGGCAGGAATGAGGGGCAAAATGACCATTTGTGTTGGAATGGCGCCACACTCCGCCGCAATCCTTCGAAAAGCGGCGGAACCTGAGCGATCCCGTGTCGTTCGGCCTTCGATCGCCTTCGCCCGTGCGTCGGCATTCAGATCAACTTGACTGTGAGGACACCATGAAGCTCAAACTTCTCGCCAGTGTCGCCGCCGCGGGGCTGTTCGCAGCTGGCGCGGCGTCGGCCGAACCGGATGGCTGGTACGGCGCGGTCGACGCCGGCTATCATTTCAAAGACAAATTCGACCTGAAGTCGTCCACGACGAATGAGGAGTGGAAATGGGAGGTGAACCCCGGCTGGGCCGCGTTCGCCCGCCTCGGCTACCGCTTCAATCCGAACTGGCGCGCTGAACTCGAGGGCGGCTACCGCTCGGGCGATATCGGCAAGGTGCGGGCGGTCTCGGGCACGCAGGGTCTGTGCAACTCCACGCCGGCGACCGGGCCTTGCTTTTCGCCTCACGGCGATATCGAGTCCACCACCTTGATGGCCAACGTCATCTACGACATCGGCTCGCCCGATTGGCGTCTGCGTCCGTTCGTGGGGGTCGGCATCGGCGCCAACTACGTCAAGACTCGCGCCGACGGCCGTCTGCGCGCGACGCCGGCGGTGGGCTTCACGGCTAAAGACAGTTCGACCAAGTTCGCGGCCCAGGCGATCGCCGGGGTGGCCTGGGCCGTCGGCGACCGGGCCAACATCGATCTGACCTATCGCTATCTTAACAGTGACATGTCGTTCGACTCGAGGACGAGCAGCGGTCCAGCCTTGGGCGAATGGTCGGGCGACAACTATCAGTCGCACACCGTGACCCTGGGCCTGCGCTACGCCTTCGGCGCCGAGCCGGCCCCGCCGCCGCCGCCGCCTCCGCCGCCTCCGCCGCCGCCTCCCCCCCCGCCGCCGCCGCCGCCGCCACCTCCGCCGCCTCCGGCCAAGCCGGCTGCGCGTCAGTTCGTGGTCTACTTCGACTGGGATCGCTCGGACCTGACGGCGGAAGCCCGCTCGGTGGTGACGCAAGCCGCCAACTACGCCAAGTCGGGCGCTCCGACCCGCGTCCTGATCGTCGGCTACACCGACACCTCGGGTTCGGCCGCCTATAACCTCGGCCTGTCCAACCGTCGTTCGCGCACCGTCGCGGACGCCCTGGTCGCTCAAGGCGTCAACGGCGGCGTCATCGCCCTCGACGGCAAGGGTGAAACCGGCCTGGCCAAGCCGACGGCCGACGGCGTGCGCGAACCGCTCAACCGTCGCGCCACCGTCGACATCAACTTCTAAGGCCCTGGGCTCCGGAGCGACCGCAGGGTCACGCTCCGGAGCCTGGCGTCCCGAGATGTCAAAAGACCCGGCCGCCGGACTCGCCCAGAGCCGGCGGCCTTCTCTTTGCCGCGAAGCCGAACCGCATCCTTAGACCTGCACCCGCCTTGTCATCGGAGGGGGCTTGGCACTAGGAAGGGACTGTTCCTTGGAAAGATACTCAGCGGTTGCTCGCGCCATTTAATCCTGATCAACCGAACGCAATACCGCTCGTGCAGGCGGATTTGTGCGGTCGCCGGTTTTTGATCGTCACGGCCCCCTTCGGCGGGTTCGGGCGGCTGCTGGCCCAAGCCGTCGCCGCGCGCGGCGGCGAGGCCTTGCGTATGATCTTCAACGCAGGCGACCTGGTGACCTGGCGACGCGGCGGCGGTGTCGTGTTCCGCGAGGACGTGCGGCGCTGGCCGGCCCGGGTGAGGGAACTGGCGGCCGAGTTCACCGACATCGTCGTTTTCGGCGAGGGCGGTCCCTATAATCAGGGTGTCCTGGCCCAGGCCGAATCCCTGAACGCCCGCGTCTGGGTGCTCGAGAACGGCTATTTCCGTCCCGACTGGATCACGCTGGAGAGAAACGGCGTCAATGGTTCCAGCGGCCTGCCCCGCAACGCCGCCGACTACGCCGTGCCGGGGCCCGAGTTGCCGGTGACCCGTCCTGTCGGCAAGATCCTGCCGCACCATGTCTTCAACATCAGCTTCTATCACGCGGTCCAACCGCTGGGGTGGGCGGCCTTCCCCCGCTATCGCCATCCTTATACGGTCTCGCCGTGGCGGCAGTTCTTCGGCCACATCCGCCGCTATTTCGGCTTGGCGACGCGTCCCAAACAGTCCTGCGACGCCGATGCGATTCGGGCGCGCGGGCCGTTCTTCATCGCCTGCCTGCAGCGGGAGGGCGACGCGCAACTGCTGCGCTATTCCTCCTACGCCGACAACACCGCCTTCCTGGCCGAGGTCATGGGCAGTTTCGCCCGCCATGCGCCCAAGGATTGCCGACTGGTGGTCAAGAACCATCCGCTGGATCCGGGTCTGTCGGATCTGGAGCATATGACCCGCTGTCTGGCGGTGGAGCGCGGTCTGGCCGATCGAGTCGATTTCATCGACGGCGGCAATCTGGCTCAGCTGTGCCGCGCCTCGCAGGGCATGGTGGTCAACAATTCCAGCGCCGCCCTGTCGGCCCTGGGGTTCCGCACCCCGGTCAAGGTGCTGGGCGACGCCTTCTTCGATTTCGAGGGACTGACCGACCAGCAGCCGCTGGACGGCTTCTGGGGCGCGCCGGTCGCCGCCGATCCCACGCTGTTCACGGCCTTCCGGGCGCATGTGATCGCCCGCAGCCAGATCAACGGCAATTATCACGAACCGCGCGCCATGCGGTCGACCGCAGGCCTGATCGCCGACGCCTTCGCCCTGCGCGCCGACTGACCGGCCGCCCCGACGGGTGACGAGAATCGTCCACAGGGGTGTGGCGTTATGGCCACCCCAGAGCCCTGTCATATCACTGTCACACGACTGTCGTCCAAACTTCCCGCAGCGGCCTTAAGCCCCAGCCCATCTCGACAGGCGCCACGGCCTGCCGCGCATGGCGCTACGCCTTCATCACTGGGGATACGACAGATGACTAACCGCAAACAGCTGTTCTGGGCCACCACCGCCCTGATGAGCGGCCTTATTATGGCCGGCGCCGCTTCGGCCCAGTCGACCGGCACCGAGGCCACCGAAGTCAGCGACGTCGTCGTCACCGGCCAGCGCGGCCCGCGCAATCTCGAAGGTCTGGCTGTCGCCGAAACGGTCGCTAAGACCCGCAACACGGTCAACCAAGAATTCATCGCCACTCAGGCCGCGGGTCAAACGATCCTGCAGACCCTGAACCTGACGCCGGGCCTCAGCTTCACCAACGCCGATCCCTACGGTTCGTCGGGCGGCAACATCCGTCTGCGCGGCTTCGATGGCAACCGCGTCTCGCTGACCTTTGACGGCATTCCGCTGAACGACACCGGCAACTACGCCACCTACACCAACCAGCAGATGGACCCGGAACTGATCGAGCGCGCCTCGGTCAACACCGGTTCAACCGACGTCGACAGCCCGACGGCCTCGGCCACCGGCGGCACCATCAACTATGTCACGCGCCGTCCGGCGAAGGACTTCGGCGGCTGGGTTCAAGGTTCGCTGGGCGACTTCAACTATCGCCGCATCATGGGCCTGGTCGACACCGGCGAGATCGGCCCCTGGGGCACCTCGGCCTGGTTCGCCGTCTCGGCTCAGGACTACGACAAGTTCAAGGGCATCGGCACCCTCGAGAAGACCCAGTACAACGGCCGCATCTGGCAGCCGCTGGGCGACAACGGCGACTTCGTGGCCCTGTCGGGTCACTACAACGTCAACAAGAACAACAACTACAACGGCCCGAACCTGGGCACCGCCACCGGCTTCTGCGACGTCGCCCAGAAGATCGCCTGCGGCCCTCAGGTCAGCGATCCGACCAACCCGTTCGGCTGGGGCGTCGATTTCGACCGCACCTACACCGCGCCGACGTTCCGCAAGGGCACGGCCGACAACGACTCCAACGCCGCCAACTACTGGGGTCTGCGCATCAACCCGTCGAACACGGGCAACATCCGCGGCAACTCGCGCTTCACCCTGCGTGACGGCCTGACCCTGACCGTTGACCCGTCGTTCCAGTACACCCTGGCCAACGGCGGCACGGGCCAGGTGGTCCTGTCGGAAACCGATCCGCTGCTGCGCGGCACCAAGACCACGGGCGGCGTCGACCTGAACGGCGACGGCGACACCCTGGACAAGGTTCGCGTGCACACGCCGTCGGTGACCAATACGCACCGCTACGGCCTGAACAGCTCGCTGATCTGGGAGCTGAACGACAACCACCGCCTGCGCGCCGCCTATGCGTTGGACTGGGGTCGTCACCGTCAGACCGGCAACTACGGCTTCATCGACTTCTCGGATCCGACCAACCCGCACTTCGTTGATGATTTCGGCGGTCGCAACAAGGAAGGCAACCGCGTCGTCAACCTGGACGGTTATGCCCTGCAGGCGCGCGACCGCAAGTCGATCGCCCAGCTGAACCAGTTCTCGGCGGAATACCGCGGCCGCTTCCTGCATGAAGCCCTGACGGTCAATCTGGGTGTTCGCGCGCCCTTCTTCGAGCGTGAACTGAACCAGAACTGCTACACGCAGAACGCCTCGTCGAACGTGCTCTGCACCACTGAGGCGCCGAACGCGACCCTGGCCAACGGCAACGTGACCTTCGCTTCGAAGGGCGCGACCCCGTACATCAAGCCGTTCCAGCGCACGGTGAAGTTCGACGACATCCTGCCCAACATCGGCGCCACCTATCGCTTCGGTGAAGGCCAGTCGGTCTTCGGCAGCTACAGCGAATCCCTGTCGGCTCCCCGCACGGACAGCCTCTACAGCACCACCCGCCTGGCGGACGGCTCGCTCGGCAACCCGACCGTGATGCCGGAAACCTCGAAGAACATCGACCTGGGCTACCGCTTCAGCTCCTCGACCATCGTGGCTCAGGCCTCGGTGTTCCAGAACCAGTTCGACAACCGCATCGTCAGCACCTTCGACCCCGATCTCGATCAGTTCGTCGATCGCAACGTGGGTTCGGTGAAGAGCGTCGGTTTCGAGGCTTCGCTGGGCTGGCAGCCGATCGAGAAGCTGAACCTGTACGGCACGGTTTCGCTGCTCAACAGCGAACTGCAGGACGACTACGTCTATGACAAGGCCGGCGCCCGCCTGCCCACCAAGGGCAAGAAGCAGGTCGAAACGCCGGAACAAATGTTCTCGCTGCGCGCGTCGTACAAGTTCAACGACGTCTTCTCGGCCGGCGTCCAGGGCAAGTACACCGGCGAGCGTTGGGTGACCGACGTCAACGACCTGAAGGTCGACGCCTATACCGTCGTCGATCTGGACGCCCGCTTCGACTTCTCGACGCTGGGTCTGAAGGACACCTACCTGCAGCTGAACGTCATCAACCTGTTTGACGAGCAGTACTACAGCACGCTGGGCACCCGCGCTTCGGGCACGCCGGGCCAACTGGGCTACAGCCGCTCGTTCGCGGGCGTCGGCGCTCCGCGCACGGTCATGGCTTCGATCCGCTACAGCTTCTAAGCTCTAGCTTCGATACCGACAGGGAAGGGCGGTCCGGAAACGGGCCGCCCTTTTTTTGTTGGGCCTACCGCGCTTCGCGCTACTTGAGGCCAGGGTGCGGCGGCTTGCCCCCAAACATTGAACCGGGGGGCGTCTCGGCCTATCTGGCGCGGCTAGCCTTCTTCCCATTCGGATCGACTTCGCCCATGACCCATCCCATCCCCGCCGAATGGTCGCCGCACCGTGCGATGTGGGTCGGCTGGCCCAGCCATGCCGAGCTGTGGGGCGAGGACTTCGAACAGGCTCAGACCGAGGTCGAGGCCCTGGTCCGCGCCCTGGCCGGTCCGGGCCGCGAGCAGGTCAAGCTGATGGTCGGCAATGAAGAGTCGCTGGCCGGCGCCCGCGCGCGTCTGGACGGCGTGGAGGGCGTCGAGATCGTGGCCGGTCGCTTCGGCGACATTTGGCTGCGCGACACGGGCCCGATCTTCAGCAAGGGTTCGACCGTGGCCAACGCCTTCAGCTTCAACGGCTGGGGCGGCAAGTACGACTATCCGCACGACGACGAGGTCGCCGACCAGATCGCGGACTTCTCGGGCGCGCCGGTGGCGCGTCACGACTTCATCCTGGAAGGCGGCGCCCTGGACCACGACGGCGAGGGCACGGTCCTGACCACCCGCCAGTGCCTGCTGAACAAGAACCGCAACAAGGGCTGGACCGCCGAGGCCGCCGAGGCGGCTCTCGCCGAGGCCGTGGGCGCCAAGGTCGTGGTCTGGCTGGGCGACGGCCTGCTGAACGACCACACCGACGGCCATGTCGACAACCTGGCCCGCTTCGTCGCGCCGGGCGTGGTGGCCTGCCCCATCGCCTTCGGCCGCAAGGACCCGAACGCCGAGGTCTATGACGAGACCGCCCGCACCCTGATGGAAACGACCGACGCCATGGGCCGCAAGCTCAAGGTGCTGCGCATTCCGTCGCCGGGTCTGGTGCTGGACGCCGACGAGCGCCCCATCCCGGCCAGCCACATGAACTTCCTGATCGCCGACGGCGCCATCGTGGTGCCGACCTATGGCGATGATGTCGCCGCCCGTCTGGCGGGCGAGGCCCTGGCCACGGTCTTTACCGACCGCGAGATCGTGTTGTCGCCGTCGAACGCCGTCCTGACCGGCGGCGGTTCCTTCCACTGCATCTCGCAACAGGAGCCCGCGTAAATGGCCCGCACGGTTACGGTCGCCGCCCTGCAGACCTCCTACGGCGAGGACATGCAGGCCAACATCGACAAGACCATCGCCCTGATCCGTCAGGCGGCGGCCAAGGGCGCGCAGGTCATCCTGCCGTCGGAGCTGTTCCAGGGCCCCTACTTCTGCGTGACACAGGAAGAGCACTGGTTCGCGACCGCCTATCCGTGGCGCGAGCATCCGGCCGTGGTGCAACTGCAGCCGGTGGCGAAGGAACTGGGCGTCGTCATCCCCGTCTCGATCTTTGAGAAGGAGGGGCCGCACTATTTCAACTCGATGGTCATGCTGGACGCCGACGGGGAGGCCCTGGGCGTCTATCGCAAGAGCCATATCCCCGATGGCCCCGGCTATCAGGAGAAGTACTACTTCCGTCCCGGCGACACCGGCTTCAAGGTCTGGAGCACCCGCTTCGGCCGCATCGGCGTCGGCATCTGCTGGGACCAGTGGTACCCCGAGGCCGCCCGCGCCATGGCGCTGCAGGGCGCCGACATCCTGATGTACCCGACCGCCATCGGCTCGGAGCCGCATGACGATACCCTGGACACCGCAGCGCCCTGGCAGCGCGCCATGCAGGGCCACGCCGTGTCCAACGTCACGCCCGTCGTGGCCGCCAACCGCATCGGCCATGAGACGGTGACGGAGGCGGGCCAGACCTTCTACGGCCACTCCTTCATCGCCGACCATCGCGGCGATCTGGTCGAGAGCCTGACGGGCGAGGAGGGCGTGCTGGTCCACACCTTCGACCTGGACTTCCTCGACCGCTACCGCGCCGCCTGGGGCTTCTTCCGCGACCGTCGCCCGGAACTGTACGGCGCGCTGGCGACAGGGCGTCCGGCCTAACCCGTTCTGTCATCCCGGACGGCCGTCAGGCCGATCCGGGACCCAGACGTTTGCTCCCGTCAGGGAATGGCCGGGTGAGACCCGCCGCCTGGGCCCCGGGTTCCGCTGCGCGGCCCCGGGATGACGGCAAGCTTGTCAGCGGCGCTGGTTCCGCGCCACCACATTGCCCGTGGCGTGGTCGCCGTCGTCGGCGCTGCTGCCCCAGGGATAGCCGCGATCGGCGCCGCAATAGGCGCGACGGCCTTCGCGCGAACCGACGACGACCAGTTGAGGGCGCAGGCGCGCCGCGCCGCTGAAGACATTGTCCGTGATCGCATTGTCCGACGGCGTCTGATGACGGATCACCCCGCGCTCGCCGCAGTTGCGATAGAGGAAGACTCCGCCGCGCCCGCCCAGCAAGAACCGGTTGTCGACGATCCGATTGCGAGCCGAACCGTCCACCGCGATGGCCTCGCGCCTGGTCGTGACGGCGATGGTGTTGTTCTCGATCCGGTTGTCGGCGCTCTCGGCGTCCAGATAGACGGCGGTGGCGACGCTACTGCCCGTCAGCGTCGAGTTGGTCAGGCTGAGGCGGGTGACGCCCGGTCCGACATAGAGGGGAATGGAGCCGGTCCCGACGATCGCCACCCGCTCCAGTTCCACATGGCTGGGCGCCGCGCCCTGCGTGGTCGCTGTATGGTCGGCGGTGCGCGACGAGGCGCGCAGGTCGTCATAGCCGCCGTCCGCCCCCATGCCCCAGACGCGCACCGCGCCGTGGACGGTGCAGTCCTCGATGCGGACGTCGGTGGGGCGGCTCCAGTGCTGGGCCGAGATGCGGCGCGACCAGACGGCGATCGTGGGCGTCTGGGTGGTGGTCGCGACGCCCGGCTGTCCGACCGCGCCGCCGTTGCAGTCCAGCCCGGCGCCCGAGGCCTCGGCGCCTTCGATCAGCAGGGGGCGGCGGATGGTCTGGCCCGGCGCCAGCACGGCGCCGCAGGTCAGGCGATAGGGCGTATCCGCGTCGGCCGTCAGGTCGCGCAGTTCGCCGGCAGAGCAGGGCCGGGCGGCAGGCAGGGTCCAGGCGTCTGGCGCGGCGCTCAGCAGCAAGGCCGCCAGCAGCGCCGTCATCAGGGCAGGGGCGTGGCCAGAGCCAGACGCTCGGCCGCGCAGCCGGGACTGGTCAGGCCGGTGGCGCGGGCGGCGGCTAGCTCAGTACGAGCGGCGGCCAGATCGCCGTCGAACCCGGGCGTCGCGGCGGCGGCGTCGAACACAGCCCTGCCCAGAACCTCGCCGGCGGCGACGTCGCTCGGATAGTGCATGCCGCAGACCAGACGGCTGAGGCCCATCTCATGGGCGATGCGGCGCGCCTCGGCGGCGCGCTGCGGCTCCAGGGCGGCGAAGGCCTCGCCATAGACGGTGGCAACGGTCGAACTGCCGGAGGGGTAGGAGGCGCTTTTCCGGCCCGCTTCGCTGACGCGCTGGCAGGGGCGGCGCTCGGGGTCGTCGCCGATGGGGCGGGCGCGGAAGCCGCGCGCCTTGACCAGTTCGGCGGCGGCGTCGGAATCGTCGAACAGCCGCTGCATTAGCCGGTTCAGGTGGGGCGTCGAGGCCGAACCCAGTCGTACGCCCAGGGCGCAGTCGAAATGCTGCAGCGCTAGCGGCGGGCGCAGTTCGGCGTGGGCGGTGGCCAGCAGCCAGCGGTCGCTGTCCTCCAGCGCCTCGAACCGCTCCGAGCGCGCCCTGTCGGCCAGATCGGTTGCTGAGCCGGCGGCGGGGGGCGGCGGGGTCGCGTCGGCCAGGGCCTGGATCAAGGGGCTGTTCAGATAGCCCTTGGCCTCGGCGGCCTTGGACGACTGGGCCGCTTCGGGGCGGAGTGCGGCGGGGGTGCCCGCCGCACAGGCCGAGAGCAGGGCGGCGGCGGCGACGATGAAGGCCCCCCGGCGATGCATCAGGCCCCGGCGCTCCAGGTCAACTGGACGGAGGTTCGGCCGCCTTCGCCCGGCGAGGCGACGACCTGAAGCGTGGCGCCGTTGGCGGTGCGGGCGCCGGCCCCGTAGGCGCGAGCCTCGCCCTGGTTCATGGCCATGATGGGAGCCAGGCCGGCGGCTTCGGCGCGCTGGCGATAGAAGGCGATGACGGCCTCGGGCGCGGCGTCGGTCGTGAAGGTGATCAGACCGCCGGGGCCGGTCGGGCCGGCCGCGACGGTGGCGGGCGCATCGACCTGGGCGCCGGGATACAGGGCGGCGAAGACCGGCGCGCCGTCAGCGGCGGGCTCGGCGGCGGCCGTCGCGACGCTCGCGGCAGGTTGGGCGGGCGGAGCCTCGGCGATGGGCGGCAAGCTGGTCTCGGGCGCAGCCTCGCTGCGCCCGTCGCATCCGGTGAGACCGACCGTGAAGGCCACGGCGACGGCTGCCACGCTACGCTTCATTCCGCCTACGTCCTTGAGACTGTTCAACTTGATGACACCGTGGCCTATCCGTGCGGCGGCAGCAAGGCGGTTCAACCGGTTGGGGCGTCCACGTCGTCGCCGGGCTGGCCGGTCGACTTGCGGGCTTCGGCGGGGCCCCCGGCCGGGTGGGGGCCGTCGTCCTTGACGCGCCGCCCTTCGGCCGCCAGGGCCGCGTTGATGACGTCCTGATCCGGATCGATGTCCGAGCCCGAGGCCGAGCCGCCGCGCAGCGACCCCGCCCGCGTGTCGGAGCCCGAATCCGTGCCTTCCAGGGCCGTCTTCAGCGCGTCGGCGGTATGGCCTAGATCGGGCTTCTCGCCCATGACGGCGGCTTCGCGGGCATCTTCGGCATCGGTTTTGGGGTCGGCCATCTTTTTCTCCTGTTGCAGAGACAACGCAGAGGGACGGGCAGAGGGTTCCATAAAAGAAAAGGCCGGCGGATCGCTCCGCCGGCCTTAATGCCTTGTGCGCCTGACGCGCTTCGCGCTGCTTGAAGCGCTGGACCGCGGCCCAACAAGAAGTTCTTACTTGCCGAACAGCTTGTTCCAGCGGCGCTTCTCGCGGTTCTTCCAGGCGCCGCGGTGATAGGCGTCCGAGCCGATCAGCGGCACGACGGTCGTGGCTTCGGCGAAAACCATCTGTTCGTGCGTGGTCTGGACCTTGCCCCAGGAGGCGGCCTCTTTCAGCGTCGAGGACGAACAGGCTCCGTCGCGGACGTCGGCCACGGTGATCTGGACCGCATAGCGGTGCATCTCGGCTTCCACGCCCAGGATTTCGGCGCAGACCACGGTGTCCTGGGCGAAGTTCTTGGGCACGCCGCCGCCGACCATGAACAGGCCGGTGACGCCGGCGGCGATCTTGATGTCGGTCAGTTCGCGGAAGTCGGCGATGGCGTCGAGCATCAGGTAGGGCAGGCCAGCGGCCGCGCGCTCCTTCTGATGCTTGACCAGGCCGAAGCCGGCCGAGCTGTCGACGAAGGCGGGGCAGAAGATCGGCACGCCTTCTTCATAGGCGGTCTGGATCAGCGAGCCGGGCTTCTTGGCGTTGCCCTCCGACAGCCACTTGCCCATCTCCCAGATGAACTCGCGGCTGGAATAGCCGCGCGGCTCTAGGCGGTTGGCGATCTCCAGGATGGTGTGGTCGCAGGCCTGGAGCTCTTCCTCGTCGATATAGGTGTCGTAGATCCGGTCGATGTAGTTTTCGCGCAGGACGTTGTCGTCCACCTCGCCAGCGGCCTGATAATGCTTGAAGCCCAGGGCCTCGAAGAAATCCATGTCGACGATCGAGGCGCCGGTGGCGACCACGGCGTCGACCATGCCGAACTTCACCATGTCGCGGTAGACGTGCATGCAGCCGCCGGCCGAGGTCGAACCGGCCAGGATCAGCCACGGCGAGCACTCCTTGTCCTCGATGGCCATGGAGAAGATGTCGGCGGCGCGGGCGGTGTCGCGCGAGCTGAAGGACATCTTGCGCATGGAATCGATGATCGGGCGCGCGTCGAAGCTGGTGATGTCGACGTGTTCGACGACGTTCTGCAGCAACTGGGCCTTGGTGTTGGCCTGAACGGGAGCGTTCATTTCGGAGGTTTCCCTTGGATTTGAGCGCCCGTCGTCAAAAAAGAGCAGCGGCCCGGACGGAGCGACGGGCCGCTGCTTGTATCAATGTCCGAAGACGATTTTCGCTCAGTCGATCAGCGCTTGCGCTTGCGGACGCCGGCCTTGCCCTTGGGGCGCGACAGGCGGACGACCTTGCGGGCGGTCTCTTCGGCCGTGGTGCGCACGGTCGGGATGGAGCGCGGCGCCAAGCCGTACATCGAGGCCATCGGGGCGTCCTCGACCACGGCGATGTCGTGCTCGCCATAGCCGTTGAAGCCGGTCGTCATGGCCACGCCATAGGCGCCGAGCATGCCGATCTCGATGAAGTCGCCTTCCTGAACATCCGCCGGCAGCCAGAACGGACCCGGCATATGGTCGATGCTGTCGCAGGTCGGGCCGTAGAAGCGGAAGGGCTTCAGGTCCGACGAGGCCTCGCCGTTCCGAACCAGCTTGGTCGGGAAGGGCCAGCGCGAGTGGGTGGCGTCGAACAGCGAGCCGTACGACCCGTCGTTGAGATAGAGAGCGTCGCCCTTGCGCAGGTCCACGCGGCACAGCACCGACGACGACTCGGCCACCAGCGCCCGGCCGGGTTCGCACCACAGCTCGGTCGTTTCGGACACGGGCATCTCGTTGAAGCCGCGGTGGATGGCGTCGGCGTATTCGCTCAGATCCGGCGGGACCATGCCCGGATAGACCGAAGGGAAGCCGCCGCCGACATCGACGATGTCGACGAAGACGCCCGCCTTCTTGATGGCGCGACCGACCTGGGTCATGGCGGCTTCATAGGCGCTGGGGCGCATGCACTGCGACCCGACATGGAACGACACGCCCATCAGGCCTTCCTGCACAGCCTGGCGCACGGCCAGCAGCAGGGCAGGGGCTGCATCCGGCGTAACGCCGAACTTGCCCGACAGGGAATAGGCCGCACCGTCCGCCGAGACGGACATGCGAACGATTAGGTTCAGATCGTCGGCGTTGTCAGTGACGTCGAGGATCTTTTGCAGCTCGTCCTGGCTGTCGAGCACGAAGGTGCGCACGCCGTGTTCGGCGTAGGCCGCACGGATCGCGCCCCGGCTCTTGACCGGGTGCATGAAGGCCAGGCGCGCGTCAGGGCTGACCGAGCGAACCAGTTCGATCTCGGCCAGAGACGCGACGTCGAAGGCGTTGACGCCCTGTTCCACCAGGGTCTCGATGACCCAGCGGGAAGGGTTGGCCTTCACTGCATAGAAGACGTCGGCTTTTAGATTATCCTGGAACCAGCGCGCCGCTACGGAAACCGAACGCGGCCGCACGAGGGCGACGGGACGTTCAGGGGACCGCTCACGGACCAGGTCCAGGGGAAATTGGTACGTGCGCAATTCACGTAACCCCCTGCTAATTGTTAACCCAGACCGGCGTTAGCAGCGCTTAACGGTTAGACCACGGGGTCCGCCGGAACGCGCGATGTAGGGTCGGCGGACCGTCATGTAAAGCGGTAATTTCATGACTCGATCCACCGGAGAAGCGGGAGGCTTCATCCCTCGCACTGGACGAAAACGACGCAGACGTGCCATTAAGACTTGTCGAAACGCGCGTGGCGCGTCATGCGGCGCCCCCCTGTTGCAACCGTCACCTACGGGTTCATGAATCCTTCAACCGCCGCCGTCGCGTCCGTACGGGATGTGTCAAAGACCTACGGAGCCAGAAAGGCGCTCGACGGCGTGTCCGTCGAAGTGGCCGCCGGCGAGATGGTCGCCCTGATCGGTCCGTCCGGTTCGGGCAAGTCCACGCTCCTGCGCTCCATCACCGGACTGCACCCGATCGACCCCGGCAAGGGGACGATCCAGGTGTTCGGCGAAACCGTTCAGCAGAACGGCCGCATCACCGGCGCCGTGCGCAAGGCGCGCGGTCGTATGGGCATGATCTTCCAGCAGTTCAATCTGGTGGGGCGTCTGTCGCTCTATTCCAACGTCATGCTGGGCGCCCTGGGGCGCCTGCCGGACTGGCGTGGCGTCTTCGGCGTCTGGCCCAAGGCCGACCAGGATCGCGCCATGGCGGCCCTGCACCGCGTCGGCGTGTCGGAATACGCCGCCCAGCGCGCCAACACCCTGTCGGGCGGCCAGCAGCAGCGCGGCGCCATCGCCCGCGCCATCGTCCAGGGCGCACAAGCCATTCTGGCCGACGAACCCGTCGCCTCGCTGGACCCGGTTTCGGCCCGCAAGGTCATGGAACTGTTGGTCGAGCTGAACAAGCGCGACGGTCTGGGCGTGATCGTCACTCTGCACCAGGTCGACTACGCCATTCGCTACTGCGACCGCGTCGTCGCCCTGCAAAAGGGCAAGGTGGTCTATGACGGCCCCTCGACTGGTCTCGATTCCAAGCGCCTGATTGAAATTTACGGTCCTGAGTATGAGGACGCGTTCTGGGAAGCCAAGGCATGACCCGCACCGCCATCACTCGCCGCCTGCTGGGCGTCGCCGCCGCCGCGACCCTGGCCGTGGGACTGACGTCCTGCGGCAAGGGCGAGGAGACCAAGTCGGGCGCCGCCCCGACCGAGATCACCTTCTCCATCCTGTCGGCCGAGGGCCAGGCCTCGTCGGGCCCGATCTGGCAGCCGCTGCTGGACGACATGTCCAAGTCGCTGGGCGTCAAGGTCATCCCCCGCTTCGGCTCCAACTATAATGTCCTGATCGAAGCCATGCGCTTCAACCAGTCGCAGGTCGGCTGGTTTTCGGCCAAGCCGGCGCTGGAAGCCATCGACCGCGCCAACGGCGAAGTCGTGGCCCGCATCGTCGATCCGGAAGGCCGCGACAGCTACCAGTCGACCCTGATCGTCAAGAAGGGCTCCGGCATCACGCTGGACAAGGTCCTGGCCTGCGACAAGACGCTGACTTTCGGCATCGGCGACGCCCAGTCGACCTCGGGCACGCTGGCGCCCATGACCTTCCTGTTCAATCCGCGCGGCGTCGTCCCGTCGCAGTGCTTCAAGGTCGTGAAGTCGGCCAGCCATCAGAACAACGCCTTCGGCGTCGCCGCCGGCGTCGTGGACGTGGCCACCTCGAACAGCGTCAACACCATCTTCATGAAGCGCGAGAGCCCGCAAACGGCCGCCCAGCTTGAGGAAATCTGGCACTCTCCGCCGATCCCGGAATCGGGCATCGTCATCCGCGAGGACCTGGACCCGGCGCTGAAGGAGAAGATCCGCAGCTTCTTCCTGACCTATGGTCAGGGCGAAGGCGCCGAGGCCGAGCGTCAGCGCAAGGTGCTGCTGGGCCTGAACTATTCCATGTTCCGCGCCGCCGACGACAGCTATCTGGATCCGGTGCGCGAAATGGTCGCCGATCAGAAGCTGACCGAGGCTCGCGCCAAGAACGACAAGGTCGGCGTCGCCACGGCCGAACGTGAACTGGCCGCTCTGCGCGCCAAGCGCGAGGTCCAGCCGTGACCGCACCCGTGACCACGGCGGCCATTCCCGCCGCGCCGACCAAGCCGCTGTCCGCCTGGATCTTCGACGTCGTCCTGTGGGGCGGCATCGCGGCTCTCCTGCTGGTCAGCTTCAAGGCCGTCGACCTGCCGAACCTGAAGCTTCTGGTGACGCGGTCCAGCGACATCGGCGTCTTCGCCAAGGACCTGCTTCATCCTGACTTCGCGAACTGGAAGATGCTGGTCGCCCAGATGTGGCAGACCATCCAGATCGCCCTGTGGGGCACCTTCCTGGCCATCTTCCTGGCGGTTCCGCTCAGCCTGATGGCCGCGCGAAACATCTCGCCCGCCTGGCTGGTCTGGCCGGTGCGTCGCGTCATGGACCTGCTGCGTTCGATCCCCGACCTGGTGATCGGCCTGCTGTTCATCGTCGCCGTGGGCCTGGGCCCGCTGGCCGGCGTCCTGGCCATTGCGCTGAACACTGCGGGCGTTCTGGCCAAGCTGTTCTCCGAAGCGGTCGAATCGATCGACAAGGGTCCGGTCGAGGGCGTGCGCGCCACGGGCGCGGCCAAGCTGCACGAGATCGTCTGGGGCGTCTTCCCTCAGGTGGCCCCGCTGTGGACCTCGTTCGCCCTCTATCGTTTCGAGTCGAACAGCCGTTCGGCCACTGTTCTGGGCCTGATCGGCGCGGGCGGCATCGGTCAGGTGCTGTTCGAGAGCATGGGCGCGTTCAACTACAATCAGGTCTCGGCCATCGTCATCATCGTCGTGGTCGCCGTGACCCTGATCGACGTCCTGTCCCAGGCGATGCGCAAACGTTTGCTCTGACTGTCACAAAGGTCTGGCCGGACCGTCACATTCCGCTGCTCTAAGCGTCATCAACTGACGTCTGGAGAGGTCCGGCCAATGATCCGTCCCCTGAAGTTCACCGCCAAGTTCGGCGTTTGCGCCGCCGCTCTGATCGCTCTGGCGGCTTGCGGCAATAACGAGGGCGCCGCCCCCGGCAACCAGAAGGCCCGCGCGGGCATCTGGGCCGCCGGCTCCTCGACCGTCTTCCCCTTCGCCACCCGCGTGGCCGAGAATTTCGCCCGCACTTCGGGCGGTTCGGCGCCGCGCGTTGAATCGCTCGGCACCGGCGGCGGAATCCAGGCCTTCTGCGCCGGCGTCGGCCCCTCGACCCCCGACATCGCCAACGCCTCGCGCCCGATGAAGCAGGGCGAGTTCGACCGCTGCGTCGCCAACGGCGTCACCGACATCGTCGAGATCAAGATCGGCTTCGACGGCATCGTCATCGCCACGGCCCGCACGGGCAATAGCTTCAACTTCGAGCTGAACGACCTGTATGAAGGTCTGGCCAAGGAGGTTCCTGGCCCGAACGGGACCTTCATCGCCAACCCGGCCAAGACCTGGAACGAGGTCAACAAGGGCCTGCCGAACCAGCGCATCCAGGTCTACGGCCCGCCGCCCACCTCGGGCACGCGCGACGCCTTCCTGGAACTGGGCATGGCGCCGGGCGGCAAGCTGATCCCCGCCGTCGCCGCGTTCAAGGACGACAAGACCAAGTTCGAGACCCTGACCCATACCCTGCGTGAGGACGGCGCCTGGGTCGACTCGGGCGAGAACGACAACGCCATCGTCCAGACCCTGACCCGCACCCCGGGTTCGCTGGGTGTGTTCGGCTTCTCCTTCCTGGAGCAGAACATGGACACGGTGAAAGCCGAGACCATCGACGGCGTCGCCCCTTCCGCTGAAACCATCGCCGACGGCAGCTATCCGCTGGCCCGCAGCCTCTACATCTACGTCAAGAAGGCCCACATCGGCGTGACCCCGGGCCTGGAGCAGTTCGTCCAGGAGTTCGTGTCCGAAGGCTCCGCTGGCCGCGGCGGCTATCTCCAGGACCGCGGCCTGGTGCCGCTGCCCGCCGACCAACTGGCCGCCGAACGCGCCAAGGCCGCCGCCATGACCGCGATGGCCCGCCCGAACTAGGCAGGGTTCGCCCCTTAAACGGAAACGCCCCGGACGAGATCGTCCGGGGCGTTTTTCTTTGTCTGCGTGGCGGCCCGAATTCCCAGCGAGAGAGTGCCTAGGCCAGAAGGTCCTGGGCCAGAGCCTGCATCGGTTGCGGCAGGGGATACATGTGCGCGTATTGCAGGATCTGCTTGGCGATCAGCTTCATCCGGTTCTCGAAGCTGAGGACCGGCAGGGTGCCCAGCAGCGGGGTGTTGTAGGGCGCGATATCGCTGCGCTGGAACTCCAGCGCCATGCTCATGCGCGGGCCTTCGGCGAACGGGCTGGACTGGCCGCCCCAATGCAGCACCGCCTGATTCCAGCAGAACCAGTCGCCCGGCTTGCCGGGCAGGGCGCGAATGGAGGGGTAGTCAATTTGCCAGGTCCGGTCCTCGGAGGTGCCGTAAACCGGGTCGCGGCTGGCCGGCAGCATATACATGCAGCCGTTGAGCGGCGACGCTTCCGTCAGCGGCACCCAGACGGTGAGGGACAGTGGCGTGCCGTCCGGCGCCAGGGCCTGGAACCCCTTGTCCCGGTGGGGCCGCCAGCCCGCCTGCCCCGCCTTGGGATCGACGTGCCAGGCCCAGAAGTCCGGCAACACCTGATAGGAGGCGCCTAGGAAGGCGGCGATGGTCTGGTGCTGGCGGTGGAAGACGGCCCAGGCCTCGTCGAAGACGAAGGCGAAGACCGGCGGAATGCCCATGGCGACGCAGCGGGCGATGCCCGCCGCCAGTTGCCCGGCGAGTCGGGGCAGCTCCGGATCAGCTTCCTGGAAATAGCCCTCGGTGATCAGGCGCTGGCTCGCGCGCTCGCCTGCCTCCGGGCTCAGGGCGTTGAGCGCGAACTGGCCTTCGAACAGGGCGCCGATCGAAAGTTCCGGGAAGGTATCGCGCCAGAAGGCGATATCCTTCATGGCCTCGGTCGGAGGATTTCCGGCTGAGGCGAGGGTCGATGAGGCGGGGCTGTGACCGGCGAGGGGCGTGGCGGAATCGGGCATCGGACTCTTTGCGCTGGAGGCGGACAGGGTGCGTTCGGACAGGGTTCCAATGAGTTTCCCCACCCGGAATCTACTACCGCTTATGGCAGAGATGCGTGACTCTATCCAATCGGCGGCGGCGCGCGGGATGGCTCGATTATCGCCTTCTTCGGTCGAGGGTGCGGCGGAATTCTCAGTCGTGAACGACGTGGGTCCGGATGAACTCGCGCGCCCGCAGGATGATCTGTTCGCCCGGTGTGTCCGGACGACCCAGCGAGCGGTCGCCTAATCGGTCGAGCGCGTCATAGGCGCGCCTGGCCACGGCCTCCATGTCGCGCGGATCCCATGAGGCGGAGGGAGGCGCCCATCCGCCGCGTTGCGCGAGTTCGGGATAGGCGGGCCAGATGGGGCCCAAAGCGAGATCGTCATGCGGCAGGGGCGCGGTCGGGCTGCGGGGAACCGCAGTCAGGTCGAGCGCCTGGCGCGCGACCGACTGCAGGATCTCCACCCTTGGATGGTTGACGGTATGCATGAACGGCGCGGCCGGCGCCGTCAGGAAGGCCGAAAATTCAAAGCCGAGTTGCGCGGCTTGGGCGGCAAACAGGGCGGCGGCTTCCTCGAAGGCTTTGAAATAGCCCAGCGCGGCGTAGCTGAAGCCGTTGAACAGGCGCGCGGCGCAGTCGGGGGAAAGACCTTCGCACCAGGCGGCGCACAGCAGGGCGGAGTGATAGGGGCCGACGATCCCGTCCGCCGCTCGACCCTCGCGCAGCACATAGACGCAGTCGGGGTGAAAGCCGCGAAAGATGATCGGCGGCCAGCGCAGCGCGGGCCGCTCGCTGCTCGCCAGGGCGGCCGCGAAAAGCCCGGCGAGGCGAGGTTGCACCTCCTCCAGCGTCTGGATCATGGCGATATCGCAGGCCGCCATCTCGGCGGCGATCGCGGCAACGACCTCAGGGTCGTCTCCGTCGGCCAGGGACACGCTGCGCGTCGTCACCTCGGCCTGGGGGGCGAGCAGGCGGATGCATCGGGCGACCCCTTGCGCCTGACAATTGCCCAGGACCCCGATCTTCATGGCCGATCGATCGCTTCTTCGTCGCAGATCACGCCCTGAAGCGCGGCGTCGACGGCCGCCGCCGACGGCGCTTGCGAAACGGGGCTATCCGGAGAGGCGGGGCGGGCGTCCGTCTCGATCAAGTAGTGGCGGCCGAAGATTTTCATGACCTGGTCCACCCCCTCGGGGCGCACGCTGCGCAGGTCTTCGGCGAAGTAGCGCCCCCGGGTGTGGGGGCCGGTGATGATTTCGTAGCTGGGGAAGTAGTCGACGTCAGAGTTCTCGCGGACGACGGCCTCCACGGCCACGCGCAGCACCGCCTTGCTATAGGTGGTGGCTGTCAGCACGTGTCGGTCGCTGACCGTCGCCACCAGCGCGACGGGCGATACGGTGAGCAGCACCCGAAGGTCGGGATTGAGGATGCGCGCCAGTTTCAGGACGGCGTTGAGGTCGTCCACAACCTCCTGAACCGTGAAATGCCGAGGCTGAATCAGGTCGGGCCGCGGCGCCTCGCCTGCGACCCCTGGGGCCAGGGGAAAGACGGCCCCGTCTGCCTGCGAAACCCAGCCTTCCGTAAGCCCCAGGGTGAAGACGAGGACGTCCGCTTGCTCGAACATTTTTCGTACGGCGTCCAGATGCCGGTCTCGATTAGCCAGCATGGCCTCGGCGCTGTCGAAACCGCCGGGTTCGACCTGTGGCCGGAAGGGATCGACGAAGCGCGCGCCTATACGCCAGGCCGGCTCTGCGGGGTCAAACAGGCCGAAGGCGCGTTGGAACAACTGCAGCAGTTGGCGAGCGGTGTAGATGTTGCCGAACCGGGCGGGATAGACGCCATAGTTGCGATCTTCCGGTCCCGGCTCCGTGACCAGGTAGCGGTAATCCTGGGCTTGCAGCGCCCTCGACATGTGCTGGGCGAAACAGCTTCCGGCGGTGACGATCCGGTCTTCCCGGTCGATGCGGAAGCGCGGGGCCGCGACGGGGTCCACGTCTTCCGCCGCGATTCGGGCCACGGCGCGGGACCAGAAGGCATGGTCAGGTTGCGAACGATAGGGATTGTGATCTTCGCTCGCCATGCACCCTCCCGGTCAGGCCGCCGCCTTGCGCCTCAGGCGGGCGATGCGGCGCAGGCGGCGCCAGAAACGACCGCGCTCGGGGTCGGGATAGGGCTGCAGGTTTTCCACGAACTGTTCCGCCGAGGCGCGCCAGCTGAACTTCTCGGCGTAGGCGCGCACGTCCCCGCGATCCAGTTCCAGGCACTTCAGGCAGGCGGTCTTCAGGTCGTCGTCGATAGCCCCGGCGTTGGAGCCCGGGATGATGTCGATGGGCCCGTGCGCCGGATAGGCGGCGACCGGCGTGCCGGCGCCCATGGCCTCGAGGATCACCAGGCCGAAGGTGTCGGTCCAACTGGGGAAGACGAAGACGTCGGCGTCGGCGAAGCAGCGCGCCAGTTCCTCGCCGAAGCGGGCGCCGAGGAATTTCGCCTCGGGGTATTTCACTTCCAGTTCGGCACGGGCCGGGCCGTCGCCGACGACGATCTTGGTGCCGGGCAGGTCCAGTTCGAGGAAGGCCTCGATATTCTTCTCGACGGCGACGCGGCCGACGTTGAGGAAGAAGGGTCGGGGCCACGCGTCGCCGCCCATTTCCTTATAGATCGGCTCCAGATCCGGTCGGAACAGGTCGGTGTCCACGCCGCGCGTCCACGGCGAGACGTTGCGGAAGCCGTGCTCGACCAGCTCGTCGCGCAGGGTCGGGGTCGCCACCATCAGCCGGCCCGACGGCTTGTGGAACCATTTCATGTAGGCGTAGCCGACCTGCACCGGGATCGGGAAACGGGCCGAGACGTATTCCGGGAACTTGGTGTGATAGCTGGTGGTGAATGGCAGCTTCCATTCCACGCAGATGCGGCGCGTGGCGATGCCCAGCGGGCCTTCGGTGGCGATATGGACGGCCTCGGGCTCGAAGGCGCGCAGGCGCTCGCGAATCTCTTCTTCGGCGCCCAGGGCCAGCCGGATCTCGGGATAGGTCGGGCAGGGGATGGTCTTGAACTGGCTGGGTTCAATGACCTCGACCTCATGACCCATGGCGCGGCATTCGGCCACGGTTCGAGTCAGGGTGCGGACGACGCCGTTGACCTGAGGCTCCCAGGCGTCGGTGACCAGGACGATACGCATTGAAATCGAGTGGGCCCCGGGCCGTTTCGCTGAGCCAAAAGTTCTAGACGGTTAAAATGACGAAGGCGAGACGGGTTTACAGCGGCAGCACCGTCGTCGACTTCACCTCTTCGAGAACGGCGTAGGTTCGCGTCTCGCGCACGCCCGGCATTCGCACCAGGATGTCGCCGAGGAAGACGCGATAGGCGTCCATGTCGGCCACCCGCGCCTTGATCAGATAGTCGAAGCCGCCAGCCACCATATGGCACTCCAGCACCTCGGGCTGGCGGCGCACCACGTCGGCGAAGGCGTCGAAGACGTCGCCCGTGGTGCGGTCCAGCAAGACCTCGATGAAGATCAGCAGCGCCCGCTCGGCGCTGGCGGGGTCGATCAGGGCGGCGTAGCCGGTGATGACCTTCTTGTCCTTCAGCCGCTTGACCCGCTCGAAGCAGGCGGCGGGCGACAGATTGCACCTTCGCGCCAGTTCCGCGTTGGAGATGCGGCCGTCGGTCTGCAGCACGCGCAGCAGTCGGCGGTCGGTATCGTCCAGAATTTGCATGGTGGATCAGCCTATTTGCCGAAGAATCGCTGGTTCAGACGGTCATCATACAATGCACATTCGGCCAAGTCCGCCATATACGCCGGAAATCGCAGGGTTTGATCCCAGGGTGAGTTTCATGACGCCGACCGACCTCCAACACTGGGACGACCTGGACCGGAACAAGTTCCGCGACGAACGCGAGACCGTGGCCGAACTGCTGGCCCATCTGCCGATGGATCTCGACGAGCGCGCTGACGTGTTGCGCGACGCCGTGGCCCTGGTCGATCACGCCCGCGCCAGCCAGAAGAAGCAGGGCGTGGTCGAGAGCTTCCTGCAGGAGTTCAGCTTGGGCACCCGCGAGGGTCTGGCCCTGATGTGCCTGGCCGAGGCCCTGCTGCGCACGCCCGACGCCGGCACCCGCGACCGTCTGATCGCCGAGAAGATCGGTTCCGCCGACTGGGCCTCGCACATGGGCCAGTCCGACAGCCTGTTCGTCAACGCCTCCACCTGGGGTCTGATGCTGACCGGCAAGCTGGTCGATGTGGACGAAGAGGCCAGGACCGACCTGTCGGGCTTCCTCAAGCGCATCGCCGGGCGTCTGGGCGAGCCGGTCATCCGTCAGGCCGTGGCCACGGCGGTCAAGATCATGGGCGAGCAGTTCGTCGTCGGCCGCACCATCGAGGGCGCGCTTAAACGGTCGGACCGCGAAGGCTGGCTGTGCAGCTTCGACATGCTGGGCGAGGGCGCCCGCACCGTCGCCGACGCCGAGCGCTATGAAAAGATTTATGCCGACGCCATCGAGGCGGTGGGCAAGACCAACAAGGGGCAGGGACCCGAGGCCGGCCACGGCGTCTCGGTCAAGCTGTCGGCCCTGTCGCCCCGCTATGAGGCGACGCAGGAAGATCGCGTGTGGGAGGAGCTCTATCCCCGCATCCTGCGTCTGGCCCTGATCGCCGCCAAATACGACATCAACTACACCATCGACGCCGAAGAGGCCGACCGTCTGGCCCTGTCGCTGAAGCTGCTGGAGCGGCTGGCACGCGAACCGGCGCTGGGCGACTGGCAGGGCCTCGGCCTGGCCGTTCAGGCCTATCAGAAGCGCACGACCGAGACGGTGCAAAAGCTGGCCGACCTGGCCAGGTCCTCGGGCCGTCGCCTGATGGTGCGTCTGGTCAAGGGCGCCTACTGGGACACCGAGATCAAGCGCGCCCAGGTCATGGGCCGCACCGACTATCCGGTCTTCACCACCAAGCCGGCGACCGATCTGAACTATCTGGTCTGCGCCAAGGCCCTGATCGAAGCCTCGCCCCACATCTACGCCCAGTTCGCCACCCACAACGCCCATACGCTGGCCGCCGTGCGTCGTATGGCGCGTGACCGCGACGTGGTCATCGAACATCAGCGCCTGCACGGCATGGGCGAGGCCCTCTATGACGCCGCGCACGAGGCCTGGGCCGACGAGGACGTCATCGTCCGCGCCTACGCCCCCGTCGGCGGCCACGAAGAACTGCTGCCTTATCTGGTGCGCCGCCTGCTGGAAAACGGCGCCAACTCCTCCTTCGTCCACGCCCTGCTGGACGAACGCGTTCCGGCGGCCGCCGTCGCCGCCGACCCCATCACCGCCGTCGAGGCCCAGCCCGACCGTCACCCCAGGATTCCGGTTCCCATGAACATCTACGGCGATCGCCAGAACTCCCTCGGCCGCGACTATTCGCAGGCCGCCGACCGTGACCGCCACGCCCAGGCTCTGGAGCGCGTCGACAGCGAGAAGCTGACGTCCGGCCCCATCATCGGCGGCAAGCTGCGCGCCGGGGTCAACGCCCAGGACGTGACCAATCCCTTCGACCGTTCGCAGGTGCTGGGCCACGTCTCGGAAGCCTCGGCTGACGACGTGGACGCCGCCGTGATCGCCGCCGGGAACGCCCAGGTCGCCTGGGACCGCATCGGCGGCGCGGGCCGCGCCCCGGTCCTGCGCGCCATGGCCGACGGCCTGGAAGCCGAGATGGACCGTCTGGTCGCCCTGCTGTCGCGTGAAGCGGGCAAGACGCTGAACGACGGCGTGGCCGAGGTGCGCGAAGCCGCCGACTTCTGCCGCTACTACGCCCTGCTGGCCGAGCGCGACTTCGGCGGCGCCCAGACGCTGAAGGGGCCGACCGGCGAGACCAACCAACTGGTGCTGCACGGCCGCGGCGTCTTCGCCGCCATCAGCCCGTGGAACTTCCCCCTGGCCATCTTCGCCGGCCAGATCGCCGCGGCTTTGGCCGCCGGCAACGCCGTGGTGGCCAAGCCCGCCGAACAGACCCCGCTGATCGCCGCCGAGGCCGTCCGCCTCTTCTACAAGGCTGGCCTGAACCCCGACCTGCTGGCCTTGGTCCCCGGTCGCGGCGAGATTGTCGGCGCGGCCCTGACGGCCCATCCGGGCATCGACGGCGTGGCCTTCACCGGCGGCACCGACACCGCATCCGCCATCAACCGCGGCCTGGCCGCGCGCCCCGGCGCCATCATCCCCTTCATCGCCGAGACCGGCGGCCTGAACGCCATGTTCGTCGACACCACGGCGCTGAAGGAACAGGTCATCGACGACGTTATCCTGTCGACCTTCGGTTCGGCCGGGCAGCGCTGCTCGGCCCTGCGCATTCTCTATGCGCCTAGGGAAGCCGCCGACGCCCTGATCGAGGGCCTGAAGGGCGCGCTGGCGACCCAGGTGCTGGGCGATCCGACCGATCCCAAGAGCGACATCGGCCCGGTCATCGACGCAGAGAGCCGCAAGAACCTGGAAGCCCACGTCGAGCGCCTGTCGAAAGACGCCAAGATCGTCGCCCGCGCCGAACTGCCGGCCGGCTACGCCCAAGGTTCTGGCAAGGGCGACCTGTTCGCCCCGACCATCGCCGAAATCCCCACGCCCGACTTCCTGGAGCGCGAAGTCTTCGGCCCCATCCTGCACGTCTATCGCTATGACTCGAAGGACCTGAAATCGGTCGCCGCCAAGCTGGCCGCGCGCGGCTACGGCCTGACGCTCGGCGTCCACAGCCGCATCGAAGCCTTCGCCGACGAGGTCGTGCGTCTGGTCCCGGCGGGCAACGTCTATGTGAACCGCTCAATCATCGGCGCCGTCGTCGGCGTCCAGCCCTTCGGCGGCGAAGGCCTCTCCGGCACCGGCCCCAAGGCCGGCGGCCCCAACAGCCTCATCCGCTACGCCGCGGAAAAGGCCATCAGCGTCAACATCGCGGCGCAAGGCGGCGATCCGGCCCTGCTGAACCTCTGAACGAGGCCCGGGAGGCGCATCGATGCGACCCTGGTCGATGCGCCGAAGGCTTCGCGTCCCGCCGCAAATCGGTCTAAGGCGAGCGGCTAAGTGATGATCGAACTCTTCCGCAGCAACAACGTCGTCGTGCGCAGCGTCCCCGTCGGGGATGCTGGCCGCTGGGTCGTGACCTTCGACAACTACGGCCTGGGGCCGGGCTTCAATCGTCCCGGGTTCGGCGAGGCCTTCCTGCGTCAGTCCGGCGTTTCGGCCATCCATGTCATGGGGCGTCGCGAGGACTGGTATCAGTATCCCGAGATGGCCGAGGCCATGGCCGCCGTGCGCCGGGCGACAGCGGGCGCCGACCGGGTCATGACCTATGGCTCCAGCATGGGCGCCTATGCGGCGCTGCGCTTCGCGGATGCGGCGGGGGCGGACGCCGTGCTGGCCATCTCGCCTCAGTATTCGGTCGACCCGGCCAAGGTCCCGTTCGAGACGCGCTGGCTTCAGGACGGCCGCAGCATCGCCTTCCGGCCCGAGATAGAGGGGCGCCTGAGCTGTGCCTGCCGTCCGGTGATCGTCTATGACGCGACCGGCGACGATGAACGCCAGGTCCGGCTGATCGCCGCCGAGATCAAGGCTGATCTGATCGGCCTGCGCTACATTCACCATCCGGCGACGACGTTTCTGCAGGAGATGGCGCTGCTGGGGCCGTTGGTGTTCGACGTCCTCGCGGGCGATCTGGACGTGGAGGCGTTTCGGGCCGAGGCCAAGGCGCGCCGTCGCGACAGTTCGATCTATCTCAGCCGGCTCGCCGAGCTTCAGCCCGTCTGCCGGGCCCGCACCGCCCGGGCGCTGGCGACCCTCGCGGTGGAACGCGCGCCGCACAGTCCGATGGCGTTGACGGCGCTGGCGGCCTGCCTCGGCCTCGCTGGCGAACACGACGAGGCCGTCGCCCTGCACGAACGCGCCACCGAACTGGGCCTGCGCGCGGCCAACCATCTGGTGCCGCACGCCAACGGCCTGATCGCCGCCGGTCGGGTTGAGGAGGCTCTGCCTCTGGTCGAGGAGGCGGTGGACAAGCTGCCGACCGCCGCGCACCTGCGCTACTGGCACGGCTTGATCCTCTGGCGCGCCGGGAAGACAGAGGCGGCGGTCGCGGCGCTGGAGATGGCGGTGCTTCTCGACCCGCACCCACCGTCCTACCGGGAACTGCTGGACACCTGCCGCACCAACCTCGAGCCGACCGTCGAAGTCAGAAAGCTGGCGCGGATCCTGCGCTTTGTCCGCCGCCGCATCGCGGTCGACGGTCCGCTCGCGACGGCCCGATCGCGACGACGGGCTCGCTAGGCGCCGGGCGACAAGACGTGAGCGACCCCTGAGGCGGGGCGTCCCGTCAGCCTTCGAACGGTTCGAGCGATCGTCCTGCGGATAGTCATCTAGAAGGTTCGCTGATGGATATCCGCGTTAGCCGCGTTGGACGATGATGCCGACCGAGGTGGTTGCGTAGCCCCATAGCGCCATCCGCAGATGGGGCTGTTCGCGATAGGGCATGACGTCGAGATACTGGTCGATGGGGCCGTCGCCCATTTCCAGATCGAAGGTCGCGACCTTGTGGCCCTGCTCGGTTAGGCGCTGCGCCAGCCGCTCCAGATCCTGTCGGCGGAACAGGACGGTGTCCATGTTGTCGATCGTCTCGACGTTGGAGCCGTAGTTGTATTCCGTCGTGTGCACCGCCCAGCCGCCGGGCTTGAGGCATTGCACCGAGCGTTCGACGAAGGCGAGGCCCTTTTCGATGGAGCCCAGATGCTCAAGCGCGCAGGCCGACCAGCAGAAGTCGAAGCCGGCCAGATCGTCGGGGATGTGGTTCATGTCGCAGGTCTGGAACGAGACGTTCTCGTTAAACAGGGCATCCGGGCAGACGATGGATTTGCGCAGCGCCTCCTTGCCGGTGGCGTGTTGGTTGGTCAGGGTCCAGCCCATTTCCTCGGCGCTGCTCAGGTCCATGTCGGTCGCGGTGATCCGGCAGTTCTGCGAAGCGAAGAAGGCGCTGAGCGGTTCTGAACCCACGCCGAAGCCGAGGCCGCGTGCGCCCGACACAATCGCCCCGCGTTCCCACAGGGCCTGACAGATGAAGACAAACTCCCACAGCTTGCGGTGATAGCGTAGACCTTCGTTCAGCCGCTTGGTCCAGTAGGAGAACCACGGAGTCTCGAAGCTGTCCTGACGGCAGACCGTTCCATGAGGGAAGACGTGGCCGCCGGGGCGGCCCGGAATCATCGGCGGCTGGCCGTCCCACAGGCGGCGCTCCGGCAGGGTCTGGACGCTGTGCAGCAGCCGCACCTCGCGGCGATGCTCCTCAAGCGCCTTGCTCAGCTGATCGAGTTGCGAAGGCGCCTTTTGCAGCCGCTCCAGCAGCAGTTGGGCCCGCTGCAGGTCTTTGATCCAGGTCTTGAACGGTTTGGCCAAGGCGGTCTCGCGTCAATACGTCGGGAAAGGCCGGAGCCTCGTCGACCACGGTCCTATAGGAAATGCAGGATGCCGGGAAAGCGGTTGAAGAAAATTAGCCGTTCAGGCCGATTTTCGGCCACCCGCCGGCCCGGCTCAAGGCGCTGAGGCGAGGCTTGTCGATCTTTTCGCCGATCCAGCGGGCGGCGTTGATGAGGGCGTCGAGGTCGTAGCCTGTCGAGAAGCCGGCGCGTTCCAGCATGTAGACCAGATCTTCGGTAGCGACGTTGCCCGTCGCGCCGGGCGCGAAGGGGCAGCCGCCGATGCCGCCGGCCGAGGCGTCCAGAATATTGACCCCGGCCTCGACCCCGGCATAGGCGTTGGCCAGGCCGGTGTTGCGGGTGTCGTGGAAATGCAGGCGCAGGGTCGCGTCGGGCGCGGCCTTGCGGGCGGCCTCGACCTTCTTCGTCACGCTCCACGGGTCGCCGACGCCGATGGTGTCGGCCAGGGCGATCTCCTCGACGCCCAGGGCGGCGATGCGGGCGACCAGATCGCTGACCTGTTCGACCGAGACTTCGCCGTCGAAGGGGCAGCCCCAGACGCAGGACAGGGTGGCCGACAGCTTCGGCGTCGCGCCCGGCGCGCCCTCTACGCCGCTTGGGGCATTGGCGCGGCCCGCCATGATGTCGGACAGCATCTGCACCTGCTGGTCGACGTTTAGCCCCTGGTTCTTCAGGCCGAAGCCGTCGGTGGCGGACATGGCGACGTTGACCTCGTCCACCGCCGTGCCGAGCGCCCGGTCATAGCCCTTGTCGTTCAGCGCCAGGCCGATGCGGCTGCGGCCCGGCTCATGGGGCAGGGCGGCCATGACCTCTTCGGCGCCGGCCATCTGCGGCACGTATTTGGGATGGACGAAGCTGACGGCCTCGATCCGCTTGGCCCCGGCGGCTTCGAGGCGGCGCACGAAGTCGGCGCGGACGGCGGGCGCCAGCACCGCCTTTTCGTTCTGCAGGCCGTCGCGCGGCCCGACCTCGACGATCTGGATGAACCGGCCCATCAGCGCGCGCTCCGCTCGCCTGCGCCAGCGGGCGCATAGACGGTCAGGCGCACGTCGTCGCCCGAGGAGTAGTTGTGGCCGCTGACCACGCCCACGGCGCGTCCAGCGGCGCCCAGGTCGGCCAGGGCGCGGCGGAAGGCCTCGTCGTCATGGGCCTCGACGATGGCGGGACGGCCCTCGGCCAGGGCGCGGGCGGCGCCGGGACCGTCGGTCAATTGGGTGTCGCGCCCGGTCAGGAAGACGAAGCTGGGCTCATGATAGGTGGTGATGGCCACCGGTCCCGGATAGCGGCCCTGACGCGGGCTCAGTTCGGCCGATTCCAGCGTCTTCACCAGGCGCGGGGCGATGGACAGGGGGCGCAGCTGGCGGATGGTCCCGGCCAGGCCTGCATGGGCGATGACGCCGCAGAGGATGGCGGCCAGGACCCCGGTGATCGCCGCCCGGTTGAGCAGCAGGAAGCCGCCGACCGCCGCCGCCATGACGGCGAAGACGATGGTGACGGTGGCCCAGGTCTGGGCGGTCGAGCGGCCATATTCGGTCAGGCCGTAGACGGTGATGGCGCAGATGACGACGGCGGCGAAGAGGCCCAGCAGGGCACCCGAAATGCGCGAGACCTTGCCGATCGGCTGGGTCAGGGCGGCCGCCGCCAGCAGCGCGATCGCGCCGAAGGTGGGCAGGGTGTAGTGCCACAGCTTGGTTGGGGCGATCTCGAACATCAGCCAGGCCGGGACCAGCCAGCAGACGGCGAAGCGGATGGCCGGCTCGGCGCGACGATGCCAGCCCGTCGACAGGGCGGCGGGCAGCATCAGGGTGACGGGGAAGAGCAGCAGGGGCGACAACAGGGCGTACATGCCGATGAAGCCGCCGTGGCTTTCATGGGCGCCCGCTAGTTTCGGGGCTAGATCGCCGCCGATGGCTTCACGCCAGAAGCCGCCGTCGGTGGCGATGGTGATGGCGATGGCCCAGGGCCCGACCAGCAGGGCCACCAGAGGCAGGCCCCAGCCCCAGCCGAGCTTGCCCAGCCACTTGATGTTTCGATCCCAGGCCGACAGGGCGATGATCGACAGCGCGACGACCAGCAGGCCGATCGGTCCCTTGATCAGGATCGACAGGCCGATGCCGAGCCAGAACAGCAGCTTGTGCCATCGCACCGGCTTATCGCCCGCCCGTGTCGCCATGTAGATCCGCGCCAGGGCCGCCATCGCCAAGGTCGTCAGGCCGCACAGCATGGCGTCGGTCTTGGCGATGCCTGCCTCGGTCGACAACAGGAAGGTCGCGCCCAGCATGGCGCCCGCCAGGAAGCCCGCTCGGTTGCCGAACAGGGCGGCGCCGGCCCAGGCCACGGCCCAGGCGGCCAGCATGGCGCCGAACAGCGACGGCAGGCGATAGGGCTGGATACTACGGTCCTCGACATCCGAGGTCAGCGCCACGGCGGCGGCTTGCATCCAGTAGATGCCGACCGGCTTTTTCCAGCGCGGTTCGTCCTGGAAGCGGATATCGACATAGTCGCCGCTTTCCAGCATCTGCGCCGTCGCCTGGGCGAAGCGGCTCTCGTCGCGGTCCAGCGGCGGCAGCAGTAGGAGACTGGGCAGGCCGGCGAGTAGGGTGAGCAGGGCCGCCAGAACGGGGCCGCGCCAGCCGACGATGAAATGATCCAGGTTCGGGCGGTTCATGAGGCTGTCGTATCACGCCGACGACGCCCCCCGGAAGCTTCAGCTTTCACCGACGGCGCGGCGCCCGTTTTCCTCGGACCCGACGATGCGCTACAGAGCGACGGATGACCGACAGCCTTGCTTCCGTTCCCGACATCTCCGTCGTCGTGCCCGTTCACGACGAATCCGGCGCCGCCGTGCCTCTGGCGCGTGAGATCGCCGAGGCCTTCGCCGGTCGGTCCTATGAAATGATCTTCGTCGACGACGCCAGCCGCGATTCGACCCTGGCCGAGTTGAAGGCCGCCATGGCCGAACTGCCGACCCTGCGGGTGCTGGCCCATGCGACCAATGCGGGCCAGAGCCGGGCCGTGCGCACCGGCGTCCTGGCCGCGCGCGGCGGCGTCGTCGTGACCCTGGACGGCGATGGCCAGAACCCGCCCGCCGACGCCCCGCGTCTGGCCGACGCCCTGATGGCCGCGCCGCCCAGCGTCGCCCTTGTCGGCGGCGTTCGCGCCAAGCGTCAGGACAGCGAGGCCAAGCGCCAGGCCTCGATCTGGGCCAACCGCATCCGCCGCAAACTGCTGTCCGACGACGCCGACGACACCGGCTGCGGGCTCAAGGCCTTCCGTCGCGACGTCTTCCTGCGTCTGCCCTACTTCGATCACATCCACCGCTATCTGCCGGCGCTGACGATCCGCGAGGGCTACGAGAACCGCTACCTCGAGGTGGATCACCGTCACCGCGAGACGGGCCGCTCGAAATACACCAACTGGGGCCGGCTGCGGGCGTCCTTCTCGGACCTGCTGGGCGTGATGTGGCTGAAGTCGCGTTCACGCCGTCCAGGCCCGATCAGCGAGTTCTGAGGCGGTTGCGCCCATATGGCGGTGTACCGGAAACGGGGTTAAGCAGGGGCATCTGGAG
This sequence comes from Brevundimonas sp. 2YAF1, assembly GCF_052114745.1. NCBI lineage: Bacteria > Pseudomonadati > Pseudomonadota > Alphaproteobacteria > Caulobacterales > Caulobacteraceae > Brevundimonas > Brevundimonas sp. 2YAF1. The sequence goes on along the minus strand of NZ_JBFRFI010000002.1, from coordinate 355,852 downwards.
GGGCCGCCCATGCTGATCGCCATACCGCTGCTGATCGTGCCGGTCGTGATCTACAATCTGGTCATTCTACTCGGCGGGGGCGGCGCGGAGTCTGTTCTGGGCCCGGCCTCGGTGCTGAGCGAAGAACTGTTCCGCGTGCCGATGACCTCGGGTGCGGTCTGGAGCGTCAGTGTCGGCGACCTGATCCTGTTCCTGTCGCTGATCCTGCTGTTCGTGGAGCTGCTGAAATCGACCTCTAGCCAGCGGGTCGCCATCGTCAATCACGCCCTGTCGATGGTGCTGTTCGTGGTCTGCCTGGTCGAGTTCCTGCTGCTGCCGGGCTTTGCCGGATCGGTCTTCTTCCTGATCCTGACCATGGTGCTGCTGGACGTGCTGGCGGGCTTCATCGTCACCATCATCGCCTCGCGGCGCGATTTCGACCTGAACCCGCGCTGAGAGTCCCAGGCTCCGGGGCCTTAGCTGAAGGCGACGAAGACCAAGGCGACAACGGTCACGTCGAACAGGCGGGCGGCGAGGTTGAAAACGGCGGGCATGGACGAGGTTCCAGCGAAAGACGCCGGACGCATCGCAAGCCGCATGCCATCATCCCGTCAGGATCAGACCTCGGTCCGCGCCGCCTTGCCCACGCGCGGCCGCCGGTCGCGCTGGCCCGAGTATTCCGCGCCCAGATAGGTCGAGCGGGCGGCGTCCAGCACCGGCGGGCCGCCCTTTAACCCGCGCTTCTGGCCCGTCTGGCCGATCACCTGGGCGGCGAACAGGGCAGGGGGCGCCAAGGGATTGGGCGGCGCCACGGCAGGCTTTGCCGGGGAGGCGGCATGTTCGACCCGCTCGCCGGTCAGAATCAGGGCGCGCGAGGCCGCTTCGGCCCGGGCTTCGGCCGCCCGCCGGTCGCGCCCGCGCCGGTCGCCTTCGCGGCGCTCCTGCGCCGGGTCCTCAAGGGGGCCGACCGGGCGCATGCCGTCGGTCATTTTCCGGAACCGGCCAGGCGGTCGATCTGGGCGCGCATCTCGTCCATCTGGCGGCGCATCTCGTCGAGGGCCGTGTCAGCGGGCGCGGCTTTATGGGCGGGCTGGGACGAGGGCTCGGGGGTTGCGGTTTCCGCCTCGGCGTCAGGACGGCCATAGCCGGTCATTCCGGGAAAGATTTTCATGGCGCGTTCGAACATGGCCATGTTCTGGCGCACCGCCTCCTCCATCAGCCCGCCGCCCGGCGTGCCGGCGAAGGTGCGGGTGAACTGGCTGCGCAGCTGCTCTTGCTGGCGGCTGAAGCTGTCCAGCGACATCTCCAGATAGGAGGGCAGGACCGCCTGCATCGAGTTGCCGTAAAAGCCGATCAGCTGGCGCAGGAACTGCACCGGCAGCAGGGCTTCGCCCCGGCTTTCTTCCTCGAAGATGATCTGCGTCAGGATCTGACGCGTCAGCTCGTCATTGGTCTTGGCGTCATAGACGACGAATTCGACGCCCTCGCGCACCATTTGCGCCAAATCTTCCAGCGTCACATAGGCGCTGGTGGCGGTGTTATAGAGCCGTCGGTTCGCGTATTTCTTGATGACGACGACGCCGTCACGGGTTTTTCCGCCCTCGGATTTCTTGTCGGCCACGCTTGTTCTCGCGTTGTTGCAACGCCGCACTATCACGCGTTGCGAGCGCGAACGCCAGAGCCCTGAATTGTCTCAGGTCGCGCCCGGCGCCAGCACCACGCCGACCAGGATGGCGGCCCAGTGCACGCCGGCGCCGGCGACGACAAAGCCGTGCCAGATGGCGCGGCGAAATTTCACCTTCTGGCTGATGAAGACGAAGACGCCCGAGGTGTAGATCAGCCCCCCCGCGACCAGCAGGCCGAGGGCCAGCGGATGGACCGTCTCGATCATCGGCTTCAAGGCGAAGACCGCCACCCAGCCGAACAGGACATAGACGCCGCTCCAGAAGGCGTCGGAGATGCGTGGGGCGAACATCTTCACCCCCACGCCGGCCAAGGCCATGGCCCAGACGCCGATCGTGAAGCCGATCGACCAGCCGCCCTCGAATCTCTGGGTGGTGAAGGGGGTGTAGCTGCCGGCGATCATCAGGAAGATGGCCGCCTCGTCCAGCCGCCTAAGCACCGGCCGCGCCGCGCAGGGGTGGGTCAGATTATAGACGGTCGAGGCCGTCAGCATGGCGATCAGGCACAAGGCGTAGACGGCGGTGGACACCACGGCCCCGACGCCGCTGTAGAGCCCGGCCAGCACCGCCAGCACGACGCCGCCGACCGCTGCCAGACCCAGGCCCACCGCGTGGACCCACAGGTCGGCCAGACGTTCGGCGCGCGTCTGGTAGTGCTCGATCATATCAAGATCGTCGGGCGTCCAGACCCGTCTCGCCAAGGATTTCAGCCGCACCAGCATCACTCCTGAAAAACCATCCGTCGCGGCTATCGTTCCCGTCAGATTGCGCCGGGATGATGACGAAGTGCTGAACTTCGCACTTGCGAGACGTGACGAGGGGTGCGGAATACGGCACAACCTCGCCCAGAATTCTCCCCGGAGTGAATATCATGACTGACGTAGTGATCGTTTCCGCCGCCCGCACGCCGGTCGGCTCTTTCCTCGGCGCCCTGTCCAGCCTGCCCGCGTCCAAGCTGGGCGAGATTGCTATCCAGGCGGCGCTGGAACGCGCGGGCGTGGCCCCTGCCGACGTGGACGAAGTCATCCTGGGCCAGGTGCTGCAGGCGGGCGCGGGCCAGGGCCCGGCGCGTCAGGCCGCCATCGGCGCCGGCCTGCCGGTCGAAACCCCGGCCTGGAGCCTGAACCAGCTGTGCGGCTCGGGCCTGCGCGCCGTGGCCCTGGCCTATCAGCAGATCCGCGAGGGCGACGCCAAGATCGTCGTCGCCGGCGGTCAGGAAAGCATGAGCCAGGCGCCGCACGCCCAGCAGCTGCGCGCCGGTCAGAAGATGGGCGACCTCGCCTTCGTCGACACCATGATCAAGGACGGCCTGACCGACGCCTTCCACGGCTACCACATGGGCCAGACGGCCGAGAACATCGCCAACACGTGGTCGATCGACCGCGCGTCGCAGGACGCCTTCGCCGTCGCCTCGCAGAACAAGGCCGAGGCCGCCCAGAAGGCCGGCAAGTTCGTCGATGAGATCGCGCCCGTGACCATCGCCACCCGCAAGGGCGACGTGGTCGTGGATCAGGACGAATACATCCGCCATGGCGCCACCATTGAGGCGATGGAGAAGCTGCGCCCCGCCTTCGTCAAGGACGGTTCGGTGACGGCGGCCAACGCCTCGGGCCTGAACGACGGCGCCGCCGCGCTGGTGCTGATGTCGGCCGATGAAGCCAAGACGCGCGGTCTGGAGCCGCTGGCCCGCATCGCGTCCTGGGCCACGGCGGGCGTCGATCCGTCGATCATGGGCACTGGCCCGATCCCGGCCGCGAAGAAGGCGCTGGAGAAGGCCGGCTGGACCGTCGCTGACCTGGACCTGATCGAATCCAACGAAGCCTTCGCCGCCCAGTCGCTGTGTGTGGTCAAGGAACTGGGTCTCGACACGGCCAAGGTGAACGTCAACGGCGGCGCTATCGCCATCGGCCACCCCATCGGCGCCTCGGGCGCGCGCATCCTGACCACCCTGCTACACGAGATGAAGCGCTCGGGCGCCAAGAAGGGTCTGGCCACCCTGTGCATCGGCGGCGGCATGGGCGTGGCCCTCTGCGTCGAGCGCTAACGTCCCCCTTCAAGGGCTGAGAACAGGAAAGGCCGGCGGAGCGATCCACCGGCCTTTCTCATGTCTGGATCAGCCGATCAGAAGCCGCGTCGCCAGCTGCCCAGCAGGGCGTAACCGGTCGGCGCGCCCGCGCGGTGCTGCTCGTCGCGGCTGGCCACGGCTTCCAGCTGGAGCACTGACCCGCCCGGCAGGGGGTGGAGGCTGCGCACCGAGACGTCGATCTGACGCCCCGACGGGCTGGCCGAGAAGTGGCGCTCCGAGAAGGTGACGGGGTCGAAATACTCCAGCGGCACATCGGCCAGGAAGGCCCTGAAGGTCCCGCTCTCGATCCGCAGCGGCTGGGAGATCTCCCAGGTCAGGCGGCTGCATCCTAAGGCCCAGGACGGGCAGTCGGACTGCAACGCCAGTCGCCAGGTCGAGCTGACGGCGGCGCTGGACAGGTTCAGGAACCGACCTTCGATTTCTGTGCGGCCAAAGCCGGCCTCGCCGCTCAACACCAGACCGCGACCCAGCAGCAGGTCGCCGCCGAAGGCCGCGAACCGGGTGCGCGACGGCAGGGCGAAGTCGGATCGCGTTGGCATATAGGCGCCCAGAGGTCCCATCTTCTCGTCCAGCGAACCCATGCTGAACGACAGGCCGCCACCTTCGCCGCGCCAGTCCAGAGCGGCGCGGGCGTAGGACGACACGTCCTGCTCGATCGAGCGCAGCGGCGCGCGGCGGTCGCCGGCGCCGGTTTCGGCGCTGACGGTCAGCGGACCGAAGCCGAGGCCCTCGAAGACCATGGCGCCGCGCACCGCGTGGTCGGCCTGGGCCAGGGCGGCGAAACCGTCGCCCGAACCGGTGCGGAAGGGCGAGCGCGCCCCGCCCTTGCCCTGCCAGGCGGCAAACGACATCCGTCCGGCGGTGACGTCGAACAGCGCCTCCTGCCTCACCTCGTCGCCCAGCCAAGGGGCGTCGAAGGGGGTGTAGCGGTTCAGGATCGGCTCGGGCGTCTCGGCCGGCACGGCGGCGACCAGCGACAGGCGCGCCCCGCCCGGACCAGCCATCGACACCTGCGACCGGCGCATGGGCGTCGGGTTTTCGGGCTGATAGCTGCGCCGCGGGGCGATGCGATAGGCGGCCCCCATGTCGATGCGGAACAGCCGCTCGTACTCGTCGTAGGCGATGGTGCTCAAGGCGCCGGTGCGCCCCATGGCGTCGCCGAACGGTCCGCCGACATAGGCGCCCGGTTCGATGGCGACCCGGACGGCCGCGCCCACCGCCTGAGGTGAAGAGGTGGCGCCCACCGGCTGGAAGGCCTTGGCGATGTCCAGCAGGCCGCGGCCATAGACCACGTCGGTTCCCGCATCGCCCGCGTCGAGCGCGGTGCGCAGCAGGATGTCGGCCGCCTGGCGTCCGCTCAGATTGGGAAAGGCCTCCAGCAGCAGGGCCAGCGCCCCCGCCACGGCCGGCGAGGCGAAGGAGGTGCCGTTGACGCGCCAACAGCCGGTGTCCTCGCAGTCGACGACGACGCCGACGCCGGGGGCGGACAGGAACCAGGATTGGGACACGCCGGCGCGGTTAGAGAAGTCGGCGATCAGATTGTTTGAATCATGCGCGCCCGTGACGATGATGCCGCCGGCGAAGCGTGGGTCGCTGGCGTAGCGGCCCGGCCATTCCGGATTGGCGCCGGCCTCGTTGCCCGAGGCGATGGCGAAGATGGCCCCCGCATTGATGGCGCGTTGCAACGCCGCCTCGAAGGCAAAGCCCAGCGTGCCCTCGCCGCCGAGCGACAGGTTGATGACCCGGGCGCCGTTGGCGACGGCGTAATCCAGCGCATTGGCCAGATCGGCCCCCCGGAAACAGACGGTGTTTTCGGGCTTGGTGCATTCACTGATGTCGGCGCGGATCGACAGGATGGTCGCGTTGAAGGCGATGCCGACCGTGCCGAAATTGTTGAACGGAGCCGCGATCACGCTGGAGACGCGCGTGCCGTGGGCGTCGGTCCCCTGGGGCTGGTTGCGCCCGCCGACGACGTCGGTGGAGCGCGGAGAGATGTTCACCGCCAGATCCTGGTGATCCAGTTTGATGCCGCTGTCGACCACGCCGACGGTGACGCCCCTGCCGGTTGCGCCCGTCTGCCAGGCGGCGATCGCCCCCGTGTTCGCCACGCCGTAGTTGCGCAGATATTCCGACGAGTTCGCGGACGGAATGGCTGGAGGCGGCGGAGGCGGCGGAGGCGGCGGGGGAGGAGGAGGTGGCGGGGGGGGAGGAGGTGGTGTCACGACGCCGCCCCCCGTTCCTCCACCGCCTCCGCCCCCGCCGCAGGCGGCGAGGGGGAAGGCTAGAAGGCCGAGAACGCCGATCGAAACCGCTACTCTGCGCAGGCGCTGGTAAGCCACAGATCTCTCCCCCACTGAGGGCGCCATTAGGCCATAGTTCGCGGCCTTGGCGAGCCCGTTTCCGAGCTTGGCTGGAGCAGAATCGCCTTTTTCGGTGCTAGTCGCGCAGCAGTTCGTTCACGCCGGTCTTGGCCCGGGTCTGGGCGTCCACACGCTTGACGATCACGGCGCAATACAGCGACGGGCCGCCGTTCGGATCGGGCAGGGCGCCTGGCACCACGACGGAATAGGCCGGAACCTCGCCGCGGAAAATCTCGCCGGTGGCGCGGTCGACGATCTTGGTCGAGCCCGACAGATAGACGCCCATGGCCAGGACCGCGCCCTCGCGGACGATGACGCCCTCGGCCACCTCGGCGCGGGCGCCGATGAAGCAGCCGTCCTCGATGATGGTCGGGTTGGCCTGCAGCGGCTCCAGCACGCCGCCGATGCCGGCGCCGCCCGACAGGTGGACGTTCTTGCCGATCTGAGCGCAGGAGCCGACCGTGGCCCAGGCGTCGACCATCGAGCCTTCATCGACGAAGGCGCCGATGTTCACGAAGGAGGGCATCAGCACCACGTTCTTGGCGATGTGCGCGCCGCGGCGGACGACGGCGCCGGGCACCGAGCGGAAGCCGGCGGCCTGATAGTCGGCGGCGCTCCAGTCGCCGAACTTGTTGGGCACCTTGTCCCAGAAGGGGCCGATGGCCGCCGGATGGTCCGCCGACAGCGGAAGGGTCGGGGCGTGCCCCGCACGCATGATCTGGTTGTCGTTGAGGCGGAAGGACAGCAGCACGGCCTTCTTCAGCCACTGATGCGTGGTCCAGACGCCGTCCTCGCCGCGCGTGGCGACGCGGGCCTGGCCGGAGTCGAGCAGGGCCAGGGCGGTGTCGACGGCGTCACGCGCCTCGCCACGCGTGGCGGCCGAGATTTCGGCGCGGCCATCCCAGGCGGCTTCGATCACGGCTTCGAGATGGGTCAGGTCGGTCATTGCGGGTCTCCGGCCAGCGAGGCGGTGGTCAGGAAGGGGCCGACGGTGGCGGCCCGATGGTGGATGTGCTCGCCCTCGGCCGTGAAGGCCTTGGGGCCGACCAGAACTGTGGTCATGCCGATGGCGTGGGCCGGCTCCAGGTTCTTGGGCGTGTCCTCGAAGAAGCAGGCGGTGGTCGGGTCGACGCCGAACCGGGTCAGCATCCTGTCGAAGGTGCGCGGGTCGGGCTTGGGGATCAGGTCGGCGTCTTCGAGGGCGAAGACGCCGTCGAAGAAGCGCGTCAGCTCCAGCCGTTCCATCACCCGCCGGGCGTGGCCGATCGAGCCATTGGTGAATATCAGGCGCGGGCCGCTCAGCCGCTCCAGCGCGGCGTGCAGGCCCGGATCGGGCGTCAGCACGTCCAGCGGCACGTCGTGAACCTCGGCCAGGAAGTCGTGCGGGTCGATCTGATAATGCTGCATCAGCCCGGCCAGGGACGTGCCGTAGTCGTGCAGATAGCCCTTCTGCATCGTCAGCGCCTCGTGCGCGGGCAGGCCCGAGGTGCGCACCACATAGGCGTTGATGCGCAGTTCGACCTGTTTCAGGAACTGGCTTTCCGGCGGATAGAGGGTGTTGTCGAGGTCGAACACCCAGGACCGGACGTGACGCAGGTCGGCCCCGATCTCGGTCGTCGCCGCCAGCGGCGAAGCCGTCGCACCTGACATCACTGGGCCTTCACCAGGGTGCCGGCCCCGAACTCGGTGAACAGTTCGACCAGCATGGCGTGGGGGCGGCGCCCGTCCAGGATGACCACGGCCTCGACGCCGGCACGGACGGCGGCCATGGCCGTCTCCAGCTTGGGGATCATGCCGCCGGTGGCGACGCCCGTGTCGATCAGGTCTTGCGCCTCTTCCAGCGTCATCTGGCGGATGATCTCGCCGTTGGCGCCCTTGACCCCGGCCACGTCGGTCAGCAGCAGCATCCGCTTGGCGCCCAGCGATCCCGCGATGGCGCCCGCGACTGTGTCAGCGTTGACGTTAAAGGTCATGCCGTCTTCCGCGACCCCGATGGGGGCGATGACCGGGACCCAGTCCTCGGTCTCGGAGGCGATCAGCCCCTTGATCAGCTTGGGATCGACCTTGGTCGGTTCGCCGACGAAGCCCAGGTCGACCTCGTGCTCGATCATGCTGTCGGGATCGCGCTTGGTGCGCAGGGTCTTCTCGACCGTCAGCAGGCCGGCGTCCTTGCCCGACAGGCCGACGCCGCGCACGTCGGCTTCCTTGCCGGCGACGGTGATCCAGTGGGCGATCTCTTTGTTGACGGCGCCCGACAGGACCATCTCGGCCACCTGCATGGTGTCCTTGTCGGTCACGCGCAGGCCGTCGACGAAGGCCGATTTGACGCCCGCCTTGTCCAGCATGGCGCTGATCTGCGGGCCGCCGCCGTGGACCACCACGGGGTTCACGCCCATCAGCTTCAGCAGAACCACGTCGGCGGCGAATTGCTTGGCCACGGCGCTCTCGCCCATGGCGTGGCCGCCGTATTTGATGACCACGGTCTCGCGATCGTAAACCTGGATATAGGGCAGCGCTTCGGCGAGCGTCTTCGCCGTCTCCCAGCTGCGTTCCTCGGATTGCCGTTCAGTCTCTTTCATGATGGCCGCTCGATAGCGGCGAAGGGCGCGCGAGTCACGACGAAACCGGGGCGCCGCTGGGGCGTTTGGCCGTCATGAGCGCTTCCATTGACCCCACCGAGATCGACGACCGCGACCTGGGTCCGGTCGATCCGACCGATCCGGCTGCGCTGCAGCACCCGGACGCCACCCTCTGTCCCGAATGTCAGGGCGTCGGCGTTCTGCCCTCAGGCGAGACTTGTCCGGTCTGCGAAGGCACCGGCAAGGCGGTCGGCCGCACGGGCGGAGGCTGAAATTTCAGCGCGGCGCGTCGGCGAACAGGTCGCAAGCCTGCTCGAACGCCTGCCGGACCCCGTCGAGGTCGCGCTGAAGGTCGGGATGATCGCCGTCGCGCGCGGTCAGCAGCAGCAGTTGGTGGGCGCGCCGGATCGGGTCAGGCACGCGCTCGTCTGCGTTCTGACGTTTCAGCTCGGCGGACAGGAAGTCGTCGACCCGCGCCTCGGCTTCCGGGCTGCGGTCAAAGGCGACGCCGAGCTCGCGGCTCATCCGATTCGCCTGCCCGCGCCAGTCGGCGATGAAGTCCGACCAGGCCAGGAAGCGGCGCGGCTGGTAGCGGCTGGCCCGCTCGGCGTCGGACACGTGGCGCAGCCACAGCCGCAGGGCATGGCTGCGCGACATGGCGTTGCGCGCCATCAGCGACGCCGCCACCTCGGCCGGGGGGCGAAGCGGGCTGACCACAACGACGCGATAGCCGCTGTCCTCCAGCACGCCCCGCCAGAAACCGAACAGGCGGCAGATGCGTGGATCCTTGAGCACGATCAGTTCGGCGCCGCCGAACTCGGACGCCAGCTTGTCCGCCGCCTCGGCGCGGAAGGCCGGCAGGGCGTTGGCGACGGCCGCAAGGTCGAAACGGCGCCAGTCATGCCAGGATGAGCCGCCGGCCTGCAGCAGACGGTCGTTCAGCCCCGCCAGGACCTCGCTCTCCCAGAAGCCCTTGGGATTGTCCTCGGCGGGCCGCATCAGGGTCTGCGGCGCGCTGGCGCCCAGCAGGGCGAGGGCGCCGGCCACCGACGAGGTGCCGCTGCGGTGCATCCCCAGCACGACCAGAGCGGTCTTGTTCGCTTGCATCTGTCTGAATCCCCTCGCGGCCTTGTCGGTCTGTAACGGGCGCGTCACGATCATCATACCCTTCGCGAACGGCGCGTGACGCGTTAGACAGCCTCGATGGCTCTCTATCCTGTGATCATGTGCGGCGGCGCCGGCACCCGGCTCTGGCCCGCCTCGAGGCCGTCGCGCCCGAAACAGTTCATCCCGCTGGCCGGGAACCGGTCGCTGTTTCAGGAGACCGCCCTGCGCGTGGCGCCCCTGGCGGATCAGGGCGGACAACTGATCATCGTGGCCGGCGTGGCCCATCGCGAGTGGATTCTGGATCAGTTGGAAGAGGCGGGCCTGGAGGCCCAACTGCTGCTCGAGCCGGAGCCGCGCGATTCGGCGGCCGCCATGGCCGCCGCCGCCGCCTGGACCGAGAAGCGCGATCCCGACGGCATGCTGGCCTTTGTCGCCTCCGATCATCACATCCCCGATCAGGAGGCCTTTCGAGAGGCTGTGCTGGCGGCGGCGGACGGGGCGGCGGACGGCCGTATCGTCACCCTGGGGGTCAAGCCGGACGAACCGTCCTCGGCCTACGGTTATATCAAGCCGGCGGGCGTGGGGCTGTCGGCGGTCGAAGCCTTCCGCGAGAAGCCGGACCGAGGGACCGCCGAGGCCTACATCCGCTCGGGCTACCTGTGGAACAGCGGCAACTTCATCGTCTCGGCGCGCACTCTGATCGAGGAGCTCCGAGCCCTCGCGCCGGCGGTGGAGCAGGCGGCGCGCCGGGCGCTGGCGGACGTCGGCGGGACGGCGGTCGAGGTGCTGGGACCGGCGTTCTCTTCGGCGCCGAAGATCTCCATCGACTATGCCGTCATGGAGAAGACCCTTCGCGCGGCGGTTCTGGCGGTGGACTTCCGCTGGTCTGACCTGGGTGCCTGGGATTCCATCGCCGCCACCGGCGAAGGCGAATACGGGCAGCATATTCTGGAAGACGCCGAAGGCTGTCTGGTGCGCGCCCCTGAAGGGGTGCTGGTGGCGGCGCTCGGCGTGCGCAACCTGGCGATCATCGCCGAGAAGGACGCCATCCTGGTCTGCTCGCTCGGCCGCGCCCAGGAGGTGAAACGGGTGGTGGATCGGGTGCGCGGCGCCTCGCCGGCCCATCTCGATTTCCACGGCGCCGAACCCGAAGGTCTGGCCGCCGGCGCGCGGCGGCTGGGCGACTGGCTGCGGCTTCGCGCTCTGCCGGTGTGGGGAACGGTCGGTCAGGCGTCGGACGGCGGCTTCGCCGAAGCCCTGGCGCTGGATGGCCGGCCGGTGGCGGCGCCGCGTCGCGCCCGCGTGCAGACGCGTCAGGTTCATGTCTTCGCCGAGGCCGGGCTGCTCGGCTGGCAGGGCCCCTGGCGTCAGGCGGTCGAGCGGGGACTGGACCGTCTGGACGCGGTCTATCTTCGCCCGGACGGCCGGATGCGCACCATCCTGACGGCGGACAGCGCGCCGCTCGATGAAACGGCGATGGTCTATGATCAGGCCTTTCTGCTTCTGGCTTGGGCGTCGGCCCACGCCGCCGGCGTTCGCGACGATCTCGAGGCCCGGGCGGTCGCCCTGCGTGAGGCGCTGCTAGCGTCGGTCCAGGCCAACGGCGCCTTGGTCGAAGCGGGCCTGCATCCCCATCAGGCCAATGCTCATATGCATCTGCTGGAGGCCTGCCTGGCTTGGGCGGCGGTGGGCCAGGACGCTGGCTGGGCGACGACAGCGGACTGTCTGGTCAAGCTGACGCTGGACGTGTTCGTGGACGCCAAGGCGGGCTGCCTTCGTGAATTCTACAGAGCCGACTGGTCGCCCGCGGCCGGGGAGGACGGCGCCCTGGTCGAACCGGGGCACCAGTTCGAATGGGCCTGGCTTCTGGCCCGTCATGCGCGCGTGCGCGGCGCCGGCGCCGGCCTGCAGGCGGCGCGCCGGCTCTACGCCTTCGGCCTGAAGGGGGTGGAAAGCCGCGCCCAGGTGGCGATCGACGCCTTGAACGACGACGGCACCCGGCGCAGCCGCCGCGCCCGCCTGTGGCCGCAGACGGAATGGCTCAAGGCTGCCCTGATCCTGTCGGAGCACGAAGTCGGCGGCGAGCGGGCGGCGCGGCTGCGCGAGGCGGCGGCGGCCCAGCGCGCCCTGTGGCTTTATCTGACGCCGGAAGGGCTGTGGCGCGACAAGCGGCTGCCCAACGGAAAATTCATCGACGAACCCGCGCCGGCGAGCTCGATGTATCACGTCCTGGCCGCCTTCTCGCAGCTGAAGGACAGTCTTGGAGTGATCGAGCGGGACCATCCACCGCGACTGGATCTGGCTTAAAGGCGCGGCGACTCGCGGCTTGATCTGTCATTCTTCGACAGATAGGGCGGCGTCTGACTTATCGATTAGGCGCGCGGACCGATCGGGCGCGTGCGGATACTGAATACTGTTGCCGGAGGGCTTGTCATGAGTCTGCGCGAAACCGACGCCGACTGGATCGTTCTGGGCGAGGACGAGCCCTATCACGGCGTGCTGTCGCAGGAGAAATTCCTGCGCCGCAACCTGACGCCCGAGATCCTCGAGGAGTTCTGGGCCACGGGCGAGGAGGAGATCGCCTATCTGGCGCGGGTGCTGGAACAGCATTTCGGCGCCTTCGCCTCGAAGCGGGCGCTGGACTTCGGTTGCGGCGTCGGTCGGCTGACGCGGGCCCTGTCGCACCGGGCCGCGCATGTGACGGGCGTGGACATTTCCGCCGGGATGCTGGCCGAGGCGCGCCGGCATGATCTGGCCAACGTCGACTTCGTCATGGAGTTGAAGGATCAGACCTTCGACTGGATCAACACCATCATCGTCTTCCAGCACATCCCGCCGCAGCGCGGCTATGGCCTGTTCGAGGATCTGCTGCAGCGGCTGGAGCCTGGCGGCGTCGTCTCGGCGCAGTTCACCCTGTTCAAGGACCAGGCCTTCATCGCCCATGCCCTGTCGGGGGTTCAGGCGGCGATCTGGGACGGCGATACCCTGCGCGTCATGAAGCAGGAGGAGGCGGGGCCGGGCACCATGATGATGTTCGACTACGACCTGAACCGGATCATCGCCCTGTTGGTGGCCAACGGCGTCGAGCAGATGTTCCTGGAGCACACCAACCACGGTGGTTGCCACGGCGTGCGACTGTTCGCCCGCCGCGCGGCCTAGGGGCGCGGATATGTTGCGGAACCTCCTGTCCCGCCGCCGTCAGGGCGCCGAAGTCGAGGCGGCGGCGGCCTCGAGCGGCGCCGGGCGCGAGGCTGTCCGAAAGGACATCTTCGACTGCTACAACCGGTTTCTGGGCCGCGAGCCCGACGCCGCGGGGCTGGAGAGCTGGTCGTCCACCGTCGCAGAGGGCCTGTCCTTCGACGAACTGCGGGGCCGCTTCATCGGCAGCAGCGAGTTTCATGCGCGCCCGCCGGAGGCGAAGACGGCGGCCCTGGCCTCGGTCTGGCCCGGCGATCCGCTGCGGTTCGCGCTCGACGAGATCGAGTCCGTCACCGCAGCCCTGCAGGTCGAGGGGTTCCGAGATCGCGTGACGGCCGGCGCCTTCATGCTGCCGGATGACTTCGATGCGACCTTGTCGCCGGATTCGCCGGAGTACACCGCTCAGCAGCTGGCCTTGTGGCGCGTCGTCACCCAGCGGTCCGCCTATGATCCCGAGGTCGACGAGGACACGCCCGAGGTCGGCGCTCTGGACGCCATCTATCGTCCGGCCTTTTACAGCACCCAGGATCCTCTGGTCGCCGGCGAGCACCTTGTCGCCCTGGGCCATATGGTGAAGCTCAGCGGCCTGAAGCCTGGGGGGCGGGCGCTGGAGTATGGCGCTGGCTTCGGCCAGATCGCCCTGGCCTTCGCGCGTCTGGGGTTCAAGGTCGATACGGTCGACATCAACCGCCATTTCTCGGGCGCGGTGAACAAGGTGGCCGCGCATTTCCAGGTCGACCTGACGGCCCACGTCGACGCCTTCGGCTTCAATCCGGCCGGGGCGCCGGGCAGCTACGACCTGATCTATTTTTACGAGAGCTTCCACCACTGCCTGCAGTTCCGCGAGGTCCTGCCGCGCCTGCGCGACATGCTGAAGGACGGCGGGCGCATCCTATTGGGCGGCGAGCCGGTCCTGCCGCACGATCATCCGCTCTTGCCCTATCCGTGGGGACTGCGGCTAGACGGTGAATGCGTCTCCGTCATGCGCCAGAGAGGCTGGATGGAGCTGGGCTTCCGCGAGGACTATCTGCTGAAGGTGTTCGCCGAGGCGGGCTTCGACGTGAGCAAGCACGAACTGCCGGGCTTCCACTACGCCACCGTCTACGTCGCCGAGAAGCGTCCGGACTGAGGCGGCGAGGGCGGCGCTCGCCGCCCGCCGTCGTCAGGCCGCGCCGGACGCCTCCGCCAGCTCAGGCAGCTGTTGCAGGGTCAGGGCCTCCATGAAGTCCGCGCGGGACTTCAGGTCGTCTGCTTGGCAGATCATGAAGCCGAAGACGCCCAGGCCGGCGACCCGGCGGTCGACCCCGTTGGTATTGAGGGCGAAGTCCTCCTTGGCCTGGCCCTTCAGGCCAATGACGATCTCGCCTGCCGCATACTGGTCAGTGCGGATGTCGATGGAGAGCCAGCGCTCCTCCTTGGCGCGCAGGACGCCCCGACGGACGACCACGCCGCCGAAGGTGATCTGATAGGTCTGCTCGGCCTGGCTGAGCCCCTGCAGGCCGATGTAGAATTTCAGCGTTCCATCGGCCTGGCCAAGGTTCAGCTTGAGTTGGGCGCCCTTGAGCTTGGTCCAGTTGCCCCAGTCGTCCGGTTGCCACCAGCCGTCGCCGCTGCGGAAGCGCTCGTTGGCCTCCATGCCGCGATGGATGGCCGTTTCGTTGACGCGCCGCAGCCAGTAGTAGCGTCCCAGCGTCGGGGCCGGGGCGACGAAGGCGGCTTCGGCGCGGTCGGCTGGGAACCACGCGATGAGCTGGCGGGTCATCTCCTCGCCCAGGTCGCGCCAGGGGCGAGGGGCGAAGTCGCTGGCGATGCGGGCCTCCAGCGCCTGTCGATAGGGCAGGTCGAACATCAGCCGGTCCAGCTTCTGGACGAAGTCGGCTTGATCGCCGGTGCGGAAATAGACGGCGAACTCGCCCCCGGCCTCGGGCAGGGAGGAGGCGTCCGACAGCAGGGCCGCCTTGCCGTAGCAGAAGGATTCCGTGACCGGCAGGCCCCAGCCCTCATAGGTGCTGGGATAGAGGGTGAAGGCCGAGCCGCGATACAGGTTGGCGAGATCGGGGTCGGAAACGCCCGAGACGATCGAAATCCGGGCGCGCAGTTCGGCGCTGGCCTCCAGCTTGGCGAAGACGGCGTCGTTCAGCCAGCCGCGATTGCCGACGCAGATCAGCCGCGGCACGCGGGCGGCGCCGTGCTTCTGGATCAGCTCCTGCCAGGCCTTGAAGACGCTCAGGTGGTTCTTGCGCGACTCGATGGTCGAGACGAACAGGACGTATTCGCCCTCGACCAGGCCGTAGCGGCTCATGGTCTGGCGCATCGGCGCGGCGGCGACGGGCTTGCGGAAGTCGGCGTCTAGGCGGACGACATGGACGGCTTCCGGCGCGACCGCGTGGCCCAGGCGCTCCGCCACGGCCAGCAGGTCCTTCTTGGACGCTTCCGAGTTGGTGAAGAAATGATCGGCATGGGCGAAGACGCCCAGCGCCCAGCTGATGAAGTCCTGGGTCAGTTCCTTGACGCAATGTTCGGGCGTCATGATCGGAATCATGTCGTGCACGAACGGGACGTACTGGATGCCGTAGAGGTCCTTGGCCTGGCGGACGTGCAGGAAATAGTTCTGCAGCCACCAGGACGTGCCCAGATTGATCAGGCAGGCCCCCTGGGGGAAGGCGAAGGCGGGCGAAAGGTCGCCGAGCACCTTCAGGTCGCGCACCGCTCGGGTCCAGGCGGCGTCGGTGACGTCCCCGCTCTGCAGCGACAGGTCGCACAGATGCAAGAACAGCTCCGGCGGCACCCCGACCCAGTGGTCGCGGTCGCGCGAGAAGCTGCAGACCGCCACGTCCACGTCGTCGCGCGGCGTGACCAGCAGGGCGGAAATGACCTCGATCTGCACCCGCTGGATGCCGGTCGGCAGCCGCGCGGCGCCGAAGTAGCCGACCAGGTCGGAGATATCGAAGACCAGATGGGTCCGGCCCGCGCCGGACGTCGTCTCGGCCGCGCCCCGCGTCAGCGTTTGGGCGGCTTCCACGCCCCGCTGCAGCGTCGCGATCAGGGCCTGGTTGTCTTCGCGCGTCTTGGCCTCGAGCCGGCGAAGCAGATCGTCCATCAGGGCGGTCAGGTCGCCGGCGGAGCTTGAGCGAAGGGGCAGGGCCGGCACGGCGACGGTGCGGCGGGCGACCGCCGAGGCGCGCGCCGTGTCGAACGCGACGCCCTGACCGCCGAGCGACGTCAGTTCGTCCAAGGCGAAGGGCAGGTCGGGATCAAGCTCGGCGGCGCGCAGGAAGCTTTCAGCCGCCTGATCCAGCCGGCCCTGAAGTTTGCGCAGAAAGCCCAGCTGAAGGTGGGTGTCCGCCGCCTCCGGCGACAGGGACAGGGCTTTCAGATAGGCGGCTTCGGCGCCGTTCAGGTCGCCCGATTCCTTGCGGGCGTGGCCCAGTTGGACCCAGATGCCCATGCGCGCGGGATCCAGTTCGAGCGCCTTGCCATAGGCGGCGGCCGCCGCCATCCAGCTGCGCTCGTTCCGTGCCGCGTCGCCGGCCGCGATCAGGCTCCGCACCTGCCCCTTGATTTGGGACTTCCGGGAGGTGCGGACGATGGACATCAGATTCATAGGCCGGACCAGATCCATGTTGGGCGAGACGAATAGCCGCTCCTTCCCGACTACGGTGACGCCAAGGGGCCTGTCAAATGCCGTGAAACGCGGGCGGGGCCTCGAGCGTAGCGGGACATTTTCGTCAGAGGGAGCTAGAGGCTGGGGAAGGATATTTCGGCGGCGGCGCGATGGAAGACAATATGACCGAGAGCGAATCCGTTCAGGCTGAGCGCAGCGACGTCGAGTTCCTGTACCTGCTGGCGCTGGGGCGGGCCTTCGACGAACCTGCGATGAAGGATTTCGTCGGCCAGCCGCTGCCGTTCCTTCTGGGTGTCTTCTTTGAAAGCCCGGAGTTCGGCGACAAGGTGCTGTCCGGGTTGGACCGCCGCCTGCCCCCGGCAGGCGGCGCTTTTTCGGATGACGTGCCCGAAACCCTCAAGGCTTGGCTCATCGAGCGTGCGCCGCTGAACGACGCTGGCCGTCAGGCGGTGGTCGAGGCCGAGACCTGGTCGGGGCTCTATCTGGCCCTGTTCTCCGACCCGGCTTTCCAGCAGGGGGTCGGCGTCGGCCCGTCGCGTCCCTTCTCGCCCGCCGCCTGGGAGGCCCTGTCCTATTGGGGCGCGGTGCGGCGCGGCGGCGAGATTGAGGACGTCCGGGGGGCGATCGTCTCGGGCTGGGCAGCGGACCGGGCGACGCCGACGCGACCCTTGAACGTCGAGCTCTGGATCGACGGCGAGTGTGTAGCCGCCGCGCCGGCGGACATCTTCCGCCGCGAACTTCAGGATCGTTTCGGCGGCGAGGGGACGTTCGGGTTCCGCATCGACGCCGGCGATCGGCTGGCTGACGGCGAACACCATGTCGAAATTCGTGACAGCGAAACGGCCATGCGGTTGGCGGAGCTCCGCTATCAGGCCCCCCCGCGCACGGCCCAGCCCTATGAGGCGATGGTCGAGGAGTTGCGCTCCCTGCGCGAGGCGCTGACGCGTCTGGAGCGCACGCTGCCGCCGACGGTCAGCCGCCTGGGCTTCCCGCTGGAGGAATACGACCGCTACGCCGAGACCTATGGCCGGATCGGCGACGCCGCCGTCCTGCCGCAGGGTTGGCGCCCCGCCTTCTGCGTCGTTCTGCGCGCCGAGGGCGCCGACGCGCAGGCGGTCGAGGACGCGGTGACGGCGGTGATGGCCCAGACCTGGACCGACTGGCGGCTCGCCGTCGTCGGCCTGGATCACGACGGCCGCCAGCACCTGCAGTCCCTGCTGACCCGCCTGCAATGGCGCGGCGAAACGGCGACGGCGCGGGTCAGCGCCCCCGACGACATCGGGACGGTGCTGGAGGGCGAGGAGCTCTGGCTCGATCTGCCCGCAAGCGGCGTTCTGGCGCCGGAGGCTCTGGCGGTATTCGCCGGCGTCCTGGTCGATCCCGAAATCGCTGCGGCCTATGCCGACGAGGATCATCTGGACGTGGACGGCGATTTCGGTCGGGCGCGTCGTCGCGATCCGCTTCTGAAGCCGACGCTCGACGTCGACCTGTTGTGCCAGACGCCCTACATCGGGGATTGCGCCGCCTTCCGGACCTCGGCCTGGGCTCCGACGTACGATGGACGCGCGGCGGCGGCGGTGTTGCGGCTGGCGATCGCCGGAGGCCGGATCGCTCACGCCCCTTCCATCCTGTTCTCGAAGTCGGTTGGCGCGGCCGAGACGGGCGACTGGGCGGCCGACGTTCGGGTGGTGTTGGGCGCCGACGCGGCCGTGGAGCTCGCGCCGCACGACGACGTCCTGGGCGCCCGGGTTCCCGGCGCGATCCGGCTGAAGCGCGCCCCCCGCGCGAAGACGGCGACGGTGATCATCCCGACCAAGAACGGTCTGGACCTGCTCCGGCCCTGCGTGGACAGCATCCTGGGAATGGTCGGGCATAATACGGTCGCGCTGGACCTGCTGATCATCGACCATGAAAGCGACGACCCGGAAACGCGGCGCTATCTGGATGAACTGGCCGCGCGCGGCGACGCTCGCGTCATGCCCTACAGCGGCGCCTTCAACTGGGCCCTGATGAACAATATGGCCGTCGAGCAGGCGCGCGGCGAGGTTCTGATCTTCCTGAACAACGACACGATGGTCGTCAGCCCCGACTGGCTGGACGAGCTGACCAGC
Source organism: Brevundimonas sp. 2YAF1 (assembly GCF_052114745.1). Taxonomy (NCBI): domain Bacteria; kingdom Pseudomonadati; phylum Pseudomonadota; class Alphaproteobacteria; order Caulobacterales; family Caulobacteraceae; genus Brevundimonas; species Brevundimonas sp. 2YAF1. The sequence goes on along the minus strand of NZ_JBFRFI010000002.1, from coordinate 337,125 downwards.
CAGGCCGAGCGGCCGGAGGTCGGCGCGGTCGGCGCGCGGCTGCTGTACGGCGACGACACCATCCAGCACGGCGGCTTCGTCGCCCGCGACCGGCGCGAGAACTTCCTGATCCACGACGGCGTCGGCGCGCCCGGAAACGAGGCGGGCTATATGGGCCGCTACGCCCTGTTGCGTCAGACCGTGGCCGTGACCGGCGCCTGCATCGCCATCGCGACGGAGACGTTCAAGCGCCTCGGCGGCTTCGACGCCGCTCACTTCCCGGTCGAGGGCAATGACGTCGACCTGTGCATGAGAGCGCAGGCGGAAGGATTGAAGGTCCTCTATGATCCCTACGCCACCCTCTATCACCTTGAGTCCAAGACCCGGGGCTTCAGCCGCGAGGGCGAGAAGCGGGAGGTCGCCGAGGCGTCCGGACGGCTGCTCTGGGCCCGCTGGGGCGAGCGTTTCCATCGCGACCCCTTCTACAACCCCCGCTTCGATCGCGAGGCGCGTCCCTTCACCCGGCTCAGGCCTCTGCCGTGATCTCGAGCGAGCGGACGGTCCTGATCACGGGCGGACGGGGGCGTCTGGCGCGCGCCCTGACGGCGGCGGCCTGGCCCCAGGGCTGGCGACCGATGGCGGTCGGCCGCGCCGAACTGGACGTCTCGCGGGCCGACGAGGTCGCGGCCTGGGTTCAGCGTCACCGGCCCGCCTTGATCATCAACGCCGCCGCCTTCACCGGCGTCGACCTGGCGGAGCGCGAGGCGGAGGCCTGTTTCGCCGTCAACGCCGCCGGGGCGGGGAACCTGGCGCAGGCGGCGGCTGAAGCCGGTTCGGCGCTGATTCATATCTCGACCGACTTCGTGTTCGACGGCCTCTTGGGCCGGCCCTATGTCGAGAGCGACGCGACTGCGCCGCTGAACCTCTATGGGGCCAGCAAGCTGGCGGGCGAACGCCTGGTGCTGGAGCGCCACCCCCAAGCCCTGGTGCTGCGCACGGCCTGGCTGCTGGGCGGGGAGGGCAACTCCTTTATCGACGCGATCCTGCGACGGGCGGCCACGGGTCAGGATCTGCGGGTCGTCTCCGACCAGACCGGCAGCCCGACCGACGTGGACGACCTGGCGCGGGCCATCGTCGTCGCGGCGGAGCGTCTGGCGCGGGGGCCGGCGCCGCAACGGCTTTATCATCTAGCGGGATCGGAGCCGGCGACCTGGCACGAGATCGCCGCGGCGGCGGTCGAGGCCTGGGCGCGTCACGCCGGACGCGCCGCCCCGCAGGTGGCGGCTATCGCCAGCGCCGACTGGCCGTCGCCCGCGCGACGTTCCGCAGATTCGCGGCTTGATAGCGGAGCCTTCGCGCGCGACCTTGGCGTCGTCCTGCCGGGCTGGCGGGACCGGGTCGCCGGCTGGGCGGTCGAGAGCGCGGGGGCTTAAGCGATGAAGGGGATCATCCTGGCGGGGGGCACGGGCTCGCGGCTGCATCCGATGACCGTCGCGGTCTCGAAGCAACTGATGCCGGTCTATGACAAGCCGCTGATCTATTATCCGCTGACGACGCTGATGCTGGCGGGGGTGCGCGACATCCTGGTGATTGTCACGCCGCACGACCGGCCCGCGTTCGAGACCCTGCTGGGCGACGGCGGCCAGTGGGGCGTCTCGATCGCCTACGCCGAGCAGCCGCGCCCCGAGGGGTTGGCTCAGGCCTATGTCATCGGGGCCGATTTCGTGGCGGGCGGGCCGTCGGCGCTGATTCTGGGCGACAACATCTTCTACGGCCACGGAGCGACCGACCTGTTCGGCGCCGCCTTCGCCCGGCCATCGGGCGCGACCGTCTTCGCCTATCACGTCAATGATCCGGGTCGTTACGGCGTGGTCGAGTTCGACGCCGAGGGCCGGGCGCGCTCCCTCGAAGAGAAGCCGGCTCATCCGCGCTCGAACTGGGCGGTCACGGGCCTCTATGTCTATGACGCGCAGGTGGTCGACATCGCGGCCAACCTGACGCCCTCGGCGCGCGGCGAGTTGGAGATCACCGACGTCAACCGCGCCTATCTGGAGCGCGGCCAGCTGTCGGTCGAGCGCATGGGCCGGGGCTACGCCTGGCTGGACACCGGCACGCCCGACAGCCTGATCGACGCGGCCCAGTTCGTGCGCACCCTGGAGCAGCGCCAGGGCGTCAAGATCGCCTGCCCCGAAGAGATCGCCTGGCGCATGGGCTTCATCGACGCCGCGCAGTTGGAGCGGCTGGCGGCGGCGATGGGGGGCAATGACTACGGCCGCTATCTGCGCGGCCTGACGCAGGACGGCCGCTAGGCGACCGCCCGCTCAGGACTTCGAGGCCTCAGGGCCGTTCCAGCGGCGGCACGGCCAGACGCGCCAGCTCTTCTTCCGTCGGCAGCATCTCGGCCGAGCGCGCCAGCACGAACCAGCTCAGGCCGCCGCCGTGCGGCCAGGGGCAGAACCGCACCGCCAGCCCGGCCTCCGCCGCCAGCCGTTCGACGCGCGCGCGGGCGAAGGGCACGCATTCCGGATAGACCCAGCCGCAGTTCTCGGGCGCCAGTTCGGCCGTCTCCTCGCCGATCAGCCAGTTGGCGACCAGCAGCCCGGTCTCGCTCAGCGAGCCGGCGAAGGATTTCAGCGCCGTCGCCGTCGCCTCCTCGCCGGTGTGCGAGAAGATGGACTGGGCGATGATAAAGTCGAAGGTCTCGCCGAAGACGTCCGTGCGATAGTCGGCGTTGTGGTCGAAGCGCGGCCGCTTGATCCCCTGGATGTCGCCGCCGATCTCGCGCGCCAGGCCGTCGGCGATCAGCCAGGCCTCGGGCTCGATGCCGAAGTATTTGCCCTCGGCCAGGTAGGGAATAGCCATCCGCCCCAGTCGCAGCGAGCCGCAGCCGAAGTCCAGCAGCCGATGGTGCTCGCGCAACCCCAGCATGAACAGCAGCGAGAACTGCGACCCGCCGAGCAGGTCATAGCGATAGGCCGGCCCGACGAAGCTGCGATAGTGGCCCGCGCCCGCCGCCAGTTCCAGGGCTTGCTCATTGCTGAAGTCGCGCACGTTCATCGGTTTTCCATCCCCGGCGGGGCCGCTGCTATTTTCAACCGCTGCCTTAGCGGGTAACGGCTAGGATGCAAACGCGCTTCGGGGATACTCAAATGGACTGGACTTCCGGCTACGTAGCCGATGTCGCCTATACGGCCGGCTATTTCAACGAGCTGAATCCGGCGCGCCTGCCGCTGGCCTTGCTGAACGCCGGCTATGCGCCGCCGAAGATCGAGAACGCCTGCGAGCTGGGCTTTGGCCAGGGCGTCTCCATCGCCATGCACGCCGCCGCGCAACCGGGCGTCAACTGGTTCGGCGATGACTTCAATCCCAGCCACGCCGCCGCGGCCAACTGGATGGCCGACGCCGCCGGCGCCAAGGCGGTCCTGACGGACGAGAGCTTTGCGGAGTTCTGCAACCGCGACGACCTGCCCGACTTCGATTTCATCGGGCTGCACGGCATCTGGAGCTGGATCTCGGAAGAGAACCGCGCCCTGATCGTCGACTTCCTGCGACGCAAGCTGCGCGTGGGCGGCGTCGCCTACATCAGCTACAATGTCCTGCCCGGTTGGGCGGCCGCCATGCCGCTGCGCGACCTGATGGCCCGCCATGGCCAGATCATGGGGTCGAACGGTCAATCCAGCCTGACCAAGCTTGAGGCTGCCATGGGCTTCGCCGACCAGTTCTTCGCTCTGAACCCTGTCTACATGCGCGCCAACGCCGGGATGATGGAGCGGTTCGAGGCGTTGAAAGGCATGCAAAAGGCCTATCTGGCGCACGAATATCTGAACCGCGACTGGAAGCCGATGTACTTCACGGAGATCGCGGCTCAGTTGCATGAGGCCAAGCTCGATTTCGCCTGTACGGCCGGCCTGTCCGACGCCGTCGAGGAGGCGCACCTCACGGCGGAGCAGCGCGAATTCCTGGCCGGTATTGAGAACGAAGATTTCCGCGAGATGGCCCGCGACTACCTTTGCAATACGCAGTTCCGTCGCGATTACTGGATCAAGGGTTCGCGAACCATGAGCCAGGCGGAGCGGTTCGAGGCCATCCGCGCCACCCGCGTCATCCTGTCGGTCCCGCGCGAGGGCGTGCCCAAGGCGATTTCCACCACGCTGGGCCAGGTCTCCCTCCAGGAGGCGATCTATGATCCCTTCCTCGACGTCCTGGCGGACCACAAGCCGCACACGATCGGCGAGATCGAGCAGGCGCTGGCCTTGAAGGGCATCGCCCTGGTTCAGGTTCTCCAGGCGGTCATGCTGCTGGGCGGGATCAACTCGATCAACTTCCCTCAACCCGACAAGGCGATCGCCGCTGCACGTCCTGCGGCGCGCAAGTTGAACGCGGCGTTGATCGAACAGTCGCGCTCCGGCGAGGCTATCGGCTACCTGGCTTCGCCTGTGACGGGGGGCGGCGTGCCGTTGGCGCGGTTCGAGCAGATTTTCCTGGCCTCCATCCGCGCCGGCCGGCGCACGCCCAAGGAATGGGCGGCGGACGCGTGGGCGCTTGTGAATAGTCAAGGTCAGAAGCTTCTCAGAGATGGCGCGCCGATCCAGAGCGACGCGGATAATCTGGCGGAACTGGAGTCCGTGGCCGCCAGGTTTGCGGACACCCTGCCGATGCTTCGCGGTCTTGAGATAGTGGAGGTATCGGCGCCACAGTCGGGGCAAAAACGGGGCTAGGCTTTCCTGCTCAGCTTCACATCCCTGACACAATATCCGCTAAGCCCCGAATTTACTTCGTGTTAACTTGCCGAACATTCGCCCGGTTTAAACCACATGTCGGTTGACGGCCTTGTGAGGCGCGCGCTAGTAAGGCCTAGCCGAGGCATGGTCGCAGGAAGGAGATTCTTCCCCTTCTTGAGTCCTTCCTGCCACCATGGCGCCTTAAAACGATCAGATCTCAAATCCCCAGGGGGAGTTTATGAAGAAGCAATCCATCCTCAGCGCCGCAGCGCTGACTACGCTGGCCATCGCCGGTGCCGCCAACGCCAGCACGCTGACGGCCACGACGGTCACGGGTGCAAATGTCACTGCCGCCCGTACGATCGCCAGCGAAGTGAAGCTGGATGCGGCCGGTAACGCTGCCGGTGTTGTCGGTCTCGCCCTGACGCCGTCGACGGGCGCCATCCTGCCCTCGGGCAACGCTCTGCTGACCGTCGCCCTGACCGGCGGCGCTACCTTCGGCAAACAAGTCACCGCCGGCGCCATCGTCACCAACCTCAAGTGCGCTCCGACCACCACGGTTTCGACCGGCGGCGGCGCGGCCGCCAGCTCGGTGACCTTCCTCGTTTCCAGCCTGGCTGGCTGCGATGACGTGAACGCGATCCACATCGCTCTTCCGGTCGTTCTGAACGGCACCAGCAACGTCAACGTCACGACGAACCTGACCACCGAACTGGGCACCGCCATTGACGGCGGCACGGCGACCACCGCCACCAAGACGACTGATCTGATCTCGTTCGCCAAGGCGTTCGACGTCAAGTTCACTGCCGACACCACGGCGACCTCGGCTACGCTGAAGTCGGGCTTCAAGGCTCTGACGGGCGACGTTGCACTGGGCACCATCGACATCGCGACCGACGTCAACCTCTACGAGGGTATCGCCACGGCCACGAAGGTTGCCGCTAACGCTGCATCCAAGGCTGCGATCACCATCAAGGGCGATCTGGCTTCGGTGAACCTGTCGGTTACTGGTCCGGGCTTCTCGAAGGCAGCTGTGCTGTCGGGCACCACGGGCACGGCTACGGCCACCACGGATCTGACGCCGGTGACCGGCAGCTACCCCGTCACGGCTGTGCTGGCCAAGGGCACCCCGGTGATCAGCGGCTCGAACTACACCGCTTCGGTCGTCCTGACCCCGACTTCGACCTACAACGCGATCCCGGCCTTCGGCCCGGCCGCGCTGCAGCCGATCACGCGTGAAGGCACCTCCTACCTGATCCCGTGGGTCGCTTCGGACACCCTGGCCAAGACCTCGACCAGCAACACCGTCATCCGCATCGCCAACAAGAGCATCGCGGCTACCGGCGCTGTCTCGCTGGAACTGCTGACCAGCTCCAAGGGCATCCCCGCTAGCGCCACCCTGGTGCCGCTGGCTACCTCGATCCCCGCCGGCGGTGAACTGGTCCTGACCAGCGCCTCGCTGCAGACGACCCTGGGCGCCGACTTCGGCCGCGGCGACATCCGCATCACCGTCGAAGGCCTCGCCACCGACCTGATCACGCGTCGTTTCGTTCAGAGCACCGTCAACGGCGCCCTGTCGGAAGTCTCGCTGGGTCGTAACGACGTCGCGGGCAGCGGCTTCGGCTACGAGCCGACCAACTAAGACTTCGGTCTCAGTCGATCAAAGGAAGGGGAGGGCGAAAGCCCTCCCCTTTTCTTTTGCGCCACAGGGGGATCAGCGGCTATCACTTGGACCTGTTTCAGTCGGAGAGCCTCGTGGCCGTTTTCAAAGATCAGACCCTGACCGGTGATGTCGTTCTCGACGGCAACACCTTCCGCAATATCCAGTTCAAGGACGCCGTCCTGAACTACGATGGCGGTCAGCCGCCGCGCTTCGAGAACTGCGCCTTCGACACCTCCAGCTTCACCTTCCGCGAAGCTGCTGGAAACACCCTGCTGTTCCTCCGCGCCATGGCCCCCGAAAGCACCAACATGCGCTCGGTCGTCCTGGGCCTGATGCCCGAGATTCAGGGCTAAGGCTTTCGCCGCGCCCCTTTTGTCGCCGGAGCATCCCCGCGTGAACCCGTCCGCCGCCGCCCATCTCAGCCCCGCCCGGCGTCGTCTGGGCGAGGTTCTGGTCGAGCGCGGCCTGGTGCGCCCCGCCGACATCGCCAACGCCCTGTCGCTGCAGGCGCAGAACGGCGGCCTGATCGGGCTCAATCTGGTGCGCCTCGGGGCCCTGTCGGAAGCCCAGCTTCTCGACGTCCTGTCCGAACTGCTGAACCTGCCGGTGCTCGCGCCCGAGGACGGCCCGGCGCCGGCGCGAATCTCCGCCTTCCTCGACGAAATCCGCTCGCCCCTGGGCTGGTGGGCCGAACGCGAGGCCGTGGCCTGGCGCGAGGACGCGTCGGAAGGCGAAGAAGGCGGCGCTTCGCGCATCCTCTGCGCCGCCGTCCAGCCGATGGACCCCGCCCTGGGCGAGCGAATCGCCCAGGCGACGGCGGAACCCGTCGTCTTCCTGCTGGCGCAACGCTCGCTGATCGAGGCGCTGACGGAGGACATCAGCCGCGACCACGCCCCGACGCTCGACGCCGGGCTGGGCGGGGCCGGCGCCGACGCCGCCCGCCTGCGCGAACTGGCGCAGGAAGCGCCGACCATCGACTTCGTCAACGCCGTCTTCGCCGAAGCCCTGACGCGTCGCGCCTCGGACGTTCACGTCGAACCCTATGAGGACCGCTTCCTGGTCCGCATGCGGATCGACGGCGTCCTGACCACGGCCCGCAGCGCGCCGCGCTCCAACTTCGACGCCGTCTGCTCGCGCATCAAGCTGCTCAGCGGCATGGATATCGGCGAGCGCCGCCTGCCGCAGGACGGGCGTCAGTCGATCCGCGTCTCTGGCCAGGAGGTCGACCTGCGCGTCTCGTCCCTGCCGTGCTCTTGGGGCGAATCGATCGTCCTGCGTCTGCTGGGCAAGACCAGCCGTCTGCCGCAACTGTCCGAACTGGGCGTCAGCGCCGAACAGGAAGCCGGCTTCCTGCGGTTGGCTGAACACCCCAACGGCGTCTTCCTGATCACCGGCCCGACCGGCTCGGGCAAGACCACGACCATCTATCGCCTGCTGACCCATCTCAACGACGGCGAGCGCAAGATCATCACCGTCGAGGACCCGGTCGAACTGGACCTGCCCGGCGTGATCCAGGTGCGGGTGCGCGCCGAGATCGGCCTGACGTTCGCCGCCGGCCTGCGCTCCATCCTGCGTCAGGACCCCGACGTCATCATGATCGGCGAAATCCGCGACCCCGAGACGGCGCGAATCGCCGTCCAGGCCGCCCTGACCGGCCACATGGTCATCTCGACCGTCCACACCAACACCGCTCTGGCCGCCATTCCGCGCCTGCTCGACCTGGGCATCGAGGACTATCTGCTGGCCGACGTCATGCGCGGCGTGGCGGGCCAGCGGCTGATCAGGCGTCTGTGCGACGACTGCGCCCGGCCCTCGACCTCGGCCGAGGCCAAGATCCACGAGATGGCGATCCCCGCCCATCTGCGCGCCGTCGCCAAGCGCGAACCCGCCGCCTGGCGCGAGCCCGTCGGCTGCGCCAAGTGTGGCGGCAGCGGCTTCCGCGGCCGCGTCGGCGTCTATGAGCTGGCCCCCATGTCGCCGGCCCTGATCGCCGGCATGCGCGCCTCGGCTGACGAGGATCAACTGACCGCCGCCGCGCGCAGCGAGGGCTTCCTCAGCTTCGCCGACGACGGCTATCTGAAGGCCCGTCGCGGCGAGACGGCCCTGACCGAAGTCTATCGCATCGCCGGTGCCGAAGGAGCGTCCAGTGTCCCATAGCGGCTACTACGATCAGGAAGCCGTCAGCGCCGGCGTGCGCGACGGCCGTCACCGCGAGGTGATCGGCGGCCTGTGGGACGAGATCGGCGACCTGCAGATGCGGTTCCTGATCCGCCAGGGAATGCAGCCGCATCACCGCCTGCTCGACGTCGGCTGCGGCTCGCTGCGCCTCGGCGCGCGGGCGGTCGAATATCTTGAGGCCGACCGCTATTTCGGCTCGGACCTGAACGAATCCCTGATTCGCGCCGGCTATGAGCAGGAGCTGACCGAAGATCAGCGCGCCAAGGTTCCGTGGAGCCATTTCGGCGTCAACGACGACTTCGGCTTCGACTTCCTGAGCCAGCCGATGGATTTCGCCATCGCCCAGTCGGTCTTCACCCACCTGCCGCTGAACCACCTGCGCCGCTGCCTGCACAATCTGGCGCCGCACATGGCCTCGGGCGGGCGGTTCTTCGCCACCTATTTCGAGTGCCTGGACGGTCAGGACCTGTTCGCGCCGCTGGCCCAGCCGGGCGGCGGCGTCACGACCTACGACTACCAGGACCCCTACCACTACCGCCTGAGCGACCTGACCTGGACGGTCGATCCGTCGGTCTGGGCGTTCGAGCCGATCGGGGAGTGGGACCATCCGCGCGGACAGCGGATGGCCTGTTTCCGCCGGCTGTAGGATGACCGACCAACTGACATTCCGGTACGAAGCCGCTGGTCGCGACGGACGGATGGTCAAGGGCCTGATCGGCGCGGCCGACGAGGCCGTGGCCATGCGCCGTCTGGCCGCCGACGGATTGACCGTCGTGCGCATCAAGCCCGCCGCCGCCGCCAAGGCCGAGGGCCGCGAGCGGGGCCTGCGCACTGGCGAGCGGGTGTTGGTCTTGCGTCAGATGGCGCTGATGCTGGAAGCCGGCGTCTCCCTGCTGGAGGCGCTGGATACGGTCGCGCAAGGGATGCAGGCCCGCAAGGGCAAGCGCCAGTTCCAGGCCGCCATCGGCGCCCTGCGGCGCGGCGATTCGCTGGGCGACGCGTTGGAGGAGCACGTCCCCGGCTTCCCCGACTACGTCTACGCCATGGCCCGCGTGGGCGAGGCCTCGGGCCGCATCGCCGACGTGCTGAAGGAGGCCGCCGAGCAGATGGCCTATGAGGACCGGCTGCAGCGCGACTTCGCCAACGCCATGACCTATCCGGGCTTCCTCGGCTTCGCGGGCGTCGCCGCCATTGGCTTCATCTTCACCCAGGTGGTGCCGCGCTTCGCCACCATGATCGGCGACGACCGCGAGAACATCCCCGCCATGTCGCGCTGGGTGCTGGAGACCGGCGAGTTCGCCAACGCCAATCTGGGCGTGGTCGGCATCGGTGCGGCCCTTCTGGTCGCGGCCATCGTCTTCATCGTCTCGAACAAGGCGTTTCGCGAGCGGGCCTATACCGTCGCCCACGGTCTGCCTGTCGTCGGCGCGGTGATCCAGGCGCGCGAGGTCGCGTCCTGGGCGCGGCTGACGGCCTTTGCGCTGAACAACGGCGTGCCTCTGCTGTCGGCGGCGGCGCTGGCGCGGGCGGCGGTGCCAATCGGCCCCTTCCGCCAGGGACTCGACCTGCTGGACAGCGACCTGCGCGCCGGCATGACGCTGGACGCCTCGCTGGGCGCGCACACCAGGCTGGAGGCGATGGACCTCAGCCTGCTACGCGCGGGTCAAAAATCCGGGGCGATCGGCGTCATGTTCGGTTTTATGGCCGACAACTACGAGGCGCGGCTGCGCGACCGGATGAAGCGGATGACGGCCCTGCTGGAACCCATGGCCATCGGCATCATCTCCATCGTCGTCGGCTTCGTGGCCCTGTCGCTGGTTCTGGCCCTGTCCAGCGTTTACGAAGGCGTCGTCTGATGCGGATGGCCGCGCGGGGGCGCGACGGCTTCAGCCTGATCGAGGCCCTGGTGGCCCTGGCCATCGCCTCGATGACGCTGATGGCCATCTTCGAGCTGCAGATTCAGATGACGCGCAGTCAGCAGCGCGCGGCCCTGGCCATCGAACAGGTGGCGGCGCAGGAGAACGCCCTGGCCCTGACCCGCAACCTTAATCCGATGGCGCAACCGCAAGGGCGGATCGAAGTGCCGGGCGGCGATGTCGTGGTCTGGTCGGCCGAGCCCAAGAGCGAACGCCGCAGCAATGCGGGCTTCCCGGCGGGCGACGGCGCCTTCGAAGTGCAACTGTTTCAGGTCACGGTCGGCGTCGAGCGGGCGCAGGGGCGGCCCCCGGCGCCCCTGGTGTTCGACCGCCTGGGTTGGCGACGGCTGCAGTCAGAAGGCTGAAGCCTTAGTCGGCCGCAGGCTCGACGGGCGGCGGCGTAACCGTGACGGTGGATGCGACGGCGGGTGCAGGTGCTGCGGCGACCGGCGCCTCCGCGGCGCGACGATCCGACGGGCGATTCGGCGCCGGCAGGTCGAAGCCGATCCCGCGCACCCCAAAGCCGACATTGAAGGGCGTCAGCGTATAGGACCAGCCGCGGCCGGTGCGGAAGGCGGCGTTCATGTCGCTGGCGTAGCGGTCCGCATAGTCGGCCATGTCCTCATCGCCGCGCAGCACGTGCGGCGTGATCAGGATCAGCAGTTCGGTGCGGTTTCCCGTCACGGAATTGCTCTGGAAGGCCGAACCGATGAGCGGAATATCCTTGAAGAAGGGGATGCCGTCGTTGACCTTGGAGTAGTTGTTGCTGATCAGGCCGCCCAGAACCCCGGTCCAGCCGTCGGTGATGGCGATCTGGGTGGTCAGGCTGCGGTTCAGGATCGGCGGGCTGGCGATGGCGCTGTTGGTCGACTTGCCGACCTCCGAGATTTCCTGGCTGATGGTGATGTCGACCCGATCGCCATAGACCACGGGCTGCAGGTCCAGGATCACGCCGGTCTGGCGGTACTGGACGCTTTGCAGGATGTCGCTGTCGCCGCCGACCTGGATGTTGGTGGCGCGCTGCGAGGTGATGATCGGCACGTCGGTGCCGACCTGGAAGCGCGCTGTGCCTCCGCTGCGGGCGACCAGTTGCGGGCGCTGCAGGATGTTGACGCGGTTGTTCGAGGCCTGGGCGTTCAGCCGGGCGCGGAACTCCGGCCCGATGAAGCTCATCAACAGGCCGCCCCCGCCGAGTTCGATGCCCTCGGTGCCGCCGCTCAGCACGCCGTCGCCGCGCACATCCCTTCCGAACAACTGGACGCCTAGGCTGGTGTTGTCGCTCAGGGTGACCTCGGCGATCATGACCTCGATCACCACCTGGGGCGCCGGGGTGTCCAGCGTCGTCAGCAGGCCGCGCAACTGGGCGAACTCGCTCGCCGTGCCGGTGAAGATGATGCGGTTGCCGATAGGGTCGGTCAGCACCCGCCCGTTCATGTACTGCCCGCCCGGGCCGCCGGCGCCCTGCTGGGCGTTCGCGCCTTGACCGGCGATGGAGCCGTTCATCGGGGCGGGCGGCGTGCCGGGAACGCCGACCGGGGCGCGAGGCTGGGCCACCGTCGGCGCCTGGCCCATGGCCAACTGACCGAGAGAGGCGGCGTCGGTGTTCTTGACCTGGTAGACGAAGGTCGAGGCCTTGTCGCCGAGAGCGGCCGGCTGGTCCATGGTTTCGGCCCAGTAGCGGGCGCGGCCCAGGACCTCGGGATCGCGACCGAAGATCAGAATCTGGTTGGCGGTCGGGAAGGACAGGATGACCAGGGCGCGGCCCGCCGGGGCCTGACGCGACACGACATAGCCCTCGGTCGTCAGCACCTGCTCCAGGGCGCCAGCCAGGGCGTCGGTGGCCCAGAAGGAGGGCTCGATGCGCAGCACCTCGGCGCCGGCGAAGCGGGGCTGATCGATCTCGCGCAGGGCGCGGACCACCTGGGCCACTTCCCGGCCGGAGCCGGAGATGATCAGGCTGTTGTTCAACTGGTCGGGCGTGATCCGGGCACCGGCCAGATTGGGATAGAGGTCCTGCAGCAGGCTCTGTAGCGCGTTCACCTCGATGGTCTGGACGGTATAGAACTGCACCACCCGCCCCGCCGTGGATGAGGGGGCGCGGCTGCGGTTGACCTCTAGGGCCGTGCCGCCTTGCGGCGTGGCGCCGACGGTGACGAAGCCGCCATCGACATAGACCTCGACGCCGTACTGCTTCAGCGCCTGCTGGGTCAGGCTGAACAGGGCGCGCTTGCTGATCGGGCCGCCGCTGCCGCCGGCGATGACCTCGCTGCGGGCGGCGACGTCGGGGGCTAGGGTGAACGGCACCTTGAGCACGCCGCCGAAGACGGTGGCGGCGAACTGCGGGATCGACTGGGGCGACAGATTGGCGTCCACCGTCTCGTCCGAGACTAGGGCCGCGATCTGCTCGGGCGTGGCGGGCAGGCGGGTGGGCCCCGCCGGGGCGACCGGGCCGGGAATGGCCAGGGTGCCTGTCTGGGCGCGCGAGCCGCGGTCCACGGCGACGCCGCTGCCGATCAATCCGTCCTGCGACGCGCCTTCGACCCGCGTATCGGGCCGCGACACCATCGTATTCATCTCGGGGAAGGCGGCGCAGCCCGCCAGGATGACCATGGGCGCCAGACAGACGGCGGCGCGCAGGCCCGCACGACGCAGGGCGGTCGCAGCAGGGCGCCGGAAGGCGGAGGGACCCGCGGTCAGGTTCGTCATGCCATTCTCCTCGATACTCAACCGAACACCCGGACGACGCGCGTCTCGCGTCCCTTGGCCAGGGTCACGGCTTCCGCCGAAATGTTTTTGATGCGCCAGCCCTCGCCGAAGCGCCCGCCCTCATTGAGGGTCGAGACGCCGCCCGAGGCGTCGCTGATCAGGACGCGCTGACGGCCCGTGGTCGGGTCGCGCTCGACGCCGCGCAGCGCCGCACGGAAGGTCGCGGCCACGTCGGGCGGCGGCGGGGGGGGCGGAGGCGGCGGCGGGGGGGGGGGCGGGGGCGGAGGCGGGGGGTCGGACCGCAGCGTCTTCAGGAAGGCCACAGCGCCCACGGCGCTCTCGCCGGGACGCAACGCCGCCCCAGAGTGCGCCGACTGGCCGCGCACCACGGCGGGCGGCTCCTCCGGACGGCCAGGATAGGCGGCGCCGGTCAGGAAGGCCAGCGCCAGGACCAGCGGCGGGGCCAGCCACAGCAACCGCTTCATGACGCCGCTCCCGCACTGGAAATCCGCACAGGGAAGGCCAGGCCGATACGCAGCTTGCCGCTGGGCGGGGGCGCGTCGGCGCCGATCAGCAGCGGGTTGGGCGGGGTGATCTCATAGCGGAAGGCTGTCACGCGGAAGCCCTCGGGCCATTCGCCGAGCGTGTCGAGGAAGGCGAAGGCGGGGCCCCAGCGCAGGTCCGCCTGAACCTCGGCTTCCAGCCATTGGGTCGGACCGATGGCCTCGACCTTGGCGTTGGTGGTGATGCGCGGATTGGGCAGGCCGGTCGCGGTGGCGGCTTCCAGCAGCCTCTGTTCGATCAGGACCTGGGCCACGGCGGTGTTGCTCGCCTCGAAGCCCCAGCCGTTCATGTCCTCCAGCGCCAGACGGTCGGCGGCGCCGGCGGCGATGCGGCGCGCGGCGTTGGCGGTCAGTCGGGCGGTCGATTGTTCGGTCAGGGCGTCGATGTAGCGGTCGGCCTGGGTGGTGCGCCATTCCAGCGCGGCGACAGGGGCATAGACGGCGGCGCCCAGAACCAGTCCGCCCAGCAGGACGCGCTCGCGCATCGTGGTGCGGCGCAGCCGGTCCTTCAGCGTCTCGATCGACGCGCGCGTCGAAGCGACCATGTCAGCGAAGAAGCCCTGCAAGACGCGTCCCGTTTCAGTGTTGCGGCGCACGGGTCTGCATTTCGCATCGACCCCCCATGAGCCCTGAGCTATAGCAACCGTTAAAAGCCCATAACAGCTTAGAAATCCAAGGCGATCGTTTGATGCACCGCGACCGTTCCCGTCTCCGTCACTGTTTTTCGCTGATCGTGGCCTCGTCGCATCAGCGCGGCCGTCAATCTCGTGAAGGCTACAGCCTGCTCGAGATCCTCGTCGTCCTGTCGATCATCGCCCTGATCGCGGCGGTCGTGGGGCCGCGTCTGTTCGCGCAACTGGACAAGTCCAAGACCCAGACCGCCCGCCTGCAGATCCGCTCGCTGGAAGCCGCGCTGGAGACCATGCGTCTAGACATCGGCCGCCTGCCGACCGAGCAGGAAGGCTTGGGGCTGCTGATGCAGGCCAACGCCGAACAGGTGCCCGGCTGGTCGGGCCCCTATCTGGACAAGGCCCTGCCGTCCGATCCCTGGGCGCGCCCCTACATCTATGTCGCCCCTGCCGCGCCGGCCTCAAGCGACGTCGCTCCCGACAACCGCGCGCGCGTCATCAGCTATGGCGCCGACGGCGCCGAAGGCGGCCAGGGCGTCAACGCCGATGTCAGTTCCGATCAGGCCCGCTGATCCCATGCCGCCCCCGCCTTCCAGGGGCGGCTACACCCTGATCGAAGTGCTGGTGGTGCTGGCGATCTTCGCCCTGAGCACCGCCATCATCATGCCGTCCACGGCCCGGATGCTGGACCAGACCACGTCGCACGCGGTCTTCTTCGAGTTCCAGCGCCAGGTTTCCGATCTTCGGCGCGAGGCGAACCGCACGGGTGAGCCGCTGCGGATCGTCGATCCCTCCATGCCGAAAACCGAGGACGATCGGCTGCTCGAGTTGCGCGCGCCGTGGCGCTACACGCTCGCGCCCGCGCTGGACATCGCCGAGGGCGGCGGTTGTTCGACCGTCAGCGCCAATCTGATCAATCAGGATCGGGTGGTCATGACCCTCCGCACTGACGACGGCACCTGCCGGTTCATCCGGTTGCAGGCCGCTCGGGTCAAGAAGCGCGCCGCCTCTTAGGGCTCAGGGTTCCGGGGTTAGCGGCGGCGCCGCCTCGCGCACCTTCATTTCCAGCGTCAGGGTCTGGGCGGTGCCGTCGGTGCGCGGCTGGACGTCGTGGAAATAGCCCGAGCTCTCCAGGTCGTCGACTAGGGCCGCGACCTTGCCGAGGGCGGCGTAGGGCAGGGCGAAGCTGAGCGTCTCAGCCTCGGCGTTCAGCGACGTGGGCGTCAGCTCGTGAAAGGCCAGGATGCCGATGGCGGCGCCGGCGGCGCTCAGCGGACTGGTCTGCGCCTCGATGCGGCGATAGGCGATCAGCTTCTTCTGGCTGGCGTCCAGATTGCGCACGGCGGCGGCGCGCGGCGTGGCGGCGCGGATTTCGGCCGTCTTGACCTCGACCTGATCCGTGTCATTGGACAGTTGATAGCCCTGGCCGAACAGGAAGGCGCCGAAGGACAGCGAGGCGAAGGCCGCGCCGCCGCCGACCACCAGGGCCAGCTGCTCGCGCGTCAGCTCGACCGGGGCCAGGGCGAAGGCATCGCGGTTGTCGAAGGCGATGGGCAGGTCGGCCGGAGCGGGCGGGTTTTCCGGCGCGGTCTCGGCGGCGCGCTGCAGCCGCACGAAGGCCGACCAGGCGGCGACGTCATAGCGCTCGCGGCGCCAGGCCGAGGCGACCAGGGCCTTGCCGCGCCACAGCTGGGCCTCGTAGCCGAGCTTGAGGCGGACGATGCGCCAGCCCTCGCCGCGCGGCTGGGCCAGGGTCTCGGGACTGATCAGAGGGCGGGCGGTCACGGCGCGGGACGCCAGCAGGGTGTCGACGCGGTCGGCGTCCCACCACCAGACGCCGAAGTCGTCGCCGGCCTTGCTTAACGCTGAGCCCGATCGGACATAGGGCGCCGCCACGCGGGCATGCAGGGTGGCGGCCTGACGCCGACGGCCGCGCGGTAGGGCGGCGGTCTGGAACAGGCCAAAGGCGCACAGATCGCGGGCCAGCAGCAGCACCGGCCGACGCAGCACTCGGCCCAGGGCGCCGCCGGGGTGGACGACGTCTATGGCGCCATCGGCGTTAAGCCGCTCAACGCGGGGCGTAAGGAAGTCGAGTTGCATTGGATGTGTCGGCCACGGCCCGGCGAGGGGCCTCTGTAAGTTCAGTCTGATCGATCCAGAGCGGTTGCTCAAGGCCGGAGGGCGTCAGCGCCAGCCGCGCCCGGTATGTCCAGGCCGAACGGGTGTCGCGAATGGTGAAGACCGTCGCGCCGGACGGATAGGTGTAGATACGCTCGAAATCGTCGCCGAACGGCATTCCCGTCACATTGGCGATGTCGGCGAGAGAGGTCAAAGGCGCCTGCTCGCGCGCCCGGATCAGGGCCTGGGCCTGGGCCTCGCTCATGCCGAACAGGATGGCGAGCACGGCTGGGCTGGCGGTGTTGACGTTGATCGATGCGGACATGGGATCGGCCGCCAGATCGTCGCGCAGTGCGCGCCAGCGGCGCTTGTCGACGGCCTCGCGGGCGCCGAGGATCGACAGCCATTCGGCCGGACGCATCAGACGACGATTGGCTGGCCCTCCGTCGGGGTAGTCGCGACGCTCGGCCCCGTTCGGCTGTTTCAGGTCGTCGGTGTCGACGTAGTCCTGATAGCGGGCAATCATCTCCTGGCGCAGGTCGGCGTTCACGCCGATCCGCTCCATCAGGCGCTCATAGGGCTGGCCGTACAGCATGGCCATGTTGATCATGCCCGCCTGGTCGCGCATCCGCACCACCAGAGGCCCGTCCACGTCCATCAGATAGGCGCGGCCGTCGAGCCGGACCGGCTCGACGGCCGCGCCCGACAGATTGGCCGGGGCATCGGTCTGGGCCAGGTCCATGAAACCGCGCGCGTCGTTAACCCCGAACCCGTAGGCCCGCATCGGCTCGGTCGCCGCCATGTAGGACAGGGTCGCCTCGGCGGTCAGGGCACGTTGCAGGAAACGCACCCGCACCCGCGCCGACGCCGCCTCGGCCGTCAGACTGGCCAGCGCCGTTATCGCCACCAGGAAGATCAGCGTCACCACGCCCGTGACCGCCAGGACGGCCGGCAGGGCGAAGCCGTCGCGGCGCATGACCTCAGAACTCCGCACTGGGCCGCATCCACAGGGCGGGCTGGCCGGAATAGACCAGGTCCACGATGTCCATCTTCGGCCCGCCGTTCAGGCGCACCCACAGGCTCTGGCTGCGGAAATTCTCCATGCTGACCGGCGCGCCGCGCGGCGTCTCGAATGAGGGGGTCCAGGTCGCGCCGTCGGGCGAATAGGAGAAGGCGGCGGGTGCGCCGCGCGGCAGGGTCAAGATCGGCGTCTTACGCGGTCCCGCTTGGCACATCAGCACCCGTTCCGCGCCCTGGGTCTCGATGGTCAGGGTGAGGCGTCCGGCCCAGCCCTGGGGCGCGCAGCCGGTGGCCCGCTCCATCACCGCGTCGGCCTCCAGCCGCTCCGGACCGGCGACGATGGGCAGGTCGACGCCTTCGACGATGGTGGCGGGCGGGCGCAGGCTGAGGCTGCGGATGATGCTGCGCAGGTCGCTGATCGCCACGTCGGCGTCGGCCACCGACATGGCGCGCCGGCCCAGCGAAAAGCCGGTGTCGCCGGCCTTGATCCCGATTGAGAAGATGACGGCCAGCGCCATGCCGCCGATCGCCAGGACGACCAGGGCTTCGATCAGGGAAAAGCCGGCGCGGCTGGCGGTCTGCATTATGGAGCCTTGATAGGGCTTCCCGCGCCGCCTGCCAATCGGTCCAGATTACGCCTCAGCTTGGCGCTGACGGCCCCGGCTGTTATGCAGATCGTGAAACTTTGGGGGGGATGATGCGCGGCGTCGCCTCGGTGCTGATTGCAGGAGGATTGGGGTGCGCCGTCTGGGCGGGCCTGACCAATCACGTCCCCTTCGCCCAGGCCGAAGCCGGCGCGGTCAAGCCGATCCCCGCCTATGCCCCCGCCGTCGCCGAAGCGCCGGTCGAAAGCGACCATGATCGTCGCACGCGTCTGAACGCCCGCCTGCAGACCATGGTCAAGGAGGGCAGGGGCGTTCGTCTGACCGACGCTCCGCCCGCGCCGCGTCGTGGCCCCGGCGTCCGTCGCCCGTCGCGGGCCGAGCCAGCCTCGACCTTCGCCCCGCCCGCCTATGCGTCTGCCGCCTCGGGGCCTCGCCGCGTCGGCTATACGTCGCCCTATCTGGATCTGAAGACGCCGCCCCGCGTGCCGGACAATGATCTCGAATGCCTGACCCAGGCCATCTATTACGAGGCGCGCAACGAGAGCGAAGAAGGTCAGGCGGCGGTCGCCGAGGTGGTGCTGAACCGCTCGCGTCACCGCGCCTATCCCAAGCGGGTCTGCGAGGTCGTCTATCAGCGCAACAGCCGGACCTGCCAGTTCACCTTCACCTGCGACGGCTCGATCGGGCGGCGCGCCGTCAATCCCGTGGCCTGGGCCCGCGCCGAGCGCATCGCCCGCGAGGTCTATGAAGGGCGGTCTTCCAGCCAGTTGCCCAAGAATTCGGTCAATTATCACGCCAACTACGTCCGCCCGTCGTGGGGACAGCAGCTGGCGCGGGTGCGCCAGATCGGGGCGCATATCTTCTATGGCGCGCCGTTGAACGGGGGATCGACGCCGGGCGGCTATGAGCGCGAACCGGCGCAGGCTCGCCTCCTGTTCGTGCGCAACGAGGCGCTGGATCGGGCCTATACGCTGATGACCGCCCAGGCGGCGTCGAACGACGCTCCGGCCGACCCGGCGGGATCGTGACGGGAGGCGTGATCCTGGTGCGGACGCCGCGCCACGGAGACGACAGGGGCTGGTTTTCCGAGACCTGGTCGCGCGGGCGTTTCCGCGCCGCCGGGATCGATTGCGACTTCGTTCAGGACAATCATTCGCGCTCCGAACCGGCGGGCGTGATCCGGGGGCTGCATTTCCAGCGCCCGCCCTACGCCCAGGCCAAGCTGGTGCGCTGCGTGCGCGGCGCCATTCTCGACATGGTGGTGGACCTGCGCGCCGGTTCGCCGACCTTCGGGATGCATCATGCAGTGGAACTGTCGGCGGAGACGGGCGACCAGCTGTTTGTGCCGCCCTGTTTCGCCCACGGCTTCGTCACCCTGCAGCCGGGGACCGAGGTGATCTACAAGGTCTCCGCTCCCTATGCGCCCGCGCATGAGGCGGGGCTGGCCTGGGACGACCCGGACCTGAAGATCGCCTGGCCCGTCGCGGCGGGTGACGCCGTCCTGGCCGATCGCGACCGTTGCTGGCCGCGCCTGCGCGATCTGGACACGCCCTTCACCGGTGAGACGCCGATGACCCTGTCGGTCGTGGACCTGGCCAAGTTTAGCGGCTAGCTCGGTCCGGTCGGCGGCCAAGGAGAGCATCGTGCGGATACTGCTTACCGGCGGCGCCGGCTTCATCGGTTCGGCCCTGGCGCGGGAACTGCTGGGGCGCGGCCATGAGGTCCACGTTCTGGACTTGCTGACCTATGCCGGGGTCGAGGCCTCGCTGGCCGAACTCGAAGGGGATCCCGCCTACAGCTTCGTGCGCGCTGACATCGCCGATCCGGTCGCCGTCGCCGCCGTCTCCGCTGACTTCCGCCCCGAGGCCGTGGTCCATCTGGCCGCCGAGACTCATGTCGACCGTTCGATCGACGGCCCCGCCGTCTTCGTCCGCACCAATGTTGTGGGGACCCAGGTGCTGCTGGATCAGGCGCTGGCGACGTGGCGCGGACTATCGGGCCCGGCGCGTGACGCCTTCCGCTTCCTGCATGTCTCGACCGATGAGGTGTTCGGATCTCTGGGCGACGAAGGGCGGTTCTCGGAGACCAGCCCCTATGACCCGCGCTCGCCCTATGCGGCGTCCAAGGCGGCGTCGGATCATCTGGTCCGGGCCTGGGGCCACACCTTCGGCCTGCCGACAATCATCAGCAACTGCTCGAACAACTACGGCGCCCGGCAGTTTCCCGAGAAGCTGATCCCGACCATGATCCTGCGCGCGCTGCGCGGCGAGACCCTGCCGGTCTATGGCGACGGCCGCAACGTGCGCGACTGGCTGTTCGTCGACGACCACGCCCGCGCCCTAGCCGACATCCTGGAGCGCGGGTCGCCGGGCCAGACCTATGCCGTCGGCGGCGACGCCGAACGCACCAACCTGCAACTGGTCCACGCCCTCTGCGACGTGCTGGACCGGCTCCGGCCCGCTGCGGACGGTCGTGGACATGCGGAGCGAATCCAGATGGTCGCGGATCGGCCCGGCCACGACCGCCGCTACGCCATCGACGCGGGCCTGATCCGCCAGGAACTGGGCTGGACGCCGGAGGTCGGTTTCGTCGAAGGGCTGGAGCGGACCGTGCGCTGGTACCTCGACAACGAGGTCTGGTGGGCGCCGCTGGTCGCCGATTCCAAGGGGTTGGCCCGTCTGGGAACGTTCTAGCCGACCCGGCTGATCTGGGCGCCGCTAAAGGTCATCCGGCCGTCGAACACCCCTTCCAGAACGATGATTCGCAGTTCGCAAGGCGCGCGCTCGGTCCAGTCGTACTCCTGGACGATCTCGAACACTCCGGCGCGACCGGGCGTGAATTCCTTAGAGATGAAGTCGGTCTGACTGCCCCAGTCGACACGGAAACGCGGACGGCTGCCCTTGGCGTCGAAGGTCAGGCGGTAGGTCGCCCGCCAGCGGCCCGGCGGCAGGGTGATGTAGGGGCCGGTGATCATGAAGCGCGGACGGCCGGTCAGATCCAGCTGGCCGCGGGCGCCGCCCGGCACGGTGCGGGAATCGTAGTTGAATAATTCGGGCGCCCAGACCGCCTGGGGCCGGGCCGGGTCCAGCAGGGCGACCGCCTCCGTCACCGCGCGCAGGCGCGGCGAAAGAGGGGTGTCCGTCGGGGCGGGCGCCGGCCGATGCACCTTCACGCCCGGCAGGACCTCGACCGGACCGGCGTCGAAGTCGGCGCTGCGGAACAGTCGATCCGGCGGCAATAGGGCGGTGCGGGCCATTAGGTCCGTCAGCACCGCGATGTGGGGCGGCGGCGCGTCAGGGTCGTCCGCGTCGCTGAGCCGCATGCCGGGGGCGGCGATCAGGCCGGCGAGATGTAGGGCCGTGACGCCCGCCTCGACCGCGCGCTGGGCGTCGGCGGTCAGGATGACCGTCCCTGGATCGCTTAGGGGCGCGTCCTGGGGGAAGGCGTCGAGATCATGCAGCCGCAGTCCGGCCTCGGCGGCGGCGGCCACCACGGCGGCCCGCCACGCGATGTCGTTGCGGAAGGTCGGAACGACGATCCATCGTGCGGTCGAAGAGAGAGGCTGACTCACGCGGCGCGCAGCCAAGTATAGACCTCGACCGCCTCGTCGATGTCGTCGAACATCTTGGCCTGGCCGCCCTCGATGATAAGGGCCTGATCGCAGTAGCTGGCGATCAGATGGGTGTCATGGGACGCCATCAGGAAGGCGCGGTGGGCACGGTGCTCGAACAGCGCCTCTTGGCATTTACGCTGGAAGCGGGCGTCGCCCACCGCGACCAGTTCGTCGATCAGATAGCAGTCGAACTCGATGGCCAGCGACAGGCCGAAAGCCAGACGCGCGCGCATGCCCGAGGAATAGTGTTTGACCGGATCGCGCAGCGCCTTGCCCAGTTCGGCGAAGTCGTCCACCCGCGCCAGCATGTCGCGGAAGTCGCGGTCATAGAGCCGAGCGAGGAAGCGGACGTTGTCCAAGCCCGACAGACTGCCCTGGAAGCCGCCGCCGAAGCCGATCGGCCATGACGACGACATCCGCCATTCGATACGCCCCTCGGATTCCAGCAGCACGCCGCCCAGCATCTTGATCAGGGTCGACTTGCCCTGACCGTTGCGGCCGAGAATCGCCAGCCGCCCCGACTTGCCCAGGTTGAAATTGATATTCTGGAACAGGGGCTTGGCGGCGCCGTGATAGGTCTTTCCGACGTTGATGACGCGCAGGCCCGGAGCCTCGGGGGTCTGCATCAGTCCTGCCTGTGCTCCCGCACGCCGGCCCAGACGAGCCAGCCCACGGCGTAAACCAGCAGTGACGAGGCGAAGATGGTCAGCAGGGCCAGCCAGCGCTTCGGCTCGGTCGGCTTGTCCGGTTCGCTGGGGGCGACGATGCGCTCCAGATACAGTTTCTGGCGGCGGGCGTCCTGTTCGGCGGTCAGCAGGGCGGCGGTGGCCTGGGCCATGACCTTGTCCGCGATTTCGCGGCGCATCGTCAGTTCCTCATAGACGCCGACCTTGGGCGCCAGCGACGAGGCGCCGCCGGTGACCTTGGCGCGGGCCTCTTCGACCTGGCGCTCATAGGCGGCGATACGGCTGTCGAGGACCGGCAGTTGCGGGCTCGACGGAGCCTCCGACGCCAGTTGCGCGCGATCGGCGCGCAGCTGGGCGATGGTCACCAGCAGGCCGCTGATGACCCCGGTCGATTCCGTCACGGCGGCGCGCGGATCGATGAACTGGGCGCTGTTGCGCAGCGCGGTCAGGGCCTGCTGCGACGCGGCCAGTTCGCCGCGCGCCTGTTCGTAGGACACGCGGGCGTCGCGGACCGCGTTGGCAGCGGAGCGTTCGTTGAGGCGGTTGATCAGGGCCTCGCCGCTGTCCAGCATGGCGGCGTTGATGGCCTGGGCGTCCTTGGCGGTGAAGGCCTCCACGCGCACGGTGCTGATGCCCGACGTGGCGTCGTAGCCGACGGTCAGGAACCGCTTGAAGCCCTTGTAGAGCGCTTCCTCGCTCTTGCCCTCCCAGGGGCGCGGCGAGCGCGAAAACCAGTCGATTTTCGAGCCGTCCAGCATGGCCTTCAGATTGAAGCGGCTCTGCAGCGCCTTCACGCTGT
The DNA here is from genome assembly GCF_052114745.1 of Brevundimonas sp. 2YAF1. Classification (NCBI taxonomy): domain Bacteria; kingdom Pseudomonadati; phylum Pseudomonadota; class Alphaproteobacteria; order Caulobacterales; family Caulobacteraceae; genus Brevundimonas; species Brevundimonas sp. 2YAF1. Next base: position 313,929 of record NZ_JBFRFI010000002.1, on the reverse strand, counting down.
CGCGCGAGGCCATGTATTCATGGACCGCGAAGGCGTCGTTCATGCCGCTGGAAATGCCCACGCCCTGCAGGGCGATGCCCAGGCCCGTTGGCTGGTTGGAACTGGCGGAACGGACCACGAAATGGGATTCCGACACATAGCGCGGCGAGGCGATCAGGCCGTAGTAGATGCCGCTCACGAGGGTCGGGATCCCGACCACGATCAGGAAGCCCAACGGCAGCCGCTTGCGCCAGGAGCGCTTGGCTGGACGGGCGGCGTGCGGTTCATCCGCCGCGCCGAGATAGGTCAGGTTGGTGTCAGCCATTCGTCTTCTGGGCGATGTGATTCATGATCGGACGATGTCTCTATTCAACCGAGATGCGGTCCCGGGCGCCCGCGATCAGCAGCAGACCCAGAATATTGAAAACAGTGCCCACCGCGAGCGCATAGAGCGGATCGTAGTAGGTCGGAATGAATTCCCCAAAGACCCCCGCCCGGATCATCTCCACCCCGTGAGGGAAGGGGACGTAGAGATACAGGTGGCGAACGCTCGGCGGCAGCCACGACACCATGAAGAAGACGCCGGAAACCGGAATCAGAATGTAGCTGATCAAGCCGACGACACGTTCGAACGTCTCATAGCGCATGGCCAGGCCGGTGAGAATGAGCGCGAAGCCGCAGGAGATCCACGCCAGCAGGAACCAGCCAGCATAGAGCAGCAGATAGTCATGCGGCAGCCCGACCTGCTTGAGGCAGAGCAGCACCACATAGATGATGAAGAAAGCCGCCGTGGCTCCGCCCAACTCCAGCACGATGCGAGCGGCGAAGATGTGAAGCGGCGCGATCTGGCGATGATAGAGCAGGCCCAGGTTGGCCTGGAGCGCGCCCCCCAGAAGGCCGATCATGTGGCGGGTCAGGATCAGCGACATATAGCCGGTCATGACGAAGGGCGCGATGCGGACGCCGTGCTCATAGGGCGGCTTGGTGAGGGTCCACAGCGCCATGACGCCGAAGCAGAAGATCAACGGCTCGCCGACGACCCAGGCAAAACCCAGCCCTTCGCGTCCGAAGCGCGTCGCCATTTCACGCATGATGAGTGCGCCGACGATTTTGAAATGGCGGACGAGAGGTTCGAACATCAGGGCATTTGAGGCGCGCCGGGCGCGAGAGAAATCTATCGCGAAACAGCCTTTACCGTTGGCCGATCACGCCGCGACCATACTCCGCGCCGTCGCAAGCGCAAGCGATCGCAGCCGGGTTGCGGAGAAACTTCCGTCGCCTTTTCGAAGGTCGCCGGTCGCTTGATTGCGTGCCAAAAATTAGGGAGCCGGCCTGAGATCCCCGCGCAGCCGCGCGATCACGGCCTCCGCCGCCTCCTCGGCGGTCATCCGGTCGGTCCGCAGGTGCAGATCCGGTTCGGTCGGCGGTTCGTAGGGGCTGCTGACGCCGGTGAAGTTGGCGATCTCGCCGCGCCGGGCCTTGGCGTAGAGCCCCTTGACGTCGCGCGCCTCCACCACGTCGAGCGGCGCGTCGATGAACACTTCCAGGAACTCGTCGGTCGGCATCATTTCGCGGACCATGCGGCGTTCGGCCCGGAAGGGCGAGATCAGCGACACCAGGACGATCAGGCCGGCGTCGGCCATCATCCTGGCGACCTCGGCCGCGCGGCGGATGTTCTCGACCCGGTCGGCCTCGGTGAAGCCGAGGTCGCGGCTGAGGCCATGACGCAGATTGTCGCCGTCGATCAGATAGGCGTGGCGCCCTTCGGCGGTCAGCCGCTCCTCGATCCGATTGGCGATGGTGGACTTGCCCGACCCCGACAGGCCGGTGAGCCAGACGACGGCGGCCTTTTGCCCCTTCAGGGCGGCGCGCTCGGCGCGGCCGACCCGGATGGCCTGGCGATGGATGTTGTGGGCGCGGCGCAGGGCGAAGCGGATCATTCCCGCGCCGACCGTCGCCCGCGTCATGCGGTCGATGAGGATGAAGGCCCCCAATTCGCGGTCGACGGCATAGGGCTCGAAGGCGACGTCCTGGCCCAGCGACAGGTGGCAGACGCCGATGTCGTTCAGAACCAGGGTGCGGGCCGACAGTTTTTCCTGGGTGTTGACGTTCACGCGGTGACGAATGTCGGTGATCTGGGCGGCGATGGTGCGGGCGCCGATCTTGAGATCATAGACCCGGCCTGGAATCATCTCCGCCTCGGCCATCCAGACGAGCGTGGCTTCGAACTGGTCGGCGGCCTCCAGCGGCGCGTCGGCGGCGGCCAGAACGTCGCCGCGCGTCACGTCGATCTCGTCGGTGAATGTCAGGGTGACGGACTGGCCTGCCTGGGCCCATGGCAGGTCGCCGCCCAGGACCACGATCCGCTCCACGCGCGATCGCACGCCCGAGGGCGAGACGGCGACCGCGTCTCCGACCGCGACGGCGCCGCTGGCGATGCGGCCTGAATAGCCCCGGAAGTCGAGGTTCGGCCGGCTGACGCCCTGGACGGCCATGCGGAAGGGGCGGGTCGTGACAACGGGGGCCGGCAGGTTTTCCAGCACCTCCAGCAAGGTCGGCCCTACATACCATTCAGCCGCCTCGCCGCGCCGGACGAGGTTGTCGCCGTTCACCCCGGAGACGGGAATGACGGTCGGCGTCGGCAGGCCGGCGGCCTCGGCGAAGGCGAGGTAGTCGGCGGCGATGGCTTCAAATGCGTCCTGCGACCAGGCGACCATGTCCATCTTGGTCACGGCCAGGATAACATGGCGCACGCCCAGCAGGGAGACGATGTGGCTGTGCCGCCGCGTCTGGGTCAGCACGCCCTTGCGCGCATCGACCAGGACGACGGCCGCGTCGGCGGTCGAGGCGCCGGTCGCCATGTTGCGGGTGTACTGCTCATGTCCCGGGGTGTCGGCGACGATGAACTGGCGACGCGGCGTCGAGAAGTAGCAATAGGCGACGTCGATGGTAATGCCTTGTTCGCGCTCGGCCAGCAGGCCGTCGACCAGCAGGGAGAAGTCGAGGCGGCCGTCGGCGTCGCTCAGGGCGGCGATCTGGTCGTCGGGCACGGCGCCCGCGTCATGCAGCAGGCGGCCGATCAGGGTCGACTTGCCGTCGTCCACCGATCCGCAGGTGATGAAGCGCAGCAGGTCGCGCTGAGGCTGAGGCAGGGTCGCGGTCAAAAATAGCCCTCCTGCTTCTTCTTCTCCATCGACCCCGCCTGGTCGCGGTCGATCAGCCGGCCCTGGCGTTCGGAACTGCGCGAGGCGCGCATCTCGGCGATGACGGCCTCCAGCGTCGCCGCCTCGCTCTCGACCGCGCCGGACAGAGGGTAGCAACCGAGGGTGCGGAACCGAACGGACATCATCTCGGGCGTCTCGCCAGGATTGAGCCGCATCCGTTCGTCATCGACCACGATCAGGGCGCCGTCGCGCCGGACCACAGGCCGTTCAGCCGCGAAATAGAGGTCCACGACAGGAATGTTCTCCAGCGCCACATATTCCCACACGTCCATCTCGGTCCAGTTGGACAGGGGGAAGACCCGCATGCTCTCGCCAGGCGCGACGCGCGCATTATAGAGACTCCACAACTCGGGACGCTGGCGGCGCGGGTCCCAGCGGTGGCCGGGGCCGCGAAAGGAGAAGATCCGCTCCTTGGCGCGGCTGGCCTCCTCGTCGCGGCGCGCGCCGCCGATGGCGGCGTCGAAGCCGTGCAGGTCCAGGGCCTGCTTCAGTCCTTGCGTCTTCCACATGTCTGTGTGGGCCGCCGAGCCGTGGTCGAAAGGATTGATGCCCTGGGCTTGGGCCTCGGGGTTGTGGTGCACGATAAGCCGCGTGCCGCTTTCGGCCGCCATCCGGTCGCGCAGTTCGTACATGGCGCGGAACTTCCACGTCGTATCGACGTGGAGCAGGGGAAAGGGCGGGGGGGCCGGATAGAAGGCCTTGCGGGCCAGATGCAGCAGGGCCGCCGAATCCTTGCCGATCGAATAGAGCAGGACCGGGCGTGCGCACTCGGCCGCCACCTCGCGCAGGATGTGGATGCTCTCGGCCTCCAGTCGCTGGAGGTGGGTCAGTCGGTCAGGAGCGGTGAGGGCGGTGGTCATGTCAGTCGGCCGACACCCCGACCTTGCGATAGAGGTCCGTGAGGCGCGTCTGATAGGCCTCCGGGCTGAACTTCGCTGCCTGAAGGACGCCGCGCGTCTGCAGGTCCAGGCGAAGGCCCTCGTCGGCGTCCAGCGCCTGGATGCCGCGCGTGATGGCTTGAACGTCGTAGGGATCGACGATCACGGACGCGTCGCCGGCCACTTCAGGCAGCGACCCGCCCGTCGAGGTCAGCACCGCCGTCGACAGGGCCATGGATTCCAGCACCGGCAGGCCGAAGCCTTCATAAAGCGAGGGGAACAGCGTCGCCTTGGCCCCCCGGATCAGGCTGATCAACATGGAAAAGGGCATGTATTCGTACTGGCGGATGCGGTCGGCGCTGGGGCCGCCGTCGCGCTTCACCTGGTTCAAGAGGGCGGTCTCGCCCTCGTCCAGCCAGGCCCGGCCGCCGATGATGACCAGCGGCGTCTGGCTGCCCGACGCCAGATAGGCTTCGACGATCCGTCCCAGGTTTTTCTTGGGTTCGATGGCGCCGAAATGCAGGAAGTAGCCCTTCCAGCCCAGGTTGAAGACGCCCTCCAGTTCCGTCGTGACGTCCGCCTGACTGCGGGAGGTCAGTTTTTCGGGGAGGCTCACTGCCTGATAGGTGTTGGTCACCCGGTCTTCGTCCACGCCCAGCAGGCGGATGACGTCCTGGCGGGTCGTCTCGGACACCACGGCGATATGGTCGGCACGGCGGGCGATTGTTTCGCACAGCGCCCGATAGGTCGCCTTGTCGTCCAGGGTGGTGTGCGGCAGGCGCAGGGGGATGAGGTCGTGGATGGTGTAGATGTTGGGAACGCCGCGCGCGTGTAGCGGCAGGGTCGCCGTCCAGTGCATGACGTCTGGCGCAGGCGCCTCGGCCGTGGCCTCGAACGAGACCGGCGTCTCCTTGCCGTAGGCGGCGAAGCAGCGATTGGCGTGGCTGAACAGGTCGCGCGCGGCCCAGAACCGGTCGGCGGCGGGACGGCCGCCGGATCGCGCCGGCCAGATCACCTCGCCCGAGGGCAGGATCGAATGCGCGGTCCGGCCGTAGCGCGAGGCGAAGGTGTCGGAGAAGCGCTGGATCTTCTGCCTGCGGTTCAGGCGTTGCGGCGGTCGTTCGGCGTCGACCAAGGCGGTTTCGTTTAGCAGATTGTCGTCGCGTCGACGCGCGCCCGGTCCATAGAGAACTTGTGTTCCGAAACCGACAGCGCGCGCGCCGTCTAGCAGGTTCCGCCCATAGGTGGCGATGCCGGTCCCCTTGGCCAGGGCCAGGTTGAAGCCGTCGATGCAGATAGAAGTCATGAAATCCTGAGGGGCCGAGCGTTCGGTCGGGGATGTGGACGACAGGCAGGAAGACAGGTCAAGCTCATATCCGAGGCGTCTGTTGATCTTAATGTGCCGTTAAACCCCTGTAGCCCTCCGGCCACGGTGTGTTGCAACCTTCGGTAAATCGGGCGTTTGTCGCTCGACCACCCACGGCAACGCTGATAGGGAGTGGGGTAGGCGACGTATCCGTCGTCCACGAACAACAAAATCTCGGAGGGCCGCATCTATGCGCGTCAAGAGTTTGATCCTGGCATCCAGCGCGGCGGTGGCTCTGGCCCTGTCGGCGGGCGCCGCTTCGGCTGAGCCGGACGGCTGGTACGGCGCAATCGACGCCGGCTACCACATCATCGACGACATCAACACCGAGTCGTCGCTCAACGGTTCCAACTGGAACTGGGAAGTGAACAACGGCTGGGCGGCCTTCGCTCGCCTCGGCTATCGTTTCAACCCGAACTGGCGCGTCGAGCTCGAAGGCGGCTACCGCTCGGGCGACATCGGCAAGGTGCGCGCTGTCTCGGGTCCCCAGGGCCTGTGCAATGTCACGCCGGCGACCGGCCCCTGCTATTCGCCCGACGGCGACATCAAGTCGACCGCCCTGATGGCCAACGTCATCTATGACTTCGGCTATTCGGCGTGGGGCATCCGTCCCTTCGTCGGTCTCGGCGTCGGCGCCAACCACGTTGACGTCAATACCGTCGGCCGTCTGCGTCAGAACCCGGGCGTGGCCTTCGCCGCTGACGACAGCTCGACCAAGTTCGCCGCTCAGGGGATCGCCGGTCTGGCCTGGTCGCTCAGCGACCGCGCCAACATCGACCTGACCTACCGCTATCTGACGGGCGACGCTGAGTTCAAAACCTTCACGAGCTCCGCGACCAACGCCTTCGGCGAAATGACCGGCGACTACGACCAGAGCCACACCGTGACCCTGGGCCTGCGCTACGCCTTCGGCGCCGAGCCGGCGGCACCCCCGCCGCCTCCGCCTCCGCCTCCGCCCCCGCCGCCCCCGCCGCCCCCGCCGCCGCCTCCGCCTCCGCCGCCTCCGGCCAAGCCGGCTGCGCGTCAGTTCGTGGTCTACTTCGACTGGGATCGCTCGGACCTGACGGCGGAAGCTCGTTCGGTGGTGACGCAAGCCGCCAACTACGCCAAGTCGGGCGCTCCGACCCGCGTCTTGGTCGTCGGCTACACCGACACCTCGGGTTCGGCCGCCTATAACCTCGGCCTGTCCAACCGTCGTTCGCGCACCGTCGCGGACGCCCTGGTCGCTCAAGGCGTCAACGGCGGCGTCATCGCCCTCGACGGCAAGGGTGAAACCAGCCTGGCCAAGCCGACGGCTGACGGCGTGCGCGAGCCGCTCAACCGTCGCGCCACCGTCGACATCAACTTCTAAGACTCAGAGGGACCGGTTCGCGCCGGTCCCGATGACCTCGAAGGTCGATAAGATTGAGGGCGGTCGATCCATTCGGATCGACCGCCCTTTTTCTTTGGTCGCGGCCCCGCCGGTCGACTGGCAAACGCCATGCTTGAGCGCTATTTCGACCTGACTGCACCAAGAGGATGACCGTATGCGCGTCGCAATGATCGGCACCGGCTACGTCGGGCTTGTTTCCGGGGCCTGTTTCGCCGACTTCGGCCATGTCGTGACCTGCGTCGACAAGGACGCGGCCAAGATCGACCAGTTGAACGCCGGCCGGATGCCGATCTATGAGCCGGGGCTCGAGGATCTGGTCGCCGCCAACGTCCGTGACAGCCGCCTGTCCTTCGCCCTCGACGGCGCCGAGGCCATTCGCACGGCCGACGCCGTCTTCATCGCCGTGGGCACGCCGTCGCGCCGCGGCGACGGCCACGCCGACCTCTCCTACGTCTACGCCGCCGCTGAAGAAATCGCCGACCTGATCAACGGCTTTACGGTCATCGTCACCAAGTCGACGGTTCCAGTCGGCACCGGCGATGAGATCGAGCGCATCATCCGCGCCCGTCGCCCCGACGCCGACTTCGCCGTGGTCTCCAATCCCGAATTCCTGCGCGAAGGCGCCGCCATCGGTGACTTCAAGCGCCCCGACCGGGTCGTGGTCGGGATCGAGGACGAGCGCGCCCGTCCCATCATGACCGAGCTCTACCGTCCGCTAAACCTCAACGAGACGCCGATTCTGTTCACCGGCCGGCGCACGTCGGAGCTGACCAAATACGCCGCCAATGCCTTCCTGGCGCTGAAGATCACCTTCATCAACGAGATGGCCGACCTGTGCGAAAGCCTGGGCGCGGATGTGCAGCAGGTGGCGCGGGGCATTGGTCTGGACAACCGAATCGGCTCCAAATTCCTGCACGCCGGGCCGGGCTACGGCGGGTCCTGCTTCCCCAAGGACACCCTGGCCCTGGTGCGGACGGCGACCGACGCGGGCGCGCCCCTGCGCCTCATCGAGACGACGGTCGAGGTCAACGACGCGCGCAAGAAGGCCATGGCGGACCGCGTTGCGGCCGCCCTCGGCGGCGCAGACCTGAAGGGTAAGACCGTCGCCCTGCTGGGCCTGACCTTCAAGCCGAACACCGACGACATGCGCGACGCCCCGTCACTGGATGTGGCCCCGGCGCTGATCGCCATGGGGGCGACGGTTCAGGCCTTCGACCCCGAAGGCATGGGTGAGGCAGCCAAGCTGCTGGACGGCGTCGTCTTCCGCGATGGCCCCTATGACGCGGTCGAGGGGGCTGACGTAGTGGTGATCCTGACAGAGTGGGACCAGTTCCGCGCCCTGGATCTGGACCGGGTCAAACTGCTGCTGAAACAGCCGGTCATGGTCGATCTGCGCAACGTCTATCGGCCCGACGACATGAAGGCGCGCGGCTTCCGCTACACCTCGATCGGGCGACCCGAGAGCACCCGCTAGGCTCACACACGCAAAAAGGGCGGCGCGTGAGCGCCGCCCTTTGAGTTTCAGCGGCCGTGGTCGTGGGATCAGCCCGTGAACGGGCGGATCAGGATCTCGACGCGGCGGTTCTTGGCCTTGCCTTCGACGGTGCTGTTGTCGGCGATCGGGTTGCGCGAGCTGTTGCCGGCGACATAGAGGCGTTCGCGGATCACGCCGTGATCCATCAGATAGGAGGCGACCGATGAGGCGCGGCGCTCCGACAGCGGCTGGTTGATGCCGTCGCCACCCGAGGAATCGGTGTGGCCGACGACGTCGACCATCGAGCGATCGTATTCCTTCAGTACGCGGGCGACGTCGTCGAGGACCGGCAGGAAGCGGCTGTCGAGGTTCGACTGGCTGCTGGCGAAGGTCACGTCGGACGGCATGCGCAGCACCAGGTTGTCGCCCTGACGCGCCACGCCGACGCCGGTGCCCGAAAGCTCGGCTTCCAACGCGCGCTGCTGGCGGTCCATGTACTGGCCGACCCCGGCCCCGGCCAGGGCCCCCACGCCGGCGCCGATCAGGGCGTTCTTGCGGCCCTGTTCGCCGCTGGAGGTGTTGGTCAGATAGCCCAGAACGGCGCCGCCCAGGGCGCCGGCGATGGCGCCGGTCGCGGTGTTGTTGCGGTTCGGCGTCGAGCTGTAGGGGTCGGTCGTGGTGCAGGCGGTCGCGCCCAGCAGGGCGACGAGGCTGACGCCGGTGACGATGAGCTTGGCGCGCATGAAAAATCCTTTGGAGAGGGAGAGGGGAGCGAGAGGGAGCGGGCGGGCCGCGAAAAACCAGCCGCTACACTGAAGGCTCCAACCTGTATGTCACGTGAACGGTTGCGGCGCCTAGCCGCACCGTTGACCGGATCGTCGCGCATAACCATTTGTTGCGAACGGCCGGGCGTTCTTGCCTTTCAGGGGGAACGCGGACGGTCGGGTCGCTTGTTTGCGAGGGCCCCATGACGACGCGCACCATCCTGTTCGACAGCCCCTTCCTGCTGGGGTTCGATCATACCCGCGCCCTGATCGACCGGGCGGCCAAGGCCGCGGCTGAAAGCTATCCCCCCTATAATGTCGAGCAGCGCGGCGAAGCGGGCGTGCGCATCAGCCTGGCCGTGGCCGGGTTCGCGCCTGAGGAGTTGGCCATCACCCTGGAAGGCCGCCAACTGACCATAGCGGGCAAGCGCGACGACGCGGGCAAGGGCGAGCAGGCCTTCCTGCATCGCGGCATCGCGGCGCGCGGCTTCGTGCGCAGCTTCGTCCTGGCTGACGGGCTGGAGGTCGCCGAGGCGCGGCTGGAGCACGGCCTGCTGCACGTCGATCTGGTCCGCCCCGAACAGGATCGGAACATTCGCCGGATTCCCATCACGACGGGCTGATCCCGTCGTCGAACCGCTCGGCTCGCCGGGCGTTTAGTCAAGCGTAAGGAGGCGGTCTTATGACGCCTGTTATGACCAATAAAGATTTTGCGGGTCTGGGCGCCCCAGACCTTGTCTATGTGCGCGCCATCCGCGCGTCGGACGTGATGGTGGACGCCCATATCGAAGCTCCGGGCGTCGAGATCGATCCCGAGCAGATTCTCTACGCCGTTCACGGCGCCGACGGCGAACGTCTAGCGGTCATGCTGGATCGCGACACCGCCTTCGCCGCCGCCATGGCCCACGAACTGGCGCCCGTGTCGGTGCATTGATTTCGGTGCGCTAACGGCTGTTCGGCCCGCTTGAGCGCGGGCCGGGTCGGCTCAGGCGGCGGTGGCCGGCACATCCTTGACGAACAGGGCGCGGACGGCGTCGATGGTGCGCGCCTGGCGCAGTTGCTCGCGCAGCTCCGGCGAACGCATGGCGCGCGACACGGCGGCCAGCGCCCGCAGGTGCTCGGCCCCGGCGTTCAGCGGGGCGAACAGGGCGAACAGCAGATCCACCGGACGATCATCCACCGACTCGTAGGCCACGGGCGTGTCGAGGCGGACGAAGACGGCGCAGACGCGGTCCAGTCCCTTGATGCGTGCGTGGGGCACGGCGACGCCGGCGCCCAGGCCGGTCGAGCCCAAAGCCTCACGCTCCAGCAGCGCTTCCAGCGCCCGGCCTTCGTCGAGGCCCAGCGCGGCGGCGGCGGCTTCGGCGACGGCGTGCAAGGCTTGGCGTTTGGATGACGCGCCGCCGCGCAGGACGATCCCGTCCGACGACAGCAAATCTGCGATGTCCATGATGACCCCGAAACTCGAACCCGACATTGGCGGAAGGGCGAGGCGTCTTCTAGCGCCTTCGCCCTCCGCATGAAAGTCTCAGCCTCGTGAGCCGTTGCCGATCTTCGCGGCGTTCAGCGTGCGTTCCGGGTCGACCCAGCCCACATTGCCGTCAGGACGGCGATAGACCACGGACAGGCCGCCGTGCGCGGCGTTGCGGAACATGACCATGGGATAGCCGGTCATATCCAGTTCGAGCACGGCCCGACCCACGGTGATGGTGCGGATTTCCGCTTCGGTTTCCGCGATGACCATGCCGACGGGCGGCGGCTCGTCGGGCGCTCCGGCGTCGCCGAAGGCCTCGTCCTCGACCGTGTCCGGATTACGGAAAATGGTCAGGGAGGCGACTTCGCGGGCGGCGTTCTCGGTCTTCTCGGGCGACAGGCCCTTGGGACCGATGTGATGGTCTTTCAGCCGGCGCTTGTAGCGACGGACGCGCTTCTCCAGCTTGTCGAGACTGTCAGAGAAGGCCGCCTGGGCGTCGCCGCCGAAGCCCGTGGTCACCAGTGACTGGCCCGAGGCCAGACGGACCCAGCAATCGACGCGGAAGCCGTGGCGGTCCTTGGACACCACGACCTCGGCGTTTTCGCCGCCACGGGCGAAATACTTGCCGACTCCCTCTTCGAGTTCCTGGGAGATGCGCGAGCTTAGCGCTTCGCCGACATCCACTTGCTTGCCGCTGACTTGGATCTGCATAGGCATAGAACGCGACGGGTTGCGTTTGGTGTCAACGCCGATCACCGATTTGTGGTGACGCTTCGTCGCAGGGTGATCAGCCGGCCTTCAGCATCCGTCGGCGCTGGACAGAGGACGGAATTCGCAGGGCTTCCCGGTATTTCGCCACGGTCCGACGGGCGATGTCGATGCCGGTCTCGTTGAGGATTTCGACAATCCGGTCGTCGCTCAGCACCTCGCCGTCGACGGCCTCGCTGTCGATCATCGCCTTGATCCGGTGACGCACCGCCTCGGCCGAGTGAAGGGCGCCGCCGTCCGACGACTGAATGGCGGCGGTGAAGAAAAATTTCAGCTCGAACACGCCGCGGGGGGTGGCGACATATTTATTCGAGGTGACGCGGCTGACCGTCGATTCGTGCATGCCGATGGCGTCGGCGACGGTCTTCAGGTTCAGGGGGCGGAGGAACTCCACGCCGAAGGCCAGGAAGGCGTCCTGCTGGCGCACGATCTCGGAGGCGACCTTGAGGATGGTCTTGGCGCGCTGGTCCAGCGACTTGACCAGCCAACTGGCCTGGGCGGCGCAGTCGGCGACGAAGGCCTTTTCAGTGTCCGACCGGGCGCCGGCGACGACCACGCCGTGATAGCGCTTGTCCATCAGGATGCGGGGCAGGGTCTCGCTGTTCAGCTCGACGCGCCAACCGCCGGCCGGATCGGGACGGACATGGACGTCCGGCACCACAGTCTGGGCCGGTTCGCCGCCGAAGCCTGCGCCGGGGCGCGGCGTCAGTCCTTTCAGTTCGGCGATCATGTCGCTCAGGTCCTCGGCGTCGACGCCGCAGACCTTGCGCAGGGCTGGCAGGTCGCGCCGGGCCAGAAGCTCCAGATTGTCCAGCAGGGCTTCCATCGCCGGGTCGAAGCGGTTGCGCTCGATCAGCTGCAGCCTCAGGCATTCCGGGGCCGAACGGGCCATGACGCCAGTCGGCTCGAACCCGTGGCAGACGGCCAGAACGGCTTCAATCCGCGCCAGATCGACGCCCAGCCGGTCGGCGACCTCCTGCAACTCGCCGCGCAGATAGCCGCCCTCGTCGGTGGCGTCGATCAGGGTCAGGGCGATGGCGTGGTCGGCGGCGCTGAAGCCGGCGGACGAGGCCTGGGCCTGCAGATGCTCCCACAGGGTCGCTTCGCGGGTGTCCGGCCGCTCCATCCCTTCGCCGTCCATGCCGCCGCCGCTGCCGGCGCGGGACCAGTCGGACAGACCGGGCTGTTCGCCGACCTCGCCCGCGTCGCGCTTGCGGTCGGCGTCGCGGTCGCCGGGCGAGGCGTCGTCGTAGAGGTCGTCCGATCGGGCGTCCATGGCGCGCTCGGCCTCGCCAGAGGGTTCGGTGAATTGCAGTTCGCTAGTGTCTGAGGAGGCGGCGGCGTCGGAAGGTTCGCTGGTGGCTTCGCCGCCCGCCTCGCCCTCGTCGCGTTGCAGCAGGGGATTCCGCTCCAGCTCGCCTTCGACGAAGGCGTCCAGCTCGAGATTCGACAGCTGCAGCAGCTTGATCGCCTGCTGCAGCTGGGGCGTGATGACCAGCCCCTGACCCTGTCTGACCTCAAGCCTCTGACCGATCACGGCGCTTCAATCCCTCCGACAAGCCTCGTTGGCCCGGTTCTTGCTGGGATCGTGCGGCATAGCCGTTAACGTCTGGCGAACGGCGAGCCGACTGTCGGCGGCGGATCGCCTGAGAGGGCGCCGCATTGCACCGCGCCATCAGAAAAAAACAGTGCAATTGGTGCAATGAGTGCAATGGGGAGTCGCGCGGGGCGGGGGCTGAGCGACGGCTTCGGCGTGGCTTCGGCGTGAGGGGGGCGAAGGCGGCGGGAGGACGATGTCAAAGACCAGGACGCTGATCCTAGTCGATCCCGCAGCCCTGCGACCTATAGAGCCGTGAGCGGACGCCAATCCCTTGCGGGGCAAGGGTTTGCGCAGACGGATTGTGACGGCTTCGGCGTGGCGGGCAGCAGGTCTCGGCGTCAGGCGTACATTTCGCCGAGATAGACGCGGCGCACTTCGGGATCGCTGACGGCCTCGTGGGCGGTGCCTTCGAACAGGACCGAACCGGCCGAGATGATCGAGACGCGGTCGATGATGTCCAGGGTCTCGCGCACGTTGTGGTCGGTGATCAGCACGCCGATGCCCTGGCTGGACAGGTAGCGGATCACGTGGCGGATGTCGGCGATGGCCAGGGGGTCGATGCCGGCGAAGGGTTCGTCCAGCAGCATGAAGCTGGGCCGGCCGGCCAGGGCGCGGGCGATCTCGACGCGGCGACGCTCGCCGCCCGACAGGCCGGTGGCCGGGGCGTGGCGCAAATGGTCGATGCGCAGTTCTTCCAGCAGGCGGGTCGTCTCGTCGCGGACGCCGGCGGCGGTCTTCTCGCGCAGTTCGACCACGGCCTTGATGTTCTGCTCGACCGTCATGCCGCGGAAGATGGAGGCTTCCTGCGCCAGATAGCCCAGACCCATCCGGGCGCGCTGATACATGGGCTGCTGGGTAATCTCTTCGCCGTCCAGCCAGATCGAACCGCTGTCGGCCGGGATCAGGCCGGTGATCATGTAGAAGCAGGTGGTCTTGCCGGCGCCGTTGGGCCCCAGAAGGCCGCAGACCTCGCCGCGCTGGACGGTCAGGGAGACGTCCTTGACCACCTGACGCTGGCCGAAGCTGCGGGCGATGTGTTCGACGCGCAGGCCCGTGTGGCGCGCGGCCCCGGCCGCGGCTTCGGGGGCCGGCGCTTCGTCGGCGGCCGCCTGGTCGAGGTTGAGGGCGGAGAGTTCCTTGCGCGCCAAGCGGGGTCAGTTCCCTTGCGGGTAGAAGACGCCCTGGACGCGGCCGGCGCCGCCTTCCATGCGGGCCGTCTCGGTGCGGACGTTGTAGACGAGCCGGCTGCCGCTCAGGACGTTCTTGCCCTGGGTCAGGATGACGTCGCCCGTCACCACCACCTCGGCGTTGCCCAGCGTATAGACGGCGCGGTCGCCGCGCATGCTCTGGTCCGGGGTGACGAAATAGACGTTGCCCGTCGCCTCGACCCGGCTCAGGTCGCCGTTGCTCGTGACGCCGTGGATGGCGTCGGCGCGCAGGCGGTTGCCGCCTTGCGTCAGTTCGGCCCGGCCGCGCAGGGAAAAGCCGTTGGGCGTGTATTCGCCGCCGTCGGCGCCGTACTGGACTGGCTGCTTCGAGGCGTCAGCTCCGATCGGAGAGGTGCTCTGCGCGCCCGAAGTCGCGGGGACCGTCAGGGCCAGCAGCAGGGCGGCGCCTGCGATCATGGTGTTCGACTTGGACATGGTCACCTGCCGGATCCCGCGGGGTTGATGGTGCCCCGCATCTTGTTTTCGCCCTGGCCGCTGAAGACGACCCGTTGGCCCTGATCATAGATCGCATAGGACGAAGCATCGATGGTTCCAAGAGGCCCGCGCCCCTGGACGCCCTTGTCGCCCGTCACCACGCCCGTATTGGTGTCGACCACGGCTTCCGGCGTGGTCAGGACGAAGCCGGAGCCGCCGTCCGAAATTTTCACGTTCGGCCCGATCACCACCTTGCGGCTGGTCTCGATATAGGTGCCGCCGTCAGCCGTCAGTTCCGTCACCTTGCGCCCGCCGAGGTTCAGGCGGAGCAGGGGGCCGACAAGGCGGAAATAGCCGGTGGCCGGATCGCGGATCGCGCCCTGGGCCCCGATGACGAAGGAGCGGCCCTGGGCGTCCTGGCCGTGGAACATGGGGTTGTCGAGGCGGATCTCGCGCGTCTCGCTGGCCTTGCGCTCGACCCCCGACATGACGGTGCGGAACACGGTCCAGGTCAGGGCCCCGCCGGCCAGCGTCAGGATGAGGATGGGCAGGACGCGGCGATACAGCTTCACCCGCTTGGAGCGCGCGCGCCAGCGCTCGCCCGCCTGGGCGACCCGGGCCTCGTCGGCGCGCTTGCGCGCTTCCTGGGCGTCGAGGTCGCTCATGGTGCTCCTCAGGCGTGCGCGAAGATGTCGGTCTCGTCCCAACCGGCCAGGTCGAGACGCGAACGGGTGGGCAGAAAGTCGAAGCAGGCGCGGGCCAGCTCGGCGCGGCCTTCGCGCTCCAGCATGACATCGAGCTTGGCCTTGATGGCGTGCAGGTAGAGGACGTCCGAAGCCGCGTAGTCCAGTTGGGCCTGCGACAGGACGGGCGAACCCCAGTCCGAGCTCTGCTGGGCCTTGGACATGTCCACGCCGGCCAGTTCCTTGGCCACGTCCTTGAGGCCGTGACGGTCGGTGTAGGTGCGGGCCAGCTTGGAGGCGATCTTGGTGCAATAGACCGGACGCGTCTCGACGCCGAGGTGCAGGTCAAACATGCCGATGTCGAACCGGCCGAAGTGGAAGATCTTGAGCACCTTCGGGTCGGCCAGCAGCCGCTTCAGGTTCGGGCAGTCATAGCCGGGGCGGTTCAGCCGCACGACATGGGCGTCGCCGTCGCCCGACGACAGCTGCACTACGCACAAAGGGTCGCGGCGGAAGCGCAGGCCCATGGTCTCGGAATCGATCGCGACCTCCGGTCCCAGGTCCAGGCCATCGGGCAGGTCGCCTTCGTGCAGGTAAACAGTCATGGGCAGAAAACTCGGGTGGTCGATCAGGACGACAACATAGACGAACCGCGCGCTATCGCTAGGACGCAGCGCCAACCTTCGCCGTTGTAGATGAGGAAAGCAGGGCTGAAATGACAAACGGCGCCGTATCCGTGGGATACGACGCCGCTTGAGAATGTGGTGCCCAGGAGAGGACTCGAACCTCCACGGCCGTTAAGCCACTGGCACCTGAAGCCAGCGCGTCTACCAATTCCGCCACCTGGGCCCGGTGGGTCGCCCCGCCGAGGGCCGGACTAATAGGGGGGACCCCGGAGGCGGTCAACAGGCTTTTTTCCGATTTCAGGAAAATCTGCTCAGCTGTCCGAAAGTCCCGGAAATTCCGCGCCCTATGCGGCCGGGCGGACCATCGTCCGCGTATCGTCGATCTCGTGGGATGCGTTCCTGCGGGGGCTGTATCGGCCTTCTTTCCATCTGGAGCGTTGAGCGTAGGCTGGCGTTGTTGAAGTCAGGTCCTCGCAGGTGATGATTGTCCGAAACGCCGCCGCTCCCGCAACCTGAGCCGAAGCCTGCGGGCGAGCCGGACGACGCCGCGCCGCGCAAGCGCGATCTGTTGCGGGTCTTCAAGGTCCTGGGGCCGGGCCTGATCACCGGCGCCGCCGACGACGACCCCTCCGGCATCGCCACCTATTCCCAGACCGGGGCGCAGTTCGGCTACGGCCAACTGTGGACCGCCCTTTATCAGATTCCCCTGCTGCTGGCGGTGCAGGAGGCCTGCGCCCGGATCGGCGCGGTGACAGGGCAGGGGCTGGCGGGGGTCATCAAGCAGCATTACTCGCGGACGGTGCTGGTTGGCGTCGTGCTGCTGGTGGTGGCGGCCAACACCATCAACATCGGCGCCGACATCGGCGCCGTGGCCGAGTCGGCGGCCCTGGTCGTCCATGCGCCCATCTGGGCCCTGGCCCTGCTGACGGCGACCGTGGTCCTGCTGCTCGAGGTGTTCGTCAGCTATCGCATCTACGCCAAATTCCTGAAATGGCTGGCGCTGGCCCTGCTGGCCTATCCGGCCACGGCCCTGATCATCGACCAGCCCTGGCAGGAGATCCTCTATGCGACGGTCGTGCCGCACATCGAGTTCACGGCCTCCTTCCTGTTTATCATCACCGGCGTCTTCGGCACCTCGATCTCGCCCTATATGTTCTTCTGGCAGGCCTCGCAGGAGGTAGAGGAACTGTGGGACCACAAGACCCCGGTCGGCGAAAACGGGCGGCCGGTGCTGCCGCGGGGCTATCTGTCGGACATGCGGCTGGACACTACGGTGGGCATGGTGGCGGCCGAACTGGTGCAGTGGTTCATCATCATGACCACGGCATCGGTACTGTTCCGCAACGGGGTGACGGACATCCATACGGCGGCCGATGCGGCCAAGGCGCTGGAGCCGCTGGTTCAGTCTTTCCCCGACGCCGGTCAGGCGGCCAAGGTGCTGTTCGCGGTCGGGGTGATCGGCCTGGGCCTGCTGGCGATTCCGGTGCTGGCGGGCTCTGCGGCCTACGCCCTGTCCGAGGCCCTGGGCTGGAAGGAGGGGCTGTCCAACAAGCTGGGCGACGCGCGCGGCTTTTACGGCGTTATCGCCGTGGCGACCCTGATCGGCCTGTTACTGAACTTCATCGGCGTCAATCCGATGAAGGCGCTGGTCTATACGGCGGTGTTCAACGGGATCGCCGCCGTGCCCCTGTTGTATGTGATCGCGCGGATCAACGGGAATGGGGCGATCATGGGGAGCTCGCGCGGCGGGCCGTGGTCGCGCACCTTTGTTTGGCTCACCTTCGGGATCATGGGGCTGTCGGGCGCGGCTCTGCTCTACACCCTGGTCTTTCCGCATTAGGGCAGGGCGCCGCCGCCCCGGGGAGGACGGCGGCGATCAGGCGGGGCTCAGGCCAGACTCAGGCCAGCCAGACCATCATCCGCGTGTCGGCGATCTCGCCGCGCGCCTGGCTGAAGGACGGGCGGGTCTCGCCCGTGTAGAGGAAGCCGGCCTTTTCCAGCACCCGGCCCGAGGCGGGGTTGTCGGCGAAGTGGCCAGCGACAAGGGCGCGGCGCTTCCACCGCTTCGAGGCCCAGACCAGAGCCCCTTCCAGGGCCTCCGTGGCGAAGCCCCGGCCCCAGAAGTCGCGGCCGATCCAGTAGCCGGTCTCGGGCACATTATCCTCGCCCTCGAACAGGCCGATGACGCCGACAGGCCCCAAATCCTCGTGCTCGATGATGAAGGTATTGGCGCGCTTCGGGTCCTGGGCGGCGACGTGCAGCACGAACTCCTCGGCGTCCTGGACATGGAAGGGGTGGGGCATGCGTTTGGTCATGCGCGCGATGTCACGGTCGTTGGCCAGGGCCGCGATGCGGCTGACGTCCTGGGCGCCCGGCGCACGCAGGACGAGGCGCCGCGTTTCGACGACGGGAGAAGTTTCAATCATGCACATGGGTCACGCCCCTCTGGTGCGACCGCCGTCCTTGTTCATCAGGGCTCGGGCGGTCAGCGAGGCGGGGAAACGCAAACGGGGAGCCTGGTGATCCAGACTCCCCGCGGAATATTTTCCCTGGTCCGGATCGCGGCTTCTAAGAGCAACGCGATCCCGGATTTTGGTCCAGTTTGCGTTACTCGGCGGCCATAGCCTGAGCGTCGTCGTTGGCCGCGAGAATCGACACGTAACAACGGCCACCACGTTTGGTGGTGAATTTCACCGAACCCGTCGCCGTGGCGAACAGGGTGTGGTCGCGGCCCAGGCCGACGTTGTCGCCCGGGTGGAAGGTGGTGCCGCGCTGACGCACGAGGATGTTGCCGGCCAGCACGTGCTCGCCGCCATACTTCTTCACGCCAAGACGCTTCGACTCGGAGTCGCGACCGTTACGCGACGAACCACCGGATTTCTTGTGAGCCATTGGTCTGCTCCTCTTCCTTGGTGCGCCATCGCCCTTGCGGGCTACGTGAGCGCGACCTTCGTCCTGCTAGGCGCTGCGACAGCGCCGGTGAATATCTTAGGCTTCGGCGCCTTCAGCCTTGGCGGCTTTCTTGGCGGGAGCCTTCTTGGCCGGGGCGGCCTCGGCTTCAACTTCAACGCGCGGGGCGAGGCCACGGGCGCGAGCGTTGATTTCAGCCTTGGTCATCAGGTCGACCGTGCCGTCCCATTTGGCTTTCTCGCCGGCGCCTTCGATGCCGGTGATGCGCAGGACGGTTTCCATCTGACGATGGCCGTTCGTGCGGCGATAGCCCTGACGACGGGTCTTTTTGAAGATCTTGATCTTCTCACCCTTGCGGGTCTCGACCAGGGTTGCGGCGACTGCCGCACCGTCGATCAGCGGAGCGCCGACCGTAACACCCTTGTCGCCGCCCAGCATGAGGACTTCACCGAAATTGACGGCAGCGCCAGCGTCGCCGTCGAGCTTCTCGACAACAATCACATCGCCCGGTTGAACCCGGTACTGCTTTCCGCCGGTCTTGATCACCGCGTACATTTGGAAGCCTCAGCGTGAACGCAAAAAAGAATGCGCCCGCTGGGAAACCCTGCGGGCGAAGAGCGGCGACATATACGGAAGGGCGAGCCAGAGTCAACGCGAAAGGGCGGTCGGCAGGGCCAAAACCCGTGCACAGTCGGCGTCGCGGTTTGGATGTGGCCTGATTTGTCGGCTGTCCGCAATAGAAGAACGCCCGCGTAAGCGTGGCGGATTCCCTCGCCAGGCCTCTCGACCGTTACAAAGTAACAGGATAGAAACCCCGGAATGTCGCCGCCCGATCTCCAGCAGCCGGTTCTGATTTCGCTTCTGGGCGGGGGATTCGTCGCGGCCTTTCTGCATGCGGCCCTGCCGACCCACTGGCTGCCCTTCGTACTGGTGGGGCGGGCGCAGCGGTGGAGCATCGCCCGCGTGATGACGGTGGCCGTGACGGCGGGGCTGGCCCATATCGCCTCGACCGCCATCGTGGGGTCGTTGATCGTGGCGGCCGGCCTGGCGCTGAACGCCTGGATCGGCGGGCTGCTGCCGCATCTGTCGGCGGCGTTGCTCTTCCTGTTCGGCGCCTTCTATCTGGCGCGCGCTTCGCTGCAGAAGCCGCTCACCGCGACGGGGCCGGAAGCGGAAGCGCCTGAGCCAGCGGTGTCGAACCGCGCCGCCTTCTGGGGCCTGGTGCTGATGATGGCGGTGACGCCGGGCGAGGTGCTGCTGCCCATCTATCTGTCGTCGGCGACGGAGGGGATGGTGGCGCTGGGGCTGCTGACCGTCAGTTTCGCGCTCGGCACGGTCCTGGGCATGACCCTGCTGTCGGCTCTGGCCAGCGCGGGCTATTCCATTCTGCGGCTGGAGCGCTGGGCGCGCTACGAAGGCGCCATTCTGGGCGTAGCCCTGATCGTGATCGGGCTTCTCGTCCTGACGCACCAGCACTAGAGTCCGCGTCATGGCTCACGACGCGCACGCCCACGATCACGACGACCACAGTCACGACCACGACCATTCTCATGACCATGATCACGGCCATTCCCATTCGCACGGGATTGGCGGGCACCATCACGGGCCGGTGGATACCGGCGACTGGCGCTACGCCCTCGGCCTGATCGTCAATCTGGCCTTCGTGGTCGTCGAGTTCGGGGCCGGAATCTGGGCCGATTCGGCGGCCCTGATGGCCGATGCGGGCCACAACCTGTCCGACGTCCTGGGGCTGGCCATGGCCGGCGGCGCGGCTTGGCTGGCGCGACGCGCGGCGGGACCGAAGCGCACCTACGGCTATGGCAAGGCGACGGTGCTGGCGGCGCTGGGCAACGCCCTGCTGCTGATCTTCGCCTGCGGGGCCATCGCCTTCGAGGCCGTGCGGCGGCTGGCCGAGCCGGCGCCGGTGGCGTCCGGCGTCATCATGGCGGTAGCGGGCATAGGCTTCGTCATCAACCTGGGCACGGCCCTGCTGTTCATGAAGGACCAGCACAAGGACCTGAACGTGCGCGGCGCCTATCTGCACATGATGGCGGACGCGGCGGTGTCGCTGGGCGTGGTCATCGCAGGAGCGGTCATCCTGCTGACCGGCTGGGCCGTGATCGACGCCCTGGTCAGCCTGGGCATCGTCATCGTCATCCTGCTGGGGACCTGGGGCCTCCTGAAGGAATCGGTCAATCTGGCGCTGGACGCCGCCCCGAACGGGGTCGAGGTGGACGAGGTTCGCGACGCCTTCCTGGCTCTGCCGGGCGTCAGCGCGGTGCATGACCTGCACATCTGGGGCCTGTCGACCACGGACACGGCCCTGACGGCGCATCTGGTCCACGACCGGCCCGACGCTGACGCCCTGCTGGGAGAAGCGCAGGCGGTGGCCCGCAGTCGCTTCGGCATCAGCCACACGACGTTCCAACTGGAAAGCGGCGCTTTGCCGGATTGCCCGACCTGCTGAGGAGTGAGGAGGGCTCAACTCTCCAAAGCCCTCCCCCTCGATGGGGGAGGGTTGGGCGGGGGTGAAGCCGATCGGTTTCAGGATCGGCGAGGGAGACGCCGCCTCCCGCGCCTAGTCGGACAGGGCGGCGCCCTCACCCCCATCCCCGACCCTTCCCCCATCGAGGGGGAAGGGGGCAGACCTCTTCCCTTTCCGCCCCTGAAGCTCCATCTAGCCGCCCATGACCCAGAAGACTCCCGTCACCGTCCTCACCGGCTACCTCGGCGCCGGCAAGACCACCCTGTTGAACCGCATCCTCACCGAGGATCACGGCAAGCGTTACGCCGTCATCGTCAATGAGTTCGGCGAGATCGGCATCGACAACGACCTGGTGGTCGGCGCCGACGAGGACGTGTTCGAGATGAACAACGGCTGCGTCTGCTGCACGGTGCGCGGCGACCTGATCCGCGTCGTCTCGGGCCTGATGAAGCGCCAGCGTCCGGGCAAGCCCGCCTTTGACGCCATTATCGTCGAGACCACTGGTCTGGCCGATCCCGGCCCGGTGGCACAGACCTTCTTCGTCGATGAAGAGGTTAAGGCCAAGACCCAGCTGGACAGCGTCACCGCCCTGGTCGACGCCAAGCACGTCATGGCGCGTCTGGACGACTCCAAGGAAGCGCGCGAGCAGGTGGCCTTCGCCGACCGCATCATCCTGAACAAGGTCGATCTGGCCTCCGAGGATGAACTGGCCGCGGTCGAGCGCCGTCTGCGCGCCCTGAACCCGCTGGCCCCGATCATCCGCGCCGAGCGCGCCAATGTGCCGCTGGATCAGATCCTGGGCCTGCACGGCTTTGATCTGGAGCGCATCGTCGAGGTCCGTCCCGACTTCGTGAACCCGCCCCACGGCGCCGAGGGCCATGTCCACGACGCCGACTGCGGCCACGGGCATGACCATGCCGGGGACCACGACCATGACCACGTGCATGACGAGCACTGCGGCCACGACCACGACCATCACGACCACGGCCCGCGCGGTCACGCCCACAACGACGACATCAAGGGCATCTCCCTAACGCTGGACCGCCCGCTGAACGGCGCCAAGTTCACCGCCTGGCTGGACAAGCTGCTGGGCGAGCAGGGTCAGAACATCCTGCGCGCCAAGGGCATCATCGACGTGGACGGCGAGGACCGCCGCCTGGTCTTCCAGGCCGTGCACATGATCCTGGAAGGCGACCTGCAGAAGCCTTGGGGCGACAAGGAACGCCGCTGGAGCCGCGCCGTCTTCATCGGCCGCGATCTGGACGAGGCTGCGCTCAAGGCCGGGTTCGAGGCCTGCGCCGCATGAACCCGCCGCCCAGAGCCCGCGTCGAGGCCAAGGTCATCTACGGCACGCCCGAGTTCGAGATCATCAAGGGCGGGGACCATGTGGTCTGCGCCGTCTCGGGCGCGATGATCGCGCTGGACATG
The DNA here is from genome assembly GCF_052114745.1 of Brevundimonas sp. 2YAF1. Classification (NCBI taxonomy): domain Bacteria; kingdom Pseudomonadati; phylum Pseudomonadota; class Alphaproteobacteria; order Caulobacterales; family Caulobacteraceae; genus Brevundimonas; species Brevundimonas sp. 2YAF1. Next base: position 291,255 of record NZ_JBFRFI010000002.1, on the reverse strand, counting down.
CTGAACTACTGGAGCGTCGAGCTGCAGGAGGCCTACGCCACGCCCGACCTGATGACGCAACGCTGGGTCGAGACGCATAAGCCGAACTGACCGGCGCTGCTCCCCCTCCGCCGTGATCCCCGCGAAAGCGGGGATCCAGACGTCAGGCGCCTATGCGCCGGTTCGCATTTCAGAGGCGCAACGTCAGCCCGCTCTTACCGCCTGGGTCCCCGCTTTCGCGGGGATGACGGCATCAAGGCGCGGGGGAGGCGGCTAGAGGGCGGGCAAGCCCGCCAGCCAGTCGGTCATCACCTTCGCCAGCGCCTTCGGTTGCTCCAGCGGAATCATGTGTCCGCTGTCGGCGACGTGAACCAGCATCGAGCCCGCAATCCCTTGATGCAGTTCCTCGGCCTCATCCGAGCCGCGCAGGCGGTCGGCGTCGGCGACGACGATCAGGGTCGGCTGGCGGATCTCGTTCAGCCGGTCCAGATCACCCGCCCGTGCCAGGGCCGACTGGCGATGGAAGACCTCGCCGCCCAGCCGCAGGCCCATGTCGCGCACCCGCGCGATCATCGCTTCGTCCCCGGCCAGATCGGGATGGAGCGACGAGACGATGGCCGGGCGGCTCAGGCCCTTGAACGCCTTGGGCGTGGCCTTCAGGGCCGAGCGGCGCTGGCGGATCAGATCCTCGGTGTCACCGCGCGCCGAGGTGGCGATCAGGATCAGGGCCGTGACCCGATCCGGCGCGATCCGCGCCAGTTCCCGCGCCACATAACCGCCCATCGAAAACCCGACCGCGACGAAGGTGTCCGGCGCGTCGCCCAGGATGGCGGCGGCCATGGTCTCGATGTCCTCGCCCCGGCTCAGGTCGACAGCGACCAGCGGCCCGAACGGGGCCAGGTCGTCGGTCATGGCGTCCCACAGGGTGGCGTCGGCCATGAAGCCGGGAATGAGCAGCAGGGTCATGGGCGCCTCTATAGGGCCAGGTCTTCACAGGCGACAGCGCCCGGCGGGGCGTTATGAGACGTCCCGAACGTTTCTTCGCTACCTTCGCCAGCGCGCACACAAGGGCTGACGGCGCGGCTTTCCCCCTGCCTCGGCCGCGCTCTGAACCCGCGCTCCATGCAACCCGATAGCCGGTCCGCGTCTTGTGTCATGGCAAGGGTGACGGCTGGAGGTCGCACAATGGCGCGGGCAGGGTTTGTCGTCGTGGCGTGGCTGATGGCCGCGCCCGCCACCGCCTTGGCGGCGGGCCAGGATAAGCCGCTTGAGCAGGCCGACACCCAGAGCGCGCCGCCGCCAAGCGCCCCCCGGACCGAACTGACCGGCGACTGGGGCGGCCTGCGGTCGCGATGGCTTGATCGGGGCGTTCGGATCAACGCCCGCCTGTCTTCGGAATCCGCGGCCAATCTGTCGGGCGGAACCCGCCGCACCTTCGCCGAGGCGGGCCAGTTCGACGTCGGCGCACGCCTCGACATGGAAAAGCTGTTCGGCCTCAAGGGCGGGTCCTTCCAGGCGACGGCGGTCTATCGCTACGGCGACAACCTGGTCACCCGGGCGGACCTGGGCGTGATCTTGCAGCCGCAGGAGATCTTCGGCCGGGGCGAGACCTGGCGGCTGACCCAGTTCTGGTACGAACAGGAGTTCGCCGGCGGGCGCGCCGCGCTCAAGGTCGGGCGTATACCCGAGAGCGACGATTTCGGCGGCTTCTCCTGCTACTTCCAGAACCTGAGTTTCTGCGGTTCGGTCCCGGGCAGGGTGGCGGGGTCCTACTGGTTCAACTGGCCGATCAGCCAGTGGGCCGCACGGCTTCGCGTCAAGGACGGCGACCGTTATGCCCAGGTCGGGGTCTATCAGGTCAATCCGAAAGACCTGAAGAACGCCTTCACCATCGGCTATTTCAATGGGGCCACGGGCGTCGTGGTTCCGGTCGAGGTCGGCTGGACGCCGAAACTGGGCTCCGAAGGTCTGCCGGGAAACTACCGGGTCGGGGCCTGGTACAGCAGCGTGGACGGCGACGACGTGCTGCTGGACGTCAACCGTCAGCCCCGCGTGCTGACCGGCGACGCCCCCTTGCGTCGGGACGGACGCTACGGCGGCTATGTCCTGCTTCAGCAACAGGTGACGGGCAGCGCCAGCGACGGCACGCCCTACCGCGGCCTGATCCTGTTCCTGAATCTGGTCCAGGCCGATGCGCAAACCTCGACCGTCGAGCAGCATCTGGCCGGCGGACTGTTCTACAAGGGGCCGTTCGCCAGTCATCCCGAGGACGCCATCGGCTTCGGCGTCGGCCGCAGCCACATCAATGACCGCGTCGCCGAGGGGCAGCGTCTGGATCCGGCAGGGCCGCCGGTCCAGCATTCCGAATACGCCGCCGAACTCTACTACAGCCTGCATCCCAGCCCCTGGCTCGTCCTGCGGCCGAACATCCAGTATTATCATGATCCCGGCGGCGTGGACGGCCGCAAGGACGTGACGGTGGCGGGGTTGAAGGCGTCGGTCACCTTCTAGTCGCCGCAGCCGAGACCGTCTGCGGGCGGGACATCGGGATTTGACGGCGCTATGAGCGTGGCTTCCGACTCTTCTCCACGCCGCGAGCCGCCATGACGACCTTCTCCTTCGACGCCCAGGTCACCGCCGCCCTGTTCGACAAGACGGGCGCGATTTTCGCCCTGGGTGACGGCTCGGTGCGCTTCGAGAACGGCGCCCGCAGCGAGGTCCATGACGGCGCCATCCTGTGCGCCGCCGTCCACCCCTCGGGCGAGGGCGTCGTCACCGGCGGCGACGACGGCAAGGTGGTGTGGAGCCGCGAGGGCGAGACGGTCCTGCTGGCCACGGCCAAGGGCCAGTGGATCGACTCCATCGCCGCCTCGGCCGAGAGCGGCCTGATTGCTTTCTCGGCGGGCCGCACCCTGTCGGTGATCGACAGCAAGGACGCCGTCTTCCGTCGCGACTTCCAGCACGAGCGCACCGTCTCGGGCGTGGCCTTCGACCCCAAGGGACGGCGAGTGGCGACCTCGACCTATGGCGGGGCGGCGCTGTGGTATGCGCGGATCGAACAGCAGCAGCCGGTCCTGCTGAAATGGGCCGGTTCGCATCTGGCCGTCGGTTTCTCGCCCGACGGCGCCTTCGTCGTCACCTCGATGCAGGACGCGCAACTGCACGGCTGGCGGTTGAAGGATCAGAAGAACATGCGGATGGGCGGCTATCCGACCAAGGTGAAGAGCTTCGCCTTCATGGCCAAGGGTCAGCTGCTGGCCACCTCGGGCGCGCAAGGCGTGGTGCTGTGGCCCTTTATCGGGGCCAACGGGCCGATGGGGCGCGAGGCGACCGAGATCGGCTTTGACGAAACGACCCTGATTTCCCTGGTCGCCGCCGCCGAACAGCATGGTCGACTGGCCGCAGGGCTGGACGACGGCCGCATCTGGTGGGCCGATCCGGCGGGGCAGGGGCTGGCCTTCATCAAGCAGGAGAAGGGCGCGCCCATCGTCGCCCTGGCCATGAGTTCCGGCGCGGCCCGCATCGCCTGGGCCGACGAAGACGGTCAGGCGGGCGTCGTCTCGCTCTGATCCGCCATCTCGCCGCCATCGTCTTCACCCTCCCTTCGGGCGTCATCCTCGGCCTTGTGCCGGGGATCCAGAGACTCGACATCGGATGATCGAACCGCGGCGTAGCATCGGCGCCGTCGCGTCTCTGGATTCTCGGGACAGACCCGAGAATGACGAACGTGGGTTAAGCGTGGCCGTGATTTCTCAACCTTCCTCGGGCAGGATGGCGGCATGACCCGTGCGAAGACCCGTAGGCGGCGCCCGCTGCTGACCCTGCTGCTGATCCTGGCCCTGATCCCGATCGGCGGGGTGGTGCTGCACCGTTTCGTGCCGCCGCTCTTCACCATCCTGATGGTCAAACAGGCGGTCGCGGGTCACGGCATGGACTATCGCTGGCGCTCGCTGGATCATATCTCGCCGCGTCTGGTCGAGGCGGTGATCGCCGCCGAGGACGCGCGCTTCTGTCAGCATCACGGCTTTGACGTCGAGGCCATCCAGAAGGCGCTGAAGGCCAATGAGCGGGCCGAGCAGCGCGGCTCGGGTAAGGTCCGCGGCGGCTCGACCATCAGCCAGCAGACCGCCAAGAACGTCTTCCTCTGGCCCGGCCGCGACTGGGTGCGGAAAGGTCTGGAGGCCGGCTACACCGTCATGATCGAAGCCGCCTGGGGCAAGCGCCGGATCATGGAGGTCTATCTGAACGTCATCGAATGGGCGCCGGGCGTCTATGGCGCGGAGGCCGCTTCCCGCCACTGGTTCAACAAGAGCGCCGAGAACCTGACGGCGCGCGAGGCGGCGCGTCTGGCCGCCATCCTGCCCAGTCCGCGCCGCTATCAGGCCGCCGATCCCGGTCCCTATATCCGCGGCCGCGCCGGTCGCGTCCAGGCGGCCATGGGCACGGTGCGCGAGGCGGGGTTGGACGCCTGCGTCGACCGCTGAAACCCGACGTTAACCGTCGCCATAGGGCCATCCCTTAACCGAACCACGCCACAGTTCGGCGGAATGCGGACCTGCGTCCGCTGACGATGGCAGGCGGGGTCGAGACGGTGACGAACGGAGCGATGAGCGGATTGAACCGGCTGACGCGCGCCGCGCGAGCCTTCGCGGCGCGGTTCGTCGCGGGCACGCGCGGCAATGTGGCGATGATGTTCGCCCTGGTGCTGCCGATGCTGGTCATGGTCACCCTGGGGGCCATCGACATTCACCAGGCCTCCAAGGTGAAGGCCAATCTTCAGGATGCGCTGGACGCCGCCGCCCTGGCCGCCGCGCGATCCAAATACACCGACGACGTCAACCTCAACCGCATCGGGCTGGACGCGCTGAAGGCCAACATGCCGGCCTATTTCAAGACGGGGTCGACGGACACGGCCAGCTTCACGCTGCAGGGCAACAGCATCCTCGCCGACGCCCGCGTCAACGTGAAGGTCATCGTCGCCAACATCGTCCTGCCGCCCTACGGCAAGCTCATGGACGACTACCTGCCGGTCGGCAGCCACTCCGAAGTCCTGCGCGCCTCGCGCGACGTCGAGGTGGCCATGGCGCTGGACATCACCGGGTCGATGAGCGGGCAGCCGCTGAAGGATCTGAAGGCCGCGGCCAACGAACTGATCGACATCGTCGTCCAGGATCAGCAGGCGCCCTTCTATTCGAAGGTCGCCCTGGCGCCCTACGCCGTGGGGGTAAACCTGGGCGGCTACGCCGACGCCGCGCGGGGCAGCATTCCGGCGCCAGTTTCGATCACCAACGCGCAATGGAAGACGGGCGTCGCCAAGACCGTAGGCGGCATCACTAAAGCCAATCCGGCGGTCTTCACCTCCAACGGCCACGGTTTCGCCAACGGCGACTACGTCTGGATCAGCGGCATCAAGGGCATGACCCAGATGAACGACCGGGCGCTTGAGGTCATGGACTCTCAGACCAACACCTTCCAGGTGCGGATTCCGGGCCAAAGCACCGCCGTCAGTAGCTCCGGCTACAGCAGCTATTCGTCGAACGGCACGATCCAGAAATGCCTGGTGTCGGACTGCTCGGTGGTGGTCACCGCCAGCGGGCACGGGCTCTTGAACGGCCAGGCAGTCTGGATCGACGAAATGAAGGGTATGACCGAACTGAACAAGAAGAGTTGGGTGGTGGGCAATGTGACCGCCAACAGCTTCTCGACCGGGGGTTCGGCCGCCAGCTACGGCGCCTACACTAGCGCCGGTCGGGCTTGGTGCGCTCAACAGGGGTGTCAGTGGTATCGCTTCGACAATGCATCCGGCGGCGTGACAACCTATCCGGTTAGCGACTGCGCCAGTGAACGCACGGGCGCGCAGGCCTATACGGATGCGGCGCCGACCCTCGGCGCGCGCGTCGGTCGCAGCTATACCGATCCGTCCACGTCGAACGGCAATCCCTGTCCGACTGCCGGCGTGATCCCCCTGTCCAGTAGTCGAACCGACCTGAAGGCCAAGATCAACGCGCTGGCTGCCGGCGGCTCGACGGCGGGTCAGATCGGCTTAGCCTGGGGTTGGTATCTAGTGTCTCCGAACTTCTCGTCTCTGTGGACCGGAGCCAGCGCGCCGGCGGCCTATAATCCGCAGAAGACGCTGAAGGTCGTCATCCTGATGACGGACGGGGAGTTCAATACCCCTTTCTGTAAGGATGCGATCGCGCGTGACGCCGGTAACGGCAGCGGCGGCGCCGACACCCACATCAGCTGCAACGCCACCAATGGTAACGCCTTCTCGCAGTCGGTTTCGCTGTGCAACGCCATGCGGGACCAGAAGGTTATCGTCTATACTGTGGGGTTCAATCTCGGCTCCAATCCGAGCAGGGGCGGGGCGGGCGTCGATACGGCGATCGAGGTGCTGGAGACCTGCGCCACCAACAAGACCACCCACTTCTACAACGCCAACAGCGGCGCCGACCTGAAGGACGCCTTCAAGGCCATCGGGCGGGACATCACCCGGTTGCGCATCGCGCGCTGACGCCGACGGGATCGGCAAACAAAAAGGGCCGGCGGAAACGCCGGCCCTTTCTTCGTTCTGAACTACGCCGATCCGTCAGATCAGGCGGATCTCCTTGAGGCGTTCCATCAGGAAGTCCTCGGCCAGGATGGTCTTGCCGGCGTAGCGGTCCGGGTTTTCCGGGGTGATCGTCGACGGCAGGGTCTCGATCGGGAAGTCCGGGTTAAAGTGCAGGAAGAAGGGCGTCGAATAGCGGGCGAAGCCGCGGCGCTCGGGGGCCGGGTTGACCACGCGGTGCGTCGTCGACGGCAGGACGTGGTTGGTCAGGCGTTGCAGCATGTCGCCGATGTTGACCACCAGGGCGCCGGCGGGGGGGGCGATGTCCAGCCACTCGCCGTCGGCGTCTTTCAGCTGCAGACCGGCCTCTTCGGCGCCCAGCAGCAGGGTGATGACGTTGATGTCCTCATGGGCGCCCGCGCGCACGCCCGGGGCGTCGGCGGGGACGGGCGGATAGTGCAGCATGCGCAGGACGCTGTTGCCCAGTTCGACCTTGTCCTCGAAATAGTCGTCGCCCAGCTTCATGTAGCGGGCGATGGCCTTGAGGATCTTGCGGCCCAGCTGATCCAGGGCCTCGAACATCCCATAGAGATGCGGCTTGAAGCCCTCGATCTCGGTCGGCCAGACGTTGTCGCGCATGTATTTGCGATAGGGGTGGTCGGCCGGCAGTTCGCGGCCGACGTGCCAGAACTCCTTGAGATCCTGAACGGTCGCGCCCTTGGCGGTTTCGACGCCGAAGGGGGTCAGGCCGCGGGCGCCGCCGGTGCCGGCCTGGTGGTACTGGCGCTTCACGTCTTCCGGCAGGGCGAAGAAGGCCTTGGCGTCGGCGATGGCGGCGTCGATCGTCGGCTGGTCCAGGCCGTGGTCGGCGATCACGGCGAAGCCGTAGCGAGCGAACGAGGCGCCCAGCGCGTCGGCGAAGGCCTGGAAGTCGGCGTCATAGCCCTGCATTGACACGGGGACGATGGCGCGGGTCTTGGTTTGGTCCTCGGCGGAGGATGCGGTCAGCGAAGAGCTCACGGGCGAATAAGGCCTCTGAATGGGTGATATGGAGGGTTCCATACGCCTTGCCTGAACAAATTGGCAGTCCGGCGCCGCCGAGGGGCGTTTCAACGCCTTTGACTCTCAAGCGTCGCTGTTGTCGTGTGCGGGTTCAGGCAGGACGAAGGACGACATGGACGCGCGATCTCAGCCCGAACCGCCGAAAGGCGAGGGGGAATGGACCCTGCTTCAGACCCGGCCGGATCGCAGCTTCTGGCAGCAGACGCGCACCTTGGCGCCGGGGCGGGCCGTGTCCTGGTTCGTCATCGTCCGCCCGCCCGAGCAACTGAGCTACGACAGCTTCGACGAGGCTGAGGCCATGTTCCGGGCGATGGACGAGGACTGACGGAAAGAAGCGGCCAGACAGGACAAAGGCCCCGCGGGGGTTCCGCGAGGCCTTTGATGGTGGAGCTTAGCGGAGTCGAACCGCTGACCTCTTGCATGCCATGCAAGCGCTCTACCAACTGAGCTAAAGCCCCGCGCCTTGCGGCTTGGGTATGTCGTCGTCCCGGCGAACCGGAGCAGATAGGACGAAGGCCCCGCGGGTGTTCCGCGAGGCCTTCGATGGTGGAGCTTAGCGGAGTCGAACCGCTGACCTCTTGCATGCCATGCAAGCGCTCTACCAACTGAGCTAAAGCCCCGAACCTTTCGGTCGGCCTCGCCGGAGATATTGTGGTCCCCAGCGAGGGGCGGAAACTATGTCAGGCCTTTTGAGAGATCAAGCCGCTCTGACAACTTTTTTTCCGCTTACTTTTCCGACCCTTGGTATCAGTCGTCGTCGCGCGACGGCTTGACGATGTCGTCGTCAAGCGAGTCGTCGTCTTCGTCTTCGATGAAGGGCACCGAGTCGTCATCGTCGTCGGCCAGGGCGTCTTCGTCGTCCCCGTCCGAGGCGCCCATGCCGGCGTCGTCGGCGCTGGGTTCAGCATCGTCGTCGTCGTCGGGGGTCAGGATCGGCTCATGACCTTCCTCGTCGATTTCGGGGGTCGAGGGTTCAGCTTCCTCGTCCTCGTCTTCGGCGTCCTTCGCCTTGTCGGCGACTTGATCCTCGGCCTCTTCGTCGGCGGCGAAGCCGGGGCCGGTGCGACCGCGAACGCGGCGGTTGCGCATCGCTTCTTCAAGCGGATCGAACTCGGCGTCGCATTTGGGGCAGTGCGCCGGGCGACGGTTCAGATCGTAGAATTTGGCCTGGCAGTTCGGGCAGACCTGCTTTTGGCCCAGTTCGGGATTGGCCACGGGATAAACCTTCGGCAGGAGTTGAATTCCGGAATTCGGTCGGCTCCCTTGCCACCCAAGGGGGGCGCTGTCAAAAGCCTTCTTATCCGCGCCAGCGCGGGGTTTCCTGAACAATCGGAGTTTTTGGCCGGGTGACTGCCCCCTCGACCCTTACCGCGCGACCCGTTTCCGCCCTGAAAGGCGTCCTCCGCGCGCCGGGCGACAAGTCGATGTCGCACCGTTCGCTCATCCTCGGCGGCATGGCCGAAGGCGTGACCGAAATCGAGGGTCTGCTGGAAGGCGACGACATCCTGGCCACCGCCCGCGCGGTCGAAGCCTTCGGCGCGACCGTCGAGCGTCTGGGCGACGGGCGCTGGCGGGTGACGGGGCGCGGCGGATTCCGCAGCCCGGCTTCGGTCATCGATTGCGGCAACGCCGGCACCGGCGTGCGGCTGCTGATGGGCGCCGCCGCCGGCTATGACCTGACCGCGACCTTTGACGGCGACGCTTCGCTGCGCAAACGACCGATGAAGCGCGTCACCGGGCCGCTGGCCGACATGGGCGCCCGCTTTGACTGGAACGGCGCCGAGGATCGCGTGCCCCTGACCCTGCGTGGCGGCGGTCTGAGCGGCATTGAGTATGTGCAGGCGGTGGCCTCGGCTCAGATCAAGTCGGCCATCCTGCTGGCTGGGCTGAACGCGACGGGCGAGACCGTCGTGGTCGAGCCGGAAAAGAGCCGCGACCACACCGAGCGGATGCTGCGCGCCTTCGGGGCGACGGTGGACGTGACCGAGGAAGGCGAGGGCTGGTGCATTCGCCTGAAGGGCGGGCAACGCCTGACCGGAACCGCCGTGGCCGTGCCGGGCGATCCGTCCTCGGCGGCCTTCCCCCTGGCGGCGGCCCTGATCGTTCCGGGTTCTGAGGTGACGGTCGAGGGCGTCATGCTGAACCCGCAGCGCACCGGCCTGTTTGCTGCCTGGATCGACATGGGCGCCGACCTGACCATCTCTAACCGCCGTATGAGCGGGGGCGAGGATGTCGGCGACATCACGGCCCGTTATTCCGCGCTCAAGGGCGTGGTGGTGCCGGAAGACCGCGCCGCCTCGATGATCGACGAATATCCGATCCTGGCCGCAACCGCCGCCTATGCCGAGGGCCGCACCGTCATGCGCGGCATCGGCGAGATGCGGGTCAAGGAAAGCGACCGGATCGCCCTGATGGTCGCCGGCCTGACCGCCTGCGGCGTCGCGGTCGAAGAAGAGGCCGAGGGCTTCATCGTCACCGGGGGCGCAGTGAAGGGCGGGGCGACCGTCGCCACCGCCCACGATCACCGCATCGCCATGAGCCATCTGATCCTCGGCATGGCCGCCGAACAGCCGGTCTCGGTACTGGATCCGGAAATGATCGCCACCAGCTTCCCCGGCTTCGTCGCACTGATGAACGGCCTGGGCGCCTCGGTGTCGGAGGGCGCGGCGTGAGCGCCGGTCTGGTCATCGCCGTCGACGGCCCCGCCGCCTCGGGCAAGGGGACGATCGCTACGCGTTTGGCGTCTCATTACGGGCTGCCGCATCTGGATACGGGCCTGCTGTATCGCGCCGTCGGTCTGGCGGTGCTGGACGCGGGTCAGGACCTGGGCGACGCCGAGGCGGCCGAGGCTGCAGCCTTGTCACTGGATATCGTCGGCCTGTCGGACAACGCTCGCCTGACCGAGCGCGACGCGGGCGAGGCGGCCAGCCGGGTCGCCAGCCATCCCGGCGTGCGCGCCGCCCTGCTGAAGCTGCAACAGGACTTCGCCCGTCAGTCCGGCGGGGCCGTGTTGGACGGCCGCGACATCGGCACGGTCATCGCCCCGGACGCCGCCGCCAAGCTCTATGTCACGGCCAGCCCCGAGGTCCGCGCCGACCGCCGCTGGCGTCAGCTGACGGCGCGGGGGCAGGACATCGCCTTCGCCGACATGCTGGAGGACATCCGCCGCCGCGACGAGCGGGATTCGGGCCGAGATTCCGCCCCCATGGTCCAGGCCGAGGACGCGGTCTTGCTGGACACGACCGATCTGGGTATAGAAGCCGCCTTCGATGCGGCCCGCCGTATCGTCGAGGCGGCGCGCGTCCGGGCCGGGGTTTAGACCTCGCTGGACAAATCCAACGCTCCTGACCTCGGCTTCCGCGGGCGCTCTGGCTTTATTTGTTTGCGCCCCTTGCGCCGGCCTCGCGTCCTGACGACCTGACTTTCCCTTTCCCTGTCTATCCACCCGTGCGGGACCACCTGGTCGCGCGCCATAACCCCAGAGCTATATGACCGACACCCATAACCCCTCGCGTGACGATTTCGCTGCGCTGCTCGACGAAACCCTTCAGGGTCGCGACCTTGGCGAAGGCCAGGTTGTTCACGGCCGCGTCGTCGGCATCGAAAAAGACATCCTGATCATCGACGTCGGTCTGAAGACCGAAGGTCGTATCCCGGCTCGCGAATTCGGCATCGGCGAAGGCGCTGTCATCCCGAAGGTCGGCGACAACGTCGAAGTCTACCTGGAACGCGTCGAGAACGCCCTGGGTGAAGCGGTCATCAGCCGCGACAAGGCTCGTCGCGAAGAAGCCTGGACCCGTCTGGAAGTCGTCTTCGCCGAAGGTCAGCCGGTCAACGGCGCCATCGTCGGTCGCGTCAAGGGCGGCTTCACCGTCGACCTGGGCGGCGCCTCGGCCTTCCTGCCCGGCAGCCAAGTCGACATCCGCCCGGTGCGCGACGTCGGCCCGCTGATGGGCAAGGAACAACCCTTCGCCATCCTGAAAATGGACCGTCCGCGCGGCAACATCGTCGTCTCGCGTCGCGCCATCCTGGAAGAAGCCCGCGCCGAACAGCGCACGGAGCTGGTCGGCCAGCTGCAAGAGGGTGAAGTCCGCGAAGGCGTCGTCAAGAACATCACCGACTACGGTGCGTTCGTTGACCTGGGCGGCATCGACGGCCTGCTGCACGTCACCGACATGTCGTGGAAGCGCGTCTCGCACCCGAGCCAAGTCCTGGCCGTCGGCGACACCGTCAAGGTCCAGATCGTCAAGATCAACCCGGACACCCAGCGCATCTCGCTCGGCATGAAGCAGCTGCAGTCGGATCCGTGGGACGGCGTCGAAGCCAAGTACCCGGTCAACGCCAAGTACACGGGCCGCATCACGAACATCACCGACTACGGTGCGTTCGTTGAGCTGGAAGCCGGCGTTGAAGGCCTGGTCCACGTCTCGGAAATGTCCTGGACCAAGAAGAACGTCCACCCGGGCAAGATCGTCTCCACCTCGCAGGAAGTGGAAGTCATCGTCCTGGACGTCGACAGCGCCAAGCGCCGTATCTCGCTGGGCCTGAAGCAAGCCCAGAACAACCCGTGGGAAGCCTTCGTCGAGGCTCACCCGATCGGTTCGACCGTCGAAGGCGAAGTCAAGAACGCCACCGAGTTCGGCCTGTTCGTCGGCCTGGACAACGACATCGACGGCATGGTCCACCTGTCGGACCTGGACTGGAACGTGTCGGGCGAAGAAGCCATCCAGCGTTACCGCAAGGGTGAAACGATCAAGGCCAAGGTGCTGGACGTCGACATCGAGAAGGAACGCGTCTCGCTGGGCGTCAAGCAGCTGGGCGGCGATCCGATGGAAGGCGACGTTTACAAGCGTGGCCAGCAGCTCACCGTCACGGTGACGTCGATCGAAACCGGCGGCATCGAAGTCAAGTTCGGTGAAGACGATGCGCCGGTCACGGCCTTCGTCCGCAAGTCGGACCTGTCGCGCGACCGCAACGAGCAACGTCCGGAACGCTTCGCCGTCGGCGATCGTATCGACGCCATGATCACGGGCATCGACAAGGCCACGCGCCGCGTTTCGGTGTCGGTCAAGGCGCTGGAAATGAAGGACGAGGCCGAGGCCATCGAACAGTTCGGTTCGTCGGACTCGGGCGCTTCGCTGGGAGACATCCTGGGCGCCGCGCTTCGCGAAAAGGCCGGTTCGAAGGAATAATCTTCCTTATCGACCAGAAAACGGGGCGGCTGGAGCGATCCAGCCGCCTTTTTTCTTGCGTGGCGGGCAAGAACCCGCGCCAATGTCGGGGCTTGGCCGTAAGAATCGCTCCTAATCGACGCGACCCCCTTTCTTCCTGTGGCGTCAGACGGTTAGGGTGCGAGCCTGAGCGGAAGCGACTGCATCTGAAACAGCCACGGGCGGGGGCCTGAATGATCAAGTCTGAACTGATCGAGAAGCTGGCGGCCGAGAACATCCACCTCACCCACGCCGAGGTGGAGCGGGTCGTCAACGTCATCCTGGGCCAGATGACCGAGGCCCTGTCGGACGGCGGCCGGGTCGAACTGCGTGGCTTCGGCGCCTTTTCGGTGCGCAGCCGTCCCGCGCGCGTCGGGCGCAATCCCCGCACCGGCGAAACCGTGGAAGTGCCCGCCAAGGCCGTGCCCTTTTTCAAGAGCGGCAAGGAACTTCGGGAGCGTTTGAACGCTTCTGGCGACGCCTGACGGAGATTCGAGGATGAGCCTGTTTTCCGAGTTTCGCGAATTCGCCGCGCGCGGCAACGTCGTCGATCTGGCGGTCGGCGTCATCATCGGCGCCTCGTTCGGCAAGATCGTCACCAGTCTGGTCGATCAGATGATCATGCCGCCCATCGGCCTGCTGCTGGGCAGGGTCGACTTCTCCAAGCTGGAATGGGTGCTGGTGCCGGAAAACCCGGCCACCCCGGCGATCGAGAAGGTGTCGATCCAGTACGGCGCCTTCATCAACACCCTGATCCAGTTCCTGATCGTGGCCTTCGTCGTCTTCCTGCTGGTCAAGGCGATCAACAAACTGCGTCGCGATCAAGCGCCCGCGTCGACCCCGACCGAAGCCCTGCTGGCCGAAATCCGCGACGAATTGAAGGCCCGGCCCTAGGCCTGCGAGCGCGAAGGGCCGCCGTCGGCGTCAAATCCGCCGAGCTTCGAGTCGCCCCCTTCCCTGTCGCAGAATCTAAAGCTGCATTTCAGGGCCTGACAAATGCGTCATCGCGGCGACGGGTCACGGCGTTAACGCTTGTTCGCGCCGGCCTGCCGTGCTGCTTATGCGCGCTTTAGCGCCCGTCGGGGGCGTCGAGCATGGAGTTTGCCGTTGAGCACGACGGATGGAGGGGGCGCGCTTGGGGCGCGCTTGCGTGAATCGCGACGGGGCGTCGCCCGGGCGATCGACAGGAACCGGCGCAGGGGGGACCGTTCATGAACATCGTCATCGCCATTGGTCTGATCATCACCTTCGTCACGGGCGTGCCCGTGCTGATGCAGATCCTGAAACACCACCCGCGCGGACTGATCATCCTGTTCTTCGCGGAAATGTGGGAGCGGTTCTCCTACTACGGGATGCGCGGCATCCTGATCTTCTTCCTGACGCAGCATTTCCTGTTCGACGACGCCATGGCGGGGTCGGCCTACGGCTCCTACACGTCGCTGGTCTATCTGCTGCCGCTGCTGGGCGGCATCATGGCCGACCGCTTCATCGGCACGCGCAAGGCCGTGGCCTTCGGCGCCCTGCTGCTGGTCGCCGGTCACGGCATGATGGCCTTCGAAGGCCGTCCCGCCACCGAAACCCTGACCTACGCCGGTCAGACCTATGAGATCGCGGCCGAAGGCCGTGGCGCCGCGCGCGACGTCGGCATCGTGGTCGACGGCAAGAAATACGCCTTCGGTCCGGCTGAAGGCGGCGGCCTGACTGTCGCAGGCCTGCCGACGGGCGGCGCCCTGCCGACCGTGATCCCGGCCGGCGAGTACAAGATCGAAGCGACCCGCGACATGGCGGGCGTCAACGTCTTCTATCTGGCGGTGTCGCTGATCATCATGGGCGTCGGCTTTCTGAAGCCGAACATCTCGACCATCGTCGGCCAGTTGTATCCGCAGGGCGACCCGCGTCGCGACTCGGGCTTCACCCTCTACTACTACGGCATCAACCTCGGCGCCTTCTGGGCCGCGGTGCTGTGCGGCTATCTGGGTCAGACCGTCGGCTGGTGGGCAGGCTTTGGCCTGGCCGGCGTCGGCATGGCTCTGGGCTGGGTGGTCTTCGTGCTCGGCAAGCCGCTGCTGCAGGGCAAGGGCGAGCCTCCGAACCCGCAGGCGCTCAAGGCGCCGATGCTGGGGCCGATCAACCGCGAATGGGGCATCTACATCCTCAGCATTCTCGGCGTCGGCATCGTCTGGTTCATGGTCCAGCGCAACGCCCTGGTGGGCAGCGTCCTGACCGTCGCCACGCTCGCCTCCCTGGCCTTCATCCTCTACGTCATCCTCAAGGTCTGTCAGACGCGCGCCCAACGCGAGCGCATGATGCTGGCCGTGGTGCTGATCTTCGGCTCGGTGGTCTTCTTCACCCTGTTCGAACAGGCCGGCACCTCGCTGAACCTGTTCGCCGACCGTAACGTCGACCTCAGCCTGACGCCGACGGCCTTCCAACTGTTCGGCGTCACCGTGGGCACCCCGGCGCAACTGGCGGCGGCAGGCATCACGCCTTCCGGCTTCTGGATCGACGCCACTGTGACCGCGGCCCAGACCCAGTCGTTCAACGCCGGCTTCATCCTGATCTTCGCGCCGATCATGGCGGCCCTGTGGGCCTTCCTCGGCAAGCGCGGCATGGATCCGAACCCGACGCTGAAATTCGGCCTGGGCCTGATCCAGGTCGGCCTCGGCTTCATGGTCGTGGTCTGGGGCGCCGGCATGGCGAATTCGGCCTTCCAGATGCCGATCGTGCTTCTGGGCCTGCTCTACATGCTGCACACGACGGGCGAGCTGTTCCTGTCGCCGGTCGGCCTGTCGGAGATCACCAAGCTGTCGATGCCTTCGGTGGTCAGCTTCATGATGGCCGTCTGGTTCCTGGCCAGCTCCATCGCCCAGTTCGTGGGCGGCTGGATCGCCGGTCTGGCCGGCACCGAGACCGTCGGCGGTCAGGTGCTGGACCCGGGTCTGGCGCTGCGCACCTCGCTGGGCATCTTCGAGAAGCTGGGCTGGGGCGGCATCGCCATCGGCGCGGCCTTCATCGTCGTCAGCTTCTTCATCAAGGGCTGGTCCAACGGCGCCAACAACGCCAACAGCCATCCCGGCCCCGATCTGACGGACCGGGGACAGGAAGACCAGAACATCGCCCAGCCGCTGAACCCGTAAGGGTCCAGTTCTGCAACGAAGGCCGGTCTGTAACGAAGGCCAGTCTGTAAAGAAGGAAAGGGCGGCGTCTCGCGAGAGGCGCCGCCCTTTTCAGTTGTTCCGGGGAAGGCCCCCGTTCCTCCCGTCCATCCTTCGGGGGGAGCGACGGGTCGGGGGTTCTGGTTGTCCTCAGAAGGTCTTGCGCAGGCGGATTTGGTAGAAGGTGCGCGGATCGATGAAGCGGTTCTCGACGAAGGCGACGGGCCGGGTCTCGCGGTCGGAGAAGACAGTGCGTTCGACGTTGAAGTCGTCCCAGATGTTGACCTGGCTGCGGATCGACAGGGTCGGGGTCGGCTTGTACTCGGCCCACAGCTCGTAATAGTCGCGGCCGCGCCAGCCCGAGACCTGATCCGGCTGGAACCCCCTCTGGCCCAGCAGCGGGATCCAGGCCCCGCCCCATTGCAGCTTCCACGAGGTGATGTCCTGCTGGAAGGTGAGGGTCGCCTGGGAGGCGCGCACGTTCGAGATGGGCCGGGTCTCGCCCGTGGTCGGATCGGTGACCTCGGTTCTGTTCCAGGTGTTGCGGAAACCGAACTTGCCGCCGGACAGGCCGAGCTTGGTCGTCGGAACGGTGACGTTCAGCGCCAGCTGATCGAGGGAGCCGTCGCCGATGTTGCCGACCGCCGACAGGCCGCCGTCCAGCGGAATGATGTCGATGACGTCGATGATCTCGTCGTGGCGCAGACCGAGGCTGACGATGCCTTCGCCCCAGAAGCGTTTTTCGTAGCTCAGTTCGCTGATCCAGCGCTGCTCGGGCTGCAGGTTGACGTTGCCGCCCTTGACATTTTCGTCCGCGAACTCGGCCGAGGCGGCGAAGTCGTTGAAGTCCAGTTGCCCGACCGAACGTTCAAAACGCAGACGCAACTGGTTGTTGGGCATGGGCGTCCAGGTCGCCAGCAGGCGGGGCTTGGCGAAGAAGAAGCTCTTTTCCTGGGAGGCGTCGCCCGACTGGCTGATGGTCGAGGATTCCAGCCGCAGGCCGCTTTCCAGCGTCCATTTGGGATTAATCCGCCAGGTCGCCTTGCCGAACAGTTCGCCGCGCGTCTCCTCGACCTTGACCGAGGCCGAGGGCAGGGGAACGGCGACGCCGCCGACCGAATAGGCCTGGGTCGTTTCCAGCATGTTGTAGGCGATCTCGCCGCCGGTCTCGAAATCCATCGCCGGCGAGCGCTCATAACGGATCAGGCCGCGCAGGATCGTCTCCGACGAGTTTCCGTTCGAACTGAACAGCTGTTCGGGGCTGTCCGCGCCGTTCAGATGCGTGCGCGAGGTCGACACGCCGTCGAAATCGGAAAATTCGTGGATGAAGCGGGTTTCGAGCTTCAGTTTCTCGTTCAGCGGACGGCTGTAGACCACGCCGACCTCGCCGCTGGTGTTGTCGTTGTCGAAGAGGTTGTCGCGTCGCACCTCGTGGGCCGTCTGTCGGCTGATCGAGTGCCAGTCGTTGACGCCGTAACGCGCGGTCAGATCGATCTTGCCGCCCAGCAGGGGGCTGGAATAGTTGCCGCGGATCGAATTACTGCCGCCGAAATTGTCGTTGAAATAGGCCTCGTCGCGCAGGACCGACCCATCGGGGTCGACCCGCCGCACCCGACCGGCGCCGTTGGAGTCGCTCATGCCGATGCCGTCGTTCAGGGTCACGCCCCAGGTGCGGTCGCCCTCGCGGGCGGTGAACTGATAGGCGCCGCCGAACAGATCTCTGCCGCCCTCGAACAGGTTGGCGTTCCAGCTCACAATGTGTTCGCGGCTCGAGGTGGTCTTCAGGATGACGTTGGCGACGACTGAATAGCCCTGCATGTCGATGCCGGTAGCGCCGCCGCGGACCAGTTCGATGCGCTCGACCTGGGTGGCCACGGTGCGGCCCAGTACGTTGGAGCCGGTGTCGTTCTTGGACGCGGGGCGGGCGCCGTTGATCAGAATGTTGCCGACCGCGCCTTCAAAGCCCCGCGCGCCGTCGCCGTCGTTGACCGAGAAGCCTGGCACGCGGTTGACCATGTCCAGCGCCGTATTGGGGCGAGCGTCCTTGAAGAAGTCCGGAGTGAAGATCAGCACGCCCTGATCCTGGGCCTCGGCCGTCTGGCGCGCTGGCGTCGTGCCGGCCAGAGCGGGCGCGGCGGCGCCCAGGATCATGGCGGTGGTGGCCAGCAGAATGGTCCTGGTCATGGCGTCGTCCCTCTCCCTCGGTCGTGGCGAAAGGTTTGACGACCCATGCGTCGTGTCTCCAGTTACAAGCGGGACAGGTGGATTAAATATCGGACAGCATTACCGATTAGTCAGATTTCAGTTTGGGTGATTGTTGTTACGCAAGAAGGGATGACTTGTCGTATATTGCAGAATGGTCATGGCGGGTTGGCAGGCAGAATCAGCAACGGGGCGAGGTCCGAGCCCGCCGAGACCTTACGGCTCCAGGTCGCGCCGCCGGCGTTCCAGCCGGTCTGGATGTCAAAGCTCACCGACCGTTGAGCCTCTATAGCCGACCCGTCGTTCTGCTGCGTAGAAGGGCCGAAGGGGCGAACGAACCGGCGCGGCTAAAGCCCCTGTGGTCGGCCTGACGCGAGCGTCGGCGGCCATCGTGGAAGTGCTGAGGCCGGGTTTGACGGGGCGCGCACCCTTGCCGTAACGATGTGCGATGTAGGATTGAGCGGGAACCGCATGCGTATCAGGGATGCGTTTTGGGCGCTGGGGTTCGCCATATTCGCCTTTGCGGCTGGGGCGCAGGCCCAGACCGACGTCCCCACGACCGTCGATGAGATCGTCGTGGTCGCGCGGCGGGCCGAGGCGCCGATCTGGCATGTGCGACGCGGCGACGACGCTCTGATCCTGGTCGGGGCGGTCGAGGGCTTGCCGCGCGATCTGGAGTGGCGGCCCGAAGCGCTGCAAGCAGCGGCGGACGGCGCCGACCGGGTCCTGTTCCCGCCGGCCAGACGCGCTTCCTTCGCCGATATCGGCCGGCTGATCTGGAGGGCCCGATCGGCCATGCTGCTTGCGGACGGCAAGACCAGCGCCGACTATCTGTCGCCGGAAATGCAGGCTCGGTTCATCGCGCTGGCGGACGATACCGAAAACCGCGTGAATCTGACGGTCAGCGCCGATCGACTGCTGGTGGAGCGCGCCGGATATGTCCGGCGAAGCCGGGCGGCGGCCGAGGTCGTGCGGACGTCGGCCCGCAAGCGCCGCGTACAGGTCGAACCGACCGGGGTGCTGCACGGCGATGAAATGATTGAAATGCTGATCAGCACTCCGCCCTCGGTCCACGTTCCCTGCATGGAGGCGACCATAGCGGCGGCCGAGGCAGGGCCGGAAAGCGCTGCGCAGCGCGCCGAGGCCTGGCGGCGGCGTGACGTTCAGGCTGTGCTGAATTCGCCTTTGGAAAAGGCGATCAACGTCTGTTGGCCCTGGGGCGCGGCGGGGCCTGAGGCGCGGTTGCGTTCGGGCTGGAACGCGGCGATCGACGAGGCCGTACGCCAGCCGGGCGTCACCCTGGCCGTTGCGCCGCTTCACCTGCTGGCCGAGACGAACGGAATATTGGACCGGCTCCAGGCCCAGGGACTCGATGTCTCGGGACCGCCGTGGCGGGCCGGGGCTCAGTAGGATATTCCAGAGGACGCCGTCGGACCGGCGGACGGTTAAACCGCCGTGCCGCCCACGGTCAGGCCGCCGATCTTGAGGCTGGGCTGGCCGATGCCGACAGGGACGCCCTGACCGGCCTTGCCGCAGGTGCCGACGCCGGGGTCGAAGGCGAAGTCGTCGCCGACCATCTGGATATGGGTCAGGGCCGTGGCTCCGTCGCCGATCAGGGTGGCGCCGCGCACCGGGGCGGTGATCTTGCCGTCCTCGATCAGATAGGCCTCGGTGCACTGGAAGACGAACTTGCCGTTGGTGATGTCCACCTGGCCGCCGCCGAAATTGGCGGCGTAAAGGCCGCGCTTGGTCGAGGCGATCATGTCGGCCTTCGAATCCTTGCCGGCCTCCATGAAGGTGTTGGTCATGCGCGGCATGGGCATGTGGGCGAAGGACTGGCGGCGGCCGTTGCCGGTGGCCTGGGCGCTTAGCTGACGCGCCGACAGCCGGTCGTGCATCAGGCCGACCATGATGCCGTCCTCGATCAGGACGGTGCGCGAGGTCGGGGTGCCTTCGTCGTCGAACGACAGCGAGCCGCGACGTCCGGCGATGGAGCCGTCGTCCACCACGGTCACGCCGGGGGCGGCCACACGTTGCCCCATCTTGCCGCTGAAGACCGACGAGCCCTTACGGTGGAAGTCGCCCTCGAAGCCGTGGCCGATGGCTTCATGCAGCAGGACGCCGGGCCAGCCGGCGCCCAGGACCACGTCCATCTCGCCCGCCGGGCAATCGATGGCGTCCAGATTGACCAGAGCCTGCCGCAGGGCCTCGTCGATCTGGCCCTGCCAGCGGTCGGGGGCGATCCAGGCCTCGAAGCCCGCACGGCCGCCGGCCCCGGACGAGGCGCTCTCGCGCTTGCCGTCACGCTCGACCGTGACCGAGACGTTCAGGCGGACCAGGGGCCGCACGTCACTGAGCAGGCGGCCGTCGGCGCGCAGGATCTCGACCGCGCGGCGCTCTCCGACGATGGAGGCCGAGACCTGAACCACGCGCGGATCGCGGGCGCGGGCCCAGGCGTCGATTTCCGACAGCAGCTCGATCTTGTCCGAGAAGCCGGGCGAGGCGAGGGGATCGACCTCGTCATAGAGTTTCTGATTGGTGGCGCGCGGGGCCTCGGCGGCGCTGCCGGCGTAGCCGCGCTTGGCCAGCGAGGCGCTGTCAGCGGCGCGGCGGATGGCGGCGGCGGAAATCTCGTTGGCGTGGGCGTAGCCGGCGGTCTCGCCCGCCACCACGCGCAGGCCGAAACCCTCGACCGCGTCATAGGAGGCCCCCTTCAGGCGTCCGTCGTCGAAGACCAGGGATTCGCTCTCGGTCTTTTCGAGGAAGAGCTCGCCGTCGTCCGCGCCGGCCAGCGCCGTCTGCAGGATGGACAGGGCCTCGTCGGGGGCCACGCCGGAAGCGTCGAGAATGGGGGAGGGGGAGGCGACTGCGGTCATGCAGGCTAGATAGGCGCTCGACTGGCCCACGTCACGGGCTCCAGACGCCAAACGGCCCCTCTCACGGTGCGAAAGGGGCCGAACGGTCGCCATCGGTAGAAGGCGATCAATCCTGGGTGACGTCGCCCGAGCCGCTGATGTCCTGACGCAGTTGGGCCGGGCGACGGGTCAGGCGGACCGAGCCGCTGCCCGAGACGTCGATCTCGGCCTTGCCGGTCGGGCCGACTTCGGCGTCGCCGCTGCCGCTGACGCGCAGTTTGGCGTCGGTGACGAACAGTTCTTCCAGTGCGGCGCTGCCGGCCCCCGAGATGTCCAGGGTCACGGCCTCGGCCCTGCCCTGGGCCTTGACGTCAGAGGCGCCGGTCAGGGTCAGATCCAGCGTCGGCTGGTCGTAGCCGCGGATGTTCAGTTGGGTGTGGCCCGACAGGTCAAAGGCCTTCACCGAGGGCGCCTTGATGACGACCTTCAGCGCGTCGGTCTCGCTCCACCCCTGGATGCCGATACGGGTCCAGCGGATGTAGCCGTGGTCGCCCCTGGGGGCGCCCTCCATCGTCAGGCGGCCGTTGGCGAACCGGACGCGGTCCACGACGGTCTTGGGGCCAATTATGGTGACGCCGGGTTCGCCAGCCTGCTGGTCGTATGTGATGTCGGCGGTCAGATCGATGGCCAGCCGCTGGTCGCCGGTCCAGGCGAGGGTGCGGGTGACCTCCGGCGAGACGGCGCCGCGCTCGATCTTGAAGCCGTCGTTGCCGTCGTTGTCGGTAACCTCCCAGGTCCAGTCGTGCCGGGCCAGATCGCGGCCCCCGACGGCGAACGAGCCGCCGATGCCGACGACGGCCAGGATCAGGCCCGCGCCGGAGATGATGAGCAGATTGCGGATCATGTCTTTGTCTCCCTGGTTCAGGCTTGAGGTTCGAGCGCGGGTTTGACCACGCGGTAGTGCAGGCGGGCGTACCAGACCGTGGCGTCGATCAGCCATTTGGTCAGCAGGGCCATCAGGCCGCCCATGAAGATGCCCAGCCCCATCAGGCCGACGCCCAGCAGGGCCGCCGCCAGGGCGCCGCCCGGCGCGCCGATGAACGGCCCGGCCACCAGGACGAAGCCGCCGACTATGAAGACCGCGATCCCGGCGACCAGGATCGACAGCACCGTGCCGAACACCGGCAGGGCAATGGGCAGCAGGATCAGAATGTCGATGGCGCCCAGGCCGAGGATGCCGAAAACGGCCCCGGCGGCGGAGGAGGCGGTCTGTTCCTGCCCCCAGCGCTTGGCGCTGGCCTCGGCCTTCAACTCGCGGGCCAGGCGATCAGGGTCGCCCAGGGCCTCGGCGACCTGCGCCTCGGTGCGGCCGGCGGCGGCGCCGTCGGCGAAGTGGCTTTCATAGTCGTTGATGATCTCGGCCGCCGTCGTCGTCGGCAGGCCGACCAGTCCGCGTTGCAGGCGGGCCAGGAATTCGGCGCGGTTCATTGTTCAGCTCCCCGTTGAGCGTCTGCGGATTGGTCGGTCAGGGCGGCCGGTTCGACCGGCGCGCCCGCCGCTATGGTTTCGTCGTGCGAGGCGGTTCCCGCCACCAGGGCGTCGACCGCCTGGGCGAAGGCCCGCCATTCGTTGGTCTGGCCTTCCAGGGCGGCGCGACCGGCGGCGGTCAGTCGATAGTATTTGCGTGACGGCCCGCTGGACGATTCGACCATGTAGGTCTCGACCAGACCGTCGGACTGCATCCGCCGCATCAGCGGATAGATGGTGCCTTCCCCCATGCCGATGGCGTCGGACAGGCGGCTGGCGATCTCGTAGGCGTAGCTGTCGGAGCGGGCCAGCAGGGCCAGCACGCACAATCCCAGCACGCCTTTCTTCAGTTGGATGTCGATGGATTCGGGCATGGCGTTCCCTTCGGTGATGACGAATGGGTATCGCAAGGTATCGTGTGGTGCAAGGTAGCTGTCGGTACATGACAGCGAATTAATCCGCCGTTCTTTCCTCTCCTGCGTCGTGTTGCGCGTCTTGATCGCTTGGCAAGCGCAAGCCGAGCCGATATGGACCGGCCCTGAAACGCCGAGGTTCCGCACGAACCCGGTGGTGTTTGCGAATTGCTCGCAAGCATCGGCTGCGAAACGGTTTATGAGGACTCGAATGGGGATGGGCACGCGAGCCATGGCGCGGATCGGAGGCGGTGTCGCCGCGACCGCTCTTGCCGCCTTCGTCGCTGCGCCGGCGTGGGCGCAGGATCTGCTGGGTCAACCGACCCCGGGCGGTATCGGCCTGCAACCCGCTGCAGCGCCGCTGAAGCACGAAGCGATCTTCTTCCATGACTGGGTTCTGATGCCCGTCATCACCGCCATCACCGTCCTGGTGCTGGCGCTGCTGATCTGGATCGCCATCCGCTACAACAAGCGTTCGAACCCGGTTCCGGCCAAGTGGAGCCACAACACGGTCGTCGAAATCATCTGGACCGTGGTGCCGGTGCTGATCCTGGTCGGCATCTCGCTGTTCTCGTTCCGCCTGCTGTTTGCCTATCACGACATGCCGGATCCGGACCTGACGGTTAAGGTCACCGGCAACCAGTGGAACTGGGCCTACGAATATCCCGACCAGGGCGTGGCCGAGTACATCTCGAACATGACGCCCGAGGACAAGGCGCCGCCGCACCTGTACCGCCTGGCCGCCGACGAGCCGATGGTCGTGCCGGTTGGCAAGACCGTGCGCCTTCTCGTCACGGCCTCTGACGTGATCCACTCCGTCGGACTGCCGGCCTTTGGTCTGAAGACCGACGCCGTTCCGGGCCGCGTCAACGAGACCTGGTTCAACGCCGAGAAGACCGGCATCTATTATGGCCAGTGCTCCGAGCTGTGCGGCGTCGACCACGCCTTCATGCCGATGCAGATCAACGTCGTCTCCGAGGCCGAATTCGCCGCCTGGGTCGCCTCCAAGGGCGGGTCCATGACGAAGAAGGCTGACGAAGCTGCTGCCGCCGCCGCTGCGGCTGCACCGGCCGCCGTTGCCGCTCCGGCCGCCGCCGCCCCGACCGCCGCCGCTCCCGCGGCCCCTGCTGCCGCGCCCGTCGCGCCGGCCGCCCAGTAATAGAGACGCGAGAGCCCACGATCATGGCCACCGCTGCCGCAGCACACGACGATCATCACGATCACAAGCCGGGTTTCTTCACCCGCTGGTTCCTGTCGACCAACCACAAGGACATCGGTCTTCTGTACCTGATGTTCGCCATCTTCACCGGTCTCATCGGCGGCGCCCTGTCGGGCCTGATCCGTTGGGAACTGGCCGAGCCGGGCATCCAGCTGTTCAAGGAAGGCACGATCATCCAGCAACTGGGTCTGATCGAAGCCTCCAAGCACGGCTATAACGTCACGGTCACGGCCCACGCCCTGATCATGGTCTTCTTCGTCGTCATGCCGGCGACCATGGGCGGCTTCGCCAACTACTTCACGCCGATCATGATCGGGGCGCCGGACATGGCTTTCCCGCGCATGAACAACGTCTCGTTCTGGCTGCTGGTCGCGGGCTTCATCCTGCTGTGCATCTCGATGTTCGTCGACGGTGGCCCGGGCAAGGGCTTCGGCGGCGGCTGGACGGCTTATCCGCCGCTCTCCACCATCGGTCACGCGGGGCCGTCGTTCGACCTGGCGATCTTCTCGCTGCACATCGCCGGCGCCTCGTCGATCCTGGGCGCGATCAACTTCATCACCACCATCTTCAACATGCGCGCGCCGGGCATGACCCTGCACCGCATGCCGCTGTTCGCCTGGGGCGTGCTGATCACGGCCTTCCTGCTGCTGCTGTCGCTGCCGGTTCTGGCGGGCGCCATCACCATGCTGCTGACGGACCGTAACTTCGGCACCTCCTTCTTCGATCCTGCCGGCGGCGGCGACCCGGTGATGTACCAGCACCTGTTCTGGTTCTTCGGTCACCCCGAAGTCTACATCATGATCCTGCCGGGCTTCGGCATCATCTCGCACATCGTCTCGACCTTCTCGAAGAAGCCGATCTTCGGCTACCTCGCCATGGCCTACGCCATGGTCGCCATCGGCTTCATCGGCTTCATCGTGTGGGCGCACCACATGTACACCGTGGGCATGAGCATCAACCTGCGCGCCTATTTCGTGGCCGCGACGATGATCATCGCCGTGCCGACCGGCGTGAAAATCTTCAGCTGGATCGCCACCATGTGGGGCGGCTCCATCAGCTTCAAGACGCCGATGCTGTGGGCGATGGGCTTCATCTTCCTCTTCACCCTCGGCGGCGTGACCGGCGTCGTCCTGTCGAACGCCGGCATCGACTACAGCCTGCACGACACCTATTACGTCGTGGCGCACTTCCACTACGTGCTGTCGCTGGGCGCGATCTTCTCGATCTTCGCGGGCTTCTACTACTGGTTCGAGAAGATGTTCGGCGTGAAGTACAACGAGTTCCTCGGCGCGACCCACTTCTGGATCATGTTCGTCGGCGTGAACCTCGTCTTCTTCCCGCAGCACTTCCTGGGTCTGCAGGGCATGCCGCGTCGTTACATCGACTATCCGGAAGCTTTCACCTACTGGAACCAGGTCTCGTCGATCGGCTACCTGATCACCATCGTCGGCGTCGGCGTCTTCCTGGTGATGCTGGCCGAAGCTGCGATCCGTCGCCGCAAGGGCGAAGCCAATCCGTGGGGCGAAGGCGCCACCACGCTGGAGTGGACTCTCTCGTCGCCCCCGCCGCACCACCAGTTCAACGAACTGCCGGTGGTCAAGGCGGACAACCACTGATCCGAACCGGATAACCCTTGAGAGGCCGCCCTTTCGTAACCGGAAGGGCGGCCTTTGGCTTTTAATGACCATGACCGACCGTCAAGCTCCTCTCGTCACGACCTCCCAGCCGGAAGACTTCTTCCAGCTGCTGAAGCCGCGCGTCATGTCGCTGGTGGTCTTCACCGCCGTGACCGGCCTGGTGGTCGCGCCGGGCCGTCCCAACTTGCTTCTGGCCGCCATCGCCGTCCTGTGCATCGCCGTGGGGGCAGGGGCCGCCGGCGCCCTGAACATGGCGCTGGAAGGCGAGACCGACGCCCTGATGCGGCGCACGCGCGGCCGTCCGGTTGCTGCAGGCCGCGTTCGGAAGAATGACGCGATGGCGTTCGGCGTCATCCTGTCGATCTTCTCGGTCATGCTGCTGGGCATGACGACCAACTGGCTGGCCGGCGGCCTGCTGGCCCTGACCATCGTCTATTACGCCGGCTTCTACACCTTGCTGCTCAAGCGCCGGACGCCCCAGAACATCGTCATCGGCGGCGCCGCCGGGGCCTTGCCGCCGGTCATCGGCTGGGCGGCGGTGACGGGCCAGGCGCCGTGGCAGGCCTGGCTGCTCTTCCTGATCATCTTCCTGTGGACCCCGCCGCACAGCTGGGCGCTGGCCCTCTATTCGGCGGGCGATTACGCCAAGGCGGGCATCCCCATGATGCCGGTGGCGCGCGGCGCCAAGTCGACCCGTCTGCAGATCCTGATCTACACCCTGATCTTCGTGCCCGTGGCCATCGCCCCGGCCTTCCTCGGCCTGGGCGGCGTGGTCTATCTGGCGGTGTCGGTGGCCGGCGGCCTGTTCTTCCTGGCCCTGGCGGTCCGCCTGTGGCGTTCGCGCGCCGGCGACCAGCCGGACAAGGCCGAGGCTGTGGGGCGAGAGGCCGCATTGTATGACGTCCGCGCCGAGGCCAAACCGGCCCGCAATCTGTTCGCCTTCTCCATCCTGTATCTGATGGCGCTGTTCTCGGCCTTGCTGGTCGAGCAGTTGCCAGGCCTGGGAGCCTGACCGCGTGACCCGTCCTGAATTTATCAAGCTGACCGACGATCAAGTGCGCGCGCGCAAGCGCCGCAACGTGGCCATCGCCCTAGGCCTGGTCGGCTTCATCGTCCTGGTTTTCATCGTCACGGTCGTGAACCTTCAGCGCAACACCGAGGCCCGCAAGGCGGCCGAGGCCGCAGCGGCGGCGGCGCTGGATCGCGTCGATCCCGCCCTGCCGGCCCCCGTTCCGCCCGCCCCGGAGGCGGCGGTCGCGGAGCCTGCGCAGTGAAGGACCGCAAGAACCTCGTCGCCCTGATCTGCGCCGCCGTGGTCATGGGGATGACGGGCGCGGCCTTCGCCGCCGTGCCTCTGTATCGCCTTTTCTGCCAGGTGACGGGCTTCGACGGCACGGTGAAAAAGGCCGAGGCGGCGCCGACCCAAGTTCTGGACCAGACGGTCCTGATCCGCTTCGACACCAATGTCCGCGACCTGCCGATGATCTTCAAGGCCGAGCAGGTCAGCCAGCGGGTGCGAATCGGTGAGACCGGCATGGCCTATTTCGACGTGACCAACACCTCGGATCGGCCGATCCACGCGACGGCCGCCTACAACGTCGTGCCCGAACGCGCCGGTCCCTATTTCCAGAAGCTGCAGTGCTTCTGCTTCGAGGGCCAGGAAATCGCGCCCGGCGAGACCAAGGCCTTCCCGGTCCAGTATTTCGTCGCGCCCGAGATGGCGACGGATTCCGAGTCGAAGGGGGTGCGCGAAATCACCCTCAGCTACACCTTCTTCCCCACCAAGGGCTTCGAGCAGGCGGCTTCTGTTGAAACCGCTACTGGCAAAGCCGGATAGCGGGCGCTATAGCCCCTGTCATAACGATCTCTCGCCTTAATTCAGAGACCCTGGAATGGCCGACGCGCACGCAAAACCGCATCACGACTACCACCTTGTGGACCCGAGCCCGTGGCCGCTGATCTCGTCCATGGCCGCCGTGGTCATGTTCGTCGGCGCGGTCATCTGGATGAAGGGCCTGTTCGGCCTGGAAGCCGGGACGAAATACGTTTTCTTCGCCGGTCTGGCCGGCGTCCTCTACGCCATGTTCGGCTGGTGGTCGGACGTGATCAAGGAAAGCCGCAAGGGCGACCACACCCCGGTCGTCTCGATCGGGCTGCGCTACGGGATGGTGCTGTTCATCGCTTCGGAAGTGATGTTCTTCGTCGCCTTCTTCTGGATGTTCTTCGACATGGCGATCTTCAATGAATCGCGCGCCCTGACGCCGGAAATCGGCAACTGGATGGACACCGCCGCCGCCTGGAAGACCTGGCCGCCCAAGGGCGTCGAGCTGCTGGACCCGTGGGGCCTGCCGCTGCTGAACACGGTCATCCTGCTGCTGTCGGGCACGACCGTGACCTGGGCGCACCACGCGCTGCAGGTCGGCGACCGCAAGGCCGCCAAAATCGGCCTGCTGATCACCGTCCTGCTGGGCGTGCTGTTCACTGGCGTTCAGGCTTACGAGTATCACCACATCCTGCACGAGCACTTCTTCTTCAGCGAAGCGGCCGCCCATTCGAAGCTCTATGGTTCGATCTTCTTCCTGACCACGGGCTTCCACGGTTTCCACGTCGCCATCGGCACCATCTTCCTGGCCGTCTGCCTGCTGCGTCTGCAGGCTGGGCAGATGACCCCGCAGAAGCATTTCGGCTTCGAGGCCGCCGCCTGGTACTGGCACTTCGTGGACGTGGTCTGGCTCTTCCTGTTCGCCTTCGTCTACGTCACCTTCGGGTGAAGTTGAGCGAACCAGGAACTGCACTTCAAGCGGCGCGGGACGAACAGTCCCGCGCCGATTTGCTTGGCGGTCAGGCAATCTGCGCCGGCCTTCGGGGCCGCTGCCCCAACTGCGGCCAGGGGCGGTTGTTCCAGGGCTTTCTGAAGGTCCGCCCTGTCTGCGAGAACTGCGGCTATGACCTCGCCTCGGTCGAGACCGGGGACGGCGCCGCCACCTTCATCATGCAGATCGTCGGCTTCATCGTCGGTTTCTCGGCCCTGGCGGTGGAGATCGCCTGGCATCCCCCCATATGGCTGCACCTGATCGTCTGGCTGCCGCTGGTCGCGGCCCTCGCTCTGGGCCTGATGCGGCCCGGCAAGGGCTTGATGACGGCGCTTCAGATGCTGCGAACCCGAGACCCGAAATGACTGCTGCCGTTCGTCCCCGTTTCCCCGTCGTCCTGACCGTCCTCGCTGTTCTTCTGTTGGGCGTCCTGCTGACGCTCGGCGTCTGGCAGGTGCAGCGGATGCAGTGGAAGGAGGGCCTGATCGCTGGGGCCGAGGCCGCCGCCGATCTGCCGCCCGTGCCGCTGGCCGAGGCGCTGAAGGTCGAGAACCCCGAGTTCCGCCGCGTCATCCTGAGCTGTCGCGGCCTGTCGGCGGCGTCCTTTGTCGAGCTTCAGTCGATCGAGAACAGCGACGCGGGCGTGCGTCTGGTCTCCGCCTGTCCGGTTGAAGGCGGCCCGACCCTGCTGGTGGATCGCGGCTTCGTCTCCGCTGAGGTCTCAGCCCGGCCCCCGGTGAACGCCGACGACACGATGCCGGTCGTGATCACCGGCGTCCTGCGTCGCGCCCCTGCGCCCAGCGCCCTGACCCCGCCGCCCGCCCAGGGCCGCTTCTACGGCCGCGACGCCGAGGCCATGGCCCGCTCGCTGAAGGTCGAGGGGCCGGTGTCGCCCTTCACCGTCTTCGCCACGACCTCGACCAACCCCGGCTGGCAGGCGCTCCAGCCCTCGGCGCCCCCCGCCGCCTTCTCGAACAACCACCTCGGCTACGCCCTGACCTGGTTCGGTCTCGCCGCCGCCCTGATCGCCTTCTACGGGGTGCTGCTGCGCCGCCGCATGACCCGCAAGGACACAGAATCCTGACCGCTCGCCTCCACACCCTGTCCAACGGCGTCCGCGTCGTCTGCGACCCCATGCCCGGCCTTCGCACCTTCGCCCTGACCGTCGCCGTGCGCGGCGGGGCGCGGATGGAGGACGAGGCGCGCTCCGGCTGGTCGCATCTGCTGGAGCATCTGGTGTTCAAGGGCGCCGGCGACATGGGCGCGCGCGACATCGTGGAGCGGATCGAGGCCGAAGGCGGCTCGATCAACGCCGCCACCGGCTATGAGCGCACCAGTTTCGAAATTCGCGCCCTGCACGGCTCGCTGCCCCTGGCCATGCAGATCGTATCCGACCTCGTCTTCCGCCCCACGCTCGACCCCGCCGAGATCGTCCGCGAGAAGGACGTCGTGGCCCAGGAGATCGCCGAGGCCTTCGATACCCCCGACGACCACGTCTTCGAAATGGCCCAGACGCGGGCCTACGCCGGTCAGTCGCTGGGTCGGCCCATCCTCGGCACCGTCGCCAGCCTGGCCCCCGCCGACCGCGCCGCCGTGGCCCAGTGGCGCGCCCAGCTCTATTCGCCCGACCGGATGGTGGTGGCGGTCTCGGGCGCGGTCGAGGAGGGCGAACTGCTGGCCCTGGTCGAGCGCTGGTTCGGTCAGGAGGCCGCGACCCGGCTCCAGCCCGTGGCGCCCGCCGTCTTCGTCGGGGGCGAGGCTCGACTGACTCGAAAGATCGAACAGGCCAACCTGGTCTTCCAACTGCCGACGATGGGGGCGCTGGACCCGCGATTGCCGACGCTGCGTCTGTTCACCGAAATTCTCGGCGGCGGCATGGCCTCGCGTCTGTTCCAGAGCGCGCGCGAGGATCGGGGCCTGGCCTACGCCATCGACGCCTATCAGGAAGCCTATGAGGACGCCGGGGTGCTGGGCATCTACGCCGGGGCCGCCGCCGAGCGGGCCGTGGAGCTGGCCGAGGTCTGCGCCGCCGAACTGCTGGACCTGGCCGAAAAGGGCCCGAGCGACGCCGAACTGTCGCGCGCCAAGGCCGTGCTGAATGCGACGCTGTGGATGGCCGACGAAAGCCCCGCCAGCCGCGCCGGCCGCAACGCCGCCCAGACCCTGATCTTCGGCGCGCCGGTCTCGTCCGAGGACAGCGCCGCCCGCATCCTGGCCCAGACCGGCGACGATCTGCGTCAGGTCGGCCGGGCGCTGGCGGGCGCGGGTCTGGCGGCGACGGCGGTACTGGGACCCAAGGCAGCGGCGGCGGCGGGATCGGCCTTCGCCACGCGACTGAAGGCCAGTTAAGTCGTGGCTGGCGTCGGCGGTGCTTCTCGCTAATCTGCCGCGATGGCCCTGTTCGACTGGATGGCGGAAGCGACCGGACCGGTCCTGAACGGACAGGGGGTCTTGCTGCGCCCGCCGCGTCCAGCCGACCATGCCGAATGGGCCGATCTGCGCGACGGCTCGCGCGACTATCTCCAGCCGTGGGAGCCCGCCTGGGCCGAGGACGATCTGACCCGGGCGGCGTTTCGTCGCCGTTTGGGGGTCTATGCCCGTGAGATGGAACTGGGCACGGCCTGGCCGCTGTTCATTTTCGACCCCGCAGAAGAGACGTTGATGGGGGCGATCACCCTGTCCAACATCCGGCGCGGCGTGGCCGAGACCGGGACGCTGGGCTACTGGATCGGCCAACCCTATGCGGGCCGGGGGATCGCCACGGCGGCGGCGCGGGCGATTTTGAGCTTCGCCTTCGGGCCCCTGGGGCTGCACCGGGTCGAGGCGGCGTGCGTGCCGTCCAATCAGGCCTCGCGCCGGGTGCTGGAAAAGGCGGGCTTCCGGGACGAGGGACTGGCGAAAGCTTATTTGAAAATTAACGGCGCATGGGCAGATCATCTGTTGTTCGGCGTTATTCGGGACGAGTTCGTCCCTGACCCGGTCGCGTCCAGTCCTTCGATTCGGGAATCGCTTTGAGCACACGATCCAGAGCGCTGACCTGGGACCCGACGACGGCGATCGAGGCGCTGGCCGCCGCTGACGCCGCCCTTTGGATCTGGACGCCGTCCGAAGACCAAATTCGCTTTACCGGCGCGACCCGGTCCCTGGGCCTGGGACCCCTGGCCCCCGAGTGTTCGGGCGCGGCCTTCACCGCCCTGACCATGCCCCAGGACCGCGCCCTGGCCGACCGCCTGCTCAAGCCCCAGGCCGAGGGGACCGAAATCGCCGTGCGCCTGCGCATGCGCGGCTGCGAGACCTGCCTGTGGCGCGGCGTCTGGCTGGAGGAAGGGCTGCGCGCGGCGGGCGTCGTCGCCCTGGAAACCAAGTTCGCCGGGGCCGACCGGGATACGCTGACCGGCCTGCTGGATCGGCGCACCTTCCTGGTTCGGGCCGCTGAGACCCTGGCCGAGCCGGGCGACTACGAACTGGTGGTGGCCGACGTCGACCGTCTGCGCCGTCTGAACGAGGCCCTGGGCCATGAGCGCGCCGATCTGGTGCTGTCGGCCCTGGGCTCGCGGCTGTCGGGGGCTTTCTCGAAGGAATGTTCGCCCGCGCGGATCGGCGAGGACGAATTCGCCGTCCTGACCCGTCGCGGGGGCACGAGCGCCAGCGACCGGGTTCGCGAGGCGTTGGAGCAACCGCTGCGCGTCGCCGGCTTCGACATCTATCCCACCGTCTCCATCGGCGCTGTGGCCGCCGAGGGCGGGCCGGATGCCCCCGATCCCGCCGAGTTGCTGCGCCGGGTCGAACTGGCGGTCGAGCAGGCCAAGACGGCCGGGCGCGGCGGAGCGGCGGCCTATGGCCGGGCGCTGGAGTCCGACAGCCTGTCACGGCTGGCGCTGGAAGCGGATCTGCGCAACGCCTTCGTGCGCGGTGAGGTCGAGCCCTTCTACCAGCCCATCGTCAACCTCAACACCGGGGCCGTCGCCGGGTTCGAGGCCCTGGTGCGCTGGCGTCACCCCCGGCGCGGCCTGGTGCCGCCGGACGAGTTCCTGACCCTGGCCGATGAAATGGGCCTGATGAACGAACTGGGTCTGCTGATGATGACCCAGGCGTCGCGTCAACTGGCGGAATGGCTGCAGCGCCACCCCAGCGCGGGCAAGCTGTTCTGCAGCGTCAACCTGTCGGTCGGCGAGATCGAGCGGCCGCACCTGGTCGAGGACGTGGCGCGCATCATCCAGGAGGCCGGGCTGCCGCGCGGCGCGTTGAAGCTGGAGGTCACCGAGGGCGACATCATGCGCGACACCGCGCACGCCGCCGAGGTCCTGACCCGGCTGCGCGAGGTCGGGGCCAGTCTGGCGCTGGACGATTTCGGCACCGGGTTCTCGTCACTGTCCTATCTGGCCCGCCTGCCGTTCGACACACTCAAGATCGACCGCTACTTCGTTCTGACGATGGACAAGGACGAGGGGTCGGCCAAGATCGTCAAGTCCGTCGTCAACCTGGGCCGCGACCTGTCGCTCGAGGTCGTCGCCGAAGGGGTGGAGAACGCCGGGCTGGCGCGGTTGCTGTTGGACGCCAGTTGCCACTACGGCCAGGGTTTCGGCTATGCGCCCGCCCTGCCGGCCCAGGAGGCCGAGGTCTATCTGAACGAGTCGCTGGCCGACGGCACGGCGCCGATCAAGGCGCGCTCGGCCTAGCGTCTGCGGCCGGCCGTCAGGCGCGGCCGCTCTGAGCGGACAAACGGGCGGCGTCGACGCCGAGACCCGCCAGGACACGGCTCCACTTGGTCTGATAGTCGCCGTCGAAGATCAGGTCGGAATCGGCGTCGGCGGTCAGCCAGACGTTCTCGCTGAGCTCTTCCTCCAACTGACCTTCGCCCCAGCCGGCGTAGCCCAGCAGCAGGATCGACTGGCGCGGTCCGTCCTCGGCGTCGGTCATGGCGCTCAGGGCGTCGCGCGTGCCGGTCATGGCCAGGCCGTCGCCGAAGGTCAGGGTGACGTCCTCCTCGCTGGTCCAGTCGTCGGTGTGCAGGACGAAGCCGCGCTCGCGTTCCACCGGCCCGCCGATCAGCACGGAGCGGTCCTTCATGGCGTCGGCGTTCGGCGTGTCCAGCTTATGAAGCACGTCGGACAGGGAGACGCCCGGCGCCGGCTGGTCCAGCCGCAGACCCATGGCGTGCTCGTCGTCGTGGGCGCAGATCAGGATGACGGCGTGGCGGAAACGGTCGTCGTCGATGCCCGGCATGGCTACCAGAAGACGCCCGGTCAGGGAGGAAAAGGCGGTCATTCCTCTATCATCGGGGTCCGGCGGCCCCGACGCAAGGCGCACATGGAACGAAGCCGCCTTGGCGATCCCGGTTAGCCTCTCTATCTGAGCATCTGAACGCCGCCCGGATTCCCCGGGCCTTTCAGCCCCGGAGACCCCGCATGACTATCCAGATCGGCGACCGCATCCCCGACGCGACCCTGACCACCATGACCGCCGACGGCCCCAAGCCGGTCACCACCAGCGAACTGTTCGCGGGCAAGACCGTGGCCCTGTTCGCCGTGCCGGGCGCCTTCACTCCGACCTGCTCGGCCCGCCACCTGCCGGGCTACGCGGACAACCGCGCCGACCTGGCGGCCAAGGGCGTCGACACGGTCGCCTGCCTGTCTGTCAACGACGCCTTCGTCATGGGCGCCTGGGCCAAGGACCATGGCCTCAACGGCGCGGACGACATCGTCATGCTGGCCGACGGCAACGGCGACTTCACCCGCAGCGTCGGCCTGACGCTGGACGCCAAGGGCTTCGGCATGGGCGAGCGTTCGCAGCGCTACTCCATGCTGGTGAAGGACGGCGTGGTCGACCAACTGAACATCGAACAGGGCGGCGAGTTCAAGGTGTCCACGGCCGAACACCTGCTGGCCCAGCTGTGATCCCGGCCGTCATGGGTTGAACCATGACGACCGACGTCTTCACCCCGGAAAAACGCAGCGCGGTCATGCGTCGGGTGAAGGGGCGCGACACCGCGCCCGAACTGAAGGTCCGGCGGATGCTGCGCGCCGCCGGGATCGGCTATCGTCTGGGCGGCTGCGGCCTGCCCGGACGGCCTGATCTGGTGATGAAGGGGCGCAAGCTCGCCGTCTTCGTCCACGGCTGTTTCTGGCACGGCCACGACTGTCCGCGCGGCGCGCGAAAGCCCCAGACCAACGCGGACTACTGGATCGCCAAGATCGACAGAAATCGCGCCCGCGACGCCCGCGTGGAGGCGGAACTGACGGCGGCGGGCTGGCGGGTCGTGACGGTGTGGGAATGCCGTCTGCGCGAGCCCGACTTTGGCGAGGCTCTTCTGGCCGAGATCCGCGGCGAAGCCGTCAACTAGAAGCGGAGGTCAGGCCGCCGCGCTCTCGGGGGCGACAGCGGCTTCTTCCAGGACCTGAGACAGGGCTTGAAGCAGGGCGCCCGGCGTCAGGGGCTTGGACACGAAATAGTTCATCCCGGCGGCGGTGCAGGCGGCGATGTCCTCGGGCGCGGTGTCGGCGGTGACGGCGATGACCGGCGTCGCTGCGTTGATCCCGCCGGCGGCGCGCAGGCGGCGCGTGGTTTCGCGGCCGTCCAGTTCGGGCATCCGCACGTCCATGAAGATGACGTCGAAGGGCGCGCCCTCGCAGGCCTGAAGCGCGGCCATCCCGTCTTCGGCCATGGTGATTTCGCAGTCCAGCGACTGGAGGATCAACTGGATGGCGCGTCGGTTGATGGCGTGGTCGTCCACCACCAGCACCCGCAGCGGGCGTCCGTCGTCCGGCTGGGCGGCCTCTTCGACTTCGGCGGGAGGTTCGACGGCCGCGAGCGGTTCCGGCTCTGCCGCAGCCGGAGGCGAAGCCGCGACTGATCTCGTTCGGGGCAGGGGTTTGGCGACTAGGCCTCGCGCTTGGGGCGTCAGGACGGTTTGAATATCGGCGGCCGAGCCGCGCGGCAGGACCAGGGAAACGGTGAAGACGGAGCCTTCGCCGGGCGCGCTGCGCACTGTCAGCCGTCCGCCCATCAGCTGGATCAGGTCGCGGCTGATCGCCAGCCCCAGGCCCGACCCGCCGTACAGGGCGGCGACGCCGTCCGTCGTCTGGTCGAAGGGCGTGAACAGGCGGGCCAGTTGGGCGGCGCTCATGCCGGGGCCGGTGTCGGCGACGCTGATCAGCAGTACATGGGCGCCGTGTTCGTCCGGCCAGGCCTGAAGGTCGAGCGTGATCGAACCCGCCTCGGTGAATTTCATCGCGTTGGAGATCAGATTGTTCAGCACCTGACGCAGCCGCATGGCGTCGCCGCGCACCATGCGGGGCAGGAGGCGAGCGCCCTCCATCCGCAGGCGCAGACCCTTGGCGCGCGCCGGTCCGGCCCACAGGCGGGCCGTCTGGGACAGCAGCAGCCGCAGATCGAAATCGCGGCTCTCGACATTCATCCGCCCGGCGTCGAGCCGCGCGTGATCCAGAAGATCGTCCAGCATCGCCTTCATCATCAGGCCGGCGTCGGTGATCAGGGCGATCTGTTGACGGGCCAGGGCGGGCTTGGCGGCGATATCGAGTTCGTTGGCGCCCGTCAGGATGGCGCTGATCGGCGTGCGCAGGTCGTGGCCGACAGCCGCCAGGAAGGCGCTGCGGTCCGCCATGGCGGTCTCCGCCTCTTCGCGCCTGCGCTCCGCGTCCAGGCGCGCGCGGCTTTCGGCGAGGCCGACGCGGTAGATGTGCTGGCGCGTGTTCAGGCAGAAGACGGTGTAGGACAGGACGCCGATGGCGACGGCGGTGACGAAATGCGGCGGCGCGCCCCACTGAATCATGAACAGCGGGGTGAGGGCGAGATAGGCCAGTTGCGGCAGCACGGTGCAGGCGAAGACCCGCATGGATCCGGCCGACATGACCACCGAGTTGACCGTTCCGGCCGAAAGGAGGATGGCGGCCGCCACGCCGCCCATCGGGCCCCCGATCAGCCACAGCGGGATCGCCAGAACGCCCAGGAAGCTGGCGTTGAGGATCAGCACTAGGTCGCCGCACAGGCCCCGCCATCCAGCGGGGGCCGTGACCTTGCCCGCCACCACGGGGGCGAAGATCGCCGCTTCGGCGAACTGGATCAGGAAATAGATCGCCAGCCAGGCCGTGCTGAGCCCCCAGCCCAGCACCGGGCTGAACACCAATGCCGTCGCCGCGCCCATGACGAGGCGTTGCAGCATCGACTTGCGTCGCTGGCGAATGGCGGGCGCCCATACGGTCAGGGCGTCGGCGGCGATTTGCGTCATGCGTCCTTCCGAGCAGGCGGGAGTCCGCCTATCGAGACGATGATGGCGCGGTTTGCCCTAATGCTCCGTCAACGGCCCGAACCGACCGCTTCGGAAAGAGCGGCGAAGCCCTCGGCGCGCAGACGCGCGGCGAGGTCCCGTTTGATCCGTCCGATCAGGCCGGGGCCTTCATAGATGAGGGCCGAATAGACCTGGACCGCCGAGGCGCCGGCGCGGATGCGGGCGAAGGCGTCCTCGCCGCTCTCGATGCCGCCCACCGCGATCAGCGGCAGCCGCCCGGCGGCGGCTTCGGCGGCGGCCTGCAGCGCCTTCAGCGCGAAGGGTTTCAGCGGCGCGCCCGACAGGCCGCCGGCCTCGCCCGCGAAGGCGGATCTCAGCGAGGCGGGCCGTTCCAGCGTGGTGTTGGACACGATCAGGGCGTCGATGCCGTGCGCCAGCGACGCCTCGACGATCATGCCGATCTCCTCGCCGATCAGGTCGGGCGCGATCTTCAGGAAGACCGGCGCGCCGTCGGTCGGGCGGGCCTCGTGGATGCGGCCCAGCAGGTCGTCCAGCGCCTCGCGGCCCTGCAGCGCGCGCAGACCCGGCGTATTGGGCGAGGAGATGTTGATGGTGAAATAGTCGGCCAGACCCGCCAGACGACGCAGACCCGCGACATAGTCCGTCGCCTTGTCCTCGGTGTCCTTGTTGGCCCCCAGGTTGGCGCCGATGGCCGTGCGCTTGGGACGATGGGCCAGACGCGCGGCGAAGGGCTCCAGCCCCTCGTTGTTGAAGCCCATCCGGTTGATGACGGCCCGGTCCTCCGCCAGGCGGAACAGGCGCGGCTTGGGATTTCCGGCTTGAGCGCGCGGCGTGACCGAGCCGCATTCCACCGCGCCGAAGCCGAGCCGCGACAGGCCTTCCAGCGCCTCGCCGTTCTTGTCGAGGCCCGCCGCCAAACCGACGGGATTGGGCATGTCCAGACCGGCCACACGGGTGCGCAGGATCGGATCGTCGGCGCCCGGCGTCGGAAGCGGCGTGACCTGAAGGGCGCGGATCGCCAACCGGTGCGCGGTCTCGGGGTCCAGCTGGCGCAGGGCGATGGCGCCGAGGTCGGTCAGGCTCATGGGGTCTCGCTCAGGATCATCTCGCCCGCGTCCGTCACCGACAGGGCGCGCACGCCCCGCGTCGCCGCGACGGGCAGGGGGCCGTAGATGTGGGGGAACAACGCCCCGCCGCGCGACGGTTCCCAGACGAGGGCGTCGCCCAGGGCCGTCAGGTCGACCTCGACCAGCATCAGGTCGTCCTGGCCCGCATAGTGCTTGGCGGCGGTGCCGGCCAACTGGTCGGCGGCGGACAGGTGGATATAGCCGTCAGCATGGTCGACGGGTGAACCGTCATAGCCGCCCTCGGCCAGGGCGGCGCGCCAATCGGCGCGGCTCAGGATCTTGAAGGCCGTGGTCGGCAGGTCGGCGGTCATTTTTCGACGTCGTGCGGGGTCAGCCAACCCTCATAGGAAGGGCGTCCGGCGACATCGACGGCGAAGACGGCCGCCGCCCCGGTGGGGAAGCCGCCGCTCATCTTGTCCAGCACGCTGGGCGAGGCCGCGCTCTCGATCAGATATTCGACAGCCAGCTGATGCACCCCCGGATTGTGCGCCACCAGTAGCAGGCAGCCGGCCTCGTCCTCGGCGGCTTCGACCGCCCGGCGCAGCGTTGCGGTGGAGGCGTTGTAGAGGGAGGGAAGCAGATGCACCTCGACGTCGCCCATGGCTTCGCTGACCGCGTCCCAGGTTTCGTGGGTGCGACGCGCGCTGGACACCAGGGCCGTGTCGGGGCGCAGACCGCGTTCCGCCAGGGCGCGGCCCATGGCCAGGGCGTCGTCGCGGCCATGCTTGGACAGGGGGCGGTCGATGTCGCCGCCGGGGGCGGTCTTCTCGGCCTTGGCGTGGCGCATCAGGATCAGTCGCTGCATGGGGCTCGCCTTAAGGCCGTTTGGGCGCGGCGCCCATAGCGGCGTGGGCGGTTTGGGCCGCATGGGCGGGCGGTCCGTGGTCGCGCGAAGCCGGCGACGGCGTCAGCGACGGCCGCGCGGCCAGCACCGCCTGGGCCAGTCCCTGCGGCCGCACCCGGGCATAGGCCTGACGCGTGGCCTCCAGCATGATCAGGCCCGCCGCGCCGGGGAAGACCCGACTTCCGACCTGCTCGAACCCCTCAGCCATGGGAAGAAGGAGGCGCCACGGCGGGACATAGAGGGCTTGCGACCAGGCGGCGGGCTCCAGCCCGACCTCGCGCACCAGCCGCTCCAGCTGACCGCGCGTAAAGGGCCGTCCATGGCCGAAGGGGGTGGTTTCCGCCCGCGCCCAGAGGCCCCCGCGCGCCGCCGTGGCCAGAATGATCCGTCCGGCGGGGGCCAGGGCCCGCACCGCCTCGGTCAGCAGGGCCAGGGGATCGTCGGCCTCCTCCAGCGCATGGACCAGCAGGATGCGGTCGAAGGCGCCGGCGGCGAAGGGCAGGCGTTTCTCATCCACCAGCAGGGTGCGGTTTCGCCCCGCCGCCGCCCATTGCTCGGCCCCCTGCGCCCCCGGCATGGCGGCGATCACCCGCCGCGCGCCGACGAAGCCGCCCAGCCAGGGCGTGGCGTAGCCCAGGCCCAGAACGTCGCAGCCCGTCGCCTCGCCCCAGGCGTCGTCCAGCCGCCGCGCCAGCATGCGCCGCACCAGCGCGCCGGTCGGCTCGCCGTAGAAGGTGCGAAGATCGTCGATGCTGCGCCGCATGGACGCACTATAGTCCGTTGACCGCCCCCGCTGCTAGGATGCGTCCATGACCCTGACCGTGCGCCAATTTTCCTGTCTGTCGGACAATTACGGCTTCCTGATTCGGGACGAGGCGACCGGTCTGGTCGCCACTGTGGACACGCCCGACGCCGAGGCCATCCTCGCCGATCTGGCGGCCTCGGGCTGGGGCCGGCTGGACCTGATCCTCAACACCCACTGGCACCCCGACCACACGGGCGGCAACGAACGGCTGAAGGCCGAGACCGGCTGCGAGATCGTGGGACCGGAGGAAGTCCGTCGCGCCGCGCCTCTGGACCGCGTCGTGGTCGACGGCGACGTGGTGATGCTGGGCCAGACGGCGTTGGAGGTCATGGTCACGCCCGGCCATACCCTGGACCATGTGGTCTATCGGTCGGTCGAGGATGATCTGGCCTTCGTCGGCGACACCCTGTTCGCCCTCGGCTGCGGCCGGCTGTTCGAAGGGACGCCGGACCAGATGTGGGACAGTCTGAACCGCATCGCGGCCTGGCCCGAATCGACGACCCTCTATTGCGCTCACGAATACACCGCCGCCAACGCCCGCTTCGCCCTCAGCCTGGATGACCGGCCGGAAATGCAGACCCACGCCGAGGCGATCTTCGCCGCCCGCGAACGTGGCCAACCGACCGTGCCGACCCGCGTCGGTCTGGAGCGCCGCTTCAACCCCTTCCTTCGCGCCGCGAACGCCGCCGACTTCGCCGCGCGGCGCGCCGCAAAGGACGGGTTCACGGGGTAGGGCGAGTGTCCGCCAAGGACATCAAGGGGATGGGCGGCTAGG
Organism: Brevundimonas sp. 2YAF1; assembly: GCF_052114745.1. NCBI lineage: Bacteria > Pseudomonadati > Pseudomonadota > Alphaproteobacteria > Caulobacterales > Caulobacteraceae > Brevundimonas > Brevundimonas sp. 2YAF1. The sequence goes on along the minus strand of NZ_JBFRFI010000002.1, from coordinate 250,813 downwards.
CGATGAAGCCTTGGCGTCCAAGCGCGCCAGCGCGGCTGAGCCGGATAGGGCGCAGACTGTACCAAATGATGAAACCGACTATCGCCGCCATGCCAACGGCCGAAGGAAGGACCTGGCTCAGTGGCTGCCACTCGGCCAGAAGGTTGCCAGAGGCAGCCGAGAGCATGGCGAAGTAGAAGCCGATCATCTTGACGCCGTGATCCAGCGGCCGAACCCGGCGATACCAAACCCCGACCCACAGCGGGCGGCTGAGATCATAGGCGGTCATCGTGAGCAGGTAGCCGATGGCCGAGTAACCGATGGCCGGGGTCCACGAGGCATCGCCTTGGCCCATCTGGAACGCCACGAGCAAGGCCAATCCCACGCCCAGCATCGAAAGCAGCGTGTCCGGCAGGCGCGGCCCGCGACGGGTAAGCGACAGGCTGCGCAGGCCGCTTAAATATTGATAGCCGGCCGTGAGGGTCGCGGCGACCAGCGGGGCGGGCGGCTGGAACAGGATCACCGCCAGCACCGCGCAGGACAGAACCACCAGCCCCAGCCCTGCGGTCGCTCGCCCAGACCAGCGATGCAGCGGGCCGCCTTTGCGGCTGAACAGCGGTATAAGGCCAATGAGCAGGGCCAGGGCCCCGGTCGCGACATGGGTTAGTATGTTCAACGTGTGCGCATCGATCATACGCAGAACATGCATATCCGAAAGCGACTTTGGCAAGCGGGTTAGGATGACCAAGGTGTTCGCCGCACTAGCGGGCGTGTGGAGGGCCTGGAAGCGGACCCTCCCGGCGTCCGCAACCGACCGCGCAGGCGGCGGCCTCAGTCCTGCGGGATCACTGCACGGATGACGCGGGCCGAGGAGGGGCGGCCGGCGATGCCGCGTTTGGGGTCGACGACGACACGCAGGTCGCCCTGGGCGTAGCTGACCGAGGCGCGCGAGCCTTCGACGATGGTGATGCTGCGCAGCCGTTCCAGGAAGGGGCGGGCGCTGGGCGAGCGGGCGATGCGGACCACGGCGTCGGTGGTGACGATCAGGGCCTCGATGCACAGGGCCTCGGATTCCTCGCCGAAGACGTTGATACGGACCAGCCGGCCCATGGCTTCGCTGACCACGCCGCTTCGGCGGGTCATCAGATTGAACATCTGCACCGGGCCGAGGGTGGGGGGCTCCAGGCTGGCGGCGGGACCGGACAGGGACACGGGCGAACCGCCCGGACTGCGGCTCGTATAGACGGTGACGCCGCCGCTGGCCGTGACGCGCAGCACCTGTTCCCCGGCGTCGTTGCGATAGATGGTGTCGCCGCGCGGGGCCGAAGACGGGCGCAGGGCCCAGGTCTCGCTCGACCGTTCAAAGCGCAGCAGGGTCAGGGAGCCCGCACGGTCCAGCATGAAGCTCTGACCGGCTTCGGAAACATAGCGTCCCGGCGGAGGCAGGGTGCGGGTCACCGACTGGTCGCGGATCACCCGACTCTGTTCGACCTGGACGTTGGAGCGGGTCTGAGCCTCGGCCGCGCCGGCGGCGCCCGCCGTCAGGCAGGCGGCCAGCACCAGCAGGCAGGCGGCGTCCAGGCGCAGACCCGCGACCGTCGTGGCGCGCGGCGCCGCGACGGCGAAGCACGACGGATTCTCCGCCTCGACCTCGACCGTTCCCATCATGAGGAAAGTGGTGGAACGCCCGAACGGCGGATTTTGGGCGAAGCAGGCTTAGCCAACCAGGTACTGGCCGCCGTTCAGCGACAGGGTGCAGCCTGTGACATATCCGGCACGCTCGCCGGTCAGCCACGACACCATGTCGGCGATTTCCTCGCCTTTTCCGAGTCTTCCAACGGGGATCTGGGAGATGATGGCGTCCAGCACCTTTTGATCCATGGCTCCGACCATTTCGGTGTCGATATAGCCCGGCGCGATGCAGTTCACGGTCACGCCCTTGCGCGCGTTTTCCAGCGCCAGCGCCTTGGTGAAGCCGATCATCCCGGCCTTGGCGGCGGAATAGTTGGTCTGGCCGATCTGGCCCTTCTGCCCGTTGATCGAGGAGATGTTGACGATCCGGCCGAAGCCCCGGTCGCGCATGCCGTTGATCACCTGACGCGTCATGTTGAAGACGCTGTCCATGTTGACGCGGATCACGTCGGACCACTGGTCCGCGCTCATCTTGTGGAAGAAGCCGTCGCGGGTGATGCCGGCGTTGTTCACCAAGATGTCGATGGGACCCAGTTCGGTCTCGACCTCCTTCACGGCGCGCTCGCAATCCGCGAACGAGCCGACATTGCCCTTGATCACCATGACGCCCAGTTCGCGCGCCGTGGCGGCCGCCGCTTCGTCATTGCCGGAATAGCCCGCGGCGACGGCCATGCCGTCTTCCCTCAGCCGCTGGACGATCGCCTTGCCTATGCCCCGGGTTCCCCCGGTCACCAGAGCCACTCGCGCCATGATCCGCTCCCCTGTGCTGACGACGCCCGCTTGGACGTCAGCCTACCCTCTGGAACAAGCCTTAGCTTGGCAAGGCTTGCGCGAGAAGACGCCGTCAGGCGGCTTGACCCATCTGGGCCATGTCGATGACGAAGCGATAACGGACGTCGGACTTCTCCATCCGCGCATAGGCCTCGTTGATCTGATGCGGGGCTATGGTTTCGATGTCGCAGACGATGCCGTGCTGGGCGCAGAAATCGAGCATCTCCTGGGTCTCGCGGATGCCGCCGATCAGGCTGCCGGCGACGCTGCGGCGACGCCACAACAGCGGCAGGGCGAAGATCGGCAGACCCTCGGTGGTCAGGCCCAGCATGACCATGGTCCCGTCGCGGGCCAAAAGGCCCACGTGGCGGGCGATCTCGTGGGTGGCGGACACCGTGTTGATGATCAGGTCGAACGTCTCGCCCGCCGCCTTCATCGCCGCCTTGTCGGAATTGATCAGGAAGTGCCTGGCTCCCATCCGTTCGGCGTCGGCCTTCTTGCGATCCGAGGTCGACAGGACGGTGACCTCGGCCCCCATGGCGACGGCCAGCTTCACGGCCATGTGACCCAGACCGCCCAGGCCGACGACCGCCACCTTGGACCCCGGCCCAACCTTCCAGTGACGCAAGGGGCTGTAGGTGGTGATCCCGGCGCACAGCAGGGGCGCGGCCGCATCCAGCGGCAGGCTGTCGGGAATGGACAGGATATAGGCCTGATCCACCGTGATGTGGTCGGAATAGCCGCCCTGGGTCATGGTCTGGCCGACCGCCGCCCCCTTGGGGTCCGGCGAGCCATAGGTGCCGGTCAGGCCGGGGACGCAGTATTGCTCCTCGCCCGACTGGCACGAGGAACAGGTGCGGCAACTGTCGACCATGCAGCCGACGCCGACCCGGTCGCCTTCCTTGAAGCGGACGACATTGGCGCCGACCGCCGTGATCACGCCCGCGATCTCGTGGCCCGGCACGATGGGATAGACGGTCCCGCCCATGTCGTTCTGAACCGCATGCAGGTCGGAATGGCAGACGCCGCAGTATTTGATCTCGATCGCCACATCGTCCGGCCCCGGATCGCGCCGGTCAAAGCTATAGGGGGCCAGCGGCTGGTCAGCAGCGGTGGCGGCGAAGGCGCGGGTCTTGATGGCCATGAGGCTCAGTCCTTGAGTTTGGCGATCAGCGCCTGGGCCGCCGCGGGGTTCCGCACCTTCGCCCCCGAGATGAAGTAGGCGAAGACATCGCCGCGCCTGGCCCATTCGCGGGTCTGGACCGCCACGGCGTCCAGTTCGGCCGAGGTCATGCCAGTCGGCTCGTCCTCGCGGCTGGACATCAGACGGGCGTAGGTAAAGTCGGCGGTGGCCTCGTCGATCTGCGGCCAGGTCGGGGATTCGTCATCGACGGCATAGACGATGGCCGCGCCGTACTGGCGGGCCAGGTCATAGAATTCCTGACAGGCGAAGGTCGGGTTGCGGACCTCCAGGGCATGGCGCAGACGCACGCCGTCCTTCTCCTGGGGCAGCAGCTTCAGGAAGCCCTCGAAGTCCTCGGCGTCGAACTTCTTGGTGCCCATGAACTGCCAGTTGATCGGTCCCAGCTTGTCGCCCAGCAGGGTCAGTCCCTGCGACAGGAAGCGGTCGAAGCTCTCGCCGCCCTCGGACAGGACCTTGCGGTTGGTGCAGAACCGGCTGGCCTTGACCGCAAAGACGAAGCCGTCCGGCGTCTCGTCGCGCCACTTCATCCAGCTGTCGGGCTTGAAGGTGGAATAGTAGGTCCCGTTGATCTCGATCGAGGTCAGCGCCCGGCTGGCGAACTCCAGCTCGCGCTTCTGCGTCAGCCCCTCGGGATAGAAGACTCCGCGCCACGGCTCGAAGGTCCAGCCGCCGACGCCTATCCTGATCGCACCCGTCATGATGTCCTCCTGCTCCGGCCTTGATCGCAGGAATTTCGAGCCTTCGCTACGGGAAGCGGACCTGGGGGACCTTCGTCGCGTCGACCCGACAAGAACGCGGCCCCGCCTGACGTCAGGCGGGGCCGTTCTCCGATCAACCCTGGCGACAGACGCCTATTGCCTGATCACCTTGTAGGTCGTGGTCGTGCCGTCTTTCAGGCTTTCATACTTGATCGTCATCGCCCCGTCCGCCGGCGGCGTCAGGGTCGTTATCGAAGTCGCCTCGCCGTTGATGTGTTCGGCTTCTTCGATGCTCCCGTCCGCCAGTTGGCGTACGGTCGCTGTGGCCCCCGCCAGGTCGCCGATGATCGGAACCGCCGGGCCGCCGAGGCGAGCTTCATAGCGGTAGCCGGTCCCCGACGTGAAGCTGAAGACGCCGTCCGCCAGATGCACGGTCGCGGTGAGGCTGGCCTCCGAGGCGCTGGACACGGCTTCGCTCTTCCACGACCCCGAAATCGCGTGGGCGCCCGTCGCGCCGGCGGCGATCCGGCTCATCGTGCCTTCGCCGGAACCGGTCGTGCCGTCGGGCGCGCTGGTGTCCGTCCAGGTCGTGATCAGCGTAGCGCCGTCGGCCGAGACCTGGCTCCGGAACGTGGCCACTGGCCGCCCGCGCAGCTTCTGGGCCTCCTCCACCGTCTGGCCGTCCACGATCCGCATCGAAGTCTCGTCCCAATACGAGAAGCCCTCGACCTTGTGCATCTTGCCGTCGGCCGGGATCGAATAGACGGGCACGCAAGAGCTGCAGGTATAGACCCCGTCCTTGAGCGACTGGACGTAGGGCTTGTCCGGCAGTTGGGCCGATGCGAGGTCGACCTTCCACACGCCGTCGAAGGCACTCTGGGCGAAGGCTGGCGTGGTCAGGGTGAGCAGGCCGGCCAACGCGAACGGGAGAACCAGTTTCATCATGGATTTCCTCCGGAAGACATCGACGCGCGTCACGCTCGCCGTGTAAAGCCAAGGTTACACGAACAATGTTCGTCGACATAACGCTTTCCAATCGTAGCCAGGATTGGGCCCATTCCCTCAGCCGCAGAAGCCCGACATTAGTCAGCGGGCGGTCCATAGAGCTTTTCCCCACCGCGCATCCAAGCCTGTCGGCGCGGTGGCGGTTTCCGGCCGCGGGGTCTATAGCGCCGCCGTTGCTGGAGTATTGTGCGCGTGTTGGACCTGACGCCTGAAGTCATCGGCCTGTTGGGTCTTGCGGCGGCAGTCGCCGGTTTCATCGATGCCATCGCGGGTGGCGGGGGGCTGATTTCCCTGCCCGCCCTGTTGTCGGTGGGGCTGAACCCTGTGGCGGCGATCGCCACCAACAAGGTGCAGGGCAGCGTCGGAACGGCCTCCGCCCTGTGGAATTTCTGGCGCAAGGGGCGGGTGGATTTCCGCCTGATCCGCTGGCCGCTGATCCTGGTCGGCGTCGGCGCGGGGCTGGGGGCCGTAGCCGTGACCCTGGTGGACACGCGCTGGCTGATGATCCTGCTGCCGGTGCTGCTGATCGGCATCGCCCTGTATTTTCTGTTCGGTCCCAAGGCGTCGGACGAGGACGCCCATGCCCGGCTGACCCCCCTGGCCTACGCCTTCGTGGCGGGCGGGATCGGTTTCTACGACGGCTTCTTCGGGCCGGGGACGGGCTCCTTTTTCGCCCTCAGTCTGGTGATGTTGCTGGGCATGGGGCTGACGCGGGCGACGGCGCACACCAAGGCGCTGAACCTGATGAGCAATGTCGTCGGCATCGTGGTGCTGGCGGCCGGCGGGCACGTGGTTTGGGCCCTGGCGGGCATCATGGCCGTGGGCCAGTTCGTCGGCGGGCGGCTAGGGTCGCACGCCGCCATGCGGTTCGGGCCGCGCTTGATCCGGCCCCTGCTGGTGATCATCTCCCTGGCCATCACCGCTCGGCTGCTGTCCGACCCGGCCAACCCGTTGCGGGTCATGGTGACGGGCTGGCTTTCCTAGGCGGTTTCTGGTCCGTTTGTGGGGAAGGACGACGATGGAATGGCGGAGGGGCCCCGATGTTCAAGGTGTTCGACGAGCGGCAGCTGGCGCACGCGCCGGCGCAGGAGATGCACAACGGCGGCTGGACGGCCTATAACGAGACCCCGTCGCGCGCCCTGCTGTTGCGCGAGCGGCTTGGGCCCTTGGCGCCGGCCCGGGACTTCGGCCGGGGGCCGCTGGAACGGGTGCACGCGCCCGACTATCTCGACTTCCTTGAACACGCCCACGCCCGCTGGATCGCCGCGGGCCGTGAGGGCGACGCCGTAGGCTACGTCTGGCCCGTGGTGCGGCGCCGACCGCTGAACCTCGACCGCATCGACGCCCAGCTGGGCCGGTTCAGCTACGACGCCGGGACGCCGATCACCGCCCAGACCTGGGACGCGGCCTACTGGGCGGCGCAGACGGCGCTGACGGCGCTGCAGCCGCTGCTGGAGGGGACCGAGCGTGCGACCTTCGCCCTGTGCCGTCCGCCGGGGCACCACGCCGGCGCCGACTACATGGGCGGCTACTGCTACCTGAACAACGCCGCCATCGTCGCGCGGGCGGCACGCGATGGCGGGATCGACCGCGTGGCGATCCTCGACGTGGACTACCACCACGGCAACGGCACCCAGGACATCTTCTGGGAGGACGGCTCAGTCTTCTTCGCCTCGATCCACGGCGACCCGAGGACCGAGTATCCTTTCTTCTGGGGCCATGCGGACGAGCACGGCGAGGGCGACGGCGAGGGCGCCACCCTCAACCTGCCGCTGCCGCGCGGCACGACTGCCGAGCCCTATCTGGCGGCGCTGGACCGGGCGATGGAGGCGATCGCCGCCTTTGACCCCGGGCTGCTGGTGGTGTCGTTCGGCGCCGACACCTGGGAGCAGGACCCGATCTCGCACTTCAAGCTGACCACCGAGGACTTTCCGAAGCTGGCGGCGCGCATCGCCACGCTCGGCCGACCGACCCTGATCGTCATGGAAGGCGGCTATGCGGTGGGCGCTCTGGGCGACAACGTGGCCGGGTTCCTGGCGGGCTTCTAAGGCGGCTCAGCCGGGGATCAGCATCGCCAGCGCGGTCAGCAGGTCGCGGGCGGTGACCGGTTTGGCCAGGTGCAGGTCGGCGCCGGCGGCGCGGGCGGCGTCGCGGTGCTCGGCCATGGCGTTGGCGCTCAGCATCAGGATCGGCGTGCGCTGGGCTGCGGGGCGGGCGGCCTCAAGGGCGCGGATGGCGCGGGTCGCCGTCAGCCCGTCCATGCCGGGCATCTGCATGTCCATCAGCACCACGTCGAACGGCCGGGTCTCGAAGGCGACGACGGCCTGGGCGCCGTCGTCCACGATCACCAGCTCGCTGGTATGGTCAGCCAGGATCAACTGGACCAGGCGCTGGTTGATCGGATGGTCCTCGGCCAGCAGGACGCGCAAGGGCCGCGACGGTCGCGGGGCGACGGCGATGTCGCTTTGCTCGAAGCCATGGGCGCGGGGCAGGGGCAGTTCGACCCGGAAGCGGCTGCCGACCCCGGGCGTCGAGGCCCCCTCAATCCGCCCGCCCATCATCTCGACCAGGGAGCGGCAGATCGACAGGCCCAGCCCCGTGCCGCCAAAGCGCCGCGTGATGCTGCTGTCGGCCTGGGAGAAGCGCTGGAACAACTGGGCGGCGTGGTCGGCGTCGAAGCCGACGCCCGTGTCCTCGATCTCGAACGACAGCAGGGTCGGGGCGCCGTCGTCCTCGCTCAGGGCGAAGCGGACAGAGACGGAGCCTTCGGCGGTGAATTTGACGGCGTTGGACAATAGGTTGCCCAGGATCTGGCCGACGCGGACGCTGTCGCCGATGAAGGCGCCGCGCGCATGGGGGGCGCGCTCGACATGGAAGGCCAGTCCCTTGACCTCGGCGCGCATCCGCATTGTGTCCAAAGGGGCGCCCAGGGCCTCGTCCAGATCGAAGGGCCGCAGTTCCAACTCCAGCTTGCCGGCCTCGATCCGCGACACGTCCAGCATGTCCGAAACCAGCCGCTCCAGAGTGATGCCCGAAGTGGCGATCAGGGCGACCATCTCGGCCTGATCGGGCGACAGCGGGGTGCGCGACAGGGCGTCGACGATGCCGATCACGCCGTTCAGCGGGGTGCGGATCTCGTGGCTCATATTGGCCAGGAAGTCGGACTTGGCCCGGTTGGCGGCCTCGGCGGCGGCCTTGGCCTCGATCAGAGCCTGTTCGGCGGCGATCTTGGCGGTCACGTCGCGGGCCACGGCGTAGATGCGGTCGCCGAACCTCTGGGCGCGCCACTCCAGGGTGACGTAGTGGCCGTCGCGGTGGCGGTAGCGGTTGATGTGGCCCAGGACCGGGGCGCCGGGCCCCCGAGTCTCGACCTCGACCACGCTGTCGTGGGTGCCGGGCAGGTCGTCGGGATGAACCAGAGTCAGGATGGCGAGGCCGACCAGATCTTCCGGCCGATAGCCCAGGGCAGGGAACCATGAGGCGCTGGCCCGGACGATGAACCCCTCCAGATCGCGGATCACCAGCAGGTCCAGCGACACGTCGAAAAAGGTCGCCAGATCGGCCGCCACGTCGCGCGCCGGCTGCGGCTGTCCCGTCAGCGATGGGGCGGCGGCGGGGGCGAAAGTCATGGGCGATCCTTACGAACTCGACGCCCTGTCTAGACCGGGTCGGTTAAGGCCGCCTTGCGTCTCAGTAGGCGAAGTCGCGATAGATGCGGCTGACGTCGCCCTGCCATTCGCCGTGATACAGCTCCAGCAGCCGGTCGGCCGGGGTCACGCCGCTGTCGGCGATGTCTTCCAGTTCCGACAGATAGCCGCGCTCGTCGACCATGCCGCCGCTGAAGCGGGCGCGGTTCTTCAGGCCGTGCTTGGCGATCTCGACCAGATCGACGGCGATGTCGCGCACGCTGCGGCCCGCCACCTCGGCCTTGAGGCCCAGACGGGTCACGTCGCGGCGCAGGCGCTCGTGGTCGGCGATGTCCCAGTCCTTGCACAGGTCCCAGGCCGCCGCGAGCGACGGCGCATCGTACAGGATCCCGGCCCACAGGGCGGGCAGGGCGCAGATCCGGCTCCACGGGCCGCCGTCGGCGCCACGCATCTCAAGATACTGTTTCAGCCGGACTTCGGGGAAGAGGGTGGTCAGGTGGTCGACCCAGTCCTTATCCGTGGCGCGGTCGCCGGGCAGGGCGTCCAGCTTGCCCTCGATGAAGGCGCGGAACGACTGGCCCGACAAGTCGACATAGGTCTCGCCGCGCTTGGCGAAATACATGGGGGTGTCCAGGGCGTAGTCGGCGTAGCGCTCGTAGCCGAAGCCGTCGGCGAAGACGAAGTCCAGCATCCCCGTGCGGTCGGGGTCGGTGTCGGTCCAGACGTTGGCGCGCGCCGACAGGAAGCCGGTCGGCTTGCCCTCGATGAAGGGCGAACAGGCGAACAGGGCGGTGGCGATGGGCTGAAGCGCCAGCGAGGTGCGGAACTTCATCACCATGTCGGCTTCGGATTCGAAGTCGAGATTGGCCTGGATGGTGCAGGTGCGCAGCATCATGTCGAGGCCCAGCGTGCCCCGCTTGGGCATGTAGGCGCGCATGATGTCATAGCGACCCTTGGGCATGACGGGGATGTCCTCGCGCCGCCACAGGGGGTCGAAGCCGGCGCCGAGGAAGCCGAGGTTCAGCTGATCCGCCACCTGTTTCACCTCCATCAGGTGCTGGCCGGTTTCCGAACAGATGTCGTGGATGGTCTGCAGCGGCGCGCCCGATAGCTCGAACTGACCGCCCGGCTCCAAGCTGATGGAGGCGGTCAAGCCCTCGGCGTTCTTGCGCTCCAGGGCGATGACGTGGCCGGCTTCTTCCACCGGCGCCCAGCCAAAGCGTTGCAGCCCGGTCAGCATAGCCAGGATGCCGCTGTCGCCCTCATAGGCGGGGCGGCGCAGGGTGGATTTGTCGAAGCCGAACTTCTCGTGCTCCGTGCCGATGCGCCACTGGTCGGCGGGCTTCTCGCCCTTCGACATGGCGTGGATCAGGTCATCTCTGGAAAGCGGCGCCGTGTCGGACATCTGTAACCCCTGCTGTCGCGGCTAGATGGGCGACGAAACGGCCTCGCTCAAGAGGGGAGAGGCAAACTTCTAGCGTTCCCAGTCGCCGATCGCAGCCTGCCACAGGGTCAGGGCGGCGATGGCGGCGGTGTCGGCGCGCAGGATGCGCGGGCCGAGAGAGACGGCGGTGGTGAAGGGCAGGGCGCGCAGACGCGCGCCTTCTTCGGGCGAGAAACCGCCCTCGGGACCGATCAGGATGGCCCATTTACGTTCGCCAGCAGCCGCCAGAGCCGACATGGCGGGCGCGCCGCCGGTCTCGTCGCAGAACATCAGGCGGCGCGAGGCGTCCCAGCCGTCCAGCAGGGCGTCCAGCTTGACCGGGTCATCGACCGGCGGCACGTCCAGGCGCCCGGTCTGTTCGGCGGCCTCCTCGGCGATGGCGTCCAGCCGGTCCAGCCGAAGCCGCTCGGCGTTGGTGCGATGGGTCAGGACCAGACGCACCCGCTTGGCGCCCAGTTCGGTCGCCTTCTCGACGATGGTTTCGACGCGGGCCTTCTTCACTACGGCGACGATCAGTTCCAGATCAGGGCCGTGGGTCTGCTCGCGCACCTGCTCCTCGGCGCGCAGGACGACGCCCTTCTTCAGCACCTCGGCGACGCTGGCGCGCCACTCGCCGTGACGGCCGTTGAAGACCAGCAGGTCGTCGCCCGCCTTCAGCCGCATCACTTGGGTCAGGTAGCGCGACTGGTCGAGGGTCGGGGCGACGGCGAGGCCGGGGGCGAGGTCGGAGGTGACGTGGAGGCGGATCATCGTTGGGGCGTGTCATCATCGGGAGGATTTCCCCGACCCGCTTGCTCCTGCGTCTTTTCCTTGCGCGCTTCAATCACATGTTCAGTTGATGGGCTGACGAATTTCTGCAGTTCGACCATTGCTCCGGCCATGCCGCCACCGCCGCCGCGACGCCGGGCGTCCGCCTGCATTGCGCCTACCGCCCGGGGCAACAGCCACAAGGCGCCGAGTAAAACGACCGCCGCCGCCAGCCATTCCCACATTGCATGCTCCCCGATTTGAAAAGTGGATGACTTTACAGCGTGCGCGCGATTAGCAGCTTCATGATCTCGTTCGTCCCGCCGTAGATGCGCTGGACACGGGCGTCCTTGTAGAGCTGGGCGATCGGATACTCGTTCATGTAGCCGTAGCCGCCGAAGAGCTGAAGCATCTCGTCGATGGTCTCGCCCTGGATGTCGGTGACCCAATATTTGGCCATGGAGGCCGTGGCGGCGTCCAACTGGCCCTTCAGGTGCAGGCCGATGCAGTGGTCGACGAAGACCTTGGCCACGGTCAGCTTGGTCTTGACCTCGGCCAGCTTGAACTGGGTGTTCTGGAAGTCGATGACGCGTTTCCCAAACGCCTTGCGCTGCTTGACGTAGTCGAGCGTCGCCTCCAGCCCGCGCTCGGCGGCGGCCACGCCCTGGACGGCGATGTTCAGGCGTTCCTGCGGCAACTGCTGCATCAGCTGGACGAAGCCCTGGCCCTCGCCGCCGCCGATGACGTTCTCCAGCGGCACCTTCACGTCGTTGAAGAAGAGCTCGGAGGTGTCGTTGGCCTCCATGCCGATCTTGTGCAGGTTGCGGCCGCGCTCGAAGCCTTCCGCGCCATCGGTCTCGACCACGATCAGGCTGGTGCCCTTGGCGCCCTCGGCCGGGTCGGTCTTGGCGACGACGATGATGAAGTTGGCCAGCTGGCCGTTGGTGATGAAGGTCTTGGAGCCGTTCAGGACGTAGTGGTCGCCCGACTTGATGGCGGTGGTCTTGACGCCCTGCAGGTCGGACCCGGCGCCCGGCTCAGTCATGGCGATGGCGCCGACCAGTTCGCCCGAGGCCAGACGCGGCAGCCAGCGCGCCTTCTGCTCATCGGTGCCATAATGCCAGACGTAGGGCATGACGATGGCGTTGTGCAGACTGATGCCGAAGTGGTCCGCGCCCTTCCAGCCCAGTTGGCGCATCAGCACGACTTCATGGCGATAGTCGCCGCCCATGCCGCCGTCTTCCTCGGGCAGGGAGATGCCCAGAAGGCCCGCGTCGCCCGCGTCGTTCCACAACTGACGCGGCACCGACGAGTTGGCGATCCACTGCTGGAACTTCTCGGGCGGCGCGTGCTCGTCGATCCATTTGCCGACGCTGTCGGAGAAGAGAACGATCTCCTCGTCCTGCATGAAATCGGGTTCGGGGACGTTGAGGATGTTCATGGCAACTCCTTTCCTTCTCCCGCTGGGAGAAGGTGGCCCGGAGGGCCGGATGAGGGTCGGTGCGTGAAGTCGGCGAACGCCGCCCCTCACCCTTTCGCCTTGCCGATCGCTTCGCTCTCGGAGGCTCAAGCCCTCTCCCATTGGGAGAGGGCCAGGTTCATCAGAAGGCCTCGGCGGGCATCTGCATCAGCACTTCGGCGCCGGTCTTCATCTTGGTCAGATGGGCGGCGGCGTCGGGCAGGATGCGTTCGACGAAGTAGCGGCCGGTCTGCAGCTTGGTGAGGTAGTAGGGATCGGCGTCGCCGGCGGCGATCTTGGCTTGGGCGGCCTTGGCCATCTGCGCCCACATATAGGCCAGGGCCGTCAGGCCGAAGATGTGCAGGTAGTCGGTCGAGGCGGCGGCGGCGTTGTCGGGGTTGGCCATGCCGTTCTGCATCAGCCACATGGTGCCGTCCTGCAGCTTCTTCTTGGTGTCGGCCAAGCCGTCGACGAAAGGCTTGATGGCCTCGTCGTCGCCGTTCTCCGCTGTGAAGGCGTCGATGTCGGCGAACCAGCTCATGATGGCCCGGCCGCCGTTCGACGGCAGCTTGCGGCCCACCAAGTCGAGCGCCTGAATGCCGTTGGTGCCTTCGTAGATCATGGTGATCCGCGCATCGCGCAGATATTGCGAGGCGGGGAAGTGCTCGGTGTAGCCCGAGCCGCCGTGGACCTGCATGGCCAGCGAGGCGACGTGGAAGCCCTTGTCGGTCAGGTAGGCCTTCAGCACGGGCGTGATCAGGCCCATGTAGTCCTTGGCCTTGGTCGCCGTGGCCTCGTCCGAGGACTTCTGCAGGTCGGCTTGCAGGGCGGTCCACAGGATGAAGGCGCGGCCGCCTTCGACAAAAGCCTTCGACTCCAGCAGCATCCGGCGCACGTCGGGGTGGACCATGATGGGGTCGGCGGGGCCGTCTGGATTCTTGGCGCCGGTCAGGGCGCGGCCTTGCAGGCGGTCGTTGGCGAACTCGACGGCGGCTTGATAGGCGGCGTCGCCGATGGCCAGGCCCTGCAGGCCGGTGCCCAGGCGGGCCTCATTCATGACCACGAACATGTTGTTCATGCCCCGGCCTTCTTCGCCGATCAGCCAGCCCTTGGCGTTGTCATAGGCCATGACGCAGGTGGCGTTGCCGTGGATGCCCATCTTGTGCTCCAAGCCGGCGCAACTCACGCCGTTGCGCTCGCCGACGGAGCCGTCGTCGTTCACGAGGAACTTCGGCACCACGAACAGGCTCAGGCCCTTGATGCCCGGAACCGCGCCTTCGACGCGGGCCAGCACGGTGTGGATGATGTTGTCGGCGAAGTCGTGCTCGCCCGCCGAAATCCAGATCTTCTGGCCGGTGATCGAATAGGAGCCGTCGCCGTTCGGCGCAGCCTTGGTGCGGACCATGCCCAGGTCGGTGCCGCACTGGGGCTCGGTCAGGTTCATGGTGCCGGTCCATTCGCCGGTCGCCATCTTCGGCAGGTATTTCTGCTTCAGCTCGTCCGACCCGCTGGCCTCGATGCCGTGATAGGCGCCGCCCGTCAGGCCGGGATACATGGAGAAGGCGGCCGATGCGCCGGCCGTGAACTGGCCCACCGCCATCGACACGATCGCGGGCAGACCCTGGCCGCCGAATTCCGTGCCGAAGGACAGGCTGGTCCAGCCGGCCTCGACCATCTGGCGATAGGCTTCTTTCCAGCCCTTGGGCGTGGTGACGACGTCGCCCTGGATATGGCAGCCTTCCTGATCGCCCGCACGGTTGATCGGGGCGATGACCTCCTCGGCGAACTTGCCGCCCTCCGCGATGATCTGGTCGATCAGGTCGCGCGACAGGTCGGCGTCGGCGAAATGGTTGGCGTAGCGTTCGACCTCCAGCACGTCGTGCAGGACGAAGGACAGGTCGCGGACAGGCGCCTTGTAGGCCATGGTCAGGCTCTCGCTTTGAAGGGCTGGAACTGGGTGTCGGGGTTGAGCCGTTCGCTCAGCAGCGTGGCGTATTCCTCGGCTCCCGGCAGAAGGTCGGGGCGGTGTTCGCCCAGTTTGGACTCCATCCAGGCGCAGGCCTCCTCGGCCGTCTGGATGGCGCCTTCGATGTCTTCGAGCTGTTGTTTCAGCGCCTCGACCTGGGCGCGGTGACGACGCAGAGCCACTGCCATCTGATGGACGTTGTGATCCTTGCGATCGTACAGATCCAGCATCTCCTGGATCTCCTGCAGGGTGAAGCCGATGCGGCGTCCCCTTAGGATCAGCTTCAGTCGGGCGCGGTCGCGGGCGTCATAGACGCGCGTCTGGCCCTTGCGGGCAGGGGTCAGCAGACCCTTGTCCTCATAGAAGCGGAGGGCGCGCGCGGTGGCGCCGAACTCGCGGCACAGGTGCCGGATGGAATAGGTGCGGTGATCGTCAGCGGTCGCCATACGTCACACATAACTTGACGCGGACGTAAAGGGAAGCTTCTCACTGTCCGCTTCGACAACTTGTGAACGTCGTCGGCGGGAGCGGCGCTCAAACGCAAATCGGCCGCGGAGAGCTTGCGCCCGCCGCGGCCGATCCGGGGAGGAAATCTGTCGGGCGATCAGGCGCGGCGGAACCACAGCACCGGCGCCGTGATGGCGATCAGGAAGAGGTTGGTCAGGGCCAAGCCGATGTCCAGGTTCAGAGCATGCACGCCCAGCATGATGGTCTCGAGCGCCAGAAGGCCTGCAGCCCCCGTCAGCAGCAGGGGGCGGCCGAAGCGCCATGAGATCAGCGGCGTCAGAACCATGACCGCCAATACGATCTCGGCGATGCCCAGGCCGCGCACGAAGCTGACGCTGGCCATGGCTGGCCAGTGCATCAGCACCGTCAGGTTCTCCATCGACTCGGTCAGCTTGGCGTAACCGGCGGCGATGAAGAACATCGCGATCCAACCCTGGAACGTCCACAGCGTCAGGTTCAGGTAGTCGGCTTTCGCGCGGGAACGGGGAGAGAGGGTGGTGGAGGTCATGGCCGCATCAAGGGGGTTGATTGGTAACAGTCACTAGATCAGATTGCTTGGCTCCCGATTCAAGGAACTGTAACAAAACTGTGAACAGAGGTACGCGCGACCTGCGGCGGAGACGTGGCTGAAACCACAATTTCTCGTAACCCAACGCCGGTCACGAAACGGCATTAGGCCGGTCGAAAGCGTTCGTCAACGGTCGATGACATCAATTGATGACTTAGAACGCCCAGGCGTCCCGCGCGGCGTCCAGGCGGGTCAGCTTGGCATGCAGCGGCGCCCAGTCGTCGCCCTGTTCGATGGCGGACCACAGGGCCTCGACCTCGTCGATCAGCATCTCTTCCGGCTCGGGGGCGGCGAACATCGGATGCTCCAGCCGTTCGGGCCGGTCGGGCTCGTGCTCCAGCAGGGCGAAGCGGAAGGCGTCGAAAGTCTCGCCCTGATAGGTCTTGCCGCGCAGCCCGCCCAGCGCCCGCGCGCCGGAACTGAACCCGCCGAACCAGTCGAAGAAGAGGGGCTCCCAGCGCAGGGCCTCGCCCTTGTCCCGCGCCAGGGCCAGGGTCGCGTCCAGCAGCCGTTGGTCCGCCGCCTCGCCCAGGCTCTTGACCCCCAGGCGGTTGAGGAAGGCGGCGCGCAGATGACGGATATAGGCGGGACCGAAACCATTCAGCGCCTCGGTCAGGGCGGCGACCTGCGGCTCTGCGATCAGCTTCAGGCAGCCGGCCAGCTGGGTCAGGTTCCAGAACACGGCCTCGGGCTGACGCGCGAAGGCGTAGAGGCCCTCGCGGTCGAAATAGGCGGCGGTGAAGCCGGGTTCGTAGTGGGGCAGGAAGCGCCACGGCCCGTAGTCGAAGCTCTCGCCTGTCACGTTCAGATTGTCGGTGTTCAGCACCCCGTGGACGAAGCCGGCGGAAATCCATTTCGCCGTCAGCCGGGCCGAGGCCTCGACCACGGCGGCGAGGAAGCCCGGCGCGTCGCCGGTCGCGACCGACGGATGATACAGGCTGCGGGCATGCTCCAGCAGGACCTCGATCTGATCCTTGCGGCCGTAATAGGCGGCGCGCTGGAAGGTGCCGAAGCGAATATGGCTGTGCGACAGCCGCACCATGACGGCCGAGCGGGTGGGCGAGGGTTCGTCGTGACGCTCCAGCGCTTCGCCGGTCTCGACCAGCGACAGGATGCGGCAGGTCGGCACGCCCAGGCTTTCCAGCATGGCGGCGGCCAACACCTCGCGCACTCCGCCCTTCAGCGTCAGCCGCCCGTCGGCGTGTCGCGACCAGGGCGTCTGGCCCGAGCCTTTTGTGCCCAGATCGAGAAGTCGGCCTGGAAGGGCGCTATCGCTCGCGACGCGGTCGCTCGCTGCTTGAGTGCCGACCATCTCGCGCAGTTGCGCCGCCAGAAACCCGCGCCCGTCGCCGATGTCGGGGTTGTAGGTGCGGAACTGATGGCCGTGATAGCGCATGGCTAAGGGGGCGGGCTGGCCGGGCAGGGGCTGGAAACGGCCGAAATGGGCCAGCCATTCCGCATCCGTCAGCGTCTCCAGCCCGACGCTCGCCGCCGCCCGGTCGTTGCGGACGCGCAGAATGGTCTGGGGGAAGTCCGCCGCCTGCACCGGATCGCCGTAGTCGGGGCCGAGGTCGATGAAGCGCGGGTCGGGGCGATAGGCGGGGGAGACGGGCATGGTCGGCAGATGCGCGCTCGCAGCGTCTTTCGCAACCGCGAAGCCGGGGTTGAATCGCGGGCTGGGTCGCGTATTTTCAACGGCAGAGATCAGGTCCCGCTTCGCCAAATGCGCGTCGGGGCCAGGCCGGCGCCGTCATCCGACGGGCGAATCCGGTCCGGCGTCCGTCGATAACCTGACGCCACGACAGTCCTTTGATTTCGGAGACCGCCGTGGCCAGAAAAACCACCCTCGAATTTCTCAAGACCGAAGCTGGTTCGGGCGCCGCCCTCGGGCTGGCGGCCCTGGCGGCCCTGATCGTCGCCAACTCGCCCTGGGCCGGCGACTATTACGCCTGGCTGAAGAGCGTCCACGTGCTTCAGGTCGGCCCGCTGCGGCTGGAGGAGACGATCTCCAACTGGATCAAGGAAGGCCTGATGGCGGTCTTCTTCCTCGTGGTCGGGCTGGAGATCAAATACGAGATTCTCAAGGGCGAACTGAGCAATCCCAAGAAGCTGGCCCTGCCGATCATCGCCGCCATCGGCGGGATGGCGGTTCCCGGCCTGGTCTATCTGGCCGTCGCCCAGATGCTGGGCGGGCCGGGCCAGGGCTGGCCCATCCCCCTGGCCACCGACATCGCCTTCGCCCTGGCCGTCTTCGCGGTGGTGGGCAAGGGCCTGCCCAGTTCGCTGCGGGTCTTCCTGCTGACCCTGGCCATCGTCGACGACCTGGGGGCCATCGCCCTGATCGCCGTCCTGTTCAGCCAGGGCGTGCAGTGGCTGCCGCTGCTGGGCGTGGCGGGCCTGCTGGCCGCCTTCGCGCTTCTGGGCCGCCGTCGTCTGGCCGGGCCCTTCTGGGTGTTGGGCTTCGCGGCGGTGTGGTGGCTGACGGTCCAGTCCGGCCTGTCGACCTCGCTGACCGCGGTGGCCTTCGCCATGATCGTGCCGGTCGAACCGCGCCGCGAAACCTCGCAAAGTCCGCTGAAGGAGGCCATGCACGACCTCCACCCCTATGTCGCCTTCCTGGTCCTGCCGCTGTTCGCCTTCGCCAAGGCGGGGGTGTCGTTCGCCGGTCTGTCGCTGGAGCAGGCGTTTGCGCCCCTGGTCATCGCCATCGCCCTGGGTCTGTTCATCGGCAAGCAGATCGGCGTCTTCGGCGCCGCCTGGCTGGCCGCCAAGCTGAAGATCGGCGCCAAGCCCTCGGGCGCCAGCTGGCTGCAGCTCTACGGCGTCAGCCTGTTGTGCGGCATCGGCTTCACCATGAGCCTGTTCATCGGCGTCCTCGCCTTCCCCGGCGCCGTGGATTCGCCCGAACAGGTCGAGGTCAAACTGGGCGTGATCGGCGGATCAGTGCTGTCGGCCCTCGTCGCAGCCGGGATTTTGAACCTGGCCGGGCGGCGTCAGCAGCAAAGAGAAGATGCGTCATCTGCTAAAATATTGTCCTGAACGCCGGTAATATTGACCTTGCGTAACCGGTTTTTGTCGCTTTCCCGCCACACGTAGAGCGGCGTTGGCTGAAATCGCCGTTCGCAGCTTGGCGGCTTCTTGTCGCTGTCTCAGGCTTAGCTTACCCAAAGCCATGGAGAATTCGCGTCGTTCAATGAGCGCGGATCGACTGGGACAGGAATCGCCACGGTCGCCGCGGGCGGCCGGGCCATAGAGCCGGGGAGCCGCCTTATGCGTTTCAACCTAATTCTTCGCTGCACCGCGTCGGCCGCCGTCGTCGGCGCCGTGGCGTTCGGCTTCGTCGGCGCCGCGTCGGCCCAGGAAGGCCCGACCACGGTCGACGACATCATCGTCACCGCCCAGAAGCGCGAGCAAAGCCTGCAGGACGTGCCGATCGTGGTCACGACCCTGTCGCAGGAACAACTGCACGGCGCCGGGGTGCGCGACATCAAGGATCTGCAGATCCTGACGCCGGGCATGACCGTCACCTCGACCCAGTCGGAAGCCTCGACCACGGCCCGCATCCGCGGCGTCGGCACGGTCGGCGACAACCCGGGCCTGGAAAGCTCGGTCGGCGTGGTCATCGATGGCGTCTATCGTTCGCGTAACGGCGTCGGCTTCGGCGACCTCGGCGAACTGAGCCGCATCGAAGTGCTGAAGGGGCCGCAGGGCACCCTGTTCGGCAAGAACACCTCGGCCGGCGTCATCAACATCATCACCGAGGCGCCGTCCTTCACGCCGGGCTTCAACGCCGAGGCGACCTACGGCAATTTCAACGCCTGGGGCGTGGCGGGCTCGGTCACCGGCCCGATCACCGATCAGATCGCCGGCCGCCTCTATGTGGCCAAGCGCGAGCGTGACGGCTTCTACGACGTGATCACCGGCGCCGGTCCGCGCACCGAGACCGACGACCAGAACCAGAACTTCTGGACCGCGCGCGGCCAACTGCTGATCCTGCCCTCGGACCAAGTGTCGATCCGTCTGATCGCCGACTATTCCAAGCGCGACGAATACTGCTGCGTCACCACCCAGCTCCGCACCGGCCCGACCTATGGCGCCGTCACGGCCGTCGGTGGGCAACAACATCCGCCGGCCGCCGGCTTCGGCCCGTTGCCCTTCTCGCGCACGGCCTACGCCAATCGCGGCACCGGCCAGCAGATGAAAGACATGGGCTTCTCGGCCGAGGCCAATATCGACATCCCGTCGTGGAACGCGACCCTGACCTCGATCACCTCCTGGCGGAACTGGGAGGGGGTCAACGGGATGGACCTCGACTACACCACCGCCGACCTGCTCTATCGCCAGAATGACGGCAGCTATGGTTTCAAGCTCGACAACCTGACCCAGGAATTCCGCCTGGCTGGCTCCACCGACCGCCTGGACTGGCTGTTCGGCGCCTTCTTCACCAAGGAGGACATCAGCCGGGCCGACAGCTACTGGTATGGAGCCGGCTATACGCCCTTCCTGTCCCTGCTGCTCTCGTCGCAGTTGAACGCCGCCAATCCGGTCTTCCCCGTCAGCCCCAACGACATCGGCTGCTTCAGCCGGCCGGGCCAGTCGGCCGCCGGCCTGAGCGGCTGCCTCGCGACAGGCGGCATGACGCCCTCGGGGGCGACCGCCGCGACCGGACCGGGCTTCGGCGTCGGCGAGGGCGTGCGCGACCATTACAGCCAGGGCACCGAATCCTTCGCCTTGTTCACCAACAACACGGTGCATCTGACCGACAAGCTCGATCTGACCCTGGGCCTGCGGTACACTCAGGACCACAAGCAGTTGCTGGCGTTGCAGGACAACGTCGGCACGAACGGCGCGGCTTGCGGCGGGACCTTGGCCAACGCCGCCGCCATCCAGGGCGTCTTCGGCCCCGCGACCGGACCGCGCCTTATCGGCAACATCTGCCTGCCGTGGGCCAACCCGCTGTTCGACAATCGCACTCTGTCGGAAGAGAACACCGGAGGAGAGTTCACCGGCACGATCAAGGCTGCCTATCGCTTCAACGACAGCGTCATGGCCTACGGCTCCTACGCGCATGGCTACAAGTCGTTCGGCTACAATCTGGACCGCGTGCAGAACGGCGTGACCCCGACGTCGTCGCTGTATTTCCCGGCCGAAACGGTCGACAGCTATGAGCTGGGTCTGAAGAACACCCTGTTCAACCGCAGCGTCCTGCTCAACGTCACCTACTTCCACCAGAAGTTCGAAGACTTCCAGCTCAACACCTTCCTGGGCACGGCCTTCGTGGTCGAATCCATCCCTGTGCTTAAGTCGCACGGCTTCGACGCCGACTTCGTCTGGTTCACGCCGATCCAGGGCCTGTCGTTCACCAGCGGCCTGACCTACACCGACACCAAGTACGGCAGCTTCACCGCCGCCGACCTGACCAATCCCGGCAACTTCCCGCAGCTGTCGCTGCTGCCGGGGGCGCGGGCCTCGTTCGCGCCGGAATGGTCGGCCACGGGTTCGGTGGCGTTCGACCGTTCGATCGGTTCCGGCCTGAGGGTGGGCTTCAACCTGTCGGCCAAGTATACGACGGATTACAACACCGGGTCCGACCTGCTGCCCTTCAAGATGCAGGACTCCATGACCCTGCTGAACGGCCGCATCACCCTGGGCGCGGAAAATCAGCGTTGGGCGCTGGACATCTGGGGCCAGAACCTGACGGACGAGGAATATGTTCAGGTCGCCATCAACGCCCCGCTTCAGGGCTCGGCCTTCCAGACCACGCTCCAGCCAAACGGGACCTATTTCAACCCGGCGCTGGACACCCAGACCTACAACGCCTTCCTGGGCCAGCCGCGCACCTACGGCGCGACCCTGCGCATCAAATACTGATCGATCCTCCGCCTTCGGGCAGAGGCGAGGCGGGCCGGAGCGATCCGGTCCGCCTTTTTCTTTGCGGTCGTGAGGCCCTGGAACCCGAGGTCGCCCGCATGCCATACGTCCTGCCCATGAAAAAGCCCCCGGAGATCGCTCTCCGGGGGCCTTGTCGTCACGGGCCTTCCCTCGATTATTCCGTGGTGACGGGCGGGTCTTCGGCCAGTCGCCGCTGGCCGGCGAAGGCCTTGCCGATGCGGCGGCGGCCCCAGCCTGCGACGTCGTCGATGATGGTGAAGATGGCCGGGATGTAGAGCAGGGACAGGAAGGTCGAGGAGATCAGACCGCCCAGCACGGCGATGGCCATGGGCGAGCGGAACTCGACGTCGGCGCCCCAGCCGATGGCCACGGGCACCATGCCTGCCCCCATGGCGAAGGTGGTCATCAGGATGGGCCGCGCCCGCTTGTGGGCGGCGTCCATGATCGCTTCGAAGCGCGTCATCCCGCTCTTCTCGGCCATGACGACATAGTCGACCAGAAGGATGGAGTTCTTGGCCGCGATCCCCATCAGCATCAGCACCCCGATCAGCGACGAGATCGAGAAGCTGGATTGCCCCACGACCAGGCCGATGATGGCGCCGCCGACGGCCAGGGGCAGGGCCGCCATGATGGTGATCGGATAGGCGAAGCTTTTGAACAGCAGGACCAGAACCGCATACATCAGCAGGATGCCGGTGCCGAAGGCGATGGCGAAGCCGGTGATCATTTCCTGGATGAATTCGGCGTCCCCTGCCGGAACCTGGCGGACGCCCTCGGGAAGTTTCTGGACCGAGGGCAGCTTCTGCACCCGTTGGGCGGCCTCGCCGGTGCGGATGCCGTCCAGTTCGGCTGTGATCGAGGCGATGCGCGACCGGTCCTGACGTCTGACGGCGGCAGGGCCGGCGCCGAACTCGATGTCGGCCACGGCGCTCAGCGGCACGGCGGCGCCCGAGGCGGTCGGGACGCGCAGGGTCTCGAGCACGTTCAGGTCCTGGCGCGCCTTCTCGGTCAGTTGCAGCCGGATCGGCACCTGACGGTCGCCGAGGTTGTATTTCGGCAGGTTCTGATCGACGTCGCCCAGGGTGGCGACGCGCACTGCCTGGGAGATGGTCCCGGTCGAGACGCCGGCCAGGGCCGCCTCGTCGGGGCGCGGCGTGACCATGATTTCGGGACGGGCGATGGCGGCGGTGTTGACCACATTGGCCAGGCCGGGCACGCCGCGCATCTCTTCCTCGACCTTGCGGGCAGCGGCGTTCAGGGCGACGGGATTGTCGCCCAGGATGGCGAAGGTGTAGCGGGTGCCGTCGCTGGGGCCGCCGCCCTGCTGGGCGATGCCGGCGCTGATGCGGGCGCCGGGGATGGTCTTCAGCTGGTCGACCATTACGCGGGCGAATTCCTGCTGGCTCAGTCGGCGCTCGCCCTTCTTGACCATGTCGGCATAGACGCTGGCCTTGTTGACGTCCTGGCCGCCGATGGCGGCATAGACCGAGAGGACCTCGGGCCGGTCCTCAAGCGCGTGGGTCACGCGCTGAACCACGGCGTCGGTCTCGCGCAAGGTGGCGCCGGGCGGCAGTTCGATCTGGAAGGCGGCGCGCGACTGGTCGCCCGAGGGGCTGAACTCGAACGACAGGGCGACGACCGCCAGGGCGATGGAGCCGACGAGGAAAGCCGCGCCTCCGCCGAACACCTTCCAGCGGTTGCCTAGGCACCAGCGCAGCGCGCGCAGATAGCCGGGCATCCACATGGGGTCCTTGTCTTCGTGCTTGGTGTGTTTCAGCAGATAGGCGGCCATCAGCGGCGTCAGGGTCCGCGCCACGATCAGCGAGAAGGCGACGGAGACGCAGGCCGCCAGGGCGAAGGCCTTGAAGAACTGCCCGATGATGCCGGGCATGAAGCCGACGGGCGCGAAGACGGCGATGATGGTCGAGGTGGTGGCCACGACCGCCAGGCCGATCTCGTCGGCAGCCTCCATCGAGGCGTCATAGGGCGTCTTCCCATCGCGCATATGGCGCACGATGTTTTCGATCTCGACGATGGCGTCATCGACCAGGATGCCGATGGTCAGCGACAGCGCCAGCAGCGTCACCCCGTTCAGCGACTGGTTCAGCGGTCCCAGGATGGCGAAGGTCGGGATCAGGGCCATCGGCATGGCGGTCGCCGCGATCAGGGTCGCCCGCCAGTCGCGCAGGAAGATGAAGACGGCGATGACGGCCAGGACCGCGCCGAGGAGCAGGGCCTCCAGCGAGGCGACATAGCTTTCCTCGATATACTTAACGCTGGAAGTGACCTGTTCGATGGTCAGCTCCGGGTGGGCCTCGTCGATCTTGGCCACGACGCGGCGAACCTTTTCGGCCACCTTGACCTCGCTGGCCTCGCGCGAGCGCAGGAAGTTGAAGGTCACGGCTTCCTGGCCGTTGTAGCGGGCCAGGCGGCGCGGCTCGGTCCATTTGTCCTCGACGCGGCCCAGGTCGCCCAGGCGCACGTTGCGGCCGCCGCCGAGCGGGATCAGGGTCTGGCGCAACTGGTCGACCGAACCGGCCGAGCCCAGGGTGCGGATGGCGCGCTCAGAACCCGCCACGGTGATGCGGCCGCCCGGCAGGTCGGTGTTGACGCTGGTCAGGGCCTGGCTGACCGCCGCTGCCGTCACGCCGTAGGCGGCGAGGCGGTCGGGGTCCAGTTCGACGCGGATCTCGCGGTCCACGCCCCCGGAGCGGTTGACCTCGCCCACGCCGCCCAGGGCCAGCAGCGAGCGGCTGACCTCATTGTCGATGAACCAGCTGATCTGTTCCGGCGACATGGTCGGCGAACGGACCACATAGGTGATCAGGGCGTCGCCGGTGATGTCGATGCGCTGGACCGTCGGCTCCTGCATGTCCTGGGGCAGGGAGGCGCGCACGCCGCTCATGGCGTTGCGCACGTCGTTGGTGGCGCGTTCGGTGTCGGTGCCCAGTTCGAACTCGATCTGGGTGTTGGAGACGCCGTCGGTGATCTGGGAGGTGATGTGGCGCACCCCGGACAGGCCAGCCAGCGAGTCCTCGATCAGCCGCGTGACCTGCACCTCCATCTCGCTCGGCGCCGCGCCCGGGCGGACGGCCGTGACGTTGACCAGGGGGAAGTCGATGTCGGGGTTGTTGTTGATCCGCATCCCCATGAAGCCGATCACCCCGCCGATCGTCAGCAGGATGAACAGCAGGATGATGGGGATGGGGTTCTTGATGGCCCAGGAGGAGATCTGGTTCATGGCCGGGCCTTACTTCTTGGCCGGGGCGGCCGTGACGACGGGCGTCCGGACCGTCTGTCCAGTCGAAACCGTCACCTTGTCTCCGTCGTTCAGGAAGCCGGCGCCCTGAACGACGACGCGGACGCCGGGCTCGACGCCGCTGACCGAGGTCTGGTCGTCGCGGCGCGACAGCACCGTCACGGGACGGAAATGGGCCGCTGCGTCGGCGTCCAGCACGAAGACCCCGGCCTTGTTGTTGCGATAGAGGACTGCGCCGGTCGGCACCACGGTCGCGGGCTGGGCGCCGGCGTCGATGGTGGCGCGGGCGAACATGCCGGTCTTCAGGCCGCTGGCAGGCGACAGGGTGATGCGGGCGACGCCGAGCCGGGTCTGGGCGTCAACCTGGGGCGTGACGATGCGGACCGTGCCGGTGGTCGTCAGGCCTTCGTTCGACGTGACGGTCGCCGTTTGCCCCGCGCGGATGGCGGGCAGGTCGGTTTCCGGCACCTGGGCGTCCAGTTCCAGCCGGCCGTCGCGGACCATGCGGAACAGCTCGGTTCCGGCCGAGACGATCTGGCCGCGCGTGACGCTGCGGCTGATGATCAGGCCCGAGACCGGCGCCTTGATCTCGCTCTGGGCCAGGCGGGTGCGGGTTTCCGACAGGGAGGCGCGGGCCGCGGCGAGATTGGCCTGGGAGGCGCGCTGATTGGCCAGGGCGATGTCCAGCGAAGCCTGGCTGAGGAAGCCGCGCGTTTTCAGCTCCTGGGCGCGGGCCAGGGCGGCGTCGTCGCGGGCGGCGTTGGCCTCGGCGGTCTGGACCGCCGCCTGCTGCTGACGCAACTGGGCCTGGAGCAGGGCGTCGTTCAGCTTGACCAAGGTCTGACCCTGACGGACGTAGGTTCCTTCGTCGACAAACACGCCGACGGCGGTCAGGCCGCCGGTCTCGGCGCCGACAGGCACTTCTTGCCAGGCCGACACCGTGCCCGAGGCGACGATGGCGCGGGGCAGGGCGGTCAGGGTGGCGGTCGCCGCGCTGACGGTCTGGCGCGAGGCGCCGGAGGGTTTGTCGCCGGCCTTCTTCTTGTCATCGCCGTGTCCGCCGCAGGCGGTCAGAGCCAGGGCGGCCGCAGCCAGCAGCAGGGCCGGGGCGGCGCCCGGAATACGAAGGGTGTTCGCCACGTGCGAG
Organism: Brevundimonas sp. 2YAF1; assembly: GCF_052114745.1. Classification (NCBI taxonomy): domain Bacteria; kingdom Pseudomonadati; phylum Pseudomonadota; class Alphaproteobacteria; order Caulobacterales; family Caulobacteraceae; genus Brevundimonas; species Brevundimonas sp. 2YAF1. The sequence goes on along the minus strand of NZ_JBFRFI010000002.1, from coordinate 224,828 downwards.
GATCCTTGAAGGGTCGGTGCAGGGAGGGCGCGAACCTTCTGTCCGGCGCCGGACGCGAGTTTGATAGCCACGCTTCATAGCGTTTGCGTGAAGCGTCCTCAAACCTCGCACGCCACCATTACCGCGAAGTAATCCGCCGGCTGCGGGCGCAGGAAAATTCCGTCGTCAGGGGCGGTCGCGCTCGGGCAGGGCCGCGACCTCGGCCTCGCTCAGGCGTTTGACGATGCGGACGCGGCAGGGCGTGACCGGGGGCGTCGCGCCGGAGGGCACGACCATCGTCCAGTCGCCGGTGCACAGGCGATCCAGTCCGCGTTGCGGCAGGAAGGCCAGTCCCATGGCGTCTTCCAGGTTGGGGCAATAGCCGGCCGTCTCCAGTTCGAACACCGTCTTGCCCGATCCACGAATGAAGATGGTCTGATCCGGCGAGCGGATGCGGAAGCTCTGGATCTGATCCTGGAACATGCACTGGCGTTCCGGGCCGACCGATGTCGCGCGTTCGGTCGACGTGGTCGGAGCACACCCGGCCAGGGCGGCGACGCCGGAAACGGCGACCAGAAGCAAAGGGATGAGGCGCGACATGGGGGAGCTCCGTGAAAGCTGTGCGTTTCCTACTGTCGGAATGATGAACCTTGGCTTTCTAAGCGTCCGAACCGGCCTGGGGGTTGCATTCGGCGGACGCGAAACGCGCAGGCGACAGTCGTTGCCGGGCCGCCTGTGGCAGGGGCGAAGGCCGGCCCAGAATCTGGGCCGCCAGATCCTCGCCCAGCAGGGGGGCGACGCAGAAGCCGCGCGACCCCAGGCCGCCCAGAATGAACAGTCCGGAATGGTGTTCCAGACGGCCTGAAATCGGCAGGCGGTCGGGCGTGGTGGCGCGCACGGCCTTGCGACGCTGACGGTCAGGGGCCCTGGCGACGGCTTCGGCCAGATGCGGGCGGGCGGCCGCCAGGGCGCTCAGATTGTGCGCCGAACCTGCGTCGTCGGGCGTGACGTCGGTCACGCCTCGTTCGTGGGTCGCGCCGAAGAGCAGGCCCGAACCGGTGGGCGCGGCGTAACCGCCCCAGGCCGTCGGCGCGCTCGTCGGCCCCTCGACCCAGTCCGCCTGACCGGCGACGGGCGAGAGCGGCGTTTCGGCGAGGGCGGCGACGCCCCATCCCGCGGTCAGCACCACGGCGTCGGCCTCGACGATGGGCTCGCCATCGCCGTCCAGCAGCCGCCAGCCGTCCTCGCCGCGTTCGACCACGGCGACGGTCGCCTGCCGACGCGCCGCGCCCGCCAGCCACGGTTCCAGCACCGCCGAGGGCCGCAGCGCCAGCCCGCTCTGCATCAGCAAGCCGCCGGTCTGGACCGGCTCGCCCAGGCGTTCGGCGCAGGCGGCGGCGTCCAGCCGGGTCATGGCGCCGACCGGCCACAGGTCCTGGGCCGCGATCTTGTCGAAGCGGACGGCGTCGCGCGGAGCTTGTTCCAGTTGCAGCACGCCTTCGGCGATCACCGCCTCGGGCAGGGCGCGGTAGAGGGTGCGGGCGCGTTCCAGCGCCTGGGCGTGGAAGCCGGCGATCAGCGCGTCTCCGGCGTCGAGGCGGGGCGTCACCAGGGCGGCGGGAAAGCCCGAGCCGCCCGCGCCGGGGCGGTCGGCCTCGATGACGGTGACGCGAGCCCCGCCGGCGATCAGGGCGCGCGCGACCGAGGCCCCGGCGATCCCGGCGCCGACCACCGCGACATGGCGCGGCGGCGCCGGCGTGGGGGGCGGCGAGGGCAGGCGCGCTTCAAGCCGTTCGCGCTTGCGGCCGTGGCCGGGCTTCTTTTCGACGACGAAGCCCTGCTCGGCCAGACCGCGCCGCACGGCGCCGGCGACGGTGAAGGTGGCGACCCGCGCGCCGGGCGCGGAGCGGGCGGCGATCAGGGCCATGATCTCGGCCGACCACATGCCGGGGTTCAGCGCGGGCGAAAAGCCGTCCAGGAACCAGGCGTCGGCGGGGCCGGACCATTGGGCCAACGCCCATTGGACGTCGCCCACGGCCAGATCGACGGCGACGTTCCATTGCGGCAGGTCGAGACGGTGGAAGCCGGGCGTTCCTTCCGGCCAGACGGCGAGAACGGCGGCGGCGGTCTCGGCCAGTTCGGGCCAGGCGGCCAGGGCGCGCGCGGCCTCGTCGCGGGTCAGGGGGAAGCCTTCGATGGAGAAGACGTGCAGGCGGCCGTGGTCCGGTCGGGCGCGGCGCCACAGGTCCAGCAGGGCCACGATGTTCAGCCCGGTGCCGAAGCCCAGTTCGGCGACGGTGAAGTCAGCGCGTCCGGCCCAGGCCTCGGGCAGGCCGCAGCCCTCGAGGAAGACGGCGCGGGTCTCGGCCAGGCCGTCGTCCCTGGAAAAATAGACGTCGCCGAAACGGCCGGAGCGCGGCGAGCCGTCCTCGGCCCAGAACAGCTTGGGAGAGGCGTTGTCGGTTACGTCGTCGGGCAGTTCATCGGCCATGGCCGGGCTTTAACCGCCCCCGGCGCGACTGGATAGCGCGCACGAAAAAAGGGGCCGCCCGAAGGCGACCCCTTTCCGCATCGCGACCCGGAGGCCGCGATCCAAGACGTAAGTCTTAGTGAGCAGCAGCCGGAGCGGCAGCGGCCGGAGCAGCGGCGGCCGGAGCAGCAGCGGCGTCAGCAGCCGGAGCGGCGGCAGCGGCTTCACCAGCAGCGGCGGCAGCGTCGGTGGCGGCGGCGTCGGCGGTGGCGGCGGCGTCCGTAGCGGTCGCAGCGGCGTCCGTGGCGTCGGCAGCGGCGTCTTCAGCCTTGTCGGTGGCGGCCGGTTGGCAAGCAGCCAGGGCCAGAGCGGCGGCCGAAGCGGCGATCAGAGCGGTGATGCGCATAGTTTTTATCCTTCAGAAGGGAACCGCGAGATCATGAATCCTCGCTGGGAGGAGATAACGGGATCGTGAGCGAAACCGCAAGCGAAATTCTCACGCGTTCGTGAACTCGCGTTACGCCCATGAAAAAAGGCCGCCTCGACGGATGTCGAAGCGGCCCTTTGCGTTCGTCTGAACCGGCTTAGTAGGCGGGTTTGGCGGGCGCCTTCTCGGGGGCCTTCTCGGCGGCGGGGGCCGCGGTCATGGCGGCGCCGGCGGCGTCGGCGGCTTTTTCACTGGCGGCGCCGGCGGAAGCGGCGGCGTCGGTGGCGGCGCCGGCGGCCTGGTTGGCGGCCATAGCGGCCTGGTCGGCGGCGGTCCCGGCCGTATTGGCGGCGGCATCAGCGGCCGCAGCCGCTTCTTCGGTCTTCTTCTCGGCAGGTTTCTGGCAGGCGGCCAGCGACAGGGCGCTCAGGCCGGCGGCGACGATCATCAGGCGACGGATAGTCATGACATACCCTCTTTGAGATCCATGGATTGGCGGAAAACCCCGCCGCCGACAGGCGTAACGCGACAAGAGGGGCGACGGCAACCCTTGTTCTTCGTAAGCGCCGGGGTGGCGCGACGGGCCCGCACGCGTTCGTGAGCCCTGGAGATCGGGCGTGATTGATCCGTGTTTGTCGCGGGTCAGGCGTCCATCGGCGCCGCCGCCAGAGCTTCTTCCATCTCGGTGAAGGACGGCTGGGCCGTCGAGGGGATGTCGCCGCGGCCGATCTCGACCGAGATCTGGGCGGCGTTGCCGTGCAGGTGGGCGACCAGCACCGACTGGATGATCTTGTAGTAGGCGCCTTCCTCTTCGATGATCGCGGTCAGGCGGGCGGCGAAGGGGCCGACCAGGCCATAGGCCAGGAAGACGCCGAGGAAGGTGCCGACCAGGGCGCCGCCGATCATGCCGCCCAGGACTTCCGGCGGCTCCGTGATCGAGCCCATGGTTTTCACGATGCCCAGAACGGCGGCGACGATGCCCAGGGCGGGCAGGCCGTCGGCCAGAGTCTGAAGCGCGTGGGCGGGGGCCAGGGCTTCGTGGTGATGTTTCTCGAGCTGTTTTTCCATGGCGTCCTCGATCTGGTGGGGATCCTCGAGGTTCATGGTCATCATCCGCAGGGTGTCGCAGATGAAGTCGGTGGCGAAATGGTCCTTCAGCACCTTGGGGTATTTCTGGAAGATGCTGCTCTCGGCCGGCTTTTCGATGTGGCTTTCCAGGGCGATGACGCCCTTGGACTTCATCGTTTTGGTCAGCTGGAACAGCAGGCTGAGCAGGTCAATGTAATCCTGCTTCTTCCATTTCGGTCCGGCGAACGTCTTGCCGAGGCCCGAAAGGGATTTCTTGATCACCGGCAGGCTGTTGGAGATCAGGAAGGCGGCCACGCCCGCGCCGCCGATGGCCATGAACTCATGCGGCAGGGCGTGCATGATGACGCCGAACTTGCCGCCGCCCAGGATGTAGCTGCCGAACACCATGCCGAACAGCAGGACAATGCCGATAATCTGGAACATGAAACGGTCGGACGTCCTGCAGGAGAAGGGTCAGGACGACGTTATCGGCGTTAATGCTTAAGGGCGGGTTTCGCCGATCCCGGTTCGGGACGCGAAATCAGAGGCGGGTCGTTCCGTCGATGATCGCCGCATAGGCCTTGGGCGTCAGCTTCTGATAGCCGGCCTTGCCGCCGCGCACATAGATGGGGCCGTCGACCTTCTCCAGATCGAAGCCGTCGGCGACCAGATCGACCTTGCGGTATTTGAAGGTGCCGGTGGTCTCGGCCGACTTCATCAGGCGCAGGAAGACCGGGCGGGCGTAGGGCGGCAGCTGCTCGTCGGCGTAGGCGGCGAAGGCGGCCGCGTCGAACTTGCCCTCCATCACCAGGCCGGCCATGCCGGCCTTGCCGTCCTGACTGGGGACGGAGACGCCATAGGCGATGACTTCCTGAACGCCTGGCGCATCGGCCAGACGCTGCTCGACTTCGGCGGTGGAGACGTTCTCACCCTTCCAGCGATAGGTGTCCCCCAAGCGGTCCATGAAGTAGAAATAGCCCTCGCGGTCCTGACGCATCAGGTCGCCGGTGCGGAACCAGCGGTCGCCCTTCTTGAAGACGTCGGTGAGGATCTTCTTCTCGGAGGCCTTCTTGTCGGCGTAGCCGGAGAAGTCGTGGCGGATGTCCGAGGCGATCTGGCCGATGGCCTCGCCGGTCTGGCCGACCGAGACCAGCTGGCACAGGCCGTCCGAACGGCGCAGCGGCTCGCCCGTCTCGGGGTCGAGCGCGACCAGGCGGATGTTGATCTGCGACTTCAGATAGCTGGGCACGCGGCCTATGGCCCCCGCCTTGCCGTCGAAGTTGAACAGGGAGACGTTGCCCTCGGTGGAGCCGTAGAACTCCATGATGTCCTTGATGCCGAAGCGCTGCTGGAAGGCGGGCCAGACGTCGGGGCGCAGGCCGTTGCCGAAGGCCAGGCGCAGCTTGTGGGCGCGCTCGTCCTCGTTCGGCGGGCAGTTGACCAAATAGCGGCACAGCTCGCCGATATAGACGAACATGGTGGCGCCCGAGGCCTTCACGTCGGGCCAGAAGCCGGTCGCCGAGAACTTGCGGCGGATGATCATCCGCCCCCCGTTCAGCAGCACCGAGCCGACCCCGACCAGACCGCCGGTCGAATGATACAGCGGCAGGCAGTTATAGAGCGCGTCCTTGGTCGTCGAGGCGGTGGCCCCGGCGAAGGCGCGCATATAGGTCCGCGCCCGCGAATGGGGGATGCGCGCGGCCTTGGGCAGGCCCGTGGTGCCCGAGGTGAAGATGAACAGGGCCGTGTCGCGGTTGGTCAGCCCCTTGCGCAGGGCCCGGTCGGGCCGCACCGAGGAGGCGCTGCGCACCGCATTGTCGATATCGCGGCGGCTGTTGGTCTCGTCCTCGTCGGCCAGGCCGTGGACCCAGATCATCAGGCTGCGGTCGATGAAGGGGCGGGCCTCTTCCACCGCGCGCCAGGATTCCTGATCGGTGACGACGTTGAAGGCGTTGGAGATGGACAGGCAGTGGGCCAAAGCCGCGCCGGTCAGATTGGTGTTGATCAGGGCCGTGGCCACGCCGACCTTGGAGAAGCCGATCCAGGCCGCCAGGTATTCGACGCGGTTGTGCATCACCAGGGCGATGACGTCCGACCGTTTCAGGTTCCGCGCCTTGGCCCAGTGGGCGTAGCGGTTGGCCAGGGCGTCCAGCTGGCGATAGGTCAGGCGGCGGTTTTCATCCTCGACCGCCACATGGTCCGAGAATTTGTCGACCGCCTCCTCGATGTCGTCGCAGAGCAGGACATCGCTATCGAGGGTGATGGGCTTGATGCGCTTGAGGAGGCGGTACAGCCCGCTCGCGAACTTGATATCGCGCCGGATGTTCGCTGCCAGACCCATGGTTGCGCCGCCCCTCGATGAACTGTGGTCCCATGGTGATGGACGGGCGGCGACGACGGGTCAACCGGAAGACCGTGGTGAAGCGCCATCAGGCCGAGAATATCTCGAAATCCGCGCATCCGACTGTTACCCAAGGTCAATATCGCCACGTGCCGTCTACAGTCGTCGGCGGCGTTGGTTTCGGATGACGTCAATCGCTGAAAAGCGAAAGAAGCGTCGTGATCCTGGGCCTCCGTCGTCGTGACTTTGGATCAGGGGGCGGACGGCGTGGCGCGGGCTGGCGTCACGCGCCAGACGGCGTCGCCCACGTCGTCCGCGACCAGCAGCGCGCCGGAACGGATGCCCAGAACCCCGACCGGACGGCCCATGGCCTCGCCCTTGTCGTTGCGGAAGCCGGTCAGGACATCCTGCGGCGGACCCGCCGGGCGGCCGCCGCGGAAGGGAACGAAGATGACCTTGTAGCCGGATGGCGGGTTGCGGTTCCACGAGCCGTGCTGGCCGATGATCGCCCCGTTGCGCCACTGGGGCATCAGCGTTCCCGTATAGAAGGTCAGCCCCAGCGAGGCGGTGTGCGCGCCCAGGGCGTAGTCGGGCTTGATGGCCTTGGCCGTCATGTCGGGTCGGGGCGGGTGGACCCGGGGATCGACCGTCTGGCCGAAGTAGCTCCATGGCCAGCCGTAGAAGCCGCCCGGCGTGATCGCGGTCATGTAGTCGGGGACCAGATCGTCGCCGAGCGCGTCGCGTTCGTTGACCGCGACCCACAGCCGTCCGTCCTCGGGGTTCCAGGCCATGCCGACCGGATTGCGCAGACCTGAGGCGAAGACGCGCCGCGCGCCGGTCGCGCGGTCGATCTCCAGCACGGCGGCGCGGTCGACCTCTTCGCCCAGCCCGTTCTCTCCGACGTTGGAGTTGGAGCCGACCCCGACATAGAGCTTCGAGCCGTCGGCCGAGGCGACCAGGCTCTTGGTCCAGTGGTAATTGCGGCCGGCGGGCAGGTCCGCGACCTTGACCGGGACGGCGGTGATCCGGGTCTGGCCGGCGCGATAGGGGACGGCGACCAGGGCGTCGGCGTCGGCGACATAGAGGCGATCGCCGATCAGGGCCATGCCGAAGGGCGAGGTCAGGCCGAACAGGAAGACGGTCCTGGTTTCGGCTGTGCCGTCACCGTCGGCGTCGCGCAGCAGGGTGATGCGGTCGGCGCTGGCCACGCCCGCGCCCGCCTGGCCCATGACGCCGCGCTCGAACCAGCCGCGAACGCCGCCGCCGCCGCTTTCGGCGGGTTTGGCCGGGGCGTTGGTCTCGGCGACCAGAACGTCGCCGTTGGGCAGTTCATAGAGCCAGCGCGGATGGTGCAGTCCCGTGGCGAAGGCGTTGACCTGCAGGCCCGCGGCCGCGACCGGCGTCCGCCCGGGAGGCCAGCCGACGGCGGGGGCGATCTTCACCGTGGGGATGGTCTGGATATGCGCCGCCGGCAGTTGCGGGTTCGGGCCGAAACCGGCGCTCACGGGCAGGGCCTTTTCCGCGCCGCAGGCGGCCAGGGCGAGGGCCAAAGCGAGGGGCGGGGCGAGGCGGCGGCGAAGCATGGGCGGACCCTCGGCGTTCGGATCGGGCGGGAAGGCCCGGAGACCCGACATCATAGCCCCGCGTCGGATGCGCGGCGCGCGAAATGATCCGGCCTTGCGGAACGGCGCTCTTGAGCGCGTCCTGCGGCCTGCCTATCTGCGAACCTATGCCGGGAGGGCTCATGACGTCCGTGATCGCCATCGAGGGTCTGACCAAGACCTATAAGTCCGGGCTTCAGGCGCTGAAGCACGTCGATCTGAATATCCGCAAGGGCGAGATCTTCGCCCTGCTGGGGCCGAACGGGGCGGGCAAGACCACCCTGATCTCCATCGTCTGCGGCATCGTCACGCCGTCGAGCGGGACGGTGACGGCCGAGGGCTTCGACATCCTCAAGGACTACCGCGCCGCGCGCACGCGCATCGGCCTGGTGCCGCAGGAACTGACGACCGACGCCTTCGAGACCGTCCTGGCCACCGTCACCTTCAGTCGCGGCCTGTTCGGCAAGGCGTCGAACCCGGCCCATATCGAAAGGGTGCTGCGTGAACTGTCCCTGTGGGACAAGAAGGACGCCAAGATCATGACCCTGTCCGGCGGGATGAAGCGCCGGGTCATGATCGCCAAGGCCCTGAGCCACGAGCCTGATATCCTGTTCCTGGACGAACCGACGGCGGGCGTGGACGTGGAACTGCGCCGCGACATGTGGGCCCTGGTGCGTCAACTGCGTGATCGGGGCGTCACCATCATCCTGACCACCCACTATATCGAGGAGGCCGAGGAGATGGCCGATCGGGTGGGGGTCATCCTGAAGGGCGAACTGATCCTGGTCGAGGACAAGGCCGTCCTGATGACGAAGCTGGGCAAGAAGACCCTAACCCTGAATCTGCAGACGCCGATGGCGGCGATCCCGCCGGAACTGGCTGAATGGGACCTGAGCCTGAGGAACGAGGGCGGCGAACTGGAATACGCCTTTGACGCCCAGGCCGAGGACACAGGCGTGCCGACCCTGTTGCGCAAGCTGGAGGGGCTCGGCGTCGCCTTCAAGGATTTGAACACCCGCCAGAGCTCGCTGGAAGACATCTTCGTCAGCCTGGTCCACCGCGATCGGGAGGATGTGTGATGACGTTCAACGGACACGGCGCCAATCCACGGGGCGTCTGGGCCATCTATCGCTTCGAGATGGCGCGGGCGCTGCGCACCCTGTGGCAGTCGATCGTCACTCCGGTGATCACCACGGCCCTGTATTTCGTCGTCTTCGGCGGGGCCATCGGCAGCCGCATGACCGAGATCGGCGGCGTGCCCTACGGCGCCTTCATCGTGCCGGGGCTGATCATGCTGAGCCTGTTCACCCAGTCTATCTTCAACGCCAGTTTCGGCATCTATTTCCCCAAATTCACCGGCACTATCTACGAGATCCTGTCGGCGCCCGTCAGCCCGCTCGAGATCGTCATCGCCTATGTCGGGGCGGCCGCGACCAAGTCGGCGCTGCTGGGGCTGATCATTCTGGCGACGGCGTCGTTGTTCGTGCCGTTGCAGATCCTGCATCCCTTCTGGATGCTGGCCTTCCTGATCCTGATCGCCACCACCTTCAGCCTGTTCGGCTTCATCATCGGCGTCTGGGCGCAGAATTTCGAACAGCTGCAGATGATCCCCATGCTGATCGTGACGCCCCTGACCTTCCTCGGCGGGGCCTTTTATTCGATCGACATGCTGCCCGACGGCTGGCGCACGGTGACCTTGTTCAACCCGGTGGTCTATCTGATCTCGGGCTTCCGCTGGGCCTTCTACGGCATCGGCGACGTCAGCGTGGGGATCAGTCTGAGCGCGACGCTGGGCTTCTTCTTCCTGTGCCTGGCGGTGGTGGGCTGGATTTTCAAGACGGGGTACCGGCTGAAGAACTGAGGCCGCATTCCGCGCGTCACGAAACCGCCGAACTCCCTCAGCAGGTTGAGGCTCCGCCGACCCTTTCGTGATGCGCCCCGCCCGGCGCCGGAGCCCGAATGTCCGACGCCGACGACAAGCCCGTTCCCTTCGCCCGCCGCCCCGTTCAGTGGGGCCGACCGCCCCAGACCGTGTTCCGCGTCGGGCCGCTGCCGCGCGGGGGCGCCCTGCCGCCTCAGGCCGCGGCGCCGACACCTCGTCCTGCTGCGCCGCGCCCGGCCTCGAGCGGGGTCTTTGCCGGTTCGCTGGTGCCGCGCCGCGCACCGCAACCGGCCGCTGCGCCCAGCCTGATCACGGCGCCGCTGCCGACGGCGGCGCTGCCCGCATCCGCGCCGGTTGCGCCCGCCGACCCGGCACCCCGGCCCTTGCCGCCGGTTCAGGCTCCGGCTGCGCCGGCCGCCGCTCGCGCGCCTCAAGCCGCGCCGACGCCCGTTGTGGCTGCGCCCAAGGTCGAGCCGTCCAGTTTCGCAACGCCCTTGGCGGCGCGACGACCCGCCCGCAGCGCTGTCAGCCGCGCGCCCCTCTACATCACCGCCGCCGCCGTGGTGGTGATCGGGGCTCCGCTAGCGACCTGGCTGATCACCCGTTCGAACAGCCAACCGACGCCCGCCGCGCCGTCGTCGGCCCCGATCGCCTCGCCCGGGCTGGAGGCCGAGACCCCCGCCGCTCCGGCGGTCCAGGCCGCTTCCGGCCTGGTCGCCGCGCCTGTCGCCGCGCCTCTGGCGACGGCCCCGACGCCCGCATCCGCCGCGCGTTCGACCGCCCGGACGCCGCGCCGGGCTGCCGCCGCATCGCCGGAAACCCTGGCCGCGAACACGGCCCCGTCGTCCGCCGCGACGCCGCCGGCCGGCCTTGCGTCCGTTGCGCCAGCGCCTGTCGTGTCTGCGCCTGTCGTGCTGGTCGCCCCGGCGCCCGAACCGGCTCAGCCCTCCGGTCCGGCGCCCACCGCTGCGCGTCCGCCTCAGACCGATCCCAACGCCCCGGTGGTCACCAAGCCTCAGCCGCTGGACTAGGGTTTGGGCGGCGGCGTCTGCTCGGCCAAGGGCGGCACGCCGGTCGCCTGGCGAACGGCGTCCGTGAGGAGGTCGCGGTCGAGGGTGCTCTGTCTGATGGGCTGGTCCCCAATCTGGACGAACTGGGTGCCGTAGATCTCGCCCTGGCTCAGGGCGGCGGTCGCCAGCGCATGGGCCAGCAGATAGTCGTCCGGCTCCAGGCTGTGCTGGAAGATGAGGCCTGCCCGCAAGTAGTCCGCGCCGGACCTGACCTCGCCGCGCTTGAGCATCGCACGGACCTCGACCAGACGCGCGGCGTCGGCCATGACCTCCATCAGATCGATCACGCCGTCCTTGCGCGCCGCCTGGTCGGCGTTGAACAGGGCGGCGAGCGCCCGATTGTCGGCCACGGGCGGGGGCGCCTGGTCAGGACGGTCCGAAGGGCGGCAGGCGGCGAGAAGCAGCGCCGTCGCCAGGAGTGTGGCTACGAGTTTCATGCTCCTGGATAAGGGGAACGGCAGCGCTTAGCGCAAGGTCAGGTATCCGCGTTCGACCATGCGGCGCAGGGCCTCATAGACCTCGGCCAACTCCTCATAGGCGGTGCGGGCGGCGGTCAGGCGGGCGGTCTGGTCGGGGGTGACGGCGGAGCCGGATTCCAACAGGCGCAGGGCCTCGGCGGCCCAGCGAGCGCGGGCGCTGGCGGTCAGGACAGCCAGTTTCTGAAACGTGCCGACATCGACCCGCGACAGGGTCTGGCCGATGACTTCGCGGTTCGAGATGAAGGCGGTGTAGTCGATCTGCTCCAGCAGGCCGCGCAGGCGGCGCTGCTCCTGCGGGTCGAGATCCTGCGGCTCGAAATGGTCGCGCGGGCGGCGGTAGCTCTGGGTCAGCACGGTCGACATCGGCGGCGCTCCACTAGGACTGCGGAGCCGAGGCTGCGCCGCTTCGGTTAACGGGTCGTTTGCGCCGCCGCCGAGATGCCCGTGGGTGCGAGTTTCAGCGGCTCGTGATCGGGCGCGCCCTGGCCGCGCGGGCAGGCCATGGGGCGATAGGTCTTGGAGTAGCAGAGCCGCGCCTCGCGGAACCAGCCGTCGGTCGTGGCGATGAAGACGCCGTCGCGCGGCAGGCCCGGGTTGGCGGCGACGAAGGCGTCGCGGATGGCGCCGGCGGTCAGACGGGCCTCGGGGATGGCCTCAAGGTCCGGCTTGTTCAGGCCGTTCCACATGCGCGCCGCCTGTTCGAAATAGGCCTCGGGGCTGTCCCAGCCGCAGGCGCCGTGGGCGGCCCATTCGTGCTGCTGAAGGCTGGGCGACGGGGTCATGCAGAAGGTCTTGCGCACGGTTTCCAGCGGTATGCCGGAAACCGGTTTGCAGTAGCGCGGGTGCTTGTCGCCGTCGCCGTTGGGCCACAGGCCGTGCAGGGTCAGGCCGAAGCGGTTCTGGGCGCACTGATGGCGTTCGTCGGGATAGTCCTTGCCCGAGCGGCAGGCCTGGGGCGACCAGCTGACGGCCAGCATGTTGAAGGCGACCGGCACGTCGGCGGCGACCTCGTCCGCGGGGGGCGTATAGGGGCGGGCGGGGCTCAGGTCGGCGGGAACGGCGCAGGTCGCGACCGCGGGCGAGGCCGTCAGGACGGGCGGCGACAGGCGAGGCTCGCAGCCGGCCAGCAGCACGGCGGCGCTCAGGACGGCGCCCCAGACGGCGGGCGAGGGCAGCAAGGTCGGCCGCATGGCGCAGGCTCCGGGTCGGACAGGACGGTTTCCGACGCCTAACCGTTAAGTCGGCGACGGTCGAGACGGAACCCGGCGCCCGCTCCGCTCATTCCACAAAGCGTCAGTGTTGAGGAGCCCCCATGCCCGACGACCGCAACGCCTTCGAGGCCGCCCTGGAAGAGGCGATCGCCCTGTTCGAACAGGGCGAGGGGCTGGATCACATGCGCTTCGACGCCCTGCTGGCCGAGATCGAGGCCCGCCGGGCGGCCCTGGTCGCCGTGCCGGAGAGCGATCCCCGCGTCGAGGAGATCCGCCGCCTTCAGGCCCGCGCCGACGAGCTGGAGGCCCGCGTCGCGGCGGGCAAGGGTTCGGTCATGGACGAGGTCAACCAGACCCTGTCGCCCCTGATGGGGCGGAAGGGGGCTTAGGGCGCCCGGAGGGGTAGCGGCGGCGATCAGCAACACCATATGGTGCGGATAACCCTGCCCGAGGAACCGCTCCCATGACCGACGCCGCCCCCGTTCTGAAGACCCTGAAGATCGACTTCGTCTCGGACGTGGTCTGCCCCTGGTGCGTGGTCGGGCTGGGCGGGCTGACGACGGCCCTGGAGACGCTGAAGGACGAGGGCGTCACAGCGGATGTGAGATTCCAGCCGTTCGAACTGAACCCGCAGATGGCGCCCGAGGGCGAGAACATCGTCGAGCACATCGGCCGCAAATACGGCTCCACCCCCGAGCAGTCGGCGGCCAACCGCGTCATGATCCGCGAGCGCGCCGCCGAGGTTGGCTTTGACATGCGGATGGGCGACGACAGCCGCATCTGGAACACCTTCGACGCCCACCGCCTGCTGCACTGGGCGGGCGAGGCGGCGCCCGACCAGCAGGCGGCGCTGAAGCGCGCCCTGTTCGCCGCCCACTTCACCGAGGGCCGCAACCTGACCGACGCCGGGGTCCTGACCCAGGCGGCCGAGGCGGCGGGGCTGGACCGGGCCGAGGCGGCCGAGGTGCTGGCCTCGGGCCGCTATGCCCAGGAGGTGCGCGGCGCCGAGGACCTGTGGCGGGCGCGGGGCATCACCTCGGTCCCCGCCGTGGTGGTCGAGGGCAAGTATTTGATCAGCGGCGGCCAGCCGGCGGCGGCCTTTGAAGAGGCGCTGCGGAAGATCGCCGCGGAGGTTTAAGGGCGCGCTCAAGCAGCCCGAAGGGCGTTAGCGCACTAAGACTCCTTCTCCCCTTGCGGGAGAAGGTGGGCGAGCGAAGCGAGGTCGGATGAGGGGTTGCGCCTTCGTCCGGCCTTTTGCTGTTTTTGAGGGCGGAGAGACCCCTCATCCGGCCCTTACGGGCCACCCGTCGTCAGCTCGCGGTGCGAGCTTCCTCCACCCGCAAGGGGAGAAGGGACGGGAGGCGGCGGATTCGTTTCCAGAAAAACAGAGTCCAATTCGTCTGAATCGTCTGAAATCGTCCCCTCGGGATCGAGGCGGGCCTTGAGGGCGGTCATGCGGGCCTCGATGGCGCGGCGGCCGGCGTGGTCGTCGGGGGACAGGAGGGCGGCGTCGCGGGCGACCTCGGCGACGGCTTTCAGGTCGGCGTCCAGCGCAGCGGCGGGATCGGGTTCGGGTTCCGGCGTGACGGCGGCCAGCAGGGCGGGGTCGGTCAGGGCGCGCCAGGTGCGCAGCCAGGAGGCGGCCTCGACGGCGCGGCCGCGCTGCAAGGCGCGGTTCAGCCGCATCAGGGCCTGGGCCGCCATCTGGGCCAGGTCTGGCGGGGCGGCGGGGGCTTCCTCGTCCTGCGGATCGGGCCAGACGTCGTCGATGTCGCTGCGGCGCCAGCCCTCGCGCGCGGCGCGGGACCGCAGGGTTCCCAGCTTCAGGTCATAGCGGGCGCAGACGGCCTCGGCTGAGTCTCCGGCCAGATAGTCGCGCCGCGCCGCCGCCCAGGTCCGCTCCGAGCGGACGCGATAGCCAGTGTCGCCAGTGGGGTCGCCTGCGGGGTCGCCCATGACGTCACCCATGACGCCATGGGGGGCCTCTGGTCCGGCGTCGCCGCCGACAGGGGGCCCGTCCGCCTCGGCGGGCGCCCTCGGGTCGGGGGCGGTCGAGGGCCGGACACGGTCCGGGATGTAGGTGACGTCGCCGAGCTCATCCTGCTCCCACCGCCCAGAGGCGATGATCCGGGGCTCGCCCTCGTGCCAGTATGCCTCCCGCGCGTCGTCCATCTCGCCTCCTCCTGCCTGCGGGAAGGAGGTTGGAGGACGGGTGCGTCAGGATCGGACGGGGGTGGCGCCCTCTAGCCGTTCCCCCTTCTTCCGTCATCCTCCGACGACCCCCGCGAAAGCGGGGGGAGATCGGGGGACCCAGCGGCGCCGAAGGCGATCTGTTCAGGCAGGGTATTTGACGCGTTGGCGTTCGCGACAGGGTCGCGCTCTCGCGCGCCGCTGGGTCCCCCGGTCTGCGCCGCGAAGGCGCGGCTTGCCGGAGGATGACGAAAGAGGGGCTGCGCCACCTCGTCGGGATTGACGAACTGAAACGCCTCGGCCCGTTCCCGCAGGAAGCCGTTGATGAAGGTGGTCTTGCCGGCGCCGTTCGGCCCGGCGAGGAGGACGAGTGTGGGTATGTCGAGACCCAAGTTATCGCAACGTCACGTTGTCCATTACTACATCGGCCGTGTATGTGAGAATATCGAGTCTATCACCAATGTTGAATGTAAAAAGTCCGCGCCGCATTTCTTCTATTAGTTCAGGTGGGCATTCTGGATCGGTTACGTATTGCCACCAGCTGCTAGCCCATCCCCAGCTGTGTTCGGTGTCTTTCTGGAGTTCGTCCAAAATTAGGAAATCGCTCGCCTCGTGCCATGTAAGGCGACCTTCTTTTGCTTTTACAAATAGCGATGGCTCAAGAACCTTCATCAGGGCCAGGCCGCCAACCAGCGGCGAAACGCGAAGTTGGCTTTCAGGGGTGGTAACAACGGCCAATGCAATCACGGCCATGACCCGCTCGATCGTTCTAAACGAAAGGCTGCGGTGCTCTGCAATGGCTCCGACAAATGCAAGGGCCCCTTTGGCTACCTCTGCATCCTTGCCCTGAAACCCCATCGCTTGATTTAAGTAACGAACATACTTTCCGCGAGCCCGGTCGGACGCATAGCGCTCCCTTTGGCTAAGGGTCCAAGTGAGGTGGATGAATTTTTGAAGGTACGTACGAGCGTCTATTCCGGGGCCGTATATGGCCTTGACGGAATTCGCGAGTTGGTTGGAATTCATACCAAGCACGAAATGAACATGTGGGACCGAGAAGAAGTGCTTCACGCGTTCAAGGAGAGCTAGAGCGAACGCTGGCCGACACCGATCAAGTTCGTCGATTATAAAAATTAGAGGCTTTTGTCCCTCTCCTTCAGACGGTTTTGCGAGCAGGGAGGGAAGATCAGAGAGCGCAATCTTGAACTCATCAATCGCACTTCTATGAGCCGATTGTTTGGTAATCATTTCTCCGATGTTGGCGTCGAAGGCCTCCGCCGATCCATCAGATACTGCGTCGGCCAGATCTGCTAGGTCGGTGCCGTTTAGGGCCCCCATTGTGGCAGCTTTGACGCCGATCTTAAGGCCGCTGCGGAGTAGGACTTTTCCCGCGCTGGCTGCTTTCGACGCAAACTTCTTAGCTACCTTGGAATGATCTTTCTTGTTTTCTTCGAGTAGGGCGAAAACCTCACCGGCCAACGCAATGAACGCGTCTTCTGCGTAGTCGTTTTGAAAAGCGTCGAAAAAAACTACGGGGAAACCTGCTTTGCGAAGCTCACCCGTCCAAAAGCGAAGGAATGTCGTTTTCCCGCTACCCCAGTCACCGTCGAGGCCGAGCACTATTGGCTGGTCCAAACTGCCCACAAGGCGAGTCAGGCCCTCGGCTATCGGGGCGCGGCCGAAAAGATCGCGCTCTGGAGAAAAACCTTCGTCAAGGGTGACTTCAAAAGGGGGCGGGAAAAGGCGCATCGATTTCTCACTGTGAGCGGGAAATAAACGATGCGCCGATTCGCGGAACGTTGCTCCTTGACCGCGCTCCGCACAGAGGATCGGACGCGAGGCTAACCGAAGCCGCCTCGCGTCCAAAGTCCCGATCCCGGCATGGGCCAGGGTGAGCGGGGCGGCTAGACCTTCACCTCAATCGCCCCGCCCCCCGCTCTGAACTTCGCGCTCATTTCGGCCATGCCGGCTTCGGCTTCCTGGGCCGCGAGGCTGGCGCCCGCGTCGTTCTGGGCCAGGGCGTCGCGGCGGATGTCCTGGCTGATCTTCATGCTGCAGAACTTGGGGCCGCACATGGAGCAGAAGTGGGCGGTCTTGTGCGCCTCCTTGGGCAGGGTGGCGTCGTGGTATTTGCGGGCGGTTTCGGGGTCGAGGCCGAGGTTGAACTGGTCCTCCCAGCGGAACTCGAAGCGGGCGCGTGACAGGGCGTCGTCGTGCATCCGGGCGGCAGGGTGGCCCTTGGCCAGGTCGGCGGCGTGGGCGGCGATCTTGTAGGTGATGACGCCGTCCTTGACGTCCTGACGGTCGGGCAGGCCCAGGTGCTCCTTGGGCGTGACGTAGCAGAGCATGGCCGTGCCGAACCAGCCGATCATGGCCGCGCCAATGGCCGATGTGATGTGGTCGTAGCCGGGGGCGATGTCGGTGGTCAGCGGGCCAAGCGTATAGAAGGGCGCCTCGTGGCAGTGCTTGAGCTGCTCATCCATGTTGGCCTTGATCTTGTGCATCGGCACGTGGCCGGGGCCTTCGATCATGACCTGGCAGCCCTTGGCCCAGGCGATCTTGGTCAGTTCGCCGAGGGTGCGCAGCTCCGCGAACTGGGCCTCGTCATTGGCGTCGGCGATGGAGCCGGGGCGCAGGCCGTCGCCGAGGCTGAACGAGACGTCGTAGGCCCGCATGATGTCGCAGATGTCCTCGAAGTGCTCGTAGAGGAAGCTCTCCTTGTGGTGGGCCAGGCACCACTTGGCCATGATGGAGCCGCCGCGCGAGACGATGCCCGTCACGCGCTTGGCCGTCATCGGCACGAAGGGCAGGCGCACGCCCGCGTGGATGGTGAAGTAGTCCACACCCTGTTCCGCCTGTTCGATCAGGGTGTCGCGGAACACCTCCCAGGTCAGGTCCTCGGCGACGCCGTTCACCTTCTCCAGCGCCTGATAGATGGGCACGGTGCCGATGGGGACCGACGAGTTGCGGATGATCCAGTCGCGGATGTTGTGAATGTTGCGGCCCGTCGACAGGTCCATGACGTTGTCGGCGCCCCAGCGGGTGGCCCAGACCAGCTTGTCGACCTCGTCATCGACGCTGGAGAGGACGGCCGAGTTGCCGATGTTGGCGTTGATCTTCACCAGGAAGTTGCGGCCGATGATCATCGGCTCGACTTCGGGGTGGTTGATGTTGTGCGGGATGATGGCGCGGCCGCGGGCGATCTCTTGGCGCACAAACTCGGGGGTGACGAAGTCGGGGATGGAGGCGCCGAAGTCTTCGCCGTCGCGGATGCAGGGGGCGTTCTGTTCGCGGCGCAGGTTCTCGCGGATGGCGACGTATTCCATCTCGGGCGTGATGACGCCGGCCTGGGCGTACTCGTACTGCGTCACCGGGCGGCCCTCGACGCCCTTGAAGACGTGGTGGTGCGAGGTGTCGAAGCGGGGGGCGAGGTTCTTGCCCGAGGCGTGGCCGTTGTCCTCGGGTTTGACCTCGCGCGGATTGGCCACGGGGGCGATGTCGCCGCGATCCAG
The DNA here is from genome assembly GCF_052114745.1 of Brevundimonas sp. 2YAF1. Lineage (NCBI taxonomy): Bacteria > Pseudomonadati > Pseudomonadota > Alphaproteobacteria > Caulobacterales > Caulobacteraceae > Brevundimonas > Brevundimonas sp. 2YAF1. The sequence goes on along the minus strand of NZ_JBFRFI010000002.1, from coordinate 206,598 downwards.
CTGCCAGCTGGATTTGACGCGGGGCAGGCCGCGCTTGATGTCGATGGTCGCGGTGGGGTCGGTGTAGGGGCCGGACGAGTCATACATCGTCACCGGCGGCTCATTGGCGCTGGGGTGGACGGCGACCTCGCGGAAGGGGACGCGGATGTCGGGGTAGAGCTCGCCCGCCACATAGACCTTGACGCCCCCGGCGCGCGGGCCGGTGGGGATGCGGCCGGTCTCGGCCTCGACGGCCTTGCGGGCTTCGGCGAGGGGCAGTTCGATATTGGGTTCTGCGGGCGTGGTCGGAGTCGGGGTGACGGCGATGTTCATGGCGGCCTCTGTGCTTCAAGAGGTCCGCCGACGTCGGGCGAGGCGGTCCCATGGCGTAAAGCCGCCAGCGACCAAAGCGTTTCCCATCCCTTCGCCGGCATGACCCGGATCAGGTTCGACGGGTCAGAGGAAAAACCTCAATCTCAGCCGCTCAATTGCGACCCCCCGGAGAACGTGGCGAACCTAGCCGGTTCCGCGTTGGGGTCAAGCCGATGGCGCAAGGAGGGGAGGGGGGCGGCCCGGCTTCTCAGTCGGGGGGGCGTTAAGGCCGGGCCGCCACAGACGTCGTCGGGGTTGGGGGGCGTCCGACGGGTCCGATCACATAACCACGGACCTGAAACTTGGTTCCGCAAGAATTTGCGTGTTAGCCATGATTATTGAACCGGAGCCCCCGACCATGCATCTCGCCCGCTTTCCCCGCGTCCGCCTGGCCCATCTGCCGACCCCTCTGGAGCCCGCGCCGCGGCTGTCGGAGGCGCTAGGCGTCGACCTCTGGATCAAGCGCGACGACTGCACCGGCCTGGCCGGCGGCGGCAACAAGACCCGCAAGCTGGAGTTCCTGCTGGGGGACGCACTTGAGGTCGGCGCCGACACCCTGGTGACGCAAGGGGCGGTGCAGTCGAACCACGTGCGCCAGACGGCGGCGGCGGCGGCGGCGCACGGGCTGAAGTGCGAGATCATCCTGGAGGAGCGGACCGGCTCGACGGCGACGGACTATGTCGAGAATGGCAACGTCCTGCTGGACCGGCTGTACGGGGCAGTGATCCGCCGCGTGCCGGGCGGGGCCGACATGGCGGCCGAACTGGAGAAGACGGCGGAAGCGGTGCGGGCGCGGGGCGGCAAGCCCTATGTCATTCCGGGCGGCGGCTCGAACGCGGTCGGAGCGCTGGGCTATGTCGACTGCGCCCGCGAGATCGTGGTCCAGGCCGACGAACTGGATCTGGCCGTCAGCCGCATCGTCACCGCGACCGGCAGCGCGGGGACGCACGCGGGCCTGGTCGCCGGTCTGGCGGTCATGGGGGCGGACATTCCGGTGCTGGGCATCGGGGTGCGGGCGCCCAAGGACAAGCAGGAGGCCAACGTGCTGAAACTGGCGCGGGAGACGGCGTCGCTGCTGGGCCATCCCGACCGGGTCAAGGACGAGATGGTGGTCGCCGACTGCGACTATGTCGGGGCCGGATACGGCCTGATCGATCAGGCGGTGATCGAAGCGCTGAAACTGGCGGCGCGGACCGACGGCCTGCTGCTGGACCCGGTCTATACCGGCAAGGCGATGAAGGGGCTGATCGCCCTGGCCAAGGCCAGGCGGTTCAAGGACGAGACGGTGGTCTTCCTGCACACCGGCGGGGCGCAGGGGCTGTTCGGCTATCAGGGCGAGCTGGAGCCGATGATCGGGTAACGAGGCGGCGGGACCGGGACGGCGCGCAAGCGAGCCCTGAACCGCCGCCCCTTCGATCAATCAGGCGGCGGCGCGTCGGCGCTGAAGATGGAGCGCCGCGCCGCCGGCCAGCACGAGGCCGAACAGGATCATCGCCCATTCCGTAAGCGTCGGCACCGGGGCGGGCGGGGCGGCCACCGCGGTGTCAACGTCCGCCGCGCTGTTGTTGCCAGGGGTCGGGTCAGCGGTCGCAGAGGTGATGGTGGCCGTGTTCGAGAAAGCGCCGACCGCTGCCGGGGACAACTGCGTCGTCAGCGAGAATGTGGCCGAGGCGCCGCTCGCGAACCCTGCCGTCGAGCAAGTGACCGCCCCGCTCACGCCGACCGGGGGCGTCGTGCAGGTCCATCCGCCAGGTGCGGCCAGCGAAACAAACGTCAGCCAGCCGGGAAGGATGTCGGTAACCATGGCGCTCGCCGCCATGTCCGGCCCCGCGTTGGAGGCGGTGATCGTATAGGCGACATTGGTGCCCGCCGTCGCCGTCGTCTGGCCGTCGGTCTTGGTGATCGACAGGTCGGCGCTTTGCGCCGCCGCCGTCGTCGCCGCGGCCGAGAGCAAGGCTCCGCACACCAGTCCGATATATCGCTTCATCTTCTGCCCCTCCCGTGGATGTGGCGACGACTCCCATGCAAGGCGAAGCGCGTCAATGTGAAGCTTGGCGTGGGGCGGGCTCTAGCCGGGCTGAAAAAATCTCTGGCTGTGAGCGGAGGAAGCCTCGAAGAAGGCGGCGAGAGCCGGAGTGAATCCACGCTTACGGTCGGTCGGCGCTGAAGGTTGAGATGAGCAAGATTCTGGGCGTTCTGGGGGGCATGGGGCCGGCGGCGACGGTGGCCTTTCTGGCGCGGGTGCAGGCCCTGACCCCGGCCAGGGGGGATGAGGACCACATCCATGTGATTGCCGACATCAATCCGCAGGTGCCGAACCGGCACACCCAGCCCGAGGCGGCGGGGCGGATCCTGGGCGAGATGGCGGTGCGGCTGAAGGCGGCGGGGGCCGAGGTCCTGGCCATGCCGTGCAATACCGCCCACGCCCATGCCGGGGCGATCCGGGCGGCGGGCCTGCCGTTCATCGACATGGTGGTTGAGACGGCCAAGGCCGCGAAGGTTGGGGCGGCGAAAGCCGGCGGCGCGCGGCGGATCGGGGTGCTGGCGACGCCGGGGGGCGAGGCGCTCTACGCCACGGCGCTGGCGAACGAAGGCGTCGAGATGGTGCGGCTGTCGGAGGCCGACCGCGCCCGCTTCATGACGGTGGTGTTCGGGGTCAAGGGCGGCGACGTCGGGCCGAAGCAGCGCGCGGCGATGCGCGACCTGGCGGGGGCCCTGGTCGCGGCGGGGGCCGAGGGCGTCATCGGCGGCTGCACCGAGGTGCCGCTGTTGCTGGATGCGACGGATGTGGCGGTGCCGCTGACGGACTCGGCCGAGGTGCTGGCGAGGGTGTGCGTCGAGGCGTGTCTGTAATTTGCCCTTCTCCCCTTGCGGGAGAAGGTGGCCCGGTAGGGCCGGATGAGGGGTTTTGCGACGGGTGACGGGCTGTGAAGTTGAGGGCGGTGCGACCCCTCATCCGTCTGGCTTCGCCAGCCACCTTCTCCCGCAAGGGGAGAAGGATAGGGGCGCGGCGGTTGCCTCGCGCGCCGTCACGCGGCACACCGGCTGGGTGAAACAGTCTCTCATCATTGATTGCGATCCCGGCGTCGACGACGCCACGGGGTTGCTGACCGCCTTCGCCTCTCCCGCGTTCGACTTGCTGGCCGTGACCACGGTCGGGGGCAATGTCAGCGCCGAGAAGACGGCGAGGAACGCCCGCATCCTGCGCCAGATCGCCGGGCGCGAGGAGGCGCCGGTCTTTGTCGGGGCCGAGCGGCCTTTGCGGCGCGAGCCGGCGGGGGCGGGCGAGTTCCATGGCGCCGAGGGGCTGGGCGACCTGACGCCGTTCGAGCCGGAGGCGCCGGCAGGCGAGGGGACGTCCGCCGAGGCCATCGTGCGGCTGGTGATGGAACGACCCGCCGGGTCCGTGGCCCTGGCCGTCATGGGGCCGATGACCAATCTGGCGCTGGCGATGCGGTCCGAGCCGAGGCTGGCGGCGCATCTGGGGCCGGTGGTGGTGATGGGGGGGGCGCGGTCAGAGGGCGGCAACATCACCGCCTCGGCCGAGTTCAACATCTGGGCCGACCCGGACGCGGCGGCGGAGGTGTTCGCCTCGGGCTGCCGGATGATCGTCATGGGGCTGGACGTCACGCATCAGGTGCGGGCGACCGAGGATCGGATCGCCGCCATTGAGGCGGTGGACACGGCCTCGGCGCGGGCGGCGGCGGGGATGCTGCGCTTCTCGCAGCGGACCGAGCGCGAGATCGTCGGCTGGGACGCGGGGCCGCTGCATGACCCCTGCACCGTGGCCTGGCTGCTGAAGCCCGAGCTGTTCGCGCTGGCGCCCTGCCGGATCGAGGTGGAGACGGAGAGCGAGTTGACGCGCGGGCATACGGCGGTGGAGTTCCGCGTCGAGGCGGCGGCTGCGCATCATTTCTGGGCGACGAAGGCGGATGCGGACGGGGTCTTCGCCCTGATCACCGAGAGACTGGGAGCGGGTCAATGAGGATCACCGTCGTCGGGTCGATCAATCTGGACATCGTCGCCTCGGCCCCCAGCCTGCCGGCGCCGGGCGAGACGGTGACGGGGGCGACCCTGGCCCGCCATCCGGGCGGCAAGGGCGCCAATCAGGCCCTGGCCGCGCGGCGGTTGGGCGCCGAGGTCAGACTGATCGGTCGCGTGGGCGAGGACGAGATGGCGGGGGCGGCCACCGCCCTGCTGCGCGCCGACGGCGTCGATCTGTCCGGCGTCGAGACGGACAGGGACGCGCCGACGGGGGTGGCCCTGATCGCAGTCGATCCCTCGGGCGAGAACCAGATCGTGGTCGCCGCCGGGGCCAATCATGCGGTGACGGCGGAACAGCTGCCGGCGCGCATCGAGACGCCGCTGATCGCCCAACTGGAGCTGCCGATCGAGACGGTCGAGGCGGCGGTGGGGCGGGCGACGGACTTCGTCTGCGTCAACCTGGCGCCCGCCGCTCCGGTGTCGGAGGCCCTGCTGCGGCGGGCCGATCTGATCGTGGTCAACGAGACCGAGGCCGCCTTCTACGGCGACGCCCTGCACGCGGGCGGCGGTCGGGTGGTGGTGACCAAGGGGGCGCGCGGCGCCGCCATGTATCAGCGCGGGGTGGAGATGGCCTGGGCCGTGCCGCCGCGCGTGCACGCCATTGACGCGACGGGGGCGGGCGACGCCTTTGTCGGCGCCATTGTCGTGGCGCTGCTGGACGGGATGGCGCCGGATGCGGCGCTGCACTTCGCCTGTGCGGCGGGGGCGCTGGCCGCCACGCGGCCGGGCGCGCAGCCGTCGCTGGGGACGCGCGATGAGGTCGAGGGGTTGCTCAATGACTGAAGTTGCTAGGCCAAATCGGGTTCTTCAGGTTTTCAAGGGACGGACGAACCGGCGTCTTTACTGGCTGCTGATCGGGGGGATCGTCGCCCTATTTGTCGCAACAGCGCCGCTGCTTTCAGTTTATGCGGGCTTCGTGACGCTGCCCTTGTGGCTGCTGGTCGCCGGGCGGCGATTGCATGACTTCGGACGGACGGCGTGGTGGGCGCTGATTCCGTTCGGGGTCGGGTTCGCTCGCGGGTTGCTGGGAGACGTTCTGCCGATTTCCGAGGCGCAGTCGACTATGGCCCTGGGGCTGCTGTCGATCGCGGTTGCGTTGGTGATCGGCATCTGGCCCGGCGACGCAGAAGCAAACCGCTTCGGTGCTCGCCCAGGGCGATCCCTGGCGGATATGCGGGCCTAGAACATCGCCCACTGTCCGTCCGTTTGAGGGGACGGAAGACCAATCAGCCGCCGCGCTCCGTATCGCCTCGCCCTCCCCACCCGGTCGCTGCGCGACCACCCTCCCCATGAAGGGGAGGGAGAGGGGGCGTGTTCAGCGCTCGTCGTACTGGCGCAGCAGGAGCAGGGTTCCGACGGCGGTCAGGGCGCCCAGGGCGAAGGCGGCGACGAGGGAGCCGGTGGCGGCAGCGGTGGACACGGTGACCGGGCGCTTGGCGTACCATTCCACGATCTCGCCGGCATGGGCGTGGTCGAGGCCTTCGTCATAGGCGTCGTCCAGATAGGTGTCGTCGGCGGCCATCGGCGTCTCCTAATTACAGGCCTGCGCTAAATCCCCGGCGCAGTCGGGCGGTTCCCAGTCGTGACAGAGGATCGCACATCCAGTAAAGGCCTCGCCTCACGTTTCAGAAATCGGGCAGCGAGATTCATGGCCGGCCACTCGAAATTCAAGAACATCATGCACCGCAAGGGGCGCGCCGACGCCCAGCGCTCAAAGCTGTTCTCCAAGCTGTCGCGCGACATCACCGTGGCGGCCAAGTCGGGGATGCCCGATGTGGCGCTGAACCCGCGTCTGCGTCTGGCGGTCAACAACGCCAAGGCGGAAAGCCTGCCCAAGGACGTCATCCAGCGCGCCATCAACAAGGCCGCCGGCGGCGACGTCGATACGATGGAAGAGGTCCGCTACGAGGGCCGGGGCCCCGGCGGCGTGGGCATCATCGTCGAGGCCCTGACCGACAACCGCAACCGCGCGGCCTCCAACATCGGCGCCGCGTTCAAGAAGAACGGCGGGGCGCTGAGCGAGATGAACTCGGTCGCCTTCATGTGGGATAAGGTCGGCCAGATCATCTACAAGGCCGAGGCTGGCAGCGAAGACGAGGTCATGGAAGCCGCCATCGAGGCCGGCGCTCAGGACGTCGAGAGCGACCTGGTCAAGCCGGACATCTATGAGGATGCGCCGGGCCACACCATCTGGACCGCCTTCGAGGACCTGAACGAGGTGGCCGAGGCCATGTCCAAGGTGCTGGGCGACCCCAAGTCGACCGCCATCGTCTGGAGGCCGCAGTCGGAAGTGCCGGTCACCGGCGAGGCCGTCGGCACCCTGTTCAAGCTGCTGGACGCCCTGGACGCCGAGGACGACGTGTCGTCGGTCTATTCCAACGAAGACATCTCGGACGAGGACGCGGCCAAGTACGCGGGCTGATCCCTAGACGGGGCAGGTCTCCATCCAGTCCTGACCCGGCTCGGCGGCTCTGAGGTCGCCGAGCGTCGGGATGTTGCGCTCGGCATCGGCGCTCACGACGAGGGTGGACATGGCCGAGGCCGTGGGCGCCTCGTGGCGATAGACGCTGAGGGCGAAGGGGACATGGCCGGGCGCTTCCACGCGCCAGACGCTGTTCGATTCGCCGTCGCCCGGCGCGTAGCAGCCGATGGGATCGACACGGGCGCGGCGCACCCGCAGCGCCTCGACCGGATCATAGGGCCCGGGCTCCCCCGTCGCCGACCAGTTGAAGATGATCCGCGTCGTCGGCGTGCGCGTGACCTCGACATCGAGGCCCGACAACTGACCCTCTGACGGCGAAGTCCAGCGGACGATCGACGCCCGCCGCTGCACGTCGGCCGGGTCGAGCGAGGACGGGGTTCCGGCGACGAAGACCGACAGGATCGCGTCGACCATCGGATTGGCGCGATTGACGGTCGCCCATTTCTCGGCGCAGGCGCCCTCGGCATAGCTCTCCATGCCGACGGTTTCGGCCAGGGCCATGCTGCAGCGCTCCATGAACTGCTCTCGCGTCTCCTCCTGGAAGGCGGCGGCGGGCGTCGTCACGGCGGCGGAGAGGCCAAGGCCCAGGCCGGCGAGGGAGGCGACAAAGAGGGCGACGCGCATGGCGGCTTCCTTTCGAGTATCGCAGATCGGCGGAGGATGCGCCTCGACGCTTGAAGCAGCAAGCGGAGCCGGACCATCGGCAGGGGCCGGCTTGTGTGGGACGGACGCGGCGCTAGGTTGCGCGCCTCAAAGGGGGCGGCATGACAACGGAAGAAGACCAGCCGGACATGGCGGGCGGCCCGCAAGGGCAGAGGTGGGTCGAGCCTGCGGTTTGGATCGGATGTGTGGTCGTGATGGCGGCTGCGGCCTGGGGCGTCGCTTGGGCGCTGGAGGGCGCGCAGGTCGAGTGGGAGGTTCTGGCGCCCGCTGCGCCCGAGGTCTCGACGCCCGAGGGTCTGTTGCAGGTGCGTCAGGCGCCGCCGTCGGACGGAGAAGGCGAAGTCAGGGGCGAGACGAAGCCTGGGGGATCGGGAGATCGGCCCGTGGTGATCGTCAATCCCGAATGGGAGATCCAGCCGCAGCCTGTCTACCCCAATATGGCGATGCTGTTGGGCAAGATGGAAGGGGTGACCAGGGTCCGGTGTCGGACGGGCGAGGATGGCTCCGTTTTCGACTGCAAGGTCAAGGAGGAGCGGCCTCGAGGCGTCGGCTTCGGGCGTGAGACGGTCAAGGCGGCGGAACGGGCGCGGGTTCGGCCTCGAACCGTCGACGGGGCGCCGAGGCAGAGCGCGATCGAGTTCACCACCCGCTATCATTTGGATTGAGCGCGAAAACGGCGGTCTTGCCGGGGGCGACGGCGCGGTTCACGGTGGCCGGTCCTGTGCAGTTCGAGGGACGGATATGGTGATGGATTGGGGGCTGATCGCGCCGGTGGCGGCGGCCATGACGGCGGGCGGTCTGATCGGGATCGAGCGGACCTATCACGGGCATCCGGCCGGGTTCCGCACTCATATCCTGGTCTGCATGACCTCGTGCGTGCTGATGCTGGCGGCCATGCACCAGTCGTCCTGGGGTTTCGCCCTCCTGCCGGATCAGAGGCTGGTGATCGACCCGACGCGGATGGCGCACGGTATCCTGACCGGCATCGGCTTCCTGTGCGCCGGGGTGATCTTCCGCGAAGGCTTTTCGGTCCACGGCCTGACCACGGCGGCGTCGCTGTGGACCACCTCGGCGGTCGGGGTGATGTTCGGCGTGGGCATGTGGGACCTGGGGCTGATCGCCGGGGGCGCGACCCTGCTGGTGCTGGCCATCCTGAGATTCCTCGACGCCCGCCTGCCGCACGTCGGGGTGATGGACGTGACCCTGCGCTGGATGCGGGAGGCGGTTCCGGGCGAGCCGACCCTGCGCGCCTTGCTGGACGACAGCGGGCTGAGAGCCGTGCGCATCGGCCACGTGGTCAGCCACGACGGCCTGTTCCACGAACACCATATCAAGGCGCGCGGGCCGATGCCGCTGAACGTCGCTGGCCTGTCGACGCGGCTGGGTCAGCAGACCGGGCTGGCGGGGTTCTCGGTCATGCCCAGGGACGATTGAGTTTCTCCTCCCCACGCGTGGGGAGGAGAGGGCGAAGATCGAGGCCGGTCATTGTTCGTCAACCTCGTTTGGGGCATGACTAGAACGAATGACGAACGTATCGACTCGAATCCTGGGGCTGGACCCCGGTTTGCGCCGCACCGGCTGGGGCGTGATCGAAAGCGAGGGCAGCCGCCTGCGCTGGATCGCGCACGGGGTGGTGGCCCCGCCCGAGAAGGCGCCCTTCCCCGAGCGGCTGCTGCATCTGCTGGAGCAGGTGGGCGAGATCTGCGCGGCCTACAGCTGCGACGAGGCGGCGATCGAGGAGGTCTTCGTCAATATGAACGGGGCCTCGACGCTGAAGCTGGGTCATGCGCGGGCGGCGGTCATGCTGGCCCCGGCGCGGGCGGGCCTGAGCGTGGCGGAATACGCCCCCAGCCTGGTCAAGAAGGCCGTGGTCGGCGCCGGACAGGCGGACAAGAGCCAGGTGGCCTTCATGATCAAGCGGCTGCTGCCCGCGGCGGGCGAGGTGAAGGCCGACGCGGCGGATGCGCTGGCGGTGGCGATCACCCATGCGCACCATCGGCGGTCCTTGAGTCTGAATGCGAGTTTGAGGGGCGCGGCATGATCGGGCGGTTGCGCGGGGTTCTGGCCGAGGTCGGGGAGGCGGAATGCCTGATCGACTGCGGCGGGGTGGGCTATGTCGCCGTCTGCGGGGCGCGGACGCTGGGGCGTCTGCCGGCGCCGGGCGACGAGACGACCCTCTATATCCATAGCCAGTGGAGCGAGGACGCGGGGCCGCGTCTCTATGGCTTCCTGACGCGCGACGAGCGGCGGGCCTTCACCGTGCTGCTGGCCATTCAGGGCGTGGGGCCGAAGGCGGCGCTGAGCGTGCTGGACGTGCTGCCGCCGGGCGAACTGGCCAGCGCCGTGGCGCGCGAGGACAAGGCGGCGGTCGGCCGCGCCAACGGCGTGGGGCCGAAGCTGGCCCTGCGTATCGTCACCGAACTGAAGGGCAAGGCCCTGGGCGACGGGCATTTCGCTCCGAACGCGCCGGGCGTCCACGCCGTCGCCGCCCCGCCGCCGCCGAGCGTGACGGGCGAGGCGGTCGCCGCCCTGCTGGGGCTGGGCATCGCCGAGATCAACGCGCGCCGGGCGGTGGATCAGGCGCTGATCCGGCTGGGCGACGAGGCGGAGCTGCCGGCGGTGATCCGCGCGGGCCTGCAGGAGCTGGGGCGGTGAGGGGGGCGAGCGTTGATCCTTCTCCCCTTGCGGGAGAAGGTGGCCGAGCGGAGCAAGGTCGGATGAGGGGTTTCGCGACCTCTGATCAAAGCCGGCTGTCGTTGGCCCCGGCGCGACCCCTCATCCGGCAGCCCTCGATCAAGTCGAGGGCTGCCACCTTCTCCCGCAAGGGGAGAAGGGCCAAATGACCGACGACCGCATCATCTCCGGCGACGCCGCGCCCGGCGAGCAGCATGACCGCGCTCTGCGGCCGCAGACGCTGAACGAGTTCGTCGGTCAGCAGCAGGCCAAGGGCAATCTGAAGGTCTTTATCGACGCGGCGCGCGGCCGGTCGGAGGCGCTGGACCACGTCCTGCTGTTCGGGCCGCCCGGGCTGGGCAAGACCACGCTGGCGCAGATCGTGGCGCGCGAGCTGGGCGTGGGCTTTCGGGCCACGTCAGGCCCGATCCTGGCCAAGGCCGGCGATCTGGCGGCGATCCTGACCAATCTGGAACCGCGCGACGTCCTGTTCATCGACGAGATTCACCGCATGTCCCCGCTGGTGGAGGAGATCCTCTATCCGGCGATGGAGGATCATGTGCTGGACCTGATCATCGGCGAGGGGCCGTCGGCGCGCAGCGTGCGCATCGACCTGGCGCCCTTCACCCTGGTCGGGGCGACAACGCGGGCGGGGCTGCTGGCCACGCCGCTGCGCGACCGGTTCGGCATTCCGCTGCGGCTGGAATTCTATTCGCCGGAGGAACTGACGGCGGTGATCCGCGGCGCGGCGCGCAAGATGGGCGTGGCCATCAGCGACGACGGAGCGATGGAGATCGCGCGCCGGGCGCGGGGCACGCCGCGCATCGCCGGGCGCCTGCTGCGCCGGGTGCGCGACTTCGCCGACGCGGAAGGGGCGGCGACCATCGACCGTCTGGCGGCGGCGCGGGCCTTGGCCCGTCTGGAGGTCGACGAGGCCGGGCTGGACAGCCTGGACCGGCGCTTCCTCAAGGCCCTGATCGAGAACTACGGCGGCGGGCCGGTGGGCATGGACACGCTGGCGGCAGCCATCGCCGAGGCGCGCGACGCGGTCGAGGACGTGATCGAGCCCTATCTGCTGCAGCAGGGCTTCATCCAGCGCACGCCGCGCGGGCGGATGGCCTGTGCGCGCGCCTATGAGCATCTGGGGCTGGAGGCGCCGAGGACGCCGGTCGCGCCGCCGGTGGATCTGTTCGGGAAGTAGGCCTTCTTCCTTCTCCCCTTGAGGGAGAAGGTGGCCCGTCAGGGCCGGATGAGGGGTGTCGGCGGGGCGTTCAGACGTGAGGCGGTGTAGGAATCTCCTCGCACCCCTCATCCGTCATCCCCCGGGACAAGCCCGAGGGCTGCCACCTTCTCCCGCAAGGGGAGAAGGGAAGCGCAAGCGGCTCGCCAAAGGGCTTCACCCGCTCGGTAAACCCGGCCATGCTGCGCGTGGAGGAGACCGGCGATGGCGCGAGAGGGGATCAGGACGGACCGGGCGATCATCCTGCTGGGCGCAGCGGTGCTGCTGCTGGCCGGGATCAGCGTCTTCGCCCTGAGCCAGGGCGCGCGGTTCGGGCCGAAGCAGGCGACGCCGGCCGAGCGGGCGCTGATGCAGGTCAAGGCCCAGATGGGGCCGGGCGCCGAGGTGCGGTATCTGGAGAACGGCAAGCGCCGCGCCGTCTGCGGTTACGCCGGGTTCGCAGGCGAGCGGCGGGCGGTCGCCTTTGTTTCGCGGCCCAATCGCATCCTGATGGGCGACGATCCCCTGGGGGCCGAGTTCGCGGAAATGAAGGCCCAGTTCTGTCCCGGCTTCAATCCGCCTCGACCGACGGCTAAGGCCTCGGTGACGAATTCCGTTCAGGGCTGACCGATGACCGACCTTCCCACCGCCGGCCGCTTCGACGGGCAGGATCACCTGCTGCCGGTGCGAGTCTATTACGAGGACACGGACTTCACCGGTCTGGTCTATCACGCCAACTATGTCCGCTATTTCGAGCGCGGGCGGTCGGATTTCCTGCGGCTGGCGGGCGTCGGACACGTCGAACTGCTGGAGCAGGACGAGCCGCTGGCCTTTGTCGTGGCCGAGATGAACATCAAGTACGCCAAGCCGGCGCGGATCGACGACGCGCTGGTGGTGCGGACCCGCTATGAGGCCATCAAGGGCCCGCGCCTGATGATCCGCCAGACGGTCGAGCGCGCCGGCGAGGTGCTGTGCCGGGCCGATGTGACGGCGGTCTGCATCCATCTGGACGGGCGTCCGAGGCGGCCGACGAAGCGGTTGGTCGAGCTGGTGACGCCGTGGTTGGCGGGGGAGGGGGCGTAAACTTCGCTTCTCCCCTTGAGGGGCCGGATGAGGGGTTTGGCCACGCCGGATGACGTCGGCCAGTTGAGCGTCGTGCAACCCCTCATCCGACCTCGCTCCGCTCACGCTAACGCCTTCGGCTGCTTGAGCGCGCGCTCCCGCCAGGGGAGAAGGGTCTTTCACGCTGCCGCCTTCGGTTGCTTGGGCGCGCGCTCCCGCCAGGGGAGCGGAGTGTCACCGGTCCTCGCCGTTGCCGCCCGAGGCGTGGGCGGGGCCGCGGAAGACGGCGTTGAGGAAGAGCGGCTTCAGGCCTTCGAGGAAGGCGCGCATGGTGACGTCCTGGGTGAAGGCGACGACCTGGCCGCGGCCGAGTTCGGAGGCCATGGCGACGGGCTTGTAGGCCAGCTGGCGACGGTTCTCGGCCCAGAGCTGACCCGAGGCGAGGACGCTGTCGGGCCCGGCCAGGCGCACGACGTTGGTGCCCTGGTCGCGGGTCAGGGGCGTGTAGATGTCCGAGCCGCGCACCATGACGCTGAGCTCGTGCGCGACGCCGGCGCCCAGCCAGTGCTCCTGATCCACGACGGCGTGGGCCAGAACCCCGGCCACGGAATCGGGCGAGCCGCCGTGGTGGCCGGTGCGATCCAGATAGTCGGCGTCCGAGGGGATTTCGGTTCCGGCGACGGTGGCGCCGGAGCCCTCGGCCTTCTTGTCGCCGTCGGGGTCGACGGCCGTCTCGCGGCGGCTGTCCAACAGCTTGGCGTCGGGATCCGTCAGCAGACGGGTGGCCGAGCCGACGCCGATCAGGACGCCGCCGTTCCGGACCCAGGCGCGCAGATTGGCGACGCCGTCCTCGCCCAGGATCTTCTCGTAGTTTCCGCCCGAGGGCAGGATCAGCACTTGATAGCGGCTGAGGTCGGCGCCCGACAGGCGACGGGTGCGCACCGCCGTGACCGGCCAGCCGTATTCGCGCTCGAGAATATGCCGGATCGACCCGGCGGACTCGGCGTCGGTCGGGTCGTCCCAGGCCATGGCCACGCGCGGGGCCTTGATGAGGGTCGCCTCGTCCGAGCCGACGTTGGGACCGCTGGAAACCCAGGAGGTGGCCAGGGCTGTGACCTCGGCCCCGCTGGCGGCGGCGATGCGGTGCACGCGCTCGTCCAGATCGGCGGGCGAGCCGGCGCGCGGCACGATGAAGGCGCCGCCCGCATAGGGTTTGCCGTCCAGGGTGAAGGGCTTCTCGATCGAGCGGACCGGCAGCTTCTCTTTCAGGGCGGCGGTCAGGAAGCGCATCCCCGCAGTGCCCGGATTGATCGCATAGCCATAGGTCGCCTCCGCCCCGGCCACCGCGACCGGGCGGATCAGTTCGGGGCCGACCGCCGTGGTCTGGACCGAGGGCGCGCCGGCGCACTTCTGGGTCGGGACGTTGAACAGCAGCGGCATGGACCAGCCGGTCAGATCGTAGATCTCGTCGCCCAGGCCGCGCGCGCGGCGGGCCTCCTGTTCGGCCAGGAATTTCGGGTCCAGCGGCACGTCCCTGGCCAGCAGGGTCTCGGCCATGCGGCGCTGGGGCTGGGACAGGTTCACCACATAGTCGCCGGCGCGATAATTCTGACCGCAGGCGGAGAAGGACGCCGTCGCGCGACCGACTTCTAGCCCTGAGCGGACCAGCAGCCCCGCCAGCTTGTCGGCGGCGGCCGGGTCGGCGGCGCCGGAGCGGGAAATGACATAGGCGCCGCGTCCGCCCGCGATCCCGTCGCGGTGGAAGGCGTAGAAGTCGCTCAGCAGCCGCTCGCGGTCGCGGGCGGCGGTCTCGATGGTCGACAGGGTGGCGGTCAGGTGGCCCTTGACCGTGTCGGCGTAGGTGATGACCTCGCCCGTGCGGCGGCGCGCCATCAGGCCGCGCGCGGAGCCCTGCTCATAGGTCATGGAGACGGCGCCGAAGTAGGCCGGCCAGCCGTCGCCGTAGCCGGGGTAGAAGGCGTCGAAGGTCTCGCGCGTGAAATAGTTCAGCCCGGCCTGGTCGAAGCGCGCCCCGTTGTTGCGGCCGAAGCGTTCGCGGGCGTCGAGGATCGGGGGGTAGATCCAGGGGTTCAGCGGCTGGGCCTCGGGCGGGAAGAAGAAGCTCGAGTCCGTGCCCATCTCGTGGGAATCGACCACCACCTGGGGCCGCCAGTCGCGGATCAGGGCGGCGTGGCCCTGGGTTTCCGGCTGGGACTGGATGAACCAGTCGCGGTTCAGGTCGAACAGGTTGTGGTTATAGCGGCCCGACGGCCAGGGCTCGGAGCGTTCGGCCGACAGGGGGTCGGGGTTGGGCTGAAGGCCGAGGCCCGCCTCGAAGCCGTTGATGAAGCGCTCGCGTCCGTCGGGGTTCTGGGTCGGGACGAAGACGACCACGGCGTTCTGCATCCAGCCCTGCGCCTCGGCGTCGGAGGCGTCCATCAGGCGGCGCGCGGCGGCCATGGCGGCGTCGGCGGGACTGATCTCGTTGCCGTGCACCGAATAGGCCATCCAGACGATGACCGGGGTGTCGGCGATCAGGGCGCGGGCCTGGTCCGGCGAGGTGCGGCGCGGATCGCCGAGCGCCCGGGTCGCGGCCTTGATCGCATCCAGCCGGGCGATGTTGGCGGGCGAGCCGACGGCGGCCCAGAACAGGGGGCGGCCTTCCCAGGTCGTGGCGTAGTCGCCGATGACCATGCGGTCCGGCGCCGAGGCGCGCAGGGCCTCGAAATAGCGGCGCACCTCGGCGGCGCGGGTGATGCGCGCGCCCGGCGCATGACCCAGCACGGCCTCCTGCGTCGGCGGCGTCTGCCGCGCCAGAACGGGCGTGGCCGAGGCGGCCAGAACAAGACTGAGCGCGAGCAAAGGACGCGCGGCGAGACGACGTGACATGAGAACTTCCCCCTGGTGACGAGCAGCTTAACCGCCGTTTCGCCAGGAAGGGAAGGCGGGGCTGTCAGGACCAGTTAGGAGCGGCGCAATTTACCCGTTCGACCTTGCTCGAAGCGGGCCTGCCCAACGTCTCGTGAGGGTCGGGTGCGGGCCTCGGCTTCGACGCTGAAAGCGGACATCGGCTTCCACGCCAGAAAGCGGACGCTGCAAACGTCAGCTATGGGTGGGAAGCGGTCCTAAGTTCAGAGCAACTCTGCTGCAGGCCCGTCGCGGCGCACCGCAGTCGGAATAGGAAACCAATCGACATTGGTCTGGATGTCGGCGGTATCGCCCGAGGCCACATACTCGATATAGAAAAGGTTTTGAGGCAGTTTCTCTCTCCCATAGTAGAACCACTCCCAGCGAACGCGAGACGCGCCGAGTATCTCAAAACGATTGTGGTCGATGCTGTATCTGGAAGGATGCCAGATGGTGAGCGTTTCCCCTTCGTTAAACCGGAACCGGACGCCATCGGGCAGTGAATCACACCCAACAACTCTGTGGTCATTGTCGTAGGGTCGACCGAAAAACTGTCCCCATATACGCAAGGAGCCGTGCTTCACGGATGGAAGTGCTTGCCCCGTCATTTTGCAGATGGCGTCTCGCTCGCTGGTGCTCATGAACCCATTCTCACAGACCTACGTCGCGCGGCATAGATCGGATGTCCGCAATGGGTCGGTTTGCGAAAAAGGCACCGCGCCCGAAAGCGGACCTTCGGCACACGCGCGGAATGTCGTGTTTGCGGCATGGTACGGGTGACCGCTGTTGGCGCATTTGCGACACCCGTTGGCTACCGCCGCATCTGACTCGTCTGAGACATTGGAAGAGTCCGCTGTTGGCCTCGGCTCCTTCGTTGAAATTCTGATCGTCAACACAGGCAAGGTCGCACTGAGCGATATGGCCTAAAAGGTCGGAAGATTGGGGTTTGCGCCAGGCCGGGGCGGCGCTAGCTCTGCGGCATGAGTTGGCCCGCCCCTCCAAAGTTATCGGTGCAGATCCTCGGGTTCGACGGGGTGCAGGCGCTGGATCTCGTCGGCCCCCTGGAAGCGCTCGCCAGCGTACAGGCAGCGGGTCGACCCGCCTATGAGGTCCGCCTGGTAGGGCTCCAGGGGCGGCGCTTCTCGTCGGAGACGGGGATCGTCTTCGAAGCGGATTCCGATGTTTCGGAAAGTGGGACCGCCGACACTATCATTGTCCCCGGCGGCTCAGGACTACGGAGCCCGGACACCCTGAACGCGGCAAGCAGATGGGTGCTGGCTCAGGCCCCAAACGCCCGGCGCATCGTTTCGGTTTGTACCGGGGCCTATGCCTTGGCGGCGGCCGGTCTGCTGGATGGTCGCCGTGCGACGACGCACTGGCGCTTCGTCGCCGATCTGGCGCAGCGATATCCCTCGATAGACCTCAACCCGGACGCCATCTTCATCAAGGACGGGCCCATCTACACATCTGCGGGGATCACCGCGGGGATCGATTTGGCGCTCGCGCTCGCTGAGGAGGATTTCGGGCCGAGCGCGGCGCTGGAGGTGGCCCGCGAGATGGTGGTTTTTCTCAAGCGGCCGGGTGGTCAGGCGCAGTTTTCCCAGCCCCTGTCGATGCAGATGAGGAGCGGTGACCGCTTCTCCGACCTGATCGCCTGGATGGCGGCCAATCCCGGGGCGGATCAGTGCGTCGAGGTTCTGGCGGCCAAGGTTTCAATGAGCGTCCGGACGTTTTCGCGCAGGTTCAAGGAACAGGTCGGCCGCTCGCCGGCCCGCTACGCCGAGGACCTGCGACTGGACGCATCGCGAGCGCGGCTGGAACGACGACATGAGCCGATTGGCGTCATTGCAGCGGACCTCGGGTTCGGCAGCGACGATGCCTTCGCACGCGTTTTCTCTCGCCGGCTCGGCGTAAGGCCAAGCGACTATCGCGATCGGTTCCAAACGAAAGATGAAACATGATTTCTGGTACTAGGCGATCAGTCCTGATGGGAACCGCCTTGGCCCTGGGCGCGCCCGCCACAGCCTTGTCCGAGGCGAACACGCCGTCCGGAGGCTATGTCTGCGCCCCATGCGGTTGCGCCCTGGATGGGCGGTTGTTTTCCTCGCCAGGGATCTGCCCCGCCTGCGGAATGGAGCGCATCCCCGCAGGGGCGACCTTGGGCGAGCCGGCCGCGGATTTTCCATCGGTGCAGTTGGAGATGCGCGTGCCGTTTCCGCCGACAGCGGTCCCCAGTTCCGGTCGCGAGTATCTGATCTACGAGTTGCATCTACGCAACTTCGGGAACAGACCGCTGCCGCTCAGCGAGCTCGAGATTCATGACGCGAACGCCAACACAACGGTGGCGGGCTTCGAGGGGGCGAGCCTGGAGGCGTTGATTAGCCCGATCGGTTTCGGCGCTCTGATGGTCAGCGACGGGTTGATGCTCGGTAGCGGTCGCAGCTGCGTCGTTTTTCTACGGCTCGTCAGCGTCAGCGCGGCGCCAGCGAGGCTGCGGCATCGGATGCGTTCGGTCCGAGAAATGACGACCGGTCCGGTGATCGACGTCGTTCCGAGCCAGACGCTGAGGCGGCTGGGACCGCCCCTGAAGGGAAGCGATTGGGTCCCGACCAATAACGCCGGGGCGGACGATCATCACCGCGTCGGCTTGCTGGCGGTGGATGGGGCCGCCCGCATCGCGCGGCGCTATGCGATCGACTGGAAACGGCAGCGACGCGGCGGATGGTTCGACGGCGATGAAGCGGACGTGCGCGCCTACCATGCCTATGGCCAGACGGTTCTTGCCGTGGCAGATGCGACCGTCGTCGTGGCGACTGATGGTTTTCCGGACAACAGGCCGCGAACCCGTGAAGGCTTCGAGCCTGCGCTGGAGATCACCATGGATTCAGCGGGCGGGAACGTCGTGACCCTTGATCTGGGCGACGGACTGTTCGCCTCCTATGCGCACCTGCAACCCGGAAGCGTGAAGGTCCGGGCGGGCGAGCGCGTAAGCAGGGGCCAGGCGTTGGGCGCGATCGGGAATTCCGGCGACAGCCGCTGGCCGCATCTTCATTTCCAGGTGACCGATGGTCCAAGTCTGCTTGGATCAGAGGGGGTTCCCTACGTCATCGACGCCTACAGCGAAGTGGTCGGCAATCGAAGAGAGCAGCGACGTGGCGAGATGCCAATGAGCCAAGCAAGGATAGATTTCGCCTGACCAACGCTGTGCGCAAGTAGCTGCTCCATCTAGCGTTCGGTACGTCGCCTTTCCGGCACGGGCCCAACGACCGCTCCTGGCGCTTTAGCAACACTGTCGAATGGCTGAACCTGACTCATCACAGTCGATCGGAAGGTCCGCTTCTCGGCGATTTCTTCGTGCCGGCGGCCTCTATGCCGAACACGGAAGTCCTTACGCGATCTGGCCGTCGTCTTCGTCACGGCGCGGATGCTGGTGGGGATGCTGTTCCGCAGTAGGCCGGCGCCATCATCACCGGACTGCTGGCGTCAGGGGAACATCCCGCCGAGCGTCGTGATCGAAGAGCAACTATCCAAATCGTTGGACGTTACGAGCGACGCGCCGATTTCGGTAAATCACACGGTTCTGGTGCTGGGTGATCGGCCCCCGGATCACCAATCACGAGGCGCCAATGCGCGGGCTGATTTCCATCGTCCTACTCGCCTCGCTGGCGGCCTGTACGCCGCGGCAGCCTGAACCGGCGAAACAGACTGAATCAGCCCCTGCGGCGGTTCAGGTTGAAACTCCCATCGCTCCAGCCGAGAGCGCCGTCGCGCCCGAGATCGACCCGCCCGGCGACATTCCCGACTCGCAGGTCTTCGTAAGCTATCAGTCGGTCGCCGGCGGATACTGGCTTGACGTCCCCGAAGGGTGGTCGCGCACGGAGAATGGCTCGGACGCCTCCTTCGTGCAGAGGTTCGACGGCGTCAGCGTCGCCGTTGCTCCGGCGGCGGCCGCGCCAACCGTCGCCAGCGCGCGCGCCGGCGAAGCGGCGCGCATCATCGCCTCCGGTCGCGCCGTAACCATCACCGACGTGTCCGCCGTGGCCTTGCCGGCCGGGAAGGCCGTCGTCATCCGCTACACGTCGAACTCGGAACCGAACGCCGTGACCAACAATCGCGTGCGCCTTGAGAACGAGGCTTTCCTCCTTTTCAACAATGGTCGGATGGCGACGCTGACGCTGTGGGCCCCGCAGGGCGCGGACAACGTCGATCAGTGGACCCGCATGTCGCGCAGCTTCCGATGGCGGTAGCGCCTCCGGCGATCGAAGCGCGGGAGCTCTACCGATTCTACCACATCGGAGACGAAGAGACGCTCGCGCTCCGGGGCGTGAGCCTGATTGTGAACCCCGGCGAGATGGTCGCCGTGGTCGGTCCTTCGGGGAGTGGAAAATCGACCCTGATGGCCTGCCTCGCTGGCCTGGACGAGCCTGACGGCGGCTTTGTCTATGTGAACGGCGAGCGCCTGACCCGCCGCGACGAAGCGGCGCGCACGCTGATCCGTTCAAGGTTGATCGGCCTTCTCCTGCAAAGCGGCAATCTGTTCGATCACCTCACGGTGCGACAGAACGTGGCGCTCAAGATGAGGTTCGCCGGTCAGAGCGACGAGGCGAGGATCGACGAAGTGCTCGAACTCGTGGGCATTGGCGCGCGCCGCCACGCCTATCCCTCGCAGCTTTCCGGCGGGGAGGCGTCACGCGCTGGGCTGGCCGTGGTGCTGGCCCCCCGGCCGCCCATCATCATCGCCGACGAGCCGACGGGCGAAGTCGACAGCGAGACCGAACAGGGCGTCCTCGCAATCTTCGACCGTCACCGCGCGGACGGCGGGGCCTCGCTCATCGTCACCCACAGCGAAGCCATAGCTGGCCGCGCGGACCGTATCGTGCGGCTCGAAGACGGAAAGGTCGCACGTGGCTGAGGTGCTGGCCGAGGCCGTCGATGCGGGCCGTGTCTTCGAGGGCGCGGGCGGAAGCGTGACGGCGCTTGAGCATGCGACCTGTCGGATCGAGCGCGGTGATCGCATCGCCCTGCTCGGTCCCTCCGGCAGCGGCAAGTCCACGCTCCTTCATCTTTTCGCCGGCCTCGACGAACCCACCAGCGGCGTCGTGCGCTGGCCCGCACTGGGCGACCGGCATGGGCTGAGACCCTCGAAGGTCGCCTTCGTCTTTCAGTCCGAAAGTCTGATGTCGCCGCTCACGGTGCTTGAGAACATCGAGGTCCCGAGGCTTCTCGCCGGGACGGACGCCGCCGAGGCGAGACGAGAGGCCTCGGCCATGCTCGAAGCGCTGGGGCTGACCGCGATCGCCGACAAGCTTCCCGAGGAAATTTCCGGCGGACAGTCTCAGCGCGTGGCGATGGCCCGCAGCCTTGTCACGAGGCCGGACCTGATCCTCGCCGACGAACCGACCGGCCAACTCGACCACGCGACCGCAGCGCATCTGCTCGACCTGATGGAACTGCATCTGCGCGGCGCCGGCGCGGCGCTGGTCGTCGCCACCCATGACCCGTTTGTCGCCGCCCATATGGCGACGCAGTGGCGGATGAATCACGGGGTGCTGGCATGAGCGCGAGCCTGATCTGGCTGTTCGGGCTTGTTCGGCGTCGCGCGGGCCAGATGCTGCCGGCGACGCTCGGCATCAGCCTGACCGTCGCGCTGCTCGCGATCCTGGGGCTATTCATCGATTCCAGCGCGGCGACGATGACCCGGCGCGCGCTGGGCGACGTGCCGGTGGACTGGCAGGTCGAGGTCGCGAACGGCGCCAGCCCCGACGCCGTCGAGCAACTGTTACGTCATGACGTTCGAGCACGGACCATTGAGCCGGTCGGTTATGCGACGGTGTCGGGATTCACCGCCAGCGGCGGCAGCACGACGCAGACGACAGGCGAGGGCAAGGTTCTTGGCGTCACGCCGAGCTATTGGGCCGATTTCCCGGGCGAGATGCGGCCCATGCTCGGTCGCTTGGACGGCGTCCTGATCGGGCAACAGACGGCCGCGAATCTTCACGTCGGCGTCGGCGACACGGTTTCGATCATGCGAACGGGGCTGGCACCGGTCACAGCGCGGATCGACGGCGTGATCGATCTGCCGCAAGCCGATTCCCTGTTCCAGGCGGTCGGCGTCGTCGCCGCCGCCGCGCCTCAGGCTCCGCCTGACAATGTCATGGTCGTGCCGATGGCGACGTGGCGTCAGTGGTTCGGGGCGCAATCGACGAGTCCCGCCAGCGCCGCGCGCATCCAGTTCCACGTCAGGCTCGATCACGCCCTGCCGCCGGACCCAGGCGCGGCCTTTGTGCACGTGCAGCAGTTGGCGCGCAATTTCGAGGTCCGCGCCGCGGGCGCCGCCGTCGTCGGCGACAATCTCGCAGCCCGGCTCGACGGGGTGCGAGAGGACGCCCTCTATGCCCGTGTCCTGTTTCTCTTCCTCGGCCTCCCGGGCGCGATCCTGGCGGTCATCCTGACCTTTGCGGTCAGCGCCGTGGGCGGGGATCGGCGTCGTCGGGAGCAGGCCTTGCTGCGCGTGCGGGGCGCGTCGACGGCGCGCATCCTCAGACTCCAATCGCTGGAGGCCCTGGTCGTTTCAGCGCTGGCGGCGGTCATCGCGCTCGGCTTGGTCTGGGCGGTGAGCCGATGGATGGTCGATCTTCCGCTTGGCCCCCGACAGGCGGTTGTCACCGGGGCGGCCCTGGGGGTCGGCGTTCTGACGGCGCTGGTCTCCGTGGCCATCCCCGCCTGGCGGGAGGCCAGGATACCGCCGGCCCAGGCGGGCCGAACGCGCGTCGGTCGCGCCGAAACGCCCTTCTGGGAGCAGACCTGGATCGACGTGATCCTGCTCACGCTCGCGGGCGTCGTCTACTGGCGCGCCACGGCGTCCGGCTATCAGATCGTGCTGGCCCCTGAAGGCGTCGCGCAGACGTCGGTCTCCTATGAAGCCTTCGTCGCGCCGCTCGCGCTGTGGATCGGCGTCGGCCTCCTGACAACGCGCCTGTTTCGGCACGGGCTCGTCATGGGGCGCCCTCTCGTGGCGAGGCTCTTCAGACCGATCAACGGTTCGATGTCGCCGGTCGTGGCCGCCTCGGTGTCGCGACAAGCGCGGCTCATCACCCGCGGCGTCGTGCTGACGACCCTGGCCTTCTCGTTCGCCGTTTCCACTGCGGTCTTCAACACCACCTACAATGTGCAGTCGAATGTGGACGCCGAACTCACCAACGGCGCCGACGTCACCGTCACCGGATCCACCGCCTATCCCGCCGGTCGGCTCCTGGCGGACATCGCCAAGGTTCCCGGCGTCAGCGCCGCGCGGGCGATGACGCATCGATTTACCTATGTCGGCAACGATCTTCAGGACATTTACGGCATCGATCCGCGCACCATCGGCGACGCCACGGATCTCTCCAACGCCTTCTTCGGCAACAAGGACGCTCGCGCAACGATGGCGAAACTCGCGTCGCAGCGGGACGGCGCCTTGCTGTCCCAGGAGACGGTCAACGATTTTCAGCTCCATGTCGGCGACGTCATCAACCTTCGCCTGCAGAGCGCGACGGACCATCAATACCATCCCGTGCCGTTCCGCTTCATCGGCGTCGTTCGCGAATTCCCCACCGCGCCTCATGATTCCTTCGTCGTCGCCAACGCTGACTATGTCGCCCAGCAGACAGGAGACGCCGCCCGGGAAGTCGTGCTCATCCGGGGCAGGACGCCGCCGACCGAGCTTGCGGCGGCGGTGCGGCGGGCGGTCGTGTCGCTCCCCGGGGCTCAGGTCACGGATCTTGGCTCGGTGCAACGCACCATCAGTTCGAGCCTCACCGCCGTGGACCTGCATGGACTGACCTGGATCGAACTGTCGTTCGCGATCCTGCTGATCGCCGGCGCCAACGGGCTGGTGCTGGGATTGGGCCTGATCGAGCGGCGGCGCGACTTCGCAGTGCTGGCGGCCCTGGGGGCCAGCGGCAAACAACTCGGCGCGTTTCTGTGGACGGAGGGGCTTATCGTTCTGGTCGTCGGCATGATCCTCGGGACCGCCACGGGCTTCGGCATCGCCCAGATGCTGGTCACCATGCTGACCGGCGTCTTCGACCCGCCGCCTCAGTCTCTGGCGATCTCATGGCCCTACCTGCTCGTTCTCGCGGCGGCGGGGTGCCTATCCACCGTGATCGCGGTGCTGGCGGCGCTCAACATCACCCGGCGGGGGACGATTGAGGCGTTGCGGACGATTTGAGGAGCGATATGACGATGGGCTGGGCCGATGGAACGTCTGTCCGTAGCCCTGCCGGGGTGTCGTCCGTTTGGCTTGGTGAATGTCGCATTCTTGGATGTGATCCAACTTCTGCAATTGGCGCACCGCAGACCTTCGGTGAGTACCGCTTAGTAGTGCGTTGAGAATGATTCTCGTGTTGCGCCGTTCTTAAGTGGTTTTGAGCCGGCGCTAACTGGTCCTGACAACGATACCGACGGTCGTTGACAGTCTCGTACAGTATGTCGCATACACTGTATGTCGCACACTATGTGACGACAGGTGAGTGAGGCGAGCCGACGTGGACAAGGCGCTGTTCGAGACGATGCGGCTGGAGTTGCGGCGCGGGTCGCTGGTGTTGGCGGTGCTCGCCTGCCTGCGGACCGAACGCTACGGCTACACCCTGCGTCAGGCGCTGGCGGCGGACGGGCTGGAGATGGAGGAATCCACCCTCTACCCGCTGTTGCGGCGGCTGGAAGGCCAGGGCCTGCTGACCAGCGAATGGCGCGAGGAGGAGAAGCGGAAAAAGCGCTTCTACGTTCTGTCGCCCGGGGGCGAGGCCCTGCTGGCCGCCCTGACCGAGGAATGGCGCGGCATCAACGCCTCGCTGGATCGAATGCTGTGAAATCTCGGGGGAGGGAGACGAACATGGACGTGATCGAACGCTATCTGGAGGCCGTCGCGGCCCAGTTGTCGGTCGAGGACCGCGAGGACATCGTCGCCGAACTGCGCGACCTGATCCTGAGCCGGGTCGAGGCGCGCGAAGAGGAACTGGGCCGGGCCCTGAGCGATGTCGAGAAGGAGGCGATCCTGCATGAGATCGGCCACCCGCTGGTTGTCGCCGCCCGCTATCGCAAGGGGCCGGACAGTCTCATTGGACCTGAGTTGTTCCCCTACTGGCTGTTCGGGGCCAAGGCGGGATTGATCGTGATCGCCGGGTTGCAGGCGCTGGTCCTGCTGCTGCGGGTCATGACGGACCCGGTCGACTTCGGGCAGGCGATCGCCCAGGCCTTCCACGGCTTCTTTTCCGGCGGGCTGACCCTGCTGGGGGCGCTGACCCTGGCCGGGGCGGTCATGGAACACTACGGCATCAAGCCGGGCTGGCTGACGAAGTGGCGGGTCAGCGACCTGCCGGCCTTTGGTCTGGCTGATCCTGCGGCCTGGGGCGCGGCGATGGGCTCGGGCGCCAGGACGGCCAGGGCCGGGGTGAAGGCGGCGGCGGCCAAGGCGTCCTCCGACGGGACGCGCGTCTGGGGGCTGCGGGTCCAAACCGGGCCGGCGGCCGAGGCGCTGTGGTCGCTGATCGGGGGCGGGATTTTCGTCCTGTGGTGGATCGGCGCCCTGCATATCGCCGGCCTGAACAATTTCGGCATGAGGGGCGGCGACGTGGTGGTGACGGCAGCGCCGATCTGGAGCGCCCTGTTCGCGCCGATCCTGGCCTGGGCCGTGGCGGGGATCGCCGTGGACGCGACCGGCCTGATCTGGCCGCACGCGGTGCGGTTGCGGGCCTTCCTCAAGATTCCGCTGGCGGCGGCGGGGCTGTGGCTGGGCTGGCGGCTGTTCCAGGCGGAGGGTTGGTTCGTCCTGACGCAAGGCGCCCAGACGACGCGCATCGAAGGCGGCCCGACCAACCTCAGCATGGAGGCTCTGCGCGCCATCAACGAGGCCGGGCGCGGCGTGGTGGTCGACACCGCCATGACCCTGTCGACGGTGCTCAGTTGGGTCCTGGCGGCGCTGATGCTGGGCCTGGCGCTCGACATCCTGCGGCAGATGCGGCGCATCGCGACCGCCGAGACCTGATCCGACCCGGCGCCGTCATGTCCGAAAACCGCGAGACAGGACGGCGTCGAAGGATCATGTTGCGGCCATGGAAAACGCCCGCGACAGTCTGGATCAGGAGGCCTGCTATCGGGCCGTCCTGACGCGCGACCCGCGCTTTGACGGGCGGTTCTTCACCTGCGTGAAGACGACGGGAATCTATTGCCGCCCGGTCTGTCCGGCGCGGACCCCCAAGCGCGAGAACATGAGCTTTGTCGCTTCGGCGGCGGCGGCCGAGGAGGCGGGCTTTCGCGCCTGCCTGCGCTGCCGGCCCGAGACGGCGCCCGACATGGGGGCCTGGCGCGGCACCTCTAACACCGTCAGCCGGGCGCTGGGGTTGATCGAAGCGGGGGCGCTGGATGAGGGCGACGTAGATGCGCTCGCCGCGCGGCTGGGGGTGGGCGAGCGGCACCTGCGCCGCCTGTTCCGCCAGCATCTGGGCGCGGCCCCGGTCAGCGTGGCGCAGACCCGCCGCGTGCTGCTGGCCAAGGCCCTGATCCACCAGACCGATCTGGCGATGGCCGAGGTGGCGCTGGCGTCGGGGTTCGGCAGCGTGCGGCGCTTCAACGAGACGTTTCAGGGCCTGTATGGACGGCCGCCCTCGGCGCTGCGGCGACGGGCCGAGAAGCCTGGCGACGCCAAGGCGAATGAAGGCGTGCGGCTGAGCCTGCCCTATCGCCCACCCTATGAAAATGACGCGATGCTGGCGGCGCTTTCCGCGCGCGGCGAGACGGTCGCGGGCGGGGTCTGGCGGCGCGAGTTGACGCCGGAGACGGACGGCGCGACCGGCGAGGTCTCGGCCCGGTTCGAGCCCGATAACCGGCTGGCGGTCACGGTCGCGGCCTCGGACCTGAAGGCTCTGCCGGGCGTGCTGGCGCGGGTGCGGCGGGTGTTCGACCTGTCGGCGGACCCGGAGGCGATCCAGCACGACCTGTCGGCGGATGCCCTTCTGGCGCCGCTGGTGCGGGCGCGGCCCGGCCTGCGCCTGCCCGGCGACTGGATCGATGAGGCGGCGGATATAGCCAGCGACCGGCTTGAAGACGAGCGGCTCGAAGCGCGAGCCGAGCCATGGCGGCCCTGGCGGGCCTATGGCGCACTGCACCTGCGGGAAGCGGGGATCGACGGCGCGCAAGTGATGGAGAGCGACGATGAAAAAGACGCAGCCTGAAGCCTTTACGCTGGACCGCATCGCCTCGCCGGTGGGCGAGGTCCTGCTGGTCACCGACGCTGAGGGCGCCGTGCGGGCCTTCGACTTCGTGGACTATGAGGCGCGGATGCTGAAACTGCTGGCGCGCCATTATGGCGAGGTGACGCTGACCGAAGGCCGGGCGCCCGAGGCGGTGCGGGCGGCGGTCGCGGCCTATTTCGGCGGCGAGGCTGCGGCGCTGGACAGGATCGCGGTCAAGACCGGCGGCACCGACTTCCAGCGTGCGGTCTGGGCGGCGCTGCGCACCATTCCAGCGGGCGAGACCTGGTCCTACGGCCAGTTGGCCTCGGCCATCGGCAAGCCCAGCGCCGTCCGCGCCGTGGGCCTGGCCAACGGGGCCAACCCGGTCGGCGTCATCGTGCCCTGCCACCGGGTCGTCGGCGCCAACGGCACCCTGACCGGCTATGCGGGCGGGCTGGAGCGCAAGCGCTGGCTGCTGGCGCACGAGGGCGCGACGATAGGTCTGCTGTAGTCAGGCGGCGCCGTCGAGGAACAGGCGGCAGGCCGGATTGTCGGTCTCGTCGACATAGGGATAGCCGAGGGTGTCGAGGGCCTCGCTAAGGGCCTCCGCCTGATCCGGCGGGACGCTGACGCCCGCCAGCACCCGGCCCACGTCGTCGCCGTGGTTGCGATAGTGGAACAGGGTCAGGGCCCAGGCGGGCTGCAGGCTGTTGAGGAAGCGCAGGAAGGCGCCGGGCCGCTCGGGGAATTCGAAGCGCAGCAGGCGCTCGTGCGGCAGGCCGATGGTGCGGCCGCCGACCATGTAGCGGACGTGCAGCTTGGCCGTCTCGTTGTCGCTCATGTCCTCCACCGCGTAGCCGTCGGACTTGAGCCGGTTGATCAGGGTCTCGCGCTCGGCGGCGCCGTCGCGCAGGCCGACGCCGACGAAGATCTGCGCCCGGCCGTCGCCGGACCAGCGGTAGTTGAACTCGGTGACCGAGCGGCCGTCGAGGCTTTGCAGGAAGCGGTGATAGTCGTCGCGGCGGTCGGGCATGGCCACGGCCAGAAGCGCCTCGGCGCCCTCGCCGATCTCGGCCCGCTCGGCCACGTGGCGCAGGCGGTCGAAATTGACGTTGGCGCCCGAGTTGATCGCCACCAGGGCGCCGCTGCCGGGGTTGCGCGCCGCCCAGACCTTCATGCCTGCGAGCGCGACGGCGCCTGCCGGTTCGGCCACGGCGCGGACGTCGTCGAAGACGTCCTTGATCGCCGCGCAGATGGCGTCGGTGTCGACCAGGACGATCTCGTCCAGCAGGTCGCGGCACAGGCGGAAGGTGTGGTCGCCCGCGCGCTTCACCGCCACGCCGTCGGCGAACAGGCCGACCTGATCCAGGGTGACGACATGGCCGGCGTCGATGGCGCTTTTCATCGTCGGCGCGTCGGCGGGTTCGACGCCGATGATCTTGGTCTCGGGCCGCAGGAAGCGGACGATGGCCGCGACCCCCGCCGCCAGACCGCCGCCGCCGATGGGCACGAAGACGGCCTCGATGGGGTCCGGGTGCTGGCGCAGGATTTCCAGCCCGACGGTGCCTTGTCCGGCGATCACGTCGGGGTCGTCGAAGGGGTGGACGAAGGTGGCGCCGGTCTGGGCCTCCAGCACGCGGGCGTGGGCGTAGGCGTCGTCGAAGCTCTCGCCGTGCAGGACGACCTGACCGCCCAGGGCCTTGACCGCCGAGACCTTGATGCCCGGCGTGGTGGTGGGCATGACGATGGTCGAGGCCGCGCCGCGTTTCGCCGCCGCCAGGGCCACGCCCTGGGCGTGATTGCCCGCCGAGGCGCAGATGACCCCGCGCGCCAGTTCGGCCTCGGTCAGGGCGGCGATCTTGTTGTAGGCGCCGCGAATCTTGAACGAGAAGACCGGCTGCAGGTCCTCGCGCTTGAGCAGGGCCGGGCGGTCCAGCCGCGCCGACAGACGCTTCAGCGGATCAAGCGGGGTTTCCTCGGCCACGTCATAGACGCGGGCGGTCAGGATGCGGCGGACGGTGTCTTGCACGAAATTCTCGGAGCGACGCGACAGAAGGGATCAATCGACCTCTCGTCTAGGGCAGAAGCGGCGGTCAGGGGAAGGCCCTTGCGTCGCTGAGCGGCGCGGGGGTGATGCAGCGTAGGATTTACCCGGGTAATAATTCCTGCTATTTAATCCGGGTAAAACAAAAGGAGGCGTCCATGACGTCCGCAGACCGCAAGGCGCTCATCAACGACTACAAGGACCGCGAAACCGTCTCCGGGGTCTTCGCCGTCCTCTGCTCCGCCACCGGCCGGGCCTGGGTGGGCCAGAGCCGCCACATCGACACCCAGCAGAACGGCCTGTGGTTCGCGCTGAAGATGGGCGGCAGCCCCTACAGGTCGCTTCAGGCCGAATGGAACGCCCATGGCGCCGATAGCTTCCGCTTCGAGCAACTCGACCGTCTGGCGCCCGACCTGTCGGATATGGCCCGCAAGGACGAGTTGAAGAAGCGCGCCGCCCTGTGGATCGCGCGCCTGAGCGCCGAGACCTTGTAGAGAGGGGCGTTTCGCCCTTTTCCCTTGCACCGTGCGCCGGGTGGACTACATTGCGCCTGCTTATGCTAACTTTGAGCATAAGTCGGGGCCGCGCAGTGGCGGCCAGGGAGTGACGAAAATGGCGGACGGCGCTTTCGGTCTGTCGAAGGAACTGGCGGAAGAGACCGCTCCCGTGTGGGAGAAGGTCAAGGGTCTGGTGACGCCGCTGGAGTGGCCGGAACAGGCGAAGCTGATCAGCGAGATCAACGCGCTGAAGAAAGAACGCGACGCCGTCATTCTGGCTCACAACTACATGACGCCGGAGATTTTCCACGGGGTCGGCGACTATGTCGGCGACAGCCTGGGGCTGGCCAAGGAGGCCGCCAAGTCCAAGGCCAAGGTCATCGTCCAGGCGGGCGTGCACTTCATGGCCGAGACGTCGAAGATTCTGAGCCCTGACAAGACCGTGCTGATCCCCGACCTGCGCGCGGGCTGCTCGCTGGCCTCGTCGATCACGGGCGCGGACGTGCGGCTGATCAAGCAGCGCTACCCCGGTCTGCCGGTGGTCACCTATGTCAACACGACCGCCGACGTGAAGGCCGAGACCGACATCTGCTGCACCTCGGCCAACGCCGTTCAGGTGGTGGAGTGGGCGGCCAAGGAGTGGGGCGTCGACAAGGTCATCCTGATCCCCGACGAGTATCTGGCGCGCAACGTCGCGGCGCAGACGAATGTCGGCATCATCGCCTGGAAGGGCCGCTGCGAGGTGCATGAGCGCTTCACCGCCGCCGACATCGCCGAGATGCGCGCCGCCTATCCGGGCGCGGAAATCCTGGCCCACCCGGAATGCCCGGAGGAGGTTCTGGCGGCGTCGGACTTCGCCGGCTCGACGGCGGCGATGATCGACTATGTGGTCGACCGCAAGCCCAGGCAGGTGGTGATGATCACCGAGTGCTCGATGGCCTCGAACGTCAAGGGCGACGTGCCCGGCGTCGACTTCATCGGCCCGTGCAACCTGTGCCCGCACATGAAGCGCATCACGCTGGAAAACATCCGCGACTGCCTCAAATACATGCAGTTCGAGGTGACGGTGGAGCCGGAAATGGGCGAGCGCGGGCGTCTGGCGGTGCAGCGGATGATCGACCTGCCGCCGCCGGCGATTCCGGCGCGCTACGACCTGGTCAAGGCCCGTCATCACGTCGATGTGGAGCTGATCTGAGGTCCTGCGGCGATGCGGCCCGTTGCGGGCCGGTCGTTGCAAGCCCAGTTCGACGCCATGAGCGAAGCTGAAAACCCTATTCGTCGTCCCGGTCCCTGGGACACCACGCCTGAACAGGCCGCGCCCGAACTCGTGCGCGCCCGCAAGGCCGCGCCGCTGGAGGACAAGGGCCAGCATCCCGCCTGGGCCATCGTCTCGACTTTGCTGATGGGCGGTTTCCTGTGGTGGGTGACGGGCAGCTGGGTCGTGGCCGTGGCCATTCTGATCGGCCTGTTCGTGCATGAATACGGACACGTTCTGGCGATGAACCGCGTCGGCATGGGACCGGCGCGCATCTATGTCATTCCCTTCCTCGGCGGCCTGGCCAGGGGGCAACGCAATCCCAAGAGCGAATGGCACGGGGTGCTGGTGTCGCTGGCGGGGCCGGCCTTCGGGCTGGTGGCGATGCTGCCGTTTGTCGGGCTGTGGGCGGCGACGGGGGGCAAGGCCTGGCTGGTCGGGGCCTTCTTTATCGCCATGCTCAATCTGGTGAACCTGCTACCGGCGCCGCCGCTGGACGGGTCCAAGGCGTTGGGACCGGTGCTGACGCGGGTGCATCCGCGGCTGGAGCAGGTGGCGCTTCTGGCCGTCGGCGGTCTGGCGGTCTGGTGGGGGCTGTCGACGGGGCGGTTCATCCTGGCGGTCTTCCTCGGCTTCGCCGTGTTCAGTCATCTGAAGCGCGGCGTCTGGCGCGAGCATTGGGGCAGGCTGAGCTGGCCCGAGGCGGGCCAGAGCCTGGCCCTCTATCTGCTGACGGCGGCGGCCTGCGCGGCGGCGGCCTTCGGCGCCCTGCTGCCGCTGGCGGACGGGTCCAGCGTCGAGGCGCTGCGTATCGGCATGAGCTATCTCGGGCTCAAGGGATGAGCCGTATCCGGCATGACGGGCCGCTGATCATCGGCGGCGGGCTGGCGGGACTGGCGGCGGCGCTGGAGGCGGCCCCGGCGAAGACCCTGGTGGTGACGCCCGAGCCCTTGCTGAACGCCTGTTCCTCGGCCTGGGCGCAGGGGGGGATGGCGGCGGCCCTGTCGCCCAGGGACAGCGCCGCCCTGCATGCGAAAGACACCGAGGGCGCGGGCGCCGGTCTGGTCGAGCCCGAGGCGGCGCGAGCCCTGACCGAGCGCGGACGCGAGACGGTGGAATGGCTGGCCTCGCTGGGCGCGCCCTTCGACCGGGACGCGGCGGGCGGCTTCTCCGTGTCGCTTGAGGCGGCGCACAGCCTGCCGCGCGTGGCGCGGGTCGGCGGCGACGGCGCCGGGCGGGCCATCCTGTCGGCGGTGGTGGCCGCAGCAAGGGCCTCCAAACATATCGAAATATGGGAGGACGGGCGGCTGCGCGGCCTGATCCAGGACGTGAACGGCCGGGTGCGCGGCGCCCTGATCGAGCGGGCCGGCGGGCGCGTGGATGAGGTCTTTGCGCCAGCCGTGGTGCTGGCCACGGGCGGCGTTGGCGGCCTCTATGAAGTGACGACCAACCCCTCGGCCCTGCGCGGCGAGGGGCTGGCGCTGGCCTATCTGGCGGGGGCTGAAATCCTCGACCCCGAGTTCGTGCAGTTCCACCCCACCGCCATCGACGTCGGGCTGGACCCGGCGCCGCTGGCGACCGAGGCTCTGCGCGGCGAGGGGGCGCGGCTGGTCGACGGGACCGGCGCCTTCCTGCTGGGCGAGGACGCCGACGCCGATCTGGCCCCTCGGGACATCGTGGCGCGGGTGGTGCACGCCGCACGAGCCGACGGACGCGGCGCGTTTCTGGACGCGACCAAGGCGGTGGGCGAGGGCTTCCCGCACGAGTTTCCGGCGGTGTTTTCCGCCTGTATGCGCGCCGGGCTGGACCCGCGCATCAGCCCCATTCCGGTGGCGGCGGCGGCGCACTACCACATGGGCGGCATCGTCGCCGACGACGAGGGACGGACCACGGTTGCCGGCCTTTACGCCATCGGCGAGTGCGCCGCGACCGGGGTGCACGGCGCCAACCGCCTGGCCTCCAACTCCCTGCTGGAAGCGGGCGCCTTCGGGCGCCGCGCGGGGCGGGCGGCGGCCAAGGAGGTGCAGCCGCCCAAGGCCGCCTTGAAGCCGGTGCACGCCTCGCAGGACCTGCCGCCGGAAGCGATGGCCGAGCTGCGCGCCGCCATGACCCGGTTCGCGGGCGTGGTGCGCGACGAGGCGGGGCTGACGGCCCTGCTCGCCGTGATCGACCGGCTGGCGACGGCCCATCCCGAGGCAGTGGTGCTGACCGCTGCGCGGCTGATCGCCGAGGGGGCGCTGAACCGCCGCGAGAGCCGGGGCGGGCATTACCGCGCCGACTATCCCGACAGCCTGCCGACGGCCGAGCATACCCGCATGTCCCTGCCTTCCGTCATTCCGGACGCGCCGCAGGCGCGCGCCGAAAGCCAGGCGGCTGAGATAGTCTGACCGCCTGGGTCCCGGGTCCGCTGCGCGTCCCGGGATGACGGCGCCTAACGAGAGACGTTGAGATCATGACCCGAACCCTGCCGGACCTGCTGATCGAGCCCGTCGTGCGGATGGCCCTGGCCGAGGACCTGGGCCGCACCGGCGACGTGACGGCTCAGGCCTGCATCCCCGAGGAGGCGCGGATGAGCGCCGTCTTCGCTGCAAGGCAGGCCGGGGTGATGGCCGGCGGCGCGGTGGTGCGCATCGCGGTCCACGCCATGGACCCCAAGGCGACGGTGACGGTCAAGGTCGCCGACGGTCAGGCCTTCGAGGCGGGAACCGTCTTGGTCGAGGTCGAGGCCAACGCGCGCGCCCTGCTGGCGGCCGAGCGGACCGCGCTGAACCTGCTGGGCCGGATGTGCGGCATCGCCACCCTGACGCGGACCTATGTCCAGGCGGTCGCGGGCACGAGCGCGCGGATCGCCGACACCCGCAAGACCACGCCGGGCCTGCGCGCGCTGGAGAAGCACGCCGTGGCCTGCGGCGGCGGGCTGAACCACCGCTTCGGGCTGGATGACGCCATCCTGATCAAGGACAACCACGTCGCCGTCTGCGGCGGGGCGGGCGAGGCGGTGCGTCGCGCGAAAGCTTTCGCCCCGCACCTGATGAAGGTCGAGGTCGAGGTCGACGGGCTGGACCAACTGGACGAGGTGCTGATCGAACGGCCCGACGTCATCATGCTGGACAATTTCAGTCTGGCCGATCTGGAGGAGGCCGTGCGCCGGGTGAAGGCCAGCGCCTTCGGTCCCGTGACGCTGGAGGCCTCGGGCGGGGTCAACCTGACGACCGTGGCGGCGATCGCGGCGACCGGGGTGGACGTGATCTCGGTCGGGGCGCTTACGCACTCTGTTGCGCAGTTGGACGTGGGGCTGGACGCGCGCTGAGGGTCGGGGCGCTGACGGCGGGCGGGCTGAACCAGCGGCGTCGGATGGCCCGTTGCAGCGGGGCGTCGATCAGCCGGTTGTAGAGATCGGCGGCGACCAGGGCGGCCACCAAGGCCAGCACCCATAGCCCCCAAGCCTGCCAGGCGACCGTCGCGGCGGCGGGGTGGAAGCGCTCGATCAGGGGCTGGAGGCCGCCAAACCAGACCGCGCCGGTGATGGTGTGGGTCATGAACAGGCAGAAGCTGACGCGGGCGCCCCAGGCGGCGCCGGGGATGGGGCGGGTGGTCGGCAGGGTTGTGGGAAGGGCGCCGCAACCCAGCACCAGGACGCAGATGGCCAGAAGGCTGATCAGGTCCGGTCCGGCCACGGCGACATTGGCCAGCAGGACCGCAGCCCCGCCGAGAGCGATCAGGCGGGCCGCGCGCGGCGACCCGCGACCGGCCTCGACCGCGCGGGCCAGGGTCAGGCCGACCACAAACAGCGGCGCGGCGCGGAGCATGGCCCACTGGAACGGCAGGTCGAACAGGGAATGCTTCAGCAGGGCGAGGCTGAGCGCCTGCCCCACGACCAGCAGGGTCAGTCCCAGCGTCAGCGCGGTCATCGGCCCGGGCAGCCGCCGCATGGCGCGCCACAGCCAGGGGAAGAAGGCGTAGCAGATCAGCAGGGCCGACAGCGTCCAGGCGGGGATGTTCCACTGCTCGCCGCCGACGCCGAAGGCGTGCAGCAGCAGGATCTGCGCCGGGATGCCCGACCAGTCGAACCGCTCGGCGTGAACCGGCGTTTTCCCGATCAGGGCCGCCGCGAGGACCAGGAGGGCCAGAATGGCCAGGGTGATGAGGTGGGTCGGGTAGCTGCGGGCGAAGCGCTTGAGCCAGAACCGCAGCGGCGAGACCTGTCCCGAGGCCTGGCCCGCGCCATAGGCCCGGGCCAGGACGAAGCCGGACAGCACCAGGAAAAAGTCGGTGGCCAGATAGCCGCGCGCCCAGACGCTGTGCAGCGAGGCCAGGGGGACGGGCGCCTCGTCGCCGAAATGAAACAGCACCACGAACATGGAGGCGAGGAAGCGCAGGGCGTCCAGAACGCCGCCGCGCACGAAGGCGGCAGGCTGGGGCGTGGGGGTCGTCGTGGTCGTCAAAGGGCCGGCTCCCGCGCCGGGGGAGGGCGCATCACCGACCGTGAAGCAAGAAGCGGGCCGGGAACCCTTAGGCGCCGAAGGCGGTTTCAGGTGGGACGAAAGGCGGTGTCATGAGCAAGGTCCCCTCCGTCCCCAAGGAGCAACGCAGTTTCGCCGATCACGGCGCGCAGCCGGTCAGCGATATGGCGGATCGGCACGACCTGGCCGCGGGCGCCCAGTCGAGCCAGCCCGGCGACGCTGACGTCAACACGCATCAACAGGGCCGCTACGGCAACCTGAAGCAGAATATGACGCCGCAGTGGAAGACGCAGGACCGCTGAACGCGATCCGGCCCGCTTATTCGGCGGCGGCGGCCTTTTCGGCGGTCGCCGCGCGGTCGGTCTGGCTCAGGTTGTCGCGCGCGACGACCAGGTTGTAGGCCACGGCGCCGCCGGCGTTGCGCACGGTTTCGGCGGGGTTGAGGCTGGCCTGGATCAGGCGCGGCGCGTCAGCAGCCGTCGAGGGGCGCGGCGTGGAGCGGAACGAGTCGCTGGAGCCCGAACGACCGCCGAAGCGGTAGAAGAGGTGGCTGCCGACCTGGTTCACCTTCACCAGGCTGTTGCGCCAGCTGGGCGAGACGCCAGTGGTGTGGAAATGGGTGGCGTTGCCGACGGCGGCGTAGACCTGTCCCGACAGGGCCTTGGAGGCCACGTCGCGGGCGCGGTTCCAGGCGGTGCGGTTGACCGCGCCGCGCATGGCGCCGTTGCAGGTGAAGCTGAACTGGCAGCCGGTGCTGCGGTTCGAGCCCTGGAAGACCACGGCGCAGACGGTGTTGGGGAAGGCGGGGTGGCGGGCGCGGTTCAGAACCACCTGGGCCACGGCCTTCATGCCGTCGGCCCCTTCGCCGCGCGCTTCGTAATAGGCGGCCTTGGTCAGACAATCGAGATCGCGCGACTGATCCAGGGCGCTGCCGAGACGGAAGGGCTTGGCGGCGGGGCTGGTCAGGCTGGCGCGACGCAGGCCGTTCTGGGAGTCTTCCAGTCGGGCGGTCAGCAGTTCCGCCTGACGATCGCGCTGGGCCGAGTCGGCGCCGGTGTAGGGGTCGTGGCGGTTGGCGATGGCGAGGGCGCTGGCGTCCAGGCCGCCGGCCGCAGCGGCCATGGCTTCCTGAGTGTAGCCCTCGGAGCCGGCGCCTTGCAGGCGTTCCGCCTGGGCGCGCACGGTCGAAGCCTGGACGGCCGCGCCGCCCAGATAGGCTCCGCCGACAGCGAGGCTGACGACGCCCCCGAACGCCGCGGCCGCCGTCTTGGGGCGCAGGCGAACGGAACGGGCGGCGTGCATCAGCGCACGCGTCTGCGAGGAGAAATTCAAAGGCGTAGTCCTGTTCAGCAGGGCGAGGATGCCGCCCCAGTACTCAACGAACCCAGGCGACGTGACGCGCCGCGAACTGGCTCCGGACCCGAGATCGACAAGCGGCCGACCTCCGGAAGACGGGCCTTAAGCCATCCGTTTATGACCTCAATGTGTTTGATTCGCTAGTTATCGCTGCGATGCAGCAATCCGTCGCGCCTCTACAGTAGGCGTTTTGTCGATCTGTGAGCAGGCTGTGTCATTGCTTGAGCACATCTCATCGAATCTGTATTCGGTTACGCGCTGATGATTTCGAACCGGCGCCGTTTGCGTCGTAAACGCTATTCGGAGAGGAGTCGTTACTTGCTCGACGGACGCTCGCCTGAGAAGGGAACTCTTTGGCTGCGGCGGCGTTGCAAGCTCAACCATTTCAAGGAGTTCTCCGCCCGATGACCCGTTTTCCGATCCGCGCCGCCGCCGTCCTTGCCCTGGGGGTCTCGGCCCTGGGTCTCGCCGCCTGCGGACATACGGTCGAGCAAAAGGCGGCGACCGGCGCCATCGCCGGCGCCGTGGTGGCGGGGCCGGTCGGCGCGGCGGTCGGCGGCGCGGCCGGGGCCGCCCTCGGCCATATCGACAAGCCGCACTGAAGCGGCGGCCGACGGCGCCGCTTGCTCGGGGCGGCGTCGGCCCCCATGTGCCTCTTTGGACGCGATTCAGGCTCTAAATGCGAGTTTGAGGGCCTGAAACGGCGGCGACGCTTGATTTCCGCGCTGGATTCCGCTTTGGCAGCGCGCCGGGCCGTTCGCGTATCCGCACGCCCGCCGGGCCGCCACTGATCGGCGTCGCCCCTTATCAGATTTCGAAGGAAGACCGCCTCTACGCATGCGAGACCTTAAACAAACCGGCTTCAACGACCGCATCTCCGCCCAGCAGGACGCCAAGAAGGCCCTGCTGGCCAAGTTCAAGCCCAAGCCGACGGTCCAGGATCCCGAGTTCGAGAAGCTGGCCGCCAAGCGCGCCGCCGAGAAGGAAGCCCTGCGCCAGCAGTTCGAGCTGGAGAAGGCCGAACAGCGCCGCGAGAAGGCCGACAAGGAAGCCGCGCGTCTGGCCGCCGAACACGAAGCCCAGGAAGAAGTCGACGCCGCCAAGCGCGCCGCCCGCAAGGAGCGCAAGCAGCTGACCAAGGAAGAGCAGAAGGCCGCGCGCGACGCCCGCTACGCCGCCCGCAAGGCGCGTCAGCGCTAAAAACCCCTTCTCCCCTTGCGGGGGAAGGTGGCCTGCCAGGGCCGGATGAGGGGTCTCTCCACCTTGGATGAAGGCCGCGCGTTTAGCGTCGCGCAACCCCTCATCCGTCCGGCTTCGCCGTCCACCTTCTCCCGCAAGGGGAGAAGGACGCGGATTGCAACGGGTCGCCCTGCCCAGCGTTACAGTCGCGAAGATTCATGCGCACGGGTCGTCGCCCGCCCTTGGCTGGCGCGCGAAAAGACCTAACTGCCAGGCTGGATCTTTGTTCGTAACGCATCAGGAGCAGACATGACCGCTTCCATCGACACCGGCCTGAAGCCCAAGGCACGCGACGACGTCGCGCGCGAGCTGTCCAAGGTCCTGGCCGACAGCTTCGCCGTCTATCAAAAGACGCACGGCTATCACTGGAACGTCCGCGGGCCGGAGTTCTTCAGCCTGCACAAGCTGCTGGAGATGCAGTACAACGAAATCTGGGCCGCGCTGGACGACATCGCCGAGCGTATCCGCGCCCTGGGCGAACTGGCCCCGCAGAGCGCCTCGGCCTTCGCCAATCTGACCTCGATCAAGGACGGCGATCCTGAAAAGGACGCCAGCGAGATGCTCAAGGAGTTGATCAAGGACCACGGCGTGCTGATCGCCACGGCCCGCGCGGCGCTGGACGCCGCCGACGAAGTCGGCGACGAGGCGAGCGTCGACCTGATGACCCAGCGTCTGGCCGCCCACGAAAAGGCCGCCTGGATGCTGCGCTCCAGCCTGGGCGACCGTTAGGTCCTCACGGAACAGTAATCTGCGGGCCTGAAAAGCGCCGGATTGGTGGATCACTCAGATCGCCGTGCGGCGCTCGACGGCGCCGGCTGAAGGACACTGGATGCTGAAAGGCCGACTGCCACAGCTCAAAGCGACCGGACGCCGGGCCATGGCCGCGGCGCCCATGGCTGTGGCTGCGACCCTGGCGGTCATGGGCGTGGCCATGTCGGCCAGCTCCAGTCCCCGGCCCGACATCGACCGCACCGCCGAGGCCGTGGCCCGCGCCACCGGGGGCGATCTGACCCCGCGCGGCCTGCAGGCCGTCCTGGCGCGCCTGGACGCCGCGCAGTTGTTCGTGGCGCGTCGCCATGATCCGGCGCTGAACCTGCCCGAGCTTTATGATCTGACGCCGGGGTGGGAGAGCCTGACCCTGGGCGGCAAGCCGTCGCTGGATCAGGGGATGTCGGGCATCGCCGCCCAGCAGTTGAACGCGGCCACGCCCGTCGCTTTCGGGGCGCTTCAGCCCGCCGTCCCCTTCGACCTGCGTCCCGCCACCGAGGCCGACCGCCGGCGCGCCCTGCGCTGCCTGACCCAGGCGGTCTATTACGAGGCCGCGCTGGAGCCGACCGACGGACAGGAGGGCGTGGCCCAGGTGGTGCTGAACCGGGTGCGCGATCCCAACTATCCCCGCACGGTCTGCGGCGTCGTCTATCAGGGTGCGGAGCGGACTACGGGTTGCCAGTTCAGCTTCACCTGCGACGGGTCGCTGAGCCGCGCGCCGATCGGCTGGGCCTGGGACCGCGCCGCGCGGGTGGCCGAGCGGGCTCTGTCCGGCCAGGTGGCCAAGCGCGTGGGCACGGCGACGCACTATCACGCCGACTACGTCCACCCCTGGTGGTCGCCGACCCTGGCCAAGATCACCCAGGTCGGGGCGCACATCTTCTATCGCTGGAAGGGCTCTCCGGGAGAAAGCGCCGCCTTCACCGACAGGTCCTCGGGCCGCGAGCCGGTCATCGACGAGGCCCGCTTCGCCCAGCCGCGCGTGCTGCTGGCCGCCGTCGACAGCGTCGAGGCGGCCATGGCCACCGGCGCGACGGGGATGAAGACGGTCGAGATCGACGGCCACACCCGCGTCGTCGGCGTCGCCAGCCTGGGCGGCCGCCGCCAGGCCAGCCGCGAAGAGATCGCCGCCATCAACGAACGGCTGAAGGCCTATGAAACCGGCCCCGTCGCGCCAGTCGCCCTGCCGTCCGGCGTCACCGCCATGGCGGTCGAGGAAGTCGGCAAGCCAGGGGCGTGAACTGAGCGGTGGAGCGTGATGCCCTGACCCCTGAACAACTCGCGGGGGACCGCGCTAGATCGGGCGCCGGTCCCCGATTTCGGTCAGCCAGGCGCTGAGGAGATCGTGCCGGATCGGGCCGTCCGACATCACGATGTCACGCTCCACCTCGGGGGCGCAGACGTCCGAGGGCGGATACCCGTAGCGTTCGCGAAACAGGCGGTTGAAATGACTCTGTGACATGAAGCCGTAGGTCCAGGCGATGTCGGCGATCGTCGGCTTCAGGCCCTGGCGGCGTCGCAGCGCGGCTCTGGCATGATGCAGGCGCCGGTCCTGGATATAGCGCTTCACCCCGCCTGCGCCGTCGAACGACCGGTAGAGGGTCGCTCGCGATACGCCCGCCGCGGCGGCGACAGCGTCGACGTCGATGCCGATTTCCGGGGTGGTCAGGCGAAGTTCAATATAGTCGACGGCGGCGCGGCGCACTGTGCCTTGCAAGGCCGCCAGCTCTGGCCCGCCGATGGGCGTCTCAATGCCGGCGATCCGCCCCGCGATCAGGAGCAGGGCCTGGATGGCCGTATCCAGCGCCGCGTCCGGCAGGTGTTCGGCCTCGTCGGCCAGGACGCGCATGTGGCGGCCTACCAGCCGGACCCCAGGCGAATTCGGCGGCAGGGCCAGGCCGTGCAGGTCCGGCGCCAGCAGCGGCGGCGGGGCCAGGTTGCGCGGAATCATGAGGGTAATCACATCAACTGAATCGAGCCGCGAGGACGAGACCCGACCCATGTCGCGAAACTGCAAGGCGCCGGGTTCGGCCCTGACGCTGCGGCCGTCACAGTCGCCGACGGTGGCCGAGCGGTTGAGGAGCAGGTTCAGGCCGTCAAGATTTGAGCGCCTCAGCATGGCGCCGCTGCGGCTCAGGGTCTGACGCACCGAGCGTCCCTCGCCGATCCCGCCTACGGCGCTCAGCGTGGTTCGGGTGCGGTTGAAGAAATGGGCGCGGTCGTGCGCGCTGATCCCCGAGACCTCATAGAGGTCGGCCATCCCGATCAGATAGCGCTCCAGGGCGTCGGGCAGTGTCGACGTTGAAACGTCCCAGGCGATGGTGCGGGATTGGGTCAACAGAACTCCTGAAGGCGGCGGCCCCCTTGTTCGGGCGATATCCTCATTGGCCGTCAAATCGTCGCTTGTGAACCGTCAGGCGCGGGCCAGTCCGGAGGGAAGTCGCCGTGCAACCAAGGGCGCGGCCAAGGTCTGTGCGTTAGCCTGTGCATCTCACACATTGAGATGGCCGGGCGTTCCGTGTCGAGCGGCAGGCTGGCACCGGAAGGCGGGGCCTGTCGGGAGGTCCCGCCTGGGTGAGGCCAAATGCGAAACGTCTTTATTTCGGCGCTGGGATGGGCCGTTGTCATGGGATTGGCGCTGCCGGCGGCGGCTCAAAACCTTGTAACGAACCCGAGCTTCGAGAGTCCTGTCCTGTCGGTGGCTCAGATACAGCAGGACAGTATTCCTGCATGGACGGGCGCCGTCGCCGACGGCAACAATTACGGCGCCTTCAACAACCCCGCGCATATCGCCGCGAAAGACGGCGCCAATGTCGCTTTCGTCAACCTGGTCGCCGGCGCCACTGAGGGCCTTGTTCAGAGGGTGGCGACTGTGGCGGTCGGAGAGACCTATGACGCCAGCGCCTGGTTCGGCAGGCGCAATGGCAGCCCGCAGAGCGCCGTGGTCCTGGAATTATGGATTGGCGGCCTGGTCGTCGGGGGCAATGTCGTGGGCGGGACCAGGGTGGCTTCTGTCGCCCCCACGACGATAGAAGGCGGCTGGGTCCGGGGCGCGGTCAGCTATGCGGCCTTGCCGGGGGACGTCGGACAAGAACTGCGGGTCCGACTGGCCGCCACGAGCGGGCCCGGCGCACAGGCCAATTTCGATCATGTCAGCGTTACAAGACGGTTCGCAGCCCCGGTCCCCGCCTTGTCCCAGTCGACGATGCTCCTGTTGGGGGTGATGCTCGCAGCCGGGACCGCGCTGATCATCCATAGGCGCCGGGCAGGGTGATCAGCGGAACCTGAGCCCTGCCCGCACCGGGCGCAGGCAGGCCTCCGTCCGGGCAGGGGGATCATCTCCCTCCCCTTGGCGGGGAGGGAGTGTTCTAGAGGCCTACCAGGCGCCGATCTTCTCGGCTTCGGCGTGGCTGATGGGGTGGTGGGCGGCCTTGTGGTCTTCTTCGGCGAGGAAGCGGGCGGCTTCCAGCGCGGCCATGCAGCCCATGCCGGCGGCGGTGACGGCCTGGCGATAGACGTCGTCGGTGACGTCGCCGGCGGCGTAGACGCCTTCGATATGGGTCGAGGCCGTGCCCGGCTTGACCCGCAGATAGCCGCCCGCGCTGATTTCCAGCTGGCCGGCGAACAGTTCGGACGAGGGGGCGTGGCCGATGGCGATGAAGACGCCATCGGCGGGGATTTCCGAAAGGTCGCCGGTCTTGACGTTCTTCAGGCGGACGCCGGTGACGTTGCGGGCCACGCCGTCGACGACACCCAGGATTTCATCGACGGCCACGTCCCAGACCACGTCGATCTTGGGATGGGCGAACAGGCGGTCCTGCAGGATCTTCTCGGCGCGGAACTCGTTCTTGCGGTGGATCACGGTGACCTTTTCCGCGAAATTGGTCAGGAACAGCGCCTCTTCGACGGCGGTGTTGCCGCCGCCGACGACCACGACCTGCTTGCCGCGATAGAAGAAGCCGTCGCAGGTGGCGCAGGCCGAGACGCCGAAGCCCTGGTATTGGGCCTCAGACTCCAGACCCAGCCACTTGGCCTGGGCGCCGGTCGAGATGATGACGGTTTCGGCCAGAAGTTCCGTCCCCGAGTCCAGCGTCAGGCGGAAGGGGCGCTGGGACAGGTCGGCCTTGACCACGATGTCGTGGATGACCTCCGTGCCGACGTGCTCGGCCTGCTTCTGCATCTGCTCCATCAGCCAGGGACCCTGGATGACGTCGGCGAAGCCGGGATAGTTCTCGACATCCGTGGTGATGGTCAGCTGGCCGCCGGGCTGCAGACCGGCGATGACCACCGGATTCAGCGAGGCGCGGGCGGCATAGATGGCGGCGGTCCAACCAGCGGGACCGGAGCCGATGACGGCGAGGCGGACAGTACGGGGCGTGCTCATGCCCCTATTTAAGGGCTGATTCCCTCGAGCGCGATGCTCGCTTGCTGTTTCAGGCGAGGGATTTGACGGCGATAACGGACAGCAGCGCGGTCCTGATGTCGATCGGCATCGGCGCAATCCCGCATCCGAGGCGGACGGCGACGACGGCGTCTAGCGCCGCGAAGCCGCCCGATGGTCTGCACGAACCGCGCAGCGGGCGGATGGCTGCGGTCTAGACGGCCGCGCCGGCGTGGGCGGAGCCACGCTGGCGGAGGCGGAGGGCTCGATCAGGCAAGGGCCTTGTTGTCGGCCTCCGACGAACGCGTCGACCGCAGACGTTCCAGGGTATCAGCGACGTTCGCTAGAAAGGATCGACGACGCTCCGCCGCCTCGGCGGGGTCAGCGCCCTGGCGCACCACGCGGCCGTTGAACAGAGCGGCCTCCTCTCGAATACGCGCAACCAGGGCGGACAGATGTCCCTTGCCCTTGCGCTGGTCCATCACCTGAGCGTGCGCGCCAGCGTCGCGAACGCGCCGCGCCACCGCTTCATCCACATCCAGTCCCATCTCGGCTCGGCCAGCCATCTGGCTAAAGTCATGCGCGTAGAGACGAATGAAGTTTTCTTCGATCAAGTCGGATGTCCTCTAATGGCGGCGGTCGAGCCGGGGGAGAATCAAGGCGCAGCCGATCAGCCGGCGTCTCCGCCGACGGCATTCGGGCTGAAATCCTGTGTTCTAGCCCTTCATATGGGTACGACGACGCCTTGGCGCCACCTCGTCGCCCGAGGGGCGGGGCCTGTCGGCCATTCGAGCGCGACATGGTCCTGTGTTTCGGCCAGCGGGACGACGACTAGCGCGTCTCCAAGGCCTCCAGCACGGCGCGCGCGGCCCGTTCGGTCTCATTCAACGCGGCATAGCTCCACGGCGTCAGCGTCCCGTCGAAGGGGCGGGCCGCGCCGTGGGCCTCCAGATCAGCGTGCAGGCGGGCGAACTTGCCGGGGGGCTTCAGCGCGACCATGGGCAGGACGTGGACCGGCTTGCCGGTCGAGGCGGCCTCGGCGGCCATGTTGGCGCTGTCTTCGGTGACCAGGATGTGGTCGGCGGCGTCCAGCATGGCGAACAGGGGATTGGCGCCGGTCC
Organism: Brevundimonas sp. 2YAF1; assembly: GCF_052114745.1. Lineage (NCBI taxonomy): Bacteria > Pseudomonadati > Pseudomonadota > Alphaproteobacteria > Caulobacterales > Caulobacteraceae > Brevundimonas > Brevundimonas sp. 2YAF1. Next base: position 162,863 of record NZ_JBFRFI010000002.1, on the reverse strand, counting down.
CGTCCCAGATCCAGCCGGGCAGGGCCGACAGTCGTTCCGTCATGACCGCTTTCGCCGCCTCGGGCGTGCGGCGCGAGAAGGTCAGCAGCAGGGAGCCGCCCGCCGCCTGAACCGAGGCCCTGATGCGGTCGGCCAGTGCGGCGGCGTGGGCTTCGGGCAGGTCGAAGGCCTTGGACTTGCCGCCGATCATGACGGCGACGCGCGGATGCGGCAGGGCGTCGATGCGCGCGGCGAAGGCGGCCGCGGCCTCGGCCAGAGTCTGTGCGGTGATGCGGTGGGGACTGCCGACGATCTCGAAGACATTGTCGCCCGACAGGCCGTCATGGGCCGGGGCGACGATCAGGTCATAGGCCTTGTTGCGCCAGCGCGGGTCCTGGGTCTGGACCACGAAGGTCTTGCCGCCGCTCCAGTCGCGGGCCTTGGCCGACAGGGGCAGGGTGGCGCGGCCGGCGGCGATCCACAGGTCGGGCCAGTCGGTCACGGCGCGCGGATCGAACGACCCCGGCGCCAGCATGGCGGGGCTCTTCAGCCCGGAGGGCCAGCGGTCGAAGGCGGGGCGCCAGCGGACGTGCTGGATGGCGATGTCGGCGGGCGTCAGCCGCCGGACGGCCTCGGCCAAGCCCAGGGCCTGGTTCTCGATCCCGGCGCGGCCGTCGGAGACGACCCAGATGGCCAGCGGCGAAGAAGGGGGAGGGGTCAAGGCGTCTCGGTCGGGCGGACCCAGCACAGGGCCTCGATCTTGTTGCCGTCCGGATCGCGCAGGAAGGCGGCGTAATAGCCGGGGGCGTATTCGGGGCGGAAGCCCGGCGCGCCGTCGTTGAAGCCGCCGACGGCGAGGCCCGCGGCGTGGAAGCGTTCGACCGCTTCGGGGCTGTCGGCGTTCAGGCAGATGTGGACGCCGTTGCCGCTAACGGCGTCATGGCCGTCGTGCGGGTGGGTGGCCCAGAATTCAGGAAAGGCGCGGCCCCAGGCCACGCCCGCCCTGTGTTCCATGACCCGACGCGCCCCCAGCGGCTGCATCACCGCGTCATAGAAGCGCGCGGCGCGGCTCAGGTCCGACACGCCGACCGAGACGTGCGACACCAAAGGCGAACGCGTCTCGGTCGGATCGGTCATCGGCTTATTTCCACTCGACCTTGAGGATCTCATAGGCCTTCACGCCGCCGGGCGTGTTGACCTCGACCACGTCGCCGATCTCTTTCGAAATCAGGGCGCGGGCGATCGGCGAGGCGATGGAGATCTTGCCCAGTTTCACGTCGGCTTCGTGTTCGCCGACGATCTGATAGACGCCTTCTTCCTCGGTGTCCTCGTCCACGAAGGTGACCGTGGCGCCGAACTTGACCTGGTTGCCCGACAGCTTGGACACGTCGATCACCTGGGCGCGCGACAGCTTGTCCTCGATGTCGGCGATCGAGCCTTCGATCCAGCCCTGGCGTTCCTTGGCGGCGTGATACTCGGCGTTTTCAGACAGGTCGCCGTGTTCGCGCGCCTCCGAGATGGCCGCAATCACGCTCGGCCGTTCGACCTGCTTCAATTGCTTCAACTGCTCGTCGAGGACACGGTAGCCCTCGGCCGTCATCGGCACTTTTTCCATTGTGTCGTGAGTTTCTTGTTTCGCCCTGAGACTAATGAGAGACGTTAATCGGCACAGACGCGATCACGGGGCGCGCGTGATCGGGGCCGAGAGACTAGGGCGCCCTTGGGCTAAACTCAAGAGCTGTGCGGGAGCGACGGTCGTGCCTCCTGTGGATCGGCCTCACGGACCGGGCTGGATCGAGCCGGCTTGCCGGCGTCCGATGTTGCGATCGCGGGCTCGACGCAGGGCCGTCCAGGCGATGAAGACCAGGGCGGCCACGGCCAGCAGCATGAACAGGTCGGAGAGCAGGTCCAGGCCCGCCGCCATGAAGGCGATGACCAGACAGACGGCGGCGGCCAGGGCGGCGACCAAGGGGATGAGGGACAGGCGCATGGGGGGCTAAACGCCGTCGCCGGGTCGGGGTTGCGGGCTCGCGAAGCCGTGATCGAGGAACGCCGAGATCAGGCGTAGGCATACTCTCCGCCCCGCTCCAGCGCGCGTTTCCAGGCCGGGCGGGCGTGGATCGCCTTCAGGAACAGGGCGATGTTGGGATAGGCCGACAGGTCGATGGCCCGGCTGGCGGCGGCCTCCAGCGGGAAGCTCATTATGATGTCGGCGGCGCTGAAATGCAGGCCGGCGAACCAGCCGGTGGCGGCCAGTTCGGCCTCCTGCCAATCGGCATGGGCCTTGAGCTGAGGGTCGATGAAGCCGGCCTGGGCCTTGGACGCTATGCCGTTGACGAGGGGGCGGACCAGGGCGGGCGCGCGCTTGGGCAGTTGCGCGAAGACCAGCTTCAGCAGCAAGGGCGGCATGGCCGAGCCCTCGGCGTAATGCAGCCAGTAGGTGAAGCGCCGCCCGTCCGCCGTGCCGCGCGCCGGACGCAGCCGCCCCTCGGGATCATGAGCGTCCAGCAGGTATTCGACGATGGCCCCCGTCTCGGCCACGCGGATGTCGCCGTCGTCCAGCACCGGCGACTTGCCCAGGGGATGAACCGCCTTCAGTTCGGGCGGGGCAAGCATGGTGGCCGGGTCTCGCTCATAGCGTTTGATCTCATAGGGCAGGCCCAACTCCTCCAGCAGCCAGAGGACGCGCTGCGAGCGAGAGTTGTTCAGGTGATGGACGACGATCATGGCGGTCCCTCGGGTCCTGGATTCAGGTTTTCGGCATCAGGGCTTCGGCGGCCAGGACCGAGCCCTCGACCCCCAGGGTGACGGCCGGTTCGGGCGTGATGCGGAACAGGGGCGAGTGGTGGCCGGGAGCCTTGTCCACCTGATCGGCGGGGGTGCCGCCGACCTGGAAATAGACGCCCTTCACCCCGCTGTCGGGGGTGACGAAATAGGCGAAGTCCTCGGCGCCCATGCTCGTGCGAGGCTTGTCGATCAGGATGTCCTCGCCCAGACCGGCGACGAAGGCGGCCCGCACGCGGGTGGCGGTGGCGGCGTCGTTGACGGTCGGCGGGGTGTTCTCCAGCGCCGAACGGGTCACGGTCGGCAGCTTGTCCTCGGGCACGCCGAGCGCAAGCGCCGTGTTCTTCGTGATCCGGTCGATGCCGTCCAGCAGCTGCGCCCGGACCTCGGGGCTGTCGGCGCGCACCGTCAGTTGCATGGCCACCCGGTCGGAGATGATGTTGTGCTTGATGCCGCCGTGGATGGCGCCGACGGTGACGACAGCCCCTTCCAGGGGGCTGGTCTCGCGGCTGCGCAGGGATTGCAGCGACACCACGATCTGCGAGGCCACCAGCACCGGATCGACGCCCAGATGCGGCGAGGCGCCGTGGGTTCCCACGCCGTGCACGGTGATGTCCACGCTGTCCGAACTGGACGAAGAGATGCCCAGCGGCGCCTCGATCTTGCCGGTCGGCGTGTCGGCCGAGACGTGGAAGGCCAGGGCGTAGTCCGGCTTGGGAAAGCGGGTGTAGAGGCCGTCGCTGACCATGGCCCGGGCGCCGAAGATGCGCTCCTCCGCCGGCTGGGCGATCAGGACCAGGGTGCCGGACCAGTTGGCCTTGCGCGCCGCCAGCTGGCGGGCGGTGCCGACCAGGGCGGTGATGTGCACGTCGTGACCGCAGGCGTGCATGACCGGCTTCTCGACCCCGTCCGAGTCGACCTGACGCACGGTCGAGGCGTTGGCGAGGCCGGAGTTCTCGGCCAGAGGCAGGCCGTCCATGTCGGCGCGGATCATGACCGTGGGGCCAGCGCCGTTCTTCAGCACCGCGACCACGCCCGTGCCGCCGACGCCGGTGGTGACCTCATAGCCCAGCGCGCGCAGCTCCTGCGCCATGCGGGCCGAGGTCTGGACCTCCAGGCCCGACAGTTCGGGGTTGCGGTGGAAATGGTCGAACAGGGCGGCGAGGTTGGCGTCGTAGTCCGCCTTGACCGCCGCCTTCAGCCCGGCGTCCTGCGCCGCCACCGGTGCGGCGCCCGCCGCCAGAACCGCCGCCAAGGCAGCCGTGATCGTCAGTCGTTTCATGTCATCCCCTTGATCCCTGGGGCGAGCTTATGCCTTTCACGAGGGACGGCAAGCGTCGTGATCGCGCTCTCTAGGCGGCGAGGGCGGGCACAATGACGAAGGCGGCGGCGGTCAGAAGCGCCAGCACATAGAGGCTGAGCAAGAGGCCCAACTGGGTGCGGAACGGCTCCTTGCGGGTCTTGTGGCGCAGGATGTGTTGACCCATCCAGGCCCCCAGGCCGCCGTAGAGGACCGCCAACAGCAGCGCGCTCTCGGAGATGCGCCAGTCGCCGTTCTGTGCCGCCGTCTTGTCGAGCCAGAACAGCAGGAAGGCGATCAGGTTTCCGGCCAGCAGAAGCAGCAGGGTCAGGTCGATCATCGACAGGGGCATGGCGTCGCTCAGGCTTTGATGACGCAGAGTGCCGCAGCGATCGCTGAAAAAGGGTTTCCACCCGCTCATCCCGGCGGACGCCGGGATCCAGTCCTTTGGCTTTGAGGCTCAGAGGACGGGACCGTGAGCGGGGCTCTTACTGGATCCCGGCGTCCGCCGGGATGAGCGGGAGGAGAGGGGGCCCACGAAAAAGCCCCCGGCGTCGGAACGCCGGGGGCTGTGTCAGACCTGGGCCGGGGCTCAGTTGTAGGACTGCACCGGGCGGACATCCAGTTCGCCGGCGCGGATGGCGGCGATGCCTTGCGCGGCGGCCAGCGAGCCGGCGGCGGTGGTGTAGTAGGGGATCTTCATCATCAGGGCCGTGCGGCGGATGGAGAAGCTGTCGGCCAGGGCCTGCTTGCCGTCGGTGGTGTTGAAGACCAGCTGGATCTCGCCGTTCTTCATGGCGTCGACGATGTTGGGACGGCCTTCCAGCACCTTCTTGACCAGACCGACCTCGACGCCTTCCGACTTGAGATAGTCGTGGGTGCCGGAGGTGGCGACGACCGAGAAGCCCTGGGCCAGCAGCGACTTCACCGCTTCCAGAATGAAGGGCTTGTCGGCGTCCTTGACCGAGACGAAGGCGCAGCCTTCGGTCGGCAGGACGGTGCCGCCGCCGATCTGCGACTTGGCGAAGGCGCGGGCGAAGGCGGGGGCCAGATCGGCCTCGCCTTCACGCTTCCAGTCCAGGCCCATGACCTCGCCGGTCGAGCGCATTTCCGGGCCCAGGATGGTGTCGACGCCAGCAAAGCGGGCGAAGGGGAAGACGGCTTCCTTGACCGCGATATGCTGCAGTTCGCGATCCACCAGGCCAAAGGAGGCCAGCTTCTCGCCGGCCATGACCTTGGCGGCGATGGCGGCGATGGGCTGGCCGATGGTCTTGGCCACGAAGGGCGCCGTGCGGCTGGCGCGCGGGTTCACTTCCAGGACGAAGATGCGCGGTTCGGCGCTGTGCGGTTCCTCGATGGCGAACTGCACGTTCATCAGGCCGCGCACCTTCAGGGCCTTGGCCATGGCGGTGGTCTGGCGCTTCAGCTCGGCCACGATCTCGGGACGCAGCGAGAAGGGCGGCATGGAGCAGGCGCTGTCGCCCGAGTGGACGCCGGCTTCCTCGATGTGTTCCAGCACGCCGGCGACGAAGACGGTCTCGTCGTCGCACAGGGCGTCGACGTCCACCTCGGTGGCGCGGTTCAGGTAGTGGTCGATCAGGACGGGGTCGCTGCCCGAGACGCGCATGGCCTCATGGACGTAACGGTCCAGCTGTTCACGGTCGTGGACGATCATCATGCCGCGGCCGCCCAGGACGTAGGAGGGGCGGAGCACGACGGGATAGCCGACTTCCTCGGCCTTCTGCGCGGCTTCCTCGGCCGAGCGGGCCAGGCCGTTCGGCGGCTGCATCAGGCCGATGGCCTGCAGCATCTGCTGGAAGCGTTCGCGGTCCTCGGCCAGGTCGATGGAGTCGACGGATGTGCCCAGGATCGGCACGCCGTCTTCCTGCAGGGCGTGGGCCAGCTTCAGCGGGGTCTGGCCGCCGAACTGCACGACCACGCCGATCAGGTCGCCCTTGGAGCGTTCGACGTCGATCAGCTCCAGCACGTCCTCTTCGGTCAGAGGCTCGAAATAGAGGCGGTCCGAGGTGTCGTAGTCGGTCGAGACGGTCTCGGGGTTGCAGTTGACCATGATCGACTCGACGCCGATGTCGGCGAAGGCGAAGGCCGCGTGGCAGCAGCAGTAGTCGAACTCGATGCCCTGACCGATCCGGTTGGGACCGCCGCCGAGGATGATGGCCTTCTTCTTGTCCGACGGATCGGCTTCGCACTCGGGGACCTGGCCCAGGGCGCCGGTCTCATAGGTCGAATACATATAGGCGGTGGCCGAGGCGAACTCGGCGGCGCAGGTGTCGATACGCTTGAACACGGGGCGGACCTTCAGGCCGCGACGGGCGGCGCGCACGGCGACTTCAGTCGTGCCGGTCAGGTCCGCCAGACGGGCGTCGGAGAAGCCCTTGGCCTTGAGCTTGCGGAAGTCGATCTCGGTCGTGGGCAGGCCCTGGACGCGGACATGGCCCTCGGTGCGGATCAGATCGGCGATCTGGCGCAGGAACCAGGGTTCGTAGGAACAGGCCGCGTTGACCTCTTCCACCGTCAGGCCGTGGCGGAAGGCCTGGGCGATGACGCGGATGCGGTCGGGGGTCGGCTTGCCCAGGGCGCGGATGACGGCGGCGCGGGCGCCGGCATCGTCGTCGGCGTCGGCGACGCCCTTGATCTCGATGTCGTCAAAGCCGTTCAGGCCGGTTTCCAGACCGCGCAGAGCCTTCTGCATGGATTCCTGGAAGGTGCGGCCGATGGCCATGACCTCGCCGACCGACTTCATGGCCGTGGTCAGGTGCGGCTCCGAGCCCGGATACTTCTCGAAGGCGAAGCGCGGGATCTTGGTGACCACATAGTCGATCGACGGCTCGAAGCTGGCCGGCGTCACCATGGTGATGTCGTTGGTCAGTTCGTCCAGCGTATAGCCGACGGCCAGTTTGGCGGCGATCTTGGCGATGGGGAAGCCGGTGGCCTTGGAGGCCAGGGCCGAGGAGCGCGACACGCGCGGGTTCATCTCGATGACGACCATGCGGCCGTCGGCCGGGTTGATCGCCCACTGGACGTTGGAGCCGCCGGTCTCGACGCCGATCTCGCGCAGGACGTTGATCGAACCCGTCCGCATCAGCTGGTATTCTTTGTCGGTCAGCGTCAGGGCCGGGGCCACGGTGATCGAGTCGCCCGTGTGGACGCCCATCGGGTCGATGTTCTCGATCGAGCAGATGATGATGCAGTTGTCCGCCGTGTCGCGGACGACCTCCATCTCGTATTCCTTCCAGCCCAGGACCGACTCTTCGATCAGGACCTCGGTGGTCGGCGACAGGTCGAGGCCGCGCTCCACGATCTCGTGGAACTCCTCGATGTTGTAGGCGATGCCGCCGCCGGTGCCGGCCAGGGTGAAGGACGGGCGGATGATGGCCGGCAGGCCGACGAAGGCCAGGGCGTCGTCGGCTTCTTCAATGTGGTGGACGGCGCGCGAGCGGGGGCTTTCCAGACCCAGCTTGTCCATGGCGTCGCGGAACTTCTGACGGTCCTCGGCCTTGTCGATGACCTCGGCCTTGGCGCCGATCATCTCGACGCCGTATTTCGCCAGCGCGCCCGAGGCGTTCAGGGCCAGGGCCGTGTTCAGCGCGGTCTGGCCGCCCATGGTGGGCAGCAGGGCGTCGGGCCGCTCCTTGGCGATGATCTTCTCGACGATCTCGGGCGTGATCGGCTCGATGTAGGTGGCGTCGGCCACCTCAGGATCGGTCATGATGGTGGCGGGGTTCGAGTTGACCAGGATGACCCGGTAGCCCTCGGCCTTCAGCGCCTTGCAGGCCTGAACGCCGGAATAGTCGAACTCACACGCCTGGCCGATGACGATCGGGCCGGCGCCGATGATCAGGATGGACTGGATGTCTGTGCGCTTGGGCATCGGCTGCTACTCAGTTCGTCACGACCGCACACTCCCAGCCGTCGTAGTCGAGCTGGAAGGCCGCGGCCCAGGATTGCATCATGGCCGACACCGGCGAAAACGACGCCTCGTCGACCGCTATGGTCGTCTCCAGGACGGTCATGTCGTCCTGGCCCCGTGTCAGAAACCCGGCGCGGCGGGCCACCTCGTTGAGGTCGCCGTGGTCGCCTTCGCCATAGAAGTAGAACAGCGTATGGCGCGGGGTGATCCCGCTGTCGCCCTGCTCGGCCAGAGCAGCGCGCACCATAGCATCCTTTTCCTCATGACTGGTCAGCGGCGGGCTCCACGCGCGCGAAGAAACCGGACGCAGGGCGAGGCCCGCGACCGATCCGTTCTGGTTGTCGGTTAAGCGGCCCGTTTAGAGATGCGGGGGCGGGGGGGCAAGGCCTAGATTCAGTCCGCGCGGTCGATCGCGGCGATCCAGTCTGGCAGTTCGCCGATGCGGCTGAGCGAGACGTAGCGGGGGTGATTTTCCGGCGCGTCGGCCAGTTCGTGGGCCCAGGTGATCTCGTAGGGGATGTGGCAGGCGAAGGCCCCGGCCTCCAGCGCGGGCAGGACGTCGGACTTCATCGAGTTGCCGGCCATGACGGCCTCGGCGGCGCCGGTGCCATGGCGCGCGAAGACGCGCTCATAGGTCGAGCGGTCCTTTTCCGAGACGATCTCGACGGCGGCGAACAGGTCGCCCAGGCCCGAGGCGGCCAGCTTGCGCTCCTGATCCATCAGGTCGCCCTTGGTGATCAGCACCAGGCGGTAGGTCTCGGACAGTTCGGCCAGGACCTCGTCGACGCCGGGCAGGGTCTCGACCGGATGGGACAGCATCTCGCGGCCGGCGGCCAGAATCTCGCGGATGACGTGGGGCGGGGCGGCGCCGTCGCACAGCTCCATCGCCGTCTCCAGCATCGACAGGGTGAAGCCCTTCACGCCGTAGCCATAGAGACGCAGGTTGCGGCGCTCGACCTCGGCCAGACGCCCCATCATCACCGGCTCGTCGGCGTGATCGGCCAGCAGGTCCACGAACCGCTTCTGGCTGAGGCGGAAGATGGTCTCGTTGTGCCAGAGGGTGTCGTCGGCATCGAGGCCGACCGTGGTGATGGTCATGGGGGCTCCAGAATCTTCGGCGGGGCCTTTAGCACGGCTCCTCAAAATCCGCTCATCCCGGCGGACGCCGGGACCCAGTGAGAGCCTCGTCCTCGACGGCGGAATAGAGCGCCGTGAAGGCCGCTCGCCGTGCGTGCAGCCAAAGGACTGGATCCCGGCGTCCGCCGGGATGAGCGGGAGAGGGTTTGGAATCTTGAGGGCGACGGGTGCGACATTTCAGTCTATGCGGCGAACATGACCCAGACGGAAATCCTGCCCGACCCGCCGCACCGCATCGGATGGGCGCTCGCCGCCCTGGTGGTGGCCGGGAACATGATCGGGTCGGGGGTCTATCTGTTGCCGGCGACCCTGGCGCCGACGGGCAGTTCGAGCATCATCGGTTGGCTGATCTGCGGCGTGGGGGCGGTGACCCTGGCGCTGGTGTTCGGCGGTCTGGGCCGGATGCAGCCGGACGCCGACGGCCTGTCGGACTTCACCCGGCGCGGCATGGGCCGGTTCATCGGCTACCAGACGGGCGTGGCCTACTGGGCCGCCTGCCTGGCCGGGAACGTGGCGCTGGCGGTGGCGGGGACCGGCTATCTGGCCTTCTTCATTCCCGCGCTGAAGGAGCCGCTGTGGGCGGCGGTCAGCAATCTGGCGCTGATCTGGCTGACGACGGCGGCCTATGCCTCGGGGGCCAAGACCGCCGCGCGGTTCGGCGCGATCACGCTCGGCCTGGGCCTGATCCCCATCATCCTGGCCATCATCGCCGGGGCCATGGCCTTCAGCGGCGATACCTTCGCGGCCTCGTGGAGCCCGGGCGACCAGCCGCTGCTGAAGACGGTCCCGGCCTCGCTGGCCATCATCTTCTGGGCCTTCCTGGGCGTCGAAAGCGCCGCCGCCCTGTCCAGCCTGGTCAAGAACCCGGCCGTCGACGTGGGTCGCGCCTCGCTGGGCGGCGTCGCCCTCGCCTTCATCGTCTATGTCGCCGCCAGCATCGCTGTCTTCGGCGTCATTCCCGCCGACGTCCTAGTCCATTCGACCAGCCCCTACGCCGATCTGGTGGCGCGGGTGATGGGCTCGTCCGTGGCGGGACTGGTCGCGGCCTGCGCCGTCATCAAGGTGCTGGGCACCATCGCCGGCTGGACCATGCTGGCGGGCGAGACCTCGCGCGGCGCGGCCGAGGCCGGCTGGATGCCGCGCTGGTTCGGCGGCGCGCAGAAGGGCAAGACGCCCCTCAGCAATCCGATCCTGAACTGCGTCATCATGAGCGTCATGGTCATCGCCAGCACCCAGCCGACGCTGGGCCAGCAGTTCGGCGTCCTGATCGGCGCCACCTCGGTGCTGACGCTCTGCCTCTACGCCCTGTGCTCGATCACGCTGTGGAAGCTGACCAGGGCGCCCGGCTGGCGCGCCATGGCCGTGATCGGCGTAGTCTTCTCGGTCTTTGCGGTCGCGGCGGCGGCGGGCGGCTACATCCTGCCCAGCGTCGGATTCTTCGCCCTGACCAGCCTGGCGTGGCTCTGGGTGCGAAAAGGGCGCGGGGGACGTGTTGACCCGGCCCCTGCATCTCTTTAGTCACGCCGCCGTTTGCCCGCCCGTATTCACTGTTAGGAGCCTGCGCCATGACGACCCAGATTCTGTCCGGCGCCACTGGCGTCCTCGCGCTCGCTGACGGCACCATCCTGCAGGGGATCGGCGTCGGCGCCGTCGGCACGGCGCTCGGCGAGGTGGTCTTCAACACCGCCATGACGGGCTATCAGGAAATCCTGACCGACCCCTCCTACATGAGCCAGATCCTGGCCTTCACCTTCCCCCACGTCGGCAACGTCGGCGTGAACGTCGAGGACGTGGAGCAGATCGGCGACGGCGCGGGGACCTCGGCGCGCGGCGCGATCTTCCGCGACGCCCCGACTGATCCGGCCAACTGGCGCTCGGGAGGCGACCTCGACAGCTGGATGAAGCGCCGCGGCGTGGTCGGCCTGTCGGGCGTCGACACCCGCGCCCTGACCAAGCTGATCCGCGACAAGGGCGCGCCCCACGCGGTCATCGCCCACCACCCGGACGGCCAGTTCGACCTCGACGCCCTGGTGGCTCAGGCCAAGGCCTGGACCGGCCTGGTCGGTCTGGACCTGGCGAAAGAAGCCTCGACGACGCAGGCCTTCGACTGGAACGAGGGCGTCTGGGAATGGCCCGCGGGCTATCCCAAGGTGGACGCGACCGACAAGTCGGTGGTGGTCATGGACTTCGGCGTGAAGCGCAACATCCTGCGCGCCCTGGCCTCGACCGGCGTCAAGATCACTGTGGTGCCGGCGACGACCTCGGCCGAGGCCATCCTGGCCCGCAATCCCGACGGCGTGGTCCTGTCGAACGGTCCGGGCGATCCGGCCGCGACCGGCGTCTATGCCGTGCCGGAAATCAAGAAGCTGGTCGCCAGCGGCAAGCCCCTGATGGGCATCTGCCTGGGCCACCAGATGCTGGCCATCGCCCTGGGCGCCAAGACCCTGAAGATGGATCAGGGCCACCACGGCGCCAACCACCCGGTCAAGGACCTGACCACGGGCAAGGTCGAGATCGTGTCGATGAACCACGAGTTCTCGGTGGACCGGGACAGCCTGCCGGACGCCGTGGAGGAAACCCACGTCTCCCTGTTCGACGGCACCAACTGCGGCATTGCGCTGAAGGGCAAGCCGGTCTTCAGTGTCCAGCACCATCCTGAAGCTTCTCCCGGGCCGACGGACAGCCTGTATCTGTTCAACCGCTTCGCGGACTTCATGAGGTCGTAATGTCGGCACCTGCGGCGAAGTCGGCGTATCTGGGCTGGCTCGCCGCGGCGATGCTGGACGGGCGAGGGAAATCTGCGCCTGCGGCGGCGACGGACGACCTGATCCTGGGCTACGCCACCGGCTATGACGCCGCCGACGTGGCGCCGTTCGTGCGGTCGCTGCGCGCGGTGTTCCATGGGCCGGTGGTTCTGGTCGTGGATCAGGACCCGCCGCTGCTGGCCTTCCTGGCCGAGAACCGCATCGAGGCCGTGGCCCCGTCGACGGTCGAGACCTGGTCGCCGCACCCGGTGGTGGCGCGCTTCGCCGCCTTTGACCGGCTGATGAGCGAGCGGCCCGAGGCGCGCAACGTCCTGTTGACCGACGTGCGCGACGTGGTGTTCCAGGCCGCGCCGTTCGAGCCGCAGCCCCAGGGGCTGGAGTTCTTCAACGAGTACGCCGACGGCGTCCTGGCCGACCACGCCTTCAACATGAAATATCTGCGCGGGGTCGGCGGCGAGGCTGTCGCCCGCGCCCTGGCCGACAAGCCCTGCGTCTGCGTCGGCACGGTGATGGGGCCGCGCGAGGCCATGATGCGCTTCTGCCGGACCCTGCTGATGCTGGCCGCCGTGCCGCGCTCGGAGATCGGCGGCGCGTTCGGGGCCGATCAGGCCGCCTGCAACATCGCCGTGCATCTGGGCCTGATCGAGGGCGAGATCGCGTCCAACTACGGTCGCGTGGCGACGTTGGGTCTGACGCCGAGCGAGAATCTGCGCGTGACGGACGGCCAAATCGTCAACCCCGACGGCAGCGTCAGCCCCGTCGTCCATCAGCACGACCGGCATCCTATCCTGGCGGCGGCCATGCATGACCGCTGGGGCGGCGGGATGGAGCATCGCGAGCGCCGCCGCCCGAAATCCTCGGCCGAGCGTCGGCGCAAGCTGCGCGATTCGCTGATGCGGCGTCTGCCGGAACTGCGCTAGGTCCCCGACCTCGTCAGGGCAGGACGGCCAGGGCGGCCTCGTGGCGCAGGTCCGCCGCCTTCCTGACCGCCATCGGCGCGGCGGAGATCCAGTAGGCGGCGTCCTCGGATCGACGGGCCAGCTTGCGCTCCAGCCCGCGACGACGACGCGCGGCGGCGTTGTCGAGCAGGCGCGCGTGCAGGGCGCGGGGCGTCAGGAACGGAATGGCGGGGGAGCCGGGGACGGCGACGGCGTCGGGGTCTTGGGGCTCCACCGCCGGACGGGCGATGGCGATGAACATCAAGAGCTTCCTTGAAGCGAATCAACCCACAGGCTGTGGATAATCATGGTGTCGCGCGTGAATTCGTCCGCATTCAGTCGAGCGCGCGCCCGAACCGGCCTTTTTGGTTAACCAAAACCTAACGCGGAAGAGCTGCCCGGCGTGGAAGTAGGTCAGCGCGGAAAGCCTGCTTCGAGTTGCTCCAGGTGCGAAGCCCAGGCCGCTCGTCCGGTTGCGGTCAGGCGGACGCGGGTCCGGGGGCGACGACCGAGAAAACCCTTCTCCAGCCGCACATAGTCGGCGGCCTCCAGTCGATACAGCTGGGAGGACAGGGCGTTGTTCGGAATGTCGAGCGCCTGGGCCAGTTCGGTGAAGTCGCCGTCTCCATCGGCGGACAGATAGGCCATGACGCCCGCCCTTGTCCGATGCGCCAGTAGAGGATCGACGTGGGGACTTCCCATTGTCGTCATCGCTTGCGGATCAGCAGAACGGCGGGAACGAAGGCCAGGCCGATCAGGCAGGCGCACATGATCGGCAGGGCGAGGATAGACTGGCCGACCCCGGCCAGGGCGACGGCTGCGCTGAAACTGCCGACCGCGATCAGCAGCAGCCAGCGTCTGTCACTGGTTATCGCCGTGACCCACCAGGCGCTGCCCCACAGCACGAGAAGGATCGGGCCGATAAATTGCGCGGTGTGCACCGCGTCGGTGGAGGGTTCGCCGCGGGTAAACAATCTCAAGGCTGCGATGATCGCGACCAGAGCGATGAAGCTGGCCGACCACGTCGCCGAAGCAGCGCGGTTGAGGCGCGCGCGGTTCGGGCCGATCATCCGCCAGGCCGTCCAGACCAGAGCGGTCAGAAAGGCGAGGTGGGCCGCGATGAAAACCCATGAGCCGAGGAAATCGGAAATGGGACCCAAAGTCTTTCCGGGTTGCGGCGCGCCTTCGATCAGGAAGGCGAGGAGGACTGCAAGAAGTCCGAAGCCATAGGCCCCGCCGAACACGGCCATCAACAGCAGGAAGGGCGCCGGCTCGCCGCGACCGGCGACGGCGAGGCGTTTCAGATAGGCCAGGTCTGCGGCGGCGCTGGCGGGCGGCGTATCGGACATGAGCAGGTCTCTCGGTTGCCAAATAGGTGTATGACTACTTTTAATTATAAAGTAGTCGAGTCAAGCCCCCTCGCGTCACGCCTCGGCGGAGGCTAAGGATGGGGCGTGCGTTTCGATGACCGTTTCCTTGAAGAACTGAAGGCGCGCCTTCGGCCGTCCGACGTGATCGGGCGGACGGTGAAGCTCAAGCGCCAGGGACGCGAGTATGTGGGCCTCAGCCCCTTCTCGAAGGAGCGGTCGCCGTCGTTTTTCGTCAACGACGACAAGGGCTTCTTCCACGACTTCTCATCTGGCAAGCACGGCGACATCATCAGCTTCCTGCAGGAGACCGAGCGGCTCAGCTTCGTCGAGGCGGTGCAGCGGCTGGCGGGCGAGGCGGGGATGCAACTGCCCGCCGAGGACCCGCAGGCGGCCGAGCGCGAGGCGAAGAAGCAGGGCCTGACCGACTGGATGGACCTGGCCCAGAAATGGTTCGCCGCCAATCTGCGCCGCTCGGTCGGCAAGGCGGCGCGCGAATATCTGGAAAAGCGCGGCCTGCCCGAGGATCAGTGGGAGCGCTTCGGCCTGGGCTATGCCCCCAACGACCGCGAGGGGCTGAAGGCGGCTCTGGTCCAGCGCGGCGCGCGGCCGGGCGATCTGGTCGAGGCCGGGATGCTGATCTCGCCGGAAAGCGGCGGCCAGCCCTATGACCGGTTCCGCGACCGGCTGATGTTCCCCATCCTGGACGCGCGCGGGCGGATCGTCAGCTTCGGCGGCCGGGCCATGAACCCCGACGACCGGGCCAAGTATCTGAACGGGCCGGAAAGCCCGCTGTTTCACAAGGGCGCCACCCTCTACGGCCTGCCCGAGGCGCGGCGGATACTGGGGGCCGAGAGCCGCGGCGAGCAGGGGATCATCGTCGTCGAAGGCTATATGGACGTCATCGCCTGCCAGCGCGCGGGCCTGCCGGCCGTGGCGCCCATGGGCACGGCCCTGACCGAGGAACAGATGGAGCGGCTGTGGCGGGTCTCGGCCGAGCCGGTGCTGTGCTTTGACGGGGACGCGGCGGGGCTGCGGGCGGCCTACCGCTCGATCGAGCGGTCGCTGCCCTTGCTGAAGTCGGGGCGGTCCTTCCGCTTCGCCCTGCTGGACGCGGGCCAGGACCCGGACGACATCCTGCGCGACAAGGGGGCGCCGGCGCTGCGCCACGCGCTGAGCGACACCCGGCCCTTCGTCGAGGTTCTGTTCCGCCGCGAGGCCGAGGCCGAGCCGCTGGACACGCCCGAACGCAAGGCGGGGCTGAAGGGGCGGCTGCGTCAGGCGGCCGGCGCCATTCAGGACAAGGACCTGGCCGAACAATACCGCCGCGATCTGTTCGACCGCTTCGACGCCCTGTTCCCGCGGCAGCAGCCACAGCAACAGCAGCAGAGGTCGCAGCAGGGCGGTCCCGGCGGGCGCTGGCGGGGTCCGCCGCCCAAGCTGGGCCAGACGAGCGAGGGCGCTCAGGCCATGCAGGCTCTGTTCCGCTCCATCGAGCCGGTGGCGGCCGCCCTGGCCCACGGCGCGGTCGAGGATCCCGAGCGGATGGACGATCATCTGGAGGCCCTCGCCCGGCACGGATTCGGCGATCCGGCGCTGGACGGACTGGCGCAGGAACTGGTTCGGTTGCGGTTTTCGGGCCAGAGCCTTGACTCTGCCGCGATCCGACGCCATCTGGCCCACTCGGGTCATGATGCCTTGATGCACGAGGTCGAGAAGGCGGCGGCAAAGTCCGGCGCGCCATTCCTGGCTGCAGACAAGCCCCTCGGCGAGGCGAGGGCCCGGTGGTCGCAGGCGTTCGACGCTCTGACCCGCGTAGCGGCGTTGGAGCAGGCGCTGGCGTCAGCAAAGTCGGAGGCCCACAAGGCGTTCGACAACTCGGCCTTCACCCTGGTGAAAGCCGAGCGCGATGCTTTGCGACGGGCCATCAAGACCGGAACGATTTGGGAAGACGCCGAAGGTTCGTAACCAACGAACTTGTCGGGCGTTGTATTTTTGCCAGGGGGCCTGATCACCCCTGCTGGCCGGAGACAGACTGAATGAGCGCGCAGACCGAGACGCAGGATACCGAAGCCAATTCCGACGGGCCCCTGCTCGATCTGACGGACGCCGGCGTCAAGAAATTCATCAAGCAGGCCAAGGCGCGCGGCTATGTCACGATGGAGGAGCTGAACAAGGTCCTCCCCAGCGAAGAAGTGACGCCGGACGCCATCGAAGACACCCTGGCCATGCTGTCGGAGATGGGCGTCAACGTCGTCGAGGCCGAGGAAGACGCCGCCGACGCGCAGGGCACCGAAGTGGCCGCCGCCGCCGAGACCTCGGTCGCCGAGGCCCCGGCCAAGGCCGCCTATGACCGCACCGACGACCCCGTGCGCATGTATCTGCGCGAAATGGGTTCGGTCGAACTGCTGAGCCGCGAGGGCGAAATCGCCATCGCCAAGCGGATCGAAGCCGGCCGCGACGCCATGATCTCGGGTCTGTGCGAAAGCGCCCTGACCTTCGAGGCCATCATGGTCTGGCGCGAGGAACTGGCCAACAACCGCATCCTGCTGCGCGAAGTGATCGACCTGGACGCCACCTACGGCATCCTCAATCCCTCGTCCCTGCCGCACAACCAGCCCCCGGCCGGCGAGGCCCCCGCGCCCGGCGCCGAGAAGCCCGAGGGCGAAGGCGAGGATGACGACGAGGATGACTTCGACGACGGCGGCGGCATGTCGATCTCGGCGCTGGAAGCCGAGCTGCGCGACGGCGTCATGGAAGTGCTGGACGCGATCGCGGCCGACTTCGGCGGCTTCCGCAAGCTGCAGGACAAGCTGGTCGAGGCCCGTCTGAAGGGCGAGGTGCTCAGCGCCAAGGACCACAAGTCCTATGAGACCCTGACGCGGACGATCTCGGATCGTCTGAAGACGATGAAGCTGAACAACAACCGCATCGAGGCCCTGGTCGAGCAGCTTTACGCGATCAACAAGCGCCTGATCGGCCTGGAAGGCCGTCTGCTGCGCCTGGCCGACAGCTACGGCATTTCGCGTCCCGAATTCCTCAAGGCCTACTTCGGCTCGGAGTTGGACCCGAACTGGTCGGAACGCGTCAAGGAAATGGGCGTGCGCTGGACCAAGTTCAGCGACAATGAAGCGGCCCAGATCGCCCAGATCCGCGGCGACGTCGCTGCCGTGGCGACCGAGGCCGGCCTGCCGATCGACGACTATCGCCGCATCGTCCAGACGGTCCAGAAGGGCGAGCGCGAAGCCCGTCAGGCCAAGAAGGAAATGGTCGAGGCCAACCTGCGCCTCGTCATCTCCATCGCCAAGAAATACACCAACCGCGGCCTGCAGTTCCTGGACCTGATCCAGGAGGGCAACATCGGTCTGATGAAGGCGGTCGACAAGTTCGAGTACCGCCGCGGCTACAAGTTCTCGACCTACGCCACCTGGTGGATCCGTCAGGCCATCACCCGCTCGATCGCGGACCAGGCGCGGACCATCCGCATCCCGGTGCACATGATCGAGACGATCAACAAGATCGTCCGCACCAGCCGCCAGATGCTGCACGAGATCGGCCGCGAGCCGACCCCGGAAGAGCTGGCCGAAAAGCTGGCCATGCCGCTGGAGAAGGTGCGCAAGGTCCTGAAGATCGCCAAGGAGCCGATCTCGCTGGAAACCCCCATCGGCGACGAGGAAGACTCGCACCTGGGCGACTTCATCGAGGACAAGAACGCCATCCTGCCGATCGACGCCGCGATCCAGTCGAACCTGCGCGAAACCACGACCCGCGTGCTGGCCTCGCTGACCCCGCGTGAGGAGCGGGTCCTGCGGATGCGTTTCGGCATCGGCATGAACACCGACCACACCCTGGAAGAAGTCGGCCAGCAGTTCAGCGTGACCCGCGAACGCATCCGTCAGATCGAGGCCAAGGCCCTGCGCAAGCTGAAGCATCCGTCGCGGTCGCGGAAACTGCGGTCCTTCCTGGACAGCTGATCCACGAACAACAAAGGGCGGCTCGCAAGAGCCGCCCTTTTTTCGTTTTGGTGATCCGCAGGTTTTTCTTTCGTCATTCTCCGGCAAGCCGCGCAGCGGCGCCGACCGGGGAACCCAGCGGCGCCCGCGAGGGCGAAAACTCCACGCGCGACGCCTGGGGTGAAGATCGCCTTCGGCGCCGCTGGGTCCCCCGGTCTCGCTACGCTCGCCGGAGGATGACGGAAACAAGAGGCCTCCTCCCCCGCTTCGCAGGGGAGGATTGAGGGGGCTCAGTTCTGGAACACCGTCTCGAAGCCGCCCCACATCATGCGCTTGCCGTCGAAGGGCATGTCCATGTCGGCGAAGGCGGGGTCCTTCTCCATCTTGGCCCAGGCGTCGTCGGCGGTCTTCTTGTCCGGCCAGGTCAGCCAGGAGAAGACCACGACCTCGCCGTCCTCGCGCTTCACCGCCATGGGGAAGCTGGTGACCTTGCCCTCCGGCACGTCGACGCCCCAGTTTTCGACATGGGACAGGGCGCCGTAGCCCTTGAACAGCGGCCAGGCCTTACGGGCGGACTCGATATAGCGCTCCTTGTTTTCGGTCTTCACCGGGGTCAGGAAGCCAGTGACATAGCTCATCTTGGTTTCTCCTTCGGAGGTTGGCCCCTATCGCTCGCCGCGCGGCGGCTCGCTGCTTGAGGGGCGGGGGTGGATAGTCGGGATGGGCGGCGGAACGTGTCTTGGTCGAAAGCGACAGGTCAGGCGGCTTAGCTTCGTCGGCTACGCAATCTTGTCAGCAGCGGCTTCCAGGGCCGCGATATTGATCTTCTTCATCGTCATCATGGCCTCGAAGGCGGCCTTGGCGCGGGCGGGGTTGGGGTCGTCGTAGAAGGCCATCAGGCGGCGCGGGGTGATCTGCCAGTTGACGCCCCAGCGATCCTTGCACCAGCCACACTGGCTTTCCTGACCGCCATTGCCGACGATGGCGTCCCACAGGCGGTCGGTCTCGGCCTGATCATCGGTCATGATCATGAAGGAGACGGCTTCGGTCTGCGGGAAGATCGGCCCGCCGTTCAGGCCCACATAGCGCCTTCCCGCCAAGGTGAAGTCGACCACCAGTTCGGCCCCCGCAGGGGATGAGGGGTTGTCCGAGGGGCTGGCGACGACGCGGTCGATACGGCTGTCGGGCAGGCCCAGCGAGACGTAGAATTCGGCCGCCTTCTTCGCCTGGCCCAGGTCGTACCAGATGCAGGGAATGATCTTGTCGGCCATGGCTCAACCGCCTCCCATCTGGGCGCTAAAGGCCTCGGGGCCCTGGGCCGCGGCCTCCGGGTCCATCCACATGACTTCCCAGATGTGGCCGTCCGGGTCGGCGTAGCTGCGGCCGTACATGAAGCCGTAGTCCTGAGTGGCGTTGGGATCGGCCTGACCGCCCGCTTTGGCGGCGCGTTCGACCACGGCGTCCACCGCCTCGCGGCTGTCCTCGGACACGCAGATCAGCACCTGGGCGGTCTTGTGCGCGTCGGGAATGGCGCGGTCGGTGAAGCTGGAGAACTTCTCGTGGGTCAGCAGCATGGCGTGGATGGTGTCCGAGAACACCAGGCAGGCGGCGGTCTCGTCCGAGAACAGGGGGTTTTTCGTCGCGCCCACGGCTTCATAGAAGGCGACGGAGCGGGGCAGGTCGGCGACGGGCAGGTTGATGAAAATCATCTTCATGGCGGTCCTCCCGGGATTGGCGTAACGCGGTCCTGTCGTTGTGTGGCGGGCCGCCGGCCAAGGCAAGCCTCCTAGGGCGACCGCACACAGGGCTGACGCCGGGAGCTAGAGCCGGAACGGGCGTTTGGGATCGGGCGGTTCGCCGCCGCGCGGGCGCGTCACGCCCTCGGCGTCGTGCGGGGCGTGGCGGTCGATGTCGCCGGAGTCCAAAGGGCCGCGTCCCGCCGCGATCTCAGCCCGCGAGGCGTGGTCCGTGGCCGGATCGACGCCGTAGGAGCCGGTGCGGGCGGGCGAGGGGGCGTCGCCGACGCCGCCGCTGGCCTGGTAGCGGCCCACCAGTTCGCCCTTGGCGATGGCGCAGCCCTTCAGCACGTTGACCAGCGTGGAAAGCGGCGTCTCGGGCGGCAGGTCGAGGCGGCGGTCCAGGGCGAACAGCTGGAAATGATAGTGGTGCGGTCCGTGTCCCGGCGGCGGGGCCATGCCCAGCCAATCGTGCTCGCCCCGCAGGTTGCGGCCCTGGACGGCGCCCGGCACGGACGACGGATGCGGCCCGGGCTCGACATGGGCGGGCAGGGCGTTGAGCTCGCCGGGGATGTTCCACACCATCCAGTGCACCGCCGGGTCTTCGCGCGGGGCGTCGGGGTCCTCGACGATCAGGGCGTAGGTCTCGGCCTCCAGCATTCCGCTCCAGGCCAGGGGCGGCGAGGTCGCGTCGCCCGCCGCGCTGTATTCAGCGCTGAGCCAGCCGTCGATGTCGACGGCGTCCGAGGTCAGCACCAAGGCGCCGCCCTGATAGGGCTGGACCTTCATGAAGGTGATCGAGTGACCCGAAGGGCCGGGATGCGACTGGGCCATGTGCGATCTCCATGCGAGGCGGCATGGAGGAAACGCGCCCGGGCGGCGATTGTTCTCCGCCGCCGTTCAGGCCGGCTCGGTCAGACCAGCACGTCCAGCAGGGTTCCCGTCATGTCGTCCGCCGTGCGGGCGACGGAGGCGTTGGCCGAGAAGTCGTGCTTGGCGCGGATCTGTTCGACGGCTTCGACCGCCAGATTGTCCAGCGAGCCCGAGGCCGTGCGGCGGGCGCTGGCCTCGAAGCGAGCGGCGGCGTTCTGCATTCCGGCGGCGGCGATGCTCAGGGGCGGGATCGTCATGAGAGTCTCCGGGCGGCCTCCGGGCGCGAATGGGGCCTTGGCGACGGTCAGGATCGTGGCTTTGAGGTCAACGGCGCCTGAACAAGCGTGGTGAACGGCGGTCTTTTTCCGGAAACACGCCCCATCGGGGCCAATATTGGTGTATAAGTCGGGCCTCCTCATCGCCCGGCCGGCTGTTTGCCTTGGCCGGGCGCGGTCGTTTTGCGGCCGCCTTGCTCTTTTTCAGGTCGTATATGCCCTTTCCCGCGATCCACCCCGCGCTAGACCGCGCTCTCGTCAACAAGGGCTACGCTGAGCCCACGCCGGTCCAGGCGGCGGTTCTGGATGGGCACGGCGAGGCCGACATGCTGGTCTCGGCCCAGACCGGATCAGGCAAGACGGTGGCCTTTGGTCTGGCCGCGGCCACGACCCTGCTGGGCGAAAACGAAAGCTTCGGTCCCGCTGACGCGCCGCTGATGCTGGCCATCGCGCCGACGCGCGAACTGGCGCTGCAGGTCTCGGCCGAGCTGGAATGGCTGTACGGCCAGTCGGGCGCCAAGATCACCACCTGCGTCGGCGGCATGGACGCCCGCAAGGAAGCTCGCGCGCTGAACTTCGGCATCCACATCGTGGTCGGCACGCCCGGCCGCCTGAAGGACCACATCGATCGCGGCAACCTCGACCTGTCGGCGCTGAAGGTGCTGGTGCTCGACGAGGCCGACGAGATGCTCGACATGGGCTTCCGCGAGGACCTGGAATACATCCTGGAGCAGTCGCCGCCCGAGCGCCGCACCCTGCTGTTTTCGGCCACCATCGCCCGCGACATCGCCATGCTGGCCAAGCGTTATCAGCGCGACGCCGTGCGCATCGACACCGTCGACCGCAGCGCCCCGCACAGCGACATCGAATACCGCGCCCTGCGCATCGCCCCGAACGAGATCGAGCACGCCGTCGTCAACGTGCTGCGCTTCTACGAGGCGCCCGGCGCCCTGGTCTTCTGCTCGACCCGCGACAGCGTGCGTCACCTGCAGTCGTCGCTGCTGGAGCGCGGCTTCTCGACCGTGTCCCTGTCCGGCGAAATGGGCCAGCGCGAGCGCACCGACGCCCTGCAGGCCCTGCGTGACGGCCGCGCCCGCGTCTGCGTCGCCACCGACGTGGCCGCGCGCGGTCTGGACCTGCCCGACCTGGGTCTGGTGATCCACGCCGAACTGCCGATCAACAAGGCGACCATGCTGCACCGCTCGGGCCGTACCGGCCGCGCGGGCAAGAAGGGCGTCTCGATCCTGCTGGTGCCGCACACGCGCCGCCGCAAGGCTGAAATGCTGCTGAACTCGGCCGGGGTCGACGCGACCTGGGCCGGCGCTCCGACCGCCGACGAGATCCTGGCCAAGGATGAGACCCGCCTGCTGGGCGGCGACATCTTCGAACAGGACGTGAGCGAAGAGGACATGGTCCTGGCGCGCCGCCTGATGAGCGAGCGCACCGCCGACGAAATCGCCGCCGCCCTGATCCGCGTGATCAAGAAGGACCTGCCGGCGCCGGAAGAACTGCTCGATCCGGGCGCGATCCATCAGCCGCGCGCCCGCGAGCGCGGCGCGGCCGGCGGCGGCGAGGACTTCGCCGCGACGCCGTGGCCGGGCGACCGCCTGCAGGCCGACGAAGTCGTCTGGTTCCGCATGGATGTGGGCCGCAACAAGAACGCCGACCCGAAATGGCTGATCCCGCTGATCTGCCGCGTCGGTCACATCACCAAGAAGGAAATCGGCGCCATCCGGACCTTCCCGGACGAGACCCGCTTCGAGATCGCCAAGACCCACGAAGGCCTGTTCCGCGACGCCCTGAAGAACAGCCCGCGCGACGACGTCACCATCACCCCGTCGGAAGCCCCGACGCCGGGCGGCGGCGGCGGCTTCAAGAAGCCCTTCAAGAAGCGCGATGACGAGCGGGGCGGCGATCGCCCGGCCCGTCCGCCCTTCGCCAAGAAGCCCTTCAACCGCGACGAGCGCACCGGCGACGGCCCGCGCCCGGACTTCAAGAAGAAGCCCTACGCCCCGCGCACCGACGCTGAGCGCAGCGCCCCGCGCGCTGACGGCGACAAGCCCTATGCCAAGAAGCCCTTCGCTTCGAAGCCGGGCTTCAAGCCTGCTGGCAAGCCGGCCGGCGCCAAGCCGTTCCACAAGGCCGGCAAGCCCGGCAAGCGCTTCGACTGATCGCTGATCGCTGACTTGCCCCCGGCGCCGTCCGGGGGCAGGCTGCGGCAATGACCGCACGCGAACCCCAGGCTGGACGCGACACCAGGGGGCGATACGCCTCCTTTTCCGCGTTTTACCCTTACTACATCCACGAACATTCGAACCGGACCTGCCGCCGCATCCATGTGGTCGGGACCGGGCTGGTGATCACCGCCTTCCTGGCCTTCTGCGTCACGCGCAACGCCTGGTGGCTGCTGGCCATGCCGCTGGTCGGCTACGGCTTCGCCTGGGTGGGGCATTTCTTCTTCGAGAAGAACCGGCCGGCGACCTTCAGATATCCGCTGTGGAGCCTGATGGGCGACTTCCGTCTGTTCTTCGAGACGGTCAGCGGCAAACGGCGGTTCTGAATCCTTTTT
Organism: Brevundimonas sp. 2YAF1; assembly: GCF_052114745.1. Classification (NCBI taxonomy): domain Bacteria; kingdom Pseudomonadati; phylum Pseudomonadota; class Alphaproteobacteria; order Caulobacterales; family Caulobacteraceae; genus Brevundimonas; species Brevundimonas sp. 2YAF1. Next base: position 139,256 of record NZ_JBFRFI010000002.1, on the reverse strand, counting down.
CCTCCCCACGGAGTGGGGAGGGGGACCGCGTAGCGGTGGAGGGGCTCGGTCGCGCCATGCGCCGGAAGCCCCTCCGTCTCGACGGCTGCGCCTCCGATCCACCTCCCCATGGAATGGGGGGGGAGAAAACAAAAAGGCGACCGGATCGCTCCGGTCGCCTTTTTTGTCGGTGGGGCGAGGGGCCCTTAGTTCGAGGCCGTTTCCCAGGCCGGGGGGCAGCCGTCGAAGTCGCCGGCGTCGGCGATGGTCAGGGTCTTCATGTTCAGGCGCTGGGCCTGCTGCATCGAGCCTTTTCCGTTGCCGGTGAAGAGGTCGATCTTGGAGCCCTTGATCGCGCCGCCGGTGTCCGAGGCGTACCAGTAGCCGTCGTGGACTTCGCCGTTGGCCAGGCGCATGCCGACCGTTTCGCGGATGAACAGCTTGGTGCGACGAGGAATGACGCGGGGGTCGACGGCGACGGTGCGCATCGGCACTGGACGGCAGCCGAGCGAGTCGTTGCCCGAGGCGCCGCCGCCGCCGGCGTGATAGAGGCGGGCCGAGGCGCGCCAGTCGGGATCGCCCGCCATCAGCTCGGCCTGTTCGGCGGAGAGGGCGGTCGCATCGATGGAACTTTCAGCCGTCGTGGCGGTTTCCATTGCAGCCGTGTCGACAGCGACGACGGCTTCATAGGACGCAGGCTCTCCGGAACCGGAGAAGGCCATAGCCCAGAACATGGCAAGCGCGGCGGCTGTGTTCAGCATCGAACAAACTCAGGAAGCACCGGTCCCGACACGATCCGGCGCGGGGTTTTTGGCCGTAAATTGTGGCAAAAACGTGGCAAATGAGATCAGGTGCGACCCCACGTCACGATCATCGTTCGATTATCCCCCATGTTGATGAGCATATCGTGCAAATGTCACAGCATATGTGGCAGCAACGAAATCAATATTCAGGCGATATGACTTCTATACTGTTGGGATGATCTGTTCGGTTAACACCTTAATCGGCTCGCGTAACACTTTATTTCCAAGAAATGCTCGCTCGGGTCCGGAGAAACCAGCTTAGCGACGACGCAAGAGACGAAGTTCGCCTTGACTGGAGGCGGCGGCGCAGATGGGCTAAGGCGTCGTTTCCCTTTCCTTTTTCGCCGGTGTCCCATGAAGCGCCTGATGATCGCCGCCGCCGCCCTGTTGCTGGTTTCGGCCCCCGCCATGAACGTCGGCGCCTGGGGCAACACCGGCCACCGTCTGATCGGCGTCGCCGCCATGCGGGCCTTGAGCGACGACCTGCCTGCCTTCCTCAAGACCCCCGCCTCGATCGCCGACGTCGGCGAACTGGCGCGCGAGCCTGATCGCTGGAAGGGCGCCGGCCAGCCGCACGACCGCGAGCGCGACACCGCCCACTTCATCGATCTGGACGACAACGGCTTCACCATGAACGCCAAGGGGCCGTCCATCGACACCCTGCCGCGTCTCAAGTCCGAATTCGACGCCGCGCTGACGACGGCGGGCCTCAGCGTCAACGACGCCGGCTACCTGCCCTACGCCATGATGGACGCCTACCAGAACCTGGGCCGCGACTTCGCCTACTGGCGCGTGCTGAACGCGGCCGAGGCGCGCGAGACGGATCCCGGCAAGAAGGCCTGGTACCGCGCCGACCGCGAACGCCGCGAAGCCCTGATCCTGCGCGACATCGGCGTTCTGGCCCACTACGTCGGCGACGGCTCGCAGCCGCACCACCTGTCGATCCACTTCAACGGCTGGGGCGATTATCCGAACCCGGAAGGCTTCACCAATTCGCGTCGCACCCACGGCCTGTTCGAGGGCGAGTTCGCCTCGCGCGTCGCGCGTCTGGACATGATCGAGGCGGCGATGACCCAGCCGCAGCTCGCCGGCCTCGACCTGCGCGCCCGCACGACCGGCTATCTGAAGACGACGCTGGGCACGGTCATTCCCTTCTATCGTCTGGAGAAGGCGGGCGGGTTCAACGGCGCCGATCCGCGCGGCGCGGCCTTCGTGACCGAGCGTCTGGCGGCGGGCGCCTCGGAACTGCGCGACCTGATCATCCTGTGCTGGCGCGAAAGCGGCTCGGCTTCCGTCGGCTGGCCCGCCGTCAAGGTGGCGGAGGTCGAGGCCGGCACGGCCGACCCGTGGATCTCGATGATCGGCGAGGACTAAATCTTTCCTTCTCCCCTTGCGGGAGAAGGTGGGCCCGAAGGGCTCGGATTAGGGGTTTCTCAACGCTCAAAACGGATGAGGCGGTCTGCGGCGGCGCGACCCCTCATCCGTCTGGCTTCGCCAGCCACCTTCTCCCGCAGGGGGAGAAGGATTCGTAGGGCGCTAACGCCCTTCGGGCTGCTTGAGCGCCTTCTCCCGCAAGGGGAGAAGGATTCTTGGAGCGCTAACGCCTGCGGCTGCTTGAGCGCCTTCTCCCGCAAGAGGAGAAGGACTATGCAGCGCCCCATGACTGAACTCACGCCCCCCGTCGTCATCCTCGACAAGTCCCAGATGGCCGAGAACATCGGCGCGGTCGCCCGCGTCATGGCCAATTTCGGCCTGTCGGAACTGCGGCTGGTCACGCCGCGCGACGGCTGGCCCCAGGAACGCGCCTGGGCCACGGCCTCGGGCGCCGACTGGGTGCTGGAGGGCGTGAAGGTCTTCGACAGCGTGGCCGAGGCGGTGCACGACCTGAACACCGTCTTCGCCACCACCGCCCGCCCGCGTGAGACGCGCCAGTCGGTGCGCACCCCGCGCGAGAGCGCCCGCATCCTCTATGACGACACGGCCTCGGGGTTGAAGACCGGCCTGCTGTTCGGCGGCGAGCGCGCCGGGCTGGAGACCACCGACATCGCCCTGTGCGCCGGGATCACCACCATCCCCATTGACCCCCGGCACCATTCGCTGAACCTGGCCCAGGCCGTGGCCATCAACGCCTATGAGTGGCGCACCCTGATCCTCGACGCCCCGCCGCCGCGCTTCCGCGAGGGCGAGCCGCCCGCGTCGAACGAACTGCTGGTCGGCATGTACGAGCATTTCGAGGCGGAACTGGACGCTGGCGGCTTCTTCCATCCGCCCGAGAAGAAGCCGTCGATGAGCCAGAACCTGCGCGTCATGCTGGGCCGCGCCGCCTTCACCGAGCAGGAAGTCGCCACCATGCGCGGCGCCATCCACGCCCTGGCCAAGGGCCGGGGTCGGGTGCTGGCCAAGCTGGCGGAAAAGCGCGCGGCGGAAGCGAAGAAGGACGAGTAGAGCGCTCCTCCTCTGCCGTCATCCTCGGGGCGGCGCAGCCGAACCCAGGGACCCAGACGCTGGATGCGTCACCGCCTTGTCCTGTCGTCACCGCGCGTGCTGAATGGCCTGGGTTCCGCGTTCGCTTCACGCCCCGGAACGACGGCACGGGGTGGGCATGGTGCGAAATCCGGACGCGATCATCGCCGTCTACATCATGGCCAGCCGCCGCAACGGGACGATCTATACGGGCGTCACCAGCGACCTTCACGCCCGGGTGTGGAAGCACAAGCTGGGGACGTTCAAGGGCTTCACCGACGACCACGGCTGCAAGGGGTTGGTCTGGTTCGAGCCGCACCTCGGCATGACCGAAACCATCGCCCGCGAGAAACAGATCAAGAAATGGCGGCGGGAATGGAAGCTGGCGCTGATCGAGGGCGCCAATCCGGCCTGGGAGGACCTGGCGGCGGATTGGTATGGCTGAGCTTTCATGCCGTCACTCCGGCTCCATTGCCGTCATCCCGGGGCGCGCAGCGAACCCGGGATCCAGGCGCTGGAAGCATCACCGCCTTGTCCTGTCGCCGCCCCGCGTGTTGAACAGCCTGGGTTCCGGGTTCGGCTGCGCCGCCCCGGAATGACGGAGTGAATGTATGAAGACGGTTCTGGTCTACCCCCTGGCCGCGCTGGCCGAGATCGGCGGGTGCTTCGCCTTCTGGGCCTGGCTGAAGCTGGATCGGTCGCCGTGGTGGCTGGTCCCGGGCGTGGTCAGCCTGATCGTCTTCGCCTGGCTGCTGACCCTGGTTTCGGCCGAGACGGCGGGGCGGGCGTTCGCGGCCTATGGCGGGGTCTATATCTGCGCCTCGCTGGCGTGGATGGCGTTGGTCGAGAAGACGACGCCCGACCGCTGGGACCTGATCGGGGGGGCGGTCTGCCTGATCGGGGCGGGGGTCATCCTGTTCGGGCCGCGCGGTTAGCGCCGTCCCCTTTTCGTCATCCTCGGCCTCGTGCCGAGGATCCAGAAACGCTGCGACAGACGATTGAAGCGCTGGTGTCCGAATGATGGGCCTGGAGTCTCTGGACCCTCGGGACAGGCCCGAGGGTGACGACTTGAAGGAGGTGAGAAGCTAAAGCGCGTCGAAGAAGGCGGGCACGGCCTCGGTGGCGGGGCCATAGAGGCCCTCGTCGAACAGGCGGGCGCCTTGCGTCGGCTCCAGATTGATCTCGACCGTCCGCGCCCCGGCCATCCGCGCCGACTGCACGAAGCCCGCCGCCGGATAGACCGCGCCCGAGGTGCCGATGGAGACGAACAGGTCGCAATCGGATAGCGCCGCCTCGATCCGCTCCATCTGAAGCGGGATCTCTCCGAACCAGACGATGTGCGGCCGCAAGACCCCCTGCGGGTGATGCGGCGAGACGTGCTCCGCCTCCAGATCACCCGTCCAGTCGCACACGGCGCCCGACGCGGTGCAGCGCGCCTTGAGCAGTTCGCCGTGCATATGGATCAGCTCGAACCCGGAGGCGGGCGGCGTCTTGGCGTGCGCCCGGTCGTGCAGATCGTCGACGTTCTGCGTCACCAGCAGCAGGTCGCCGTCCCAGCGCGCCGCCAGATCGGCCAGGGCCCGGTGCGCGGCGTTGGGCCGGACCTCGGCCAACTGACGGCGGCGCTGGTTGTAGAAGTCCTGCACCTGGGCCGGGTTGGCCGCGAACCCCTCGGGCGTCGCCACCGCCTCGATGCGATGGCCGCACCACAGGCCGTCGGAGGCGCGGAAGGTCGGCACGCCGCTCTCGGCCGAAACGCCGGCGCCGGTCAGGATGACAAGGTTCTTGTGGGTCATGGCCGCAGTTAAGCCCTTCTCCCCCTGCGGGAGAAGGCGCTCAAGCAGCCGAAGGCGTTAGCGCGCTAAATCCTTCTTCCCTTGCGGGAGAAGGTGGCCCGCGCAGCGGGTCGGATGAGGGGTCTTGCGGGCCGTGGCCGTTTGCGGGGTTGAAACTGGTCGCCGCCGGTGCGACCCCTCATCCGTCGGCCTGCGGCCGCCACCTTCGCCCGCAAGGGGAGAAGGGAAGAGACTGAAGAGACCAAGGACTGCTCCCATGAAAACCCGCGCCGCCGTCGCGTTCGAAGCCAAACGTCCGCTCGAGATCGTCGAGGTCGATCTGGAAGGCCCGCGCGCCGGTGAGGTGCTGATCGAGATCAAGGCGACGGGGGTCTGCCACACCGACGCCTATACGCTGGACGGCCTGGACTCGGAGGGCATCTTCCCCTCGATCCTGGGCCACGAGGGCGCGGGCGTGGTGGTCGAGGTCGGGCCGGGCGTGACCAGCTTGGCCGTCGGCGACCACGTCATCCCGCTGTACACGCCGGAATGCCGCCAGTGTAAGTCGTGCCTGAGCCGCAAGACCAACCTCTGCACCTCGATCCGCGCCACCCAGGGCAAGGGCCTGATGCCCGACGGCACCAGCCGCTTCAGCTACAAGGGCCAGGCCATCGCCCACTACATGGGCTGCTCGACCTTCTCGAACTACACGGTGCTGCCCGAGATCGCGGTGGCCAAGATCCGCAAGGACGCTCCCTTCGACAAGGCCTGCTACATCGGCTGCGGCGTGACGACGGGCGTGGGCGCCGTGGTCAACACGGCCAAGGTCGAGCCGGGCGCCAACGCCGTGGTCTTCGGCCTGGGCGGCATCGGCCTGAACGTCATCCAGGGCCTGAAGCTGGTCGGGGCCGACATGATCGTCGGCGTCGACATCAACGGCGACAAGGAAGAATGGGGCCGTCGCTTCGGCATGACCCACTTCGTCAACCCGAAGGACACGCCCGATGTGGTGGCGCGTCTGGTCGAGCTGACCGACGGCGGCGCCGACTACACCTTTGACTGCACCGGCAACACCGTGGTCATGCGTCAGGCGCTGGAAGCCTGCCACCGCGGCTGGGGCGAGAGCATCGTCATCGGCGTGGCCGAGGCGGGCAAGGAGATCTCGACCCGTCCGTTCCAGCTGGTCACCGGCCGCGTCTGGAAGGGCTCGGCCTTCGGCGGCGCGCGCGGCCGCACCGACACGCCCAAGATCGTCGACTGGTACATGGACGGCAAGATCGAGATCGACCCGATGATCACCCACACCCTGCCGCTGGAACGCATCAACGAGGCCTTCGACCTGATGCACGCGGGCGAGAGCATCCGTTCGGTCATCGTCTTCTAAACAGCGTTGCCAAAAGAAACTTAGTCGGCATAGGTTGCGGCGCCCGGCGAACCGGCCGGGCGCATCATTGGGAGGAAGACCATGTTCACCCACGTCACGCTGGGCGCCAACGACGTCGAGGCGTCGCACAAATTCTATGACGCGGTGCTCGGCGCCCTGGGCCACCAGCCGGGCACGTTCAGCGATCAGCCCCGGCCCGGCGTCTGGTACATGACGCCGCGGGGCATGCTGGGCGTGGTGACGCCGCGCAATGGTGAAGCCGCCTGTCACGCCAACGGCGGCACCATCGGTTTCGCGGCGGCCAGCCCCGAGGCGGTCGTCGCCTTCGCCCAGGCCGGCGTCGAGGCCGGCGGCACGGCCATCGAGGACCCGGCGGGTCCGCGCGACACCCCCTTCGGCAAGATGCACCTGGCCTATCTGCGCGATCCGTCGGGCAACAAGATCTGCGCCGTTCACCGGCCGGGCTGAGGACTGAAACGATGAAGAAGGCGGCGACCGCGTCGATCATGGCCGTTCTGGCCGTCATGGCGCTCGCCGCCTGCAACCGGGGCGAGCCTGCGCCTGCTCGGGTCGAGGTCCCGGCAGAGCCCTGGGTCCAGAAGGAGGTGGTGCTCTACCTCCCTGACCGGATACTGAAGCAGCGGACCGAGGTTTCCGATCTTGCGCCCTATTTGCGCGGGGCGGGGGCCGCAGCTGCGGCCGCCGCTAAGACCCAACCGATGCAGCCCGGCGCCTCGGGCATGTTGCTGCTGATGGTCAAGCCGGGCGGCCGGTCGAAAGCTTGGATTGTCACTGGCGAACCTGCCCTGAAGCCCGAGGTGGCCGACGCCGCCATCCGCCGGGTTGAGGCGGTCCCGGCGCCGACCGTGCGCGAGGGGCCGATCCTGATCGGGCTGGAATTCGACGCCTGGGGCGGCGGCGCGGCGCCGGCCAGCGGGTGGCCGCCGATCCCGCGCGATTGGTATGCGCACTTCCCTAAGGACGGGGGCGCTCTGGACGACGCCCTGCTCGCGAAAGTCTGGCCCGAATGATGGAAACCACCAAGACCCACGTCGTCCACGGCGGCACGCTGCGCTATCTGAAGCACGACAGCGCGACCACCGGCACGCCCATGACCCTGTCGGTCTTCGTTCCGGCGGGCGAGGGGCCGTTTCCCGTCCTGATCTGGCTGTCCGGCCTGACCTGCACCGAGGACAATTTCACCACCAAGGCCGGGGCCTACAAGGCCGCCGCCGCGCACGGCGTCATCATCGTGGCGCCGGACACTTCGCCGCGCGGCGAAGGCGTGGCCGACGATCCGGCCTATGATCTGGGCCAGGGCGCGGGCTTCTACGTCGACGCGACGCAGGCGCCCTGGGCGCCGCATTTCCGCATGGAAAGCTACGTCACCGGCGAACTGATCGCCCTGATCGACGCCGCGTTCCCGACGACCAGGACGCGTTCGATCTTTGGTCACTCCATGGGCGGGCACGGGGCGCTGACCCTGGCCCTGCGCCACCCCGACCTGTTCAAGTCGGTTTCGGCCTTCGCGCCGATTGCGTCGCCGACGCGCTGCGCCTGGGGCGAGAAGGCGTTCAGCGCCTACCTGGGCGAAGATCGCGGCCAGTGGGATCGTCACGATGCGGCCAAGCTGATCGAGAGCGGCGCGGCGGCAGGCGTGTTCGACGACATCCTGGTCGATCAGGGCGACGCCGATCCCTTCCTGACCGACCAGTTGAAGCCCGAACTTCTGGTCGCGGCGGCCAAGGCGGCGGGACAGGCGCTTACCCTGCGGATGCAGCCGGGCTATGATCACTCATACTTCTTCATGGCCAGCTTCGTGGACGACCACGTGGCCTTCCATGCCTCCCGCCTGAAAGCCTGAGACTTCATGACCGACGCCGCCCCCAATTTCGACCACGTGGACTTCGACGCCCTGTTCGCCGCCCTGTGCAGCGAGGTCGGCTTCTGCCTGCATGAAAAGGGTCAGAAGAAGGTGATCGAGGCCCTGCCCAAGGGTCTGGACGCGGCGGTCAAGGCGGTGCTGGCCGCCGACGGCGTGGACGAACCCAATGCGCCGGGCGACCTGAAGAAGGCCGTGCGCGACTGTCTTAAGGCCCACGTCCAGCCCGGCTGACCCCATCAGGGCGGCGGACGGCCGGAACTTCATCCGTAGCGGAAAGGTGACGCCTTGCGGGGCGGCGTCGCTTCGATAGTGTCCCTCCCATCGCTTTTGGGAGGAAGCCCGATGCTGGATCGCCGCCGCCTGTTGATGACCGCCGCCATGGGGGGCGCCTTCGCCGCCTCGGGCGCCGCCCGCGCCCTGGCGCAGACCGCCGCGCCCGCCGCCGAGGCGGCTGGCCTCGCCTCGGCCCAGTTCCTGGCCCTGCTGGACAAGATCGCGCAGGAGATGATCCTGTCCGACCCCGAGACCCTGACCATGCTGGGCATGGACCGGGGGCCGATGGCGGCCGCCCGCTTCAAGCTGAGCGACCGGTCCCAGGCCAAGATCGACGCCGACAAGGCCAGGTTCTTCGACGGCATGAAGGCGATGAAGGCCGTCGACCGGTCGCAACTGACCGCCGACGAGCAGACCTATTACGACTCGCTGGAGTTCTTTGGCGACACCACGCTCGAGGGGGACCGCTTCCCCTATGGCGGCGGCCTGTTCCCCTCGCCCTATACGGTCAGCCAACTGGGCGGCGCCTATCAGGGCGTGCCGGACTTCATGGACAGTCAGCACCGGATCGAGACCGCCGACGACGCCGAGGCCTATCTGTCGCGCCTGTCGGACTTCGCCAGGGGGCTGGACGCCGAGCGGGCGCGGATGCAGGCCGACTTCGCCGCCGGGGCCGTGCCGCCGGACTTCGTCATCGACCGCACCCTGGCCCAGATGGCGTCGCTGACCGGAACCGCCGTGGCGGATTCGGTCATGAGCCAGTCGCTGGCCCGCCGCACGGCCGAGAAGAACATCCCCGGCGACTGGGCCGCGCGGGCCCAGGCCATCCTGACGGCGGAAGTCTATCCGGCGGTTCAGCGTCAGGCCGACGCCTTCAAGGCGGTGCGGCCCGGCGCGACCCATGACGGCGGCGCCTGGCGTCTGCCCGACGGCGAGGCCTACTACCGCTTCGGCCTGAAGTTCTACACCACCTCCTCGTTGACGCCGGACGAGGTGCATCAGATGGGGCTGGAGCAGGTGGCCGAGATTTCGGCCCGCGCCGACGCCCTGCTGAAGGCGCAAGGCATGACGCAGGGGCCGGTCGGCGCCCGTATCGCCGCCTTGGGCAAGGAGCCGCGCTTCGTCTATCCGAACACGGACGACGCCAAGGCGGAACTGCTGAAGGCGCTGAACGCCCAGATGGCGGACATGCAGGCGCGCCTGCCGGACTACTTCGGCCGCCTGCCGAAATCGCCGGTCGAGATCCGCCGCGTGCCGGTCGCCATCGAGGCTGGAGCGCCGGGCGGCTATTACCAGTCGCCCGCCTTGGACGGCTCGCGTCCGGGCGCCTACTACATCAACCTGCGCGACACGGCGGAATGGCCCAAGTGGACCCTGCCGACCCTGACCTATCACGAGGCGGTTCCGGGCCATCACCATCAGATCGCTCTGCAGCAGGAGAAGCCGGACACCCCGCTGCTGATGAAGGTCATGGGCTTCTCGGCCTATTCCGAGGGTTGGGGCCTGTATTCCGAACAGTTGGCCGACGAGATGGGGGTCTATGAAAACGACCCCTTCGGCAAGATCGGCTATCTGCAGTCGCTGATGTTCCGCGCCGCGCGTCTGGTGGTCGACTCCGGTCTGCACCACAAGCGCTGGAGCCGGGAGCAAGGCATCCGCTACATGGTCGACACTCTGGGCGATCAGGAAACCAGCATCGCCACCGAGGTCGAACGTTATTGTGTCTGGCCGGGTCAGGCCGCTAGCTACAAGGTCGGCCACACCACCTGGGTCAAGCTGCGTGAAGACGCCAAGGCGCGTCTGGGAAGCCGCTTCGACATCAAGGGCTTCCATGACACCGGCCTGAATCTGGGCGGCGTGCCGCTGACGGTGCTGGAGCGGACCATGACCGCCTGGACGCCCGTCTAGGCTTTTGAACCACGGGCGCGCCGGCCCGACAATTTGTCTGAGTGTGAGGGGGCGCGCGGCGTCGCGCCGTCCTCGTCGGGGAGTAAAGACCATGATCGACCGCCGCCGCCTTCTGCTGACCGCCGCCGCCACGGCCGCGGTCGCGCCCTCTCTCGCCCATGCGGCCGCCAAGGACGCGGACGGGCGGCTAAACGCCCTGCTGGACGGCTGGTTCGAGGCCGACATCGACGAGGCGCCCGAGCGCGCCACCAACCTGGGCCTCGACCGCGGCGCCCGCGCCGGTCTGTCGTCCAGGCTGAGCGAGGCCGGTCCGGACGCCATTCGCAAGGACCGCGACAAGGCGATCAGCCGCTGGGCCAGCTTGCGCGCCTTCGATCAGACGGGTCTCTCAGAGGCGGGCGCCCTGAACTACGCCATCTCCGCCTTCGGGCGCGAGACCTCGGCCGAGACCTCGCGCTTCGCCTATGGCGCCGGGCCGGGCCGTCCGTCGCCCTATGTCGTGACCCAGCTGTCGGGCGGCTATTTCGAGACGCCGGACTTCATGGACAACCAGCACCGGGTCGAGGACGCCGCCGGCGCCGACGCCTTCCTGTCGCGCCTGTCGGCCTTCGCCGGGGTGCTGGACGGCGAGACGGCCAAGATCCGCGAGGACGCCGGCCTGGGCGTCATTCCGCCGGACTTCATCCTGGACCGCGCCCTGCCGCAGATCCGCACCCTGCGCGATACGTCCGCCGCCGACATGGCCATGATCAAGTCGCTGGCCCGGAAGACCGCCGCCCTGAACCTGTCCGGCTATGACGCGCGCGCCGCCGCCATCGTCGACCAGCAGGTCAAGCCGGCCCTGGCCCGTCAGGTCGCAGCGTTGGAGGCGATCCGCCCGCAGGCGACCCACGACGCCGGGGTCTGGCGCCTGCCCGACGGCGAGGCCTTCTACGCCAACGGCCTGAAGTCGAACACGACCACCACCCTGAGCGCCGCCGAAATCCACAGGATGGGCAAGGCGCAGGTGGCCGAGATCAGCGCCGAGATCGACGTCATCCTGAAGGCGCAGGGCTATACCCAGGGCACGGTCGGCGAGCGGATTCAGGCCCTGAACAAGGACCCGGCGCAGCTCTTCCCCAACACCGACGCGGGCAAGGAGGAACTGCTGGTCTGGCTGAACCAACTGGTCGCCGATCTGGAGCCCAAGCTGCCGACCGTCTTCGGCCGTCTGCCGAAATCCCACGTCGAGATCCGTCGCGTGCCGCCCTCGATCCAGTCGGGCGCGCCGGGCGGCTATTATCAGGGGCCGCCGCTGGATGGCTCGCGTCCGGGCGCCTACTACATCAACCTGCGCGACAGCGGGAACTGGCCGCGCTTCGCCCTGCCGACCCTGACCTATCACGAGGCCTCGCCGGGCCACCACCTGCAGGTCGCCCTGCAGCGCGAGTCTGGCGAACTGCCGCAGTGGCGCCGGGCGGGCGGCTTCTCGGCCTATAACGAGGGCTGGGCCCTGTATACGGAGGCGGTCGCCGCCAACGACCTGAACGCCTACGCCGACAATCCGCTGGGCCGCGTCGGCTTCCTGATGTCCTACCTGTTCCGGGCGGTGCGTCTGGTGGTCGACACCGGTCTGCACTCCGAACGCTGGAGCCGCGAACAGGCGGTCGAATACATGGCGGCCTCGGGCGCCAAGCCGCTGGACGCCTCGAACAGCGAGATCAACCGCTACACCGTCTGGCCGGGCCAGGCCTGTTCCTACAAGGTCGGCCACACGGTCATCGCCCGTCTGAGGAAGGATGCCGAGGCCAAGCCCGGCTTCGACCTGCGCGCCTTCCACGACAAGGTGCTGATGAACGGCTCCCTGCCGCTGGCGGTGCTGGAAGCCCAGATGCGCGCCTGACGGCCGCCATCGACTGAAGAACGGCCCGGGCGTTCGCGCGCCCGGGCCGTTTTCATGTCAGCGGCTGCGCCAGGTGGTCGGCCACAGGTCGGCGGGCACGCCCCAGCATTCGCGCATCTCGCGCTCGGCCTTCAGCACGAAGGCGCGGCCGGCCCAGACCCAGGTCGAGGCCACGCCGCAGTCGCCGACGCCGCGCCCCTTGTCGAAGGCGGTCAGGGTGCGGCTGGCCGGATCGTAGCGGCTGTTGACGACCTCGGCGGTCGGTTTGCGCGAGGTGGGGAAGATCACGGGGGCGGGATCGACGCCGCCCCGGCCGGTGATGAAATAGCGGAAGCTGAAATTATAGGACCCCGCGAAACAGGGCAGGCCCCACAACTCGCGGTCCTCCGACAGGCGGTCGATGGTGACGCCGCTCTGGAAGGCGGCGCTGAACGCGGTGTCGGATCGGCACTGTTTGACGTCGGCGCGGGCCTCGAAGGCGGCGGGCAGGACCGGCCGGGGCAGGCCGGTCTGGGCGATGGCGGGGGCGGGCGTGACGCTCGGCAAGGCCGGGGCGGCGGCTGCGGCTGCGGCTGCGGCGGGCCTGCGGCCGCGCCGGACCAGGGCGGCGGTCGTGCCCAACCGGCCCTGGCGGTCATCGATCCACGACAGGGCCGCGGCGGCGCCGGACAGGGAGACCGGCACGCGCTCCCCGCCGTCGGTCAGGGTCAGGCGGCGCCCCGAGGTCAGGGCCTTCACGGCGGGCAGGGGCTGTCGACGGATCACGCCGAAGGAACCCTTCGCGTCGGTCGGCGCCGAGGCCGTGTCGGTGGCGAAGCGCCGACCGTCGACCTCCAGCGCCAGCGCGCCGGGCGCTGCGCCGTCGCCGGGGAAACCGGCGGCGATCTCGGGTCGGGCGCCGGGACCGGGGGCCAGGCTGACCCGAACCCAGCCGCTCTGTCCTTCCGGCGCGGATCCCAAGGCGAAGCAGGCGTTGCCGTTGTCACAGACCGCCAGCCAGTCGCGGAATTTGCGGGTTTCGGTGTGGGACCTCGCCGTCTGGGCCGGGGTCGCCGCCGTCACGGGCGGCGCGCCGTCCTTTTCGCCTTCCTGACAGGCGGCCAGCGCGACGGCCGTCAAGGCGAGGGCGGCGACGAGCGGAGGCTGGAGGGACGACATGGATCGCGTCTCGCGAAACGGAGCGGGTCCGCCATGAACGGTCGGGCCCGCCGCCGGTTCAGGCCCCGGGGGCAGTTTTCGGACGGGGCAGGGGGTTCCAGCCGCTCAACCTTTGCGCCCGCGCGCGCGCCTCGCTATACCGCCCGCACGTATTCCTTACCCAGATTGAGAGACAGAGGCAGAGCATGGCCAAGATCAAGGTCGCCAACCCCATCGTGGACATCGACGGCGACGAAATGACCCGGATCATCTGGCAGATGATCAAGGACAAGCTGGTCTTCCCCTATCTGGACCTGGACCTCGACTACTACGACCTCGGCATGGAAAACCGCGACGCCACCGACGACCAGGTGACGATCGACGCGGCCCACGCCATCCAGAAGCACGGCGTCGGCGTCAAGTGCGCCACCATCACCCCGGACGAAGCCCGGGTGAAGGAATTCGGCCTGAAGAAGATGTGGAAGTCGCCGAACGGCACCATCCGCAACATCCTGGGCGGCGTCGTCTTCCGCGAGCCGATCATCTGCTCGAACGTGCCGCGTCTGGTCCCCGGTTGGACCCAGCCCATCGTCGTCGGCCGTCACGCCTTCGGCGACCAGTACAAGGCCACGGACTTCCTGGTCCCCGGCCCGGGCAAGCTGACCATGAAGTGGGTCGGCGCCAACGGCGAAGAGCAGAACTACGAAGTCTTCGACTTCCCCTCGGCCGGCGTGGCCATGGGCATGTACAACCTGGACGACTCGATCACCGAGTTCGCTCGCGCCAGCTTCTCGTTCGGCCTGCAGCGCAACTATCCGGTCTATCTGTCGACCAAGAACACCATCCTGAAAGCCTACGACGGCCGCTTCAAGGACATCTTCCAGAAGGTGTTCGACGAAGAATTCGCCGCCGAGTTCAAGGCCAAGGGCCTGACCTATGAGCACCGCCTGATCGACGACATGGTGGCCGCGGCCATCAAGTGGTCGGGCGGCTTCGTCTGGGCGTGCAAGAACTACGACGGCGACGTTCAGTCGGACATCGTGGCGCAGGGCTTCGGCTCGCTGGGCCTGATGACCTCGGTGCTGATGACGCCGGACGGCAAGGTGCTGGAATCGGAAGCCGCCCACGGCACCGTGACCCGTCACTACCGCCAGCATCAGAAGGGCGAGGCCACCTCGACCAACTCGATCGCCTCGATCTACGCCTGGACGCGCGGCTTCTCGCACCGCGCCAAGCTGGACGACAACGCCGAGCTGGCCCAGTTCGCCGCCACCCTGGAACGTGTCGTGGTCGAGACCGTCGAGTCGGGCTTCATGACCAAGGACTTGGCCCTGCTGGTCGGCGACCAACAGTCGTGGCTGACCACCGAGGGCTTCCTCGACAAGGTCTCCGACAACCTGCGCGCCGCCCTGCCGCACATCGGCTAAGGGCGCTACCGCGCTTCGCGCTGCTTGAGCGCGTCGGCGTGATCATCGAGGCCCGCTGGAGAAATCCGGCGGGCCTTTTTGTTGTCCGCTCTTCCACTCGCCGCGTCTCTCCCAACCGCCGTCATCCTCGGACTTGATCCGAGGATCCAGCGCAGGGGCGCGCTGACGTCGCGCAGGCGGACGACCCGATCCTCGGGTCCAGCCCGAGGATGACGGCAGAGGTGTGTGTCGATCTTTCTCTTCCGTCACCCCGGACGACCCGCAGGGGCGATCCGGGGCCCAGGCGCTGGACTGGGCAGGGGCGCGGCAGGCCAGACGCCTGGGGTCCGGGTTCGCTTCGCGCCGCGGAATGACGGCGGAGTGAAACGCTGAGCTTGAGCCCCTCCACGAACCATGCCCTTAATGTCCTTGGGGGTTTTCGAGGTCGTGTCGTCACATGTCGCTTACCCGTCGCGTTCGTAAGGCAGGGGAGGGCCGATGAACCAGAAACTGATCCTTCGACTGGGGGGCGCCGCCGTGGCGGTGTTCGTCCTGGCCTACGCCGCATCGCCGCTGCTGGCGGCGCGGTCGCTGGTGCAGGCCGCCAAGACCGGCGACGAGAAGGCGCTGGAACGCCAGGTCGATTTTCCCGCCTTCCGCGCCAGCCTGAAGGACGAACTGAGCGCCCGCATGGTGAGCGAGATGCGCAAGGACGGCCGCCTGGGCGGCCTGTCGGGTCTGGGCATGCTGTTGGCCCCGACCCTGGTCGGCGGGGCGGTCGACGCCTTGGTCACGCCCCAGGCCATTTCCATAATGGTGCGCGAGGGCGAGGCGCCCAAGCCTGACCTCGTGAAGTCGGCGCCGACCGAACCCAAGGCCGCCAAGACCCGGGTGCGCCAGTCCTGGGGGTACCGCGACCTCGACACCTTCGCCGTCACCCTGACCCGCGACGACCAGCCGGACGAGCAGGTCTCCCTGCTGATGAAGCGCCGCAACCTGTTCGGCTGGAAGCTGGCGGGGATTGATCTGAGCGAGCCCACTTAATTCCGCTCATCCCCGCGGAGGCGGGGACCCAGACCTTTGGCTGCGAGCGCAAACAGCCAACGATGTCGCGTGAGGCTCTTACTGGGTCCCCGCCTCCGCGGGGATGAGCGGATGATTGGTGATCAGCCAAGAAAAAGGGCGGCGCATCCGATGCGCCGCCCTTTCCTGTTTCAGCTGTGAGGCGGCTTAGCCCTTCAGAGCAGCCCGGATGGCGTCCAGACCGGCTTCGGCCTTGGCGCCGTCCGGGGCGCCGCCCTGGGCGAAGTCGGGCTTGCCGCCCGCGCCCTTGCCGCCCATGGCGATGACGGCGTCGCGGGCCAGATCAGCCGCGTTGACCTTCCCTGATTCTGGGCCCGCCATGTCAGGGGTCACGGCCACCGTGATGGCCGCCTTGCCGTCGGTGACGCCGACCAGGGCGACGACGCCGGAGCCGATCTGCTTCTTGAAGTCCTCGGCCACGCCGCGCAGGCCCTTGCCGTCCACGCCGTCCAGGACGCGGGCGATCAGGGTGACGCCGTTGATGGTTTCCGGGGCCGCATTGGCGCCCGCGCCGCCGCCGAGGGCCAGTTGCTTCTTCAGGTCGGCGACCTGCTTCTCCAGCGCCTTGCGTTCAGCGCTCAGGGCCTCGACCCGGGCCGGAACGTCGGCGGTCTGGATCTTGAAGCCCTGGGCCAGCGAACGGGCGACATTGGCCTGGGCCAGCAGGAACTGACGCGCGGCCTCGCCGGTCAGGGCCTCGATGCGGCGGACGCCGGCGGCGACGCCGCCTTCCGACACGATCTTGAACAGGGCGATGTCGCCGGTGCGGGCGACGTGGGTGCCGCCGCACAGTTCAACCGAATAGGCGCCGTCTCCCGACAGGGCGTGGCCCAGGGTCAGGACGCGGACCTCGTCGCCGTACTTCTCGCCGAACAGGGCGACGGCGCCGGCCTCGATGGCGGCTTCGGGGTGCATCAGCTGGGTCGTGGTCGGCAGGTTCTGGCGGATGACCGCGTTCACCTCGTCCTCGATCCGGGCCAGTTCGTCCTCTGTCACCGGGGCGTTGTGGCTGAAGTCGAAGCGCATGCGCTCGGCGTCGACCATCTGGCCCTTCTGGGCGACGTGTGGGCCGAGCACGTTCTTCAGCGCCGCATGCAGCAGGTGGGCCGCCGAGTGGTTGGCGCGGGTCGTCGGGCGCGAGCCCGGCTCGACCGTAGCCGTCACCGTGGCGCCGACCGTCAGGGCCGCGCCCTGGGCCACCTGCACCGCGTGGACGAACAGGTCGGCGTGCTTCTTGGTGTCCAGCACGCGGCCTTCGCCGTTGGTCCAGACGAAGACGCCCTTGTCGCCGGCCTGACCGCCGCCTTCGGCGTAGAAGGGGGTCTGGTTCAGCACGACCTCGACCACCTCGCCGGCCTCGGCGGCGTCGACGGCGACGCCGTCCTTCAGGATGGCGACGACCTGGCCCTCGCCGGTTTCCGACTCATAGCCGGTGAACTGGCTCACGCCGTGCTGGTCGCGCAAGCTCAGCCAGGCGCCGGCCGAGGCCGTCTGGCCCGAGCCGGTCCAGTGCTCGCGCGAACGGGCGCGCTGTTCTTCCATGGCGGATTCGAACCCGGCGACGTTGACCGAGAAGCCGCGACGGCGGGCCTCGTCCTGCGTCAGGTCCAGCGGGAAGCCGTAGGTGTCATAGAGGGCGAACGCCGTCTGGCCGTCCAGCATGTCGCCGGATTTGAAGCCGGTCGTGGCCTGATCGAACAGGTTCATGCCGCGACCCAGCGTGGTGCGGAAACGGATTTCTTCCTGTTTCAGCGTGTCCTCGATGAAGGCCTGGGCGCGGCGCAGTTCGGGATAGGCCTCGCCCATCTCCTCGACCAGGGTCGGCACCAGACGGTGCATCAGCGGGTCCGACGACCCCAGCAGGTGAGCATGACGCATGGCGCGGCGCATGATGCGGCGCAGGACATAGCCGCGACCCTCGTTCGAGGGGGTGACGCCGTCGGCGATCAGGAAGGAGGACGAGCGCAGGTGGTCGGCGATGACGCGGTGGCTGGGGGCGCGCTCACCCTCGGCCTTGGTCGAGGTCAGTTCTTCCGAGGCGCCGATCAGGCTGCGGAACAGGTCGACGTCGTAGTTGGAGTGGACGCCCTGCAGCACGGCGGCGATGCGCTCCAGGCCCATGCCGGTGTCGACGCTGGGCTTGGGAAGGTCGCGAACGATCTTATCGTTCTCCTTCTCGTACTGCATGAAGACGTTGTTCCAGATCTCCACGAAGCGGTCGCCGTCCTCGTCGGGGCTCCCAGGAGGGCCGCCGGCGATGTGGTCGCCGTGGTCGTAGAAGATCTCGGTGCAGGGGCCGCAGGGGCCGCTGTCGCCCATGGCCCAGAAGTTGTCGGCGGTCGGGATGCGGATGATCTTGTCGTCCGAGAAGCCGGTGATCTTCTTCCAGATGTCGAAGGCTTCGTCGTCGGTGTGATAGACGGTGACCAGCAGGCGGTTGGCGTCGAGGCCGAATTCCTTGGTCAGCAGCCCCCACGCGCTCTCGATGGCGTGGTCCTTGAAGTAGTCGCCGAACGAGAAGTTGCCCAGCATCTCGAAGAAGGTGTGGTGGCGCGCGGTGTAGCCGACGTTGTCCAGGTCGTTGTGCTTGCCGCCGGCGCGGACGCACTTCTGCGAGCTGGTCGCGCGCTTGTAGGGCGGGGTCGAAGCGCCGGTGAAGTAGTCCTTGAACGGCACCATGCCCGCGTTGACGAACAGCAGGGTCGGGTCGTTCTGCGGCACCAGCGGAGCCGACTGCACCTTCTCGTGGCCGTCGGCCGCGAAGTAGTCGAGGAAGGTGGAGCGGATCTGTTTCAGGCTGGTCATGGGCGTATCGCTCTAAGGAATTCGGACGCGCGGGGAGAATGTCGGAACGGGCGTCATATAGGGATTTTGCGCCGAACGCATCACTCGCGCGTGATCGCGCGGGGGCGCTGGGCTTTTTCCTCCCCATTCCATGGGGAGGGGGACCGCGTAGCGGTGGAGGGGGCGGCGCAGAGGTCAGCCCGTTGAGACGCCCCCTCCGTCTCGCCGGCTTCGCCGCCGATCCACCTCCCCATCGCTCCGCGACAGGGAGGAAAGCTGTTGTCAGTCGTGCAGCCGTTCGGCCGAAACAATGACCCCGTCGCCATCGGCATAGAGCCAGTCGCCGGGGGTGAAGATGACCCCGCCAAAGCTGATGGCGATGTCGATTTCGCCGATGCCGTCGCGGTCGGCGCGCAGGGGGACTGTGCCCAGGGCCTTGACGCCCACCTCCATGGTGTTCAGCACGCCGGTGTCGCGGACGGCGCCGTGGACGATGATCCCGGCCCAGCCGTTGTCGATGGCCAGCCCAGCCAGGTTGTCGCCGACCAGGGCGCGCTTCAGCGACCCGCCCCCATTGACCACCAGAACCGCGCCCTGACCGGGGCGCTCCAGCGCCTGACGGACGAGGGCGTTGTCGTCGAGCACGCTGAGGGTGCGGATCGGTCCGTTGAAGGCCGCGACCTTGCCGAAGCTTCGGAACGGGGTCTGGCAGACCTTCACCCTGTCGGGGTGGGCGTCGCACAGGTCGGCGGTGGCGAGGGTCATGGGAGGCTCCGGTTCTTCACGGCGCAGCTTGCCCACATGGGCCAGCTTCGACCAGTCGGCGGGCGACAAAAAAGCCGGTCGGAGGCGGATCGGAGAGGGTTCCGTCTTTCTTGACCGTCATTCCGGGGCGCGAAGCGAACCCGGAACCCAGGCGTCTGACATTTCTCCGTCCATGCCATTGGGGGCGGGGCCTGGGCCCCGGATCGCCCCTTCGGGCCGTCCGGGGTGACGGCGGAGGGACGGCTCGAACAGGGGCGCAAGGCCCGCCCGATGCGGATCGGGCGGCCATTGTCCCAACAAAAAAGAGGCCCGCCCGATGCGGATCGGGCGGGCATTGCCTCAACAAAAAAAGAGGCCCGCCCGATGCGGATCGGGCGGGCCGGCTCCGTCCGGCCCGAGCCCCGCGGGGTCGTTCGGCGGGTCGCGGGGGACGGCGGACGGAGAAGCTGGCGGAGGGCTGGATCAGCCCCTCCGGATTCACCCTTCCAGATCTTGGCCTTCATCGGGCTCGGGCGTGCCCAGAAGCTCGTCGGCGATCTTGTTGGTCGAGGCGCGCACCGCCGCCTCGATGGAGGCGGCCATGTCGGGGTTCTGTTTCAGGAACTCGCGCACGTTCTCGCGGCCCTGGCCGATGCGGATCGAGTCATAGCTGAACCAGGAGCCGGCCTTGTCGATGACCCCGGCCTTGACCCCCAGGTCGATGATCTCGCCCAGTTTGGAGATGCCTTCGCCGTACATGATGTCGAAGATGACCTCGCGGAACGGCGGGGCGACCTTGTTCTTGACCACCTTGACGCGGGTGGTGTTGCCGACGACCTCGTCGCGGTTCTTGATCGCGCCGGTGCGGCGGATGTCGAGGCGAACCGAGGCGTAGAATTTCAGCGCATTGCCGCCGGTCGTCGTTTCCGGCGAACCGTACATGACCCCGATCTTGTGGCGGATCTGGTTGATGAACAGGACGATGCAGTTCGACTTGGAGATCGAGGCGGTCAGCTTGCGCAGCGCCTGGCTCATCAGGCGGGCCTGCAGGCCGGGCAGGCTGTCGCCCATCTCGCCTTCGATTTCGGCGCGCGGCGTCAGGGCGGCGACCGAGTCGACCACGACAATGTCCACGGCGCCCGAGCGCACCAGGGTGTCGACGATTTCCAGCGCCTGCTCGCCCGTGTCGGGCTGCGACACCAGCAGGTCGTCCAGATTGACGCCCAGCTTCTGGGCGTAGCCGGGATCCAGCGCGTGTTCGGCGTCGACGAAGGCGGCGGTGCCGCCGGCCTTCTGGATTTCGGCCACGGTGTGCAGGGCCAGGGTGGTCTTGCCCGAGGATTCAGGGCCGAACACCTCGATGACGCGTCCGCGCGGCAGACCGCCGATGCCGAGCGCCATGTCGAGGCCGAGCGAGCCGGTCGAGACGCTGGCGATTTCCACCGCCACGCCGCCCTTGCCCAGTTTCATCACCGAGCCCTTGCCGAAGGCGCGATCGATCTGCGCGATCGCCGCCTCCAGAGCGCGTTGCTTTTCGCCGTCTTCTTTACCCACGAGCTTCAATGCCGCCTGTGCCATTGGTTTTCTCTCCCTTGCCATGATTCCATTCTGGGCTTTGGGAGAGACCCGCCAAGGACCCGCTCCCTCTGTGAGACGGACTATGTGCATGGTTTGTTCTGGTTCACAAGATGTTCTCATTTACAGCGGTGAGAACGGTTGTGGCCTACGACCGTTTCTGACGTTTCCTGTGTCGGTTCCAGAAGGGCGCGGCGTCGTGGAAACGCCGGGTGGCCTTGACGGCGTCGGCCAGCAGGGCGGCTTCGGCGCGCTCGCGACGGCCGACGACGCGCCCGGCGGCGAAGGCGACGGCGGGGTCGTCCAGATGGGCCTCGCCGGGGATTCGGTCGCGCGCCACGGCCAGATCGTTGAGGGCACCGAGCGTGTCCTGCATCCGTTCCAGCGCCTTCAGATAGCCGGCGCGGCGGCGCCGGGCGGGGAAGAGGTCGGAGAAGAATTCGGCGGCGTAGCGCAGACGTTTGGCCCGGATGCGCAGGTGATGGCGGCTGTCGGCGTCCTGCCCGGCCAGGTCCCGGCCGCGGCGCTCGACCTGACGGTGCAGCCGGTCCAGGGCCGTCCGGGCGAACCGCTCGACAGGCTCGTCGGGCAGGGCGGCCGTCTCGATCCAGGCGGTCGTCTCCAGCATCAGCAGGCCGTAGCGCGACGACCCTATGGCCGCGAGGGCGCGGTCGTAGGCCTGGCCCCGGGCGGCCAGCAGGCGGCGGCCGAGCGGGACGAGGTCCGGCGAGGGCGCGTCCAGAACGGTCGGGTGGAAGACGTCGCGGATGAAGACGTCCAGATCGCGCGCGGCGTCGGTCTCGCGCGCGAGCCATTTCAGCTCGGTCTCGATCCGCTCGCGGTCCGCCTCGGCCAGCAGGGGCTGGAAGACGGCGACGACGGCGCGCAGTCGGCGCAGGCCGACGCGCAACTGATGCACCGCCTCGGGACGGCGCACGACGCGCAGCAGTTCGGCGTTGGCGGAAACCTGGGCCAGACAGGCCATGGCCAGGAGGCGAAAGGCCGGCGCTGCGGTCATCTCGGGCGTCAGGGGCGCGGGCGAGGGCAGACGCGGCTTCCGGCTCGCGCCGTCGGCCAGCCGCCAGCCGCGCTCGGCCTTGCTTTCGAACACCGGGACGATGGCCAGGTCGCGCGCCAGCCGCCGGGCCAGGGCGAACAGGGCGGAGGGCTCGCCCGCCTTCAGCTCCAGCTCCAGCTCGTAGATCGGCTCGCGCCGCTCGCCTACCGACAGGTCGCCCGCGTCGAAGGCGACCTCGATCAGGGCGCCGTCCAGGCGGACCATGTGCACCCGGCGCACGACGGTCGTGGCGAAGCGGGGCGACAGGTCGCGCCGGCGGCCCTTCAGCAGTCTGTGCGCGGGCGTGGCCTTGAGCGCGGCGAGGTCCAGGGCTTCGGAGGCGACGGGGGCCTCCCACTCGTCGCGCGCGGTCTGGCCGGGGGCGGTCTGGCGCTTCAGCGTCTGGACGAAGCCGTCGCCGGTCGCGCGCACCCGCAGGCCGAAGCCAGCGGCGCGCAGCAGGCCGTCGGGGGTGTCGAAATAGACCGAGCGCAGGTGGTCCGTCCGCTGCTCGCCCTGCAGCGCCGGATGGCCCGACAGGCGCACCACCGCGCCGGGGCCGAGCCGGAACTTCAGTTCGGTTTCGATCGCGGGAGCCGTCATGCGCCGCCCTGTCCTGTCCGAAGCTCCATTATGAAGCGGCGGCGGTCTCTAGCCTAATCCCAGGCCCCGGGGCGGGGTTGCAACGGAATTCGCCCGTCCGGTGATCCACGGCCAAGGTGGCGCGTTAGGTCGGGATGACCGAGATCACGCCGCCCGCCAAACCCGCCGTCCTGATCATCCGCAATGCGCGCATGGCCGACGTCACCGCCATCAACGCCCTAGTGGCGCGCGTCTACAAGGACATGCCGCCCTATACGCCCGGCATGCTGCGGGGACAGATCGCCACCTATCCCGACGGCCAGTTCGTGGTCGAGTTCGAGGGCGAGATCGTCGGCTACGCCGCCAGCTTCCGCATCGACGAGAAGACGGCGATGGGGCCGCACACCTGGGTCGAGATTACCGGCGGCGGCTATGGCGCGCGGCATGATCCGCAGGGCGAATGGCTCTACGGGATGGAGGTCTGCGTCGACCCCGCCCGGCGGCGCCTGCGCATCGGCCAGCGCCTCTACGACGCGCGGCGCGACCTGTGCGAGGCGCAGAACCTGAAGGGGATCGTCTTTGGCGGGCGGATGCCGGGCCTGTCGCGGCGCAAGACCGCCTATCCCGATCCGCGCGACTATCTGGACGCGGTGGCGGCGCGCAAGCTGAACGACCCGGTGATCGGATTTCACCTGCGCTCGGGATTCGAGCCGATCGGGGTGCTGAAGAACTATCTGACCTCCGACACGGCCTCGATGGGCCACGCCGCCCACATGATCTGGCGCAACCCCTATTATCTGCCGGCGACCGGCAAGGGGGCGGCCTTCGCCGTCAAGGAGACGGTGCGGGTGGCCACCGTCCAGCTGCAGATGCGCAAGGTCGCCAGCTTCGAGGAGTTCATCGACAACGTCGAATATTTCGTCGACGTGGTGTCGGACTATCGCGCCGACTTCGTGGTGTTTCCCGAGCTGTTCACCCTGCAGCTTCTGTCGCTGGCGCAGAAGAAGCTGACCCCGGCGGAGTCCATCGAGGCCCTGACGCGGTACACGCCCCGCTTCGTCGAGGAGATGCGCAAGCTGGCGGTCGGCTACAACGTCAACATCATCGGCGGCTCGCACCCGACGCGGGCCGAGGACGGCGACATCCACAACGTCGCCTATGTCTTCCTGCGCGACGGCTCGGTGCACGAGCAGGAGAAGCTGCACCCGACCCCGAACGAGCGTCACTGGTGGAACATCAAGGGCGGCGACCGCGTCCACGCCATCCCCACCGACTGCGGCCCGATCGGAGTGATGATCTGCTATGATTCCGAGTTCCCGGAATTGGCGCGGCGCCTGGCCGACGAGGGCGCGCGCATCCTATTCGTGCCCTTCTGCACCGACAATCGCCAGGGCTATCTGCGGGTGCGCTACTGCTCGCAAGCGCGGGCGGTCGAGAACCAGTGCTACGTCGTCCTGTCGGGCAATGTCGGCAACCTGCCCAATGTCGAGAACATGGACATCCAGTACGCCCAGTCCTGCATCCTGACGCCGTGCGACTTCCCCTTCGCGCGCGACGGGGTGGCGGCCGAGGCCTCGGAGAACGTCGAGTCCGTGACGGTCGCGGACCTGGACCTGTCGGACCTGGCCTGGGCCAAGGCGCAGGGGACGGTGCGCAACCTGCGCGACCGTCGCTTCGACCTCTACAAGACGGTGTGGGCCGACGGGGGGTGAGGCGCGCCGCGCCGGGATCCAGCCCTTTGGCCAAGGGCGGGACGTTTGAAACGCAGCCAATTCAGTAGCCAAAGGACTGGGCCCCGGCGTCCGCCGGGGGGAGCGGAGGTTAGTGGGGCCGCTACTCTGGCTTCCGCGCCGGACTGTCGCGGAAGCGCGGGGCAGGGGCGGGCTGAACGACGCCCTGGGCGGTGACGAAGGCGCCTCGAGCCCGATTGTGCGGATGCGCCGGCGCCTCGGCCATCGACAGGACGGGGGCGACGCAGGCCTGCAGCGCCTCGGGATCAGCGCACCAATCGTCGCGCGTGCGGGTGCGGAAGACGTCGGCCAGTCGCTCCTTCAGCGCGGGCCAGGCGGCGGGGTCGAAGGGGGCGGCGAAGGCGGGGTCGCCGGTCAGCCCCGTCAGGCGAAGGAGGGCGGCGTAGAAGGGCGGCTCGATGGCCCCGACCGCCAGATGCTTGCCGTCGGCGGTCTCATAGGTCTCGTAGAAATGGGCCCCGGTGTCGAGCAGGTTGACCCCGCGTTCGTCGCGCCAGGTCAGGGAACTGGGCAGCGGGGCGGGCAGGGTCTGGCGGAAGCCCCAGATCATGCTCATCAGCAGGGCCGAACCCTCGCTCATGGCGCAGTCGATGACGTCGCCGCGCCCGCTGCGCTGGGCCTTGAGCAGGCCCGCGACCATGCCGAAGGCCAGCAGCATCCCCCCGCCGCCGAAGTCCCCGACCATGTTGATCGGCGGGGTCGGCTTCTCGCCCGCCCGACCGAAGGCGTGCAGCGCGCCCGACAGGGCGATGTAGTCGATGTCGTGGCCGGGCGCTGGGGCCAGCGGCCCGTCCTGGCCCCAGCCGGTCATGCGGCCATAGACGAGGCGCGGATTGTCGCCCAGCAGGACGTCTGGCCCGAGACCCAGCCGCTCCATGACGCCGGGACGGAAGCCCTCGATCAGGCCGTCGGCGGTGCGCGCCAGATCGCGGACGCGGGCGGCGCCCTGGGGCGTCTTCAGGTCCGCCTCGACCAGACGGGCGCGGTTGCGGTTCAATGGGGCGCGCGGATCGGGCGCGGCGCCGGGGCGGTGCACCAGGATCACCTCCGCCCCGTGGTCGGCCAGCATCATGCCGCCGAAGGGAGCCGGGCCGACGCCCGCCAGTTCGATGATGGTCAGGCCGTCGAGGGTTCTGCTCATGCCCCCACTCAAGCCGAGGCGGGCGGCCCCGTCCAGACCAGCCGGGACCGCCTTTCGGGGAGAACGCCAGAAACCGCTTATCCCGACGGACGACGGGATCCAGTCCTTTGGCCAAGGCGCGCGCGCATGGGCCAGTTGGGCGGTGTGCGCGGCTCTCACTGGGTCCCGGCGTCCGCCGGGATGAGCGGAGAACTGCGCGCTCTACGCCGCCCGGTTCTTCACCAGGTCGTCGACGACCGAAGGGTCGGCCAGGGTCGAGGTGTCGCCCAGGGCGCCCAGTTCGTTCTCGGCGATCTTGCGCAGGATGCGCCGCATGATCTTGCCCGAGCGGGTCTTGGGCAGGCCCGGCGCCCACTGGATGACGTCGGGGGCGGCGATGGGGCTGATCTCCTCGCGCACCTGGGCGATCAGTTCCTTGCGCAGCGCCTCGGTCGGCTCGACCCCCTTGTTCAGGGTGACATAGGCGTAGATGCCCTGCCCCTTGATGTCGTGGGGGAAGCCGACCACGGCGGCCTCGGCCACCGCTTCGTGCAGGACCAGGGCGCTCTCGACCTCGGCGGTGCCCATGCGGTGGCCCGAGACGTTGATCACGTCATCGACCCGGCCGGTGATCCAGTAGTAGCCGTCGGCGTCGCGGCGGCAGCCGTCGCCGGTGAAATACTTGCCCGGATAGGTCGAGAAATAGGTCTCGAAGAAACGCTGGTGGTCGCCATAGACGCTGCGCATCTGGCCCGGCCAGCTGTCGGTGATGACGAGGTTGCCCTCGGTCGCGCCCTCCAGCACCTCGCCGTCGGCATCGACGATCTGCAGCTCGACGCCGGGCAGGGGCTTGGTGGCCGAGCCGGGCTTCAGGTCCGTCGCGCCCGGCAGGGGCGAGATCAGGACGCCGCCGGTCTCCGTCTGCCACCAGGTGTCGACGATGGGCAGGCGGCCCTCGCCGACGACCTCATGATACCAGCGCCAGGCCTCGGGATTGATCGGCTCGCCGACCGAACCCAGCAGGCGAAGCGACTTGCGGCTGGTGGCTTTCACCGGGGCGTCGCCCTCGCGCATCAGCGAGCGCAGGGCGGTGGGGGCGGTGTATAAGATCTCGACCTGATGCTTGTCGATGACCTCCCAGAAACGGCTGACGGTCGGATAGTTGGGCACGCCCTCGAACAGCAGGGTCGTGGCGCCGTTGGCCAGCGGGCCATAGACTCCATAGGAGTGACCCGTCACCCAGCCCACGTCGGCGGTGCACCAGAAGACCTCTCCGGGCCGATAATCAAAGACCAGTTCGTGGGTGTAGCTGGCCCAGAACAGATAGCCGCCCGTGGTGTGCAGCACGCCCTTGGGCTTTCCGGTCGAGCCCGAGGTGTAGAGGATGAACAGCGGGTCCTCGGCGTGCATCGGCTCGGGGTGGCAGTGGGCCGTGACCGCCCTCGTTTCGGTCTCGTAATCCAGATCGCGGCCCGCGACGAAGCCCACGTCCGCGCCGGTGTGGCGGATCAGCAGGACGCCGTCGACGCCCGACACCTTTTCCAGCGCCGTGTCGACATGGGCCTTGAGCGGCACCTTCTTGCCGCCGCGGCAGCCCTCGTCGGCGGTGATGACGAAGGTGGAGCCGCAGTCCTCGATGCGGCCGGCGATGCTGTCGGGCGAGAAGCCGCCGAAGACGACCGAATGGACCGCGCCGATGCGGGCGCAGGCCAGCATGGCGTAGGCCGCCTCGGGGATCATCGGCAGATAGATGGTGACGCGGTCGCCCTTCTGGACGCCGTTGGCCTTGAGCACATTGGCCATGCGGCAGACGCGTTCGTGCAGTTGGCCGTAGGTGACGCGCTCGCTGTCGCTCGGCTCGTCGCCTTCCCAGATGATGGCGACATCGTTCGCGCGATGGGGCAGGTGGCGGTCGATGCACTCGGCCGAGACGTTCAGCACCCCGTCTTCGAACCAGCGGATGCGGAAGTCTTCCTTGTCGAAGCTGACGTCCTTGATCTTGGTCGGGAAGGTCATCCAGTCGAGGCGCCTGGCCTGTTCGCCCCAATAGGCGTCGGGGGTTTCGCGCGCCGCGATCCGGGCCGCCTCATAGGCGTCGCGGTCCATGTGGGCGCGGGCGGCCAGGTCGGCGGGGACGGGATAGAGTTCCGGATCAGACACGCGCGCATTCCTCCAGTTTCTTGTTTTTCAGAAGCCGTATTCGGCGAACAGGATCAGAGGGGACATGTCGCCGTCCAGTCCCGATTCCAGCTTGCGGTCAGCGAACATCAGTTCGGCCCCGACATCAAACGCCGATAGGGCGCGAACAGGAGCGCAGCCGCGCCGCCGGGTACGGAATTTTCTCATGTCGTCATCCTCCCGGGTCCGTCTAACGCGAACCTCGAAAGCGCAGCATTCCGCGCGAGGGCGGTTTGCGGCCATTAGCCATTGGTCTAGTTTCGACCAAAGTCGGGGCGCGGCATGGTAGTGCTGTCACAGCGCGGCCTCGACCCGAATTAGAGAACCGCGCGCGGGAAGGACCTTCATGGATCGCATCGTCGTCGCCGACGACCACCCTCTGTTTCGGGCGGCGTTGAGATCGGCTGTCGAAAAGGCCGCGCCCGGCGCCGTGATCGCAGAATGCGCCAGTCTGGCCGAGGTTCAGACGGCGCTGGCGGGCGATCCCGTCGACCTGCTGCTGCTGGACCTGAAACTGTCGGACAGCGAGGGTATGGCGGGCCTGACCCGCATCCGTACGGATCATCCCGCCGTGCCCGTCGCCGTGGTCTCGGCCAGCGAGCAGCCGCCGACCGTGCGCCGCGCCCTGACGCTCGGCGCCGCCGGCTTCATTCCGAAATCCGCCGCCCTGCCGGTCATGGTCGAGGCCATCGCCGCCATCCTGTCCGGCGACCACTGGGCCCCCGACGTGGGCGAAGCCGGACCCGAGGAAGGCGATCTGGAAGCCCGCATCGCCAGCCTGACCCCGTCGCAACTGCGCATCCTCGAAGGCCTGAAGGCCGGGCGGCTGAACAAGCAGATCGCCTTCGACCTCGGCGTCACCGAGGCCACCATCAAGGCCCACCTGACCAGCGTCTTCCGCAAGCTGGGGGTGCATAACCGGACCCAGGCCGTGATCCTGGCACAGTCGATCGACCTGTAAAATCTTCCTTCTCCCCTTGTGGGAGAAGGTGGCAGGCGAAGCCTGACGGATGAGGGGTGTCAGCGCCTCATCTGGAGGTGATCGCCGCCCGCCTGTCACGCTGTCTGACGTCGCGCCGGCACCCCTCATCCGAGCGCCTCCGGCGCCCACCTTCTCCCGCAAGGGGAGAAGGATATGAGCTAACTCGACAGGAAGGCCTTCAGCGCCGCCGGCTTGACCGGTTTGGGCAGCAGGGTCGCGCCGGCCGCCGCGGCCGTTTCCTTCAGACCCTCGCGGGTGTCGGCGGTGACGAGGGCGATGCGGCGCAACCCGCGCGCTTGCAAGGCGTCCACGACCGTAAGCCCGTCCGCCCCGTCGCCCAGATGCAGGTCGATCAGGGCCGCGTCGAACGGCCCCTTGGCCGCCACGCCCTCCGCCGCCGTCAGCGCCGTCGTCGTCTGCGCGCCCCAGCGGGTCAGCAGCGCCGTCAGGGCGTCGAGGATGGCGGGCTCGTTGTCCACGCACAGCACCCGCAGGCCCGCCAGCGGCAGGCGGACGTCGCTCTCGGCTGGTGCGGCGACCACGACCCGCGCGGCGGCGCGCGGGGCGCTGACGCGGAAGGTCGTGCCGCGTCCGACCCGCGAGGCCATCGACAGCGGATGGCGCAGCAGGTCCGACAGCTTCTGCACGATGGCCAGACCCAGACCCGCGCCGGGTTCGTCCACCGGGGCACCGGGCAGACGCACGAACTCGCCGAAAACGCTTTCGCGGTCGGCATCGGGGATGCCGCGTCCGGTGTCGCAGACCAGCATCTGCACCGTCTCGCCGTCGCGCCGCGCGCCGACCAGAACCCGGCCCCGGTCGGTGTAGCGGATGGCGTTGCCGACCAGGTTCTGAAGCATGGAGCGCAGCAGGTCGTGGTCTGACGAAACCCACAGACCCGATGGCGCCACCGTCAGCCGCAGCCCCTTGGCCCGGGCCATGGGCGCGAACTCGCGGGTCAGTTCGGCGAACAGGGCGTCCAGCGACAGGGGGGCCACGGCGGGCTGAACCCCGCCCGCCTCCAGCTTGGACAGGTTGAGCAGCGCCGTCAGCAGGCGGTGGGCGCTGTCGATGGAGCGGTCGGCGTTGGTGGCCAGCCCGCGCGCGGCGGACCCGGGCGCCAGGGCCGGCTCCTCCTTCAGCGCGGCGATGAACAGGCGCGCGGCGTGCAGCGGCTGCAACAGGTCGTGGCTGGCGGCGGCGAGGAAGCGGGTCTTGGAGGCGGTGGCGTCCTCGGCCAGACGAAGGGCTTCTTCGAGCCGCTCGGTGCGGTCGGCGACGCGGGCCTCCAGCCGCTCGTTGGCCTCCTCCAGATCGCGGGCGGCGCGGCGCAGGGCGGTGATGTCGGTATAGCTGGTGGCGTAGCCGCCGCCGGGGATGGGGGCGCCAGAGGACCGCAGAATCCGGCCGTCGGGCTGTTCGCGCTCGTGGTCGTGCGGGATGCGGCGGGCCAGGGCCTCCAGCCGCCGCTCGATCCAGGCCTCGATGTCGCCGGGGTCGGTCTCGCCGCGCTCGGCGTTCAGGCGATAGACGGCGGCGATGGGCAGGCCGACGTGGACGAAGCCCGCGGGCAGGCCGAACATCTCGACATAGCGCCGGTTCCAGGCGGTCAGGCGCAGGTCCTCGTCCACGACGCTGACGCCCTGATCGATGTTGTCCAGCGTGGTCTGCAGCAGGTCGCGGTTGAACTGGACCGCCTGCGAGGCCTCGTCGAGCATCCGCACCACGTCCTCGGGCGCGCGGCCCCCGGCGGCCAGGGCGGCGGCGATGACGCGCCGGGCTGAGGCGGCGCCGACCGCCCCCGCCAGCATGCGTTCGGCGGCGCGGGCCAGGCCGGCGTCGGCGGGGTCGGCGTCACGCAGCTTGATCTCGGTCTCGCGCGCCCAGGCGGCGAAGGCGCGCTCGGCCCGTTCGTCGCCGATGAAGCGGGCGACCAGGGCCTTCAGGTCGCCGACCGAGGCCCCCGCCAAGCCGCCGCGTCCCTCCATCCAGTCCGGCCCCAGACGGTCGACGAAGGCGCGGGCCTGAACCCGGTCGATCAGGCGCGGCGTGCCCAGCTTCGACACCAGAACAAAGACGCCGAGGTTCAACGCCAGACTGAGGAAGACCCCCGCGGCGAACGGATCGCTCAACCCGATCATGGCCGGGACGTTCAGGCCGAAGCCGGGCGCCAGCTGCGGCGCCGCCAGCATGACCAGCCAGACCGCCATGCCGACGCTTAAGCCCGCCAGCGCCCCCCGCGCCCGCCCGCCGCGCCACAGCACCGCGCCGAACAGGGCGGGGGCCAGCTGGGCCAGGGCGGCGAAGGACACCAGACCCATGGCCGCCAGGCCACTGGACTGGTCCATCGCCTGATAATAGACCCAGGCCATCAGCAGCAGGGCCACGATGGCCACGCGGCGGATGTTGAGGATGGTGCGCGCCATGTCTCCCGAGCGCTCGCCGCGTTTGCGGCGTTCGGCGGCCAGCAGCGGCAGGATCAGGTTGTTGGATACCATGGCCGACAGGGCCACGGCCTCGACGATGACCATGGCGGTCGCCGCCGAAAACCCGCCGACGAAGACGATCGCCGTCAGGGCTGGCTGGCCGGCGTTCAGCGGCAGGGCCAGCACCAGCAGGTCGGGATTGACGTGGGGCGCGAACAGGCCACCCGCCGCCACCAGAGGCAGGACCGCCAGACTGGTCAGCAGCAGATAGAGGGGAAAGATCCAGCGCGCGCGCCGCACCTGGGCCGGGTCGCCGCCCTCGACAAAGGCGACGTGGAACTGACGCGGCAGGCAGAAGATGGCCAGGGTCGCCACCAGGACGATGGCCCAGAACCGGCTGTCCAGATCGGGTCCGCGCGCCAGATCGCCGAGGCTGGCGGTCACGGCGGCCGAGGCCGGGGCGTGGCGCAGCAGCATCAGGGCGAAGACGGCGACGGCCAGCAGGGCCGCCAGCTTGACGATGGACTCGATGCCGATGGCCTGGATCAGGCCGCGGTTGTGCTCGGTCAGGTCGGGACGACGCGCCCCGAACAGGATGGCGAACCCGGCCAGAACCCCGGCCATCACCAGAACCGTCAGGCTCTCGGAGCCTGCGACGGGCGTCCCGGCGGTGATCATCTCGCCCGCCATCGACAGGGATTTCAGCTGTAGCGCGATGTAGGGCAGGGAGCCCAGGATGGCGACGACGGCCACCGCCGCGCCCAGGGCCGGGCTCTTGCCGTAGCGCGATGAGATGAAGTCGGCCATCGAGCCGACGTTCTCGCGCCGGGCCGCCGCCGCGATCCGCTTCCACAGCGGGAACAGCACCGTCACGCCCAGCGCCGGGCCCACATAGATGGGCAGGTATTCCCAGGCCGACCGCGCCGCCGTCCCCACCGCCCCGTAATAGGTCCAGGAGGTGCAGTAGATGGCCAGCGACAGGGCATAGAGCGACGGCCCCAGCGCCCCGCCGCGCGTCTTGATCGACGGGCGCTCGTACCACCAGGCGACCGCGAACAGGGTCGCCATATAGGCGGCCACCAGGGCCAGGGTCGCGAGGCTGAACATGACCGGCATCTGGGAC
Source organism: Brevundimonas sp. 2YAF1 (assembly GCF_052114745.1). Taxonomy (NCBI): domain Bacteria; kingdom Pseudomonadati; phylum Pseudomonadota; class Alphaproteobacteria; order Caulobacterales; family Caulobacteraceae; genus Brevundimonas; species Brevundimonas sp. 2YAF1. Next base: position 106,956 of record NZ_JBFRFI010000002.1, on the reverse strand, counting down.
GGAGCGGGGCCTTGGGACAAGGATGAAATGGGGACTGACACCAGTATTCCCGCTCATCCCGGCGGACGCCGGGATCCAGTAAGAGCCGTAGTCGCCACGGGGGAAATGGCGCTCTATGCAGCCAAAGCACTGGATCCCGGCGTCCGCCGGGATGAGCGGTTGGGAGTAGCTCTTGAGGGAAAAGACAAAGGGCGGCCCGGTGAACCGGACCGCCCCCGCAGCTTGGCGAAGGTTGCGGCTTACGCGTTCAGATCGACGTCCTTGCCTTCCTTGACCAGCAGGAAGCCCAGCACGACCGTCGCGAGCGCCACCACGATCGGATACCAGAGGCCGTAGTAGATATTGCCCGTGGCCGCGACCATGGCGAAGGCGGTGGTCGGCAGGAAGCCGCCGAACCAGCCGTTGCCGATATGATAGGGCAGGGACATCGAGGTGTAGCGGATATTGGTCGGAAACATCTCGACCAGGGCCGCCGCGATCGGCCCGTAGACCATGGTCACGTAGAAGCCGAGGATGAAGAGGATCAGCACCACCAGCGGCTTGTTGACCAGGGCGCTGTCGGCCTTGGCGGGATAGCCGGCGATCGACAGGGCCTCGCCCAGACCCGTGTCCCAGATCTTCTTCTGGGCCGCGAAGTCAGCGGTGGTCAGGGCGTCGCCGCGGAAGCTGGGGATCACCGCCTGATCGCCGATGCGGACCTCGGCCACCGTGCCGGCGGGCGCGGCGACATTGGTATAGGTCACGCCGGCCTTGGCCAGATAGGACTTGGCCACGTCGCAGGAGTGGTTGAACACCGTCTTGCCCACGGGGTCGAACTGCAGGTGGCAGTCGGCCGGATCGGCATAGACCGTGACCGGGGCCGAAGCCGCCGCCGCCGCCAGACGCGGGTTGGCCGCTTCTGTCAGGGCGTTGAACAGCGGGAAATAGGTGATCGCCGCGAGCAGGCAGCCGGCCAGGATGATCGGCTTGCGGCCCACCTTGTCCGACAGCCAGCCCCAGAAGATGAAGAAGGGCGAGGCCAGCAGCAGGGCGACGGCCAGCATGACATAGACCAGCGAGGCGTCGACCCGCAGCACGCGCTCGAGGAAGAAGAGGGCGTAGAACTGGCCCGTGTACCAGATGACCGCCTGACCGGCGGTCAGACCGACCAACGCGATCAGCACCAGCTTCAGGTTCGGCCACTTGGCGAAGCTGTCCTTCAGGGGCGTGGTCGAGCCCTTGCCTTCGGCCTTCATCTTCTTGAACGAGGGGCTCTCGGCCAGCTTCAGGCGAATCCACAGCGAGACGCCCAGCAGCAGGATCGAGACCAGGAAGGGAATGCGCCAGCCCCAGTCGAGGAAGGCTTCCTCGCCGACCGCGTAACGCACGCCCAGAATGACGGCCAGGCTGAGCACCAGGCCCGCCGTCGCCGTGATCTGGATGAAGGAGGTGTAGAAGCCGCGCTTGCCCTTGGGGGCGTGCTCGGCGACGTAGGTGGCGGCGCCGCCATATTCACCGCCCAGGGCCAGGCCCTGGATCAGGCGCATCAGCACCAGTATGATCGGCGCGGCGATGCCGATGGCCGCATAGGGCGGCAAGAGGCCGACCACGAAGGTCGACAGGCCCATCAGCAGCATGGTGACGAGGAAGGTGTTCTTGCGTCCCCACAGGTCGCCCAGCCGCCCGAAGACGATGGCCCCGAACGGCCGGACCGCAAAACCGGCGGCAAAGGCCATCAGGGCGAAGATGTAGCCGGTGGTCTCGTTCACGCCCGAGAAGAACTGGGTGGTGATGATCGCGGCCAGCGAGCCGTAGAGATAGAAGTCGTACCATTCGATGACGGTGCCGACGGACGACGCCAGAATCACGAGTCGATCATTGCGATCGACGGTGTGTTCCACGCCCTCCGCCGCATCCATGGTGCGGTCGGTCATGGGCAGTCCCTTCCTGTATGGCCGCGTTTCGCGACCGTTCCCCGCGATCCTGTGCCGGATCGTCGGAAGGGAGAGTGACAGCCGGGCGAAGGATTTGAAGAGGCGACTTTGGTCGAACGCCGCAACGCTTAACGGCCGGCGGCGAGGTCCGTCAGAATGGGGCAGTCCGGGCGTTCGTCGCCGGCGCAGGCGCGGGCCAGATCGCGCAAGGCGTCGGCCATGGCCTGCATTTCAGCGATGCGCGCGTCCAGCGCCGCGACATGCTGGTCGGCCAGCGCCTTGACCTCGCGGCTGGGCCGCTGGCCGTCGCGCCACAGCGACAGCAGCCGGGTGATCTCCTCGACCGAGAAACCCAGCCCCCGGGCGCGGCGGATGAAGCGCAGGTCGTTGACGTCGCGCTCCGAGAAGTCGCGATAATTGCTGTCGGTCCGCGCCGCCGGCCGGATCAGGCCGACGGACTCGTAATAGCGGATCATCTTGGCCGAGACGCCGGTGGCGCCGGAGGCCTGACCGATGTTCATGAATGGGCTCCGGCGATCAGGGATTTGAAGCCGCGCAGGCGCAGGGCGTTGGTCAGGACGCTGACGCTGGACAGGGCCATGGCCCCCGCCGCCAGCATGGGCGACAGCAGCAGACCGAAGGCCGGATACAGCACCCCCGCCGCCACCGGGATCAGCACGACGTTGTAGCCGAAGGCCCAGATCAGGTTCTCGGTGATGTTGCGCATGGTCGCGCGCGACAGGCCCACCGCGTTGACCACGCCGCGCAGGTCGCCGCCGGTCAGCACCACGTCGGCGCTCTCGATGGCCACGTCGGCGCCGTGGCCGACGGCCAGGCCCACGTCCGCCGCCGCCAGGGCCGGGGCGTCGTTGACCCCGTCGCCGACGAAGGCGACGCGGCGGCCGCCCTGACGCAGCCCCTCGATCACCGCCACCTTGCCGTCGGGCAGGACCTCGGCGCGCACCTCGTCGATGCCCAGGCGGCGGGCGACGGCCTCGGCGGTGCGGCGGTTGTCGCCGCTGATCATCGCCGTCTTCAGGCCCAGGGCGTGCAGGGCCTGGATGGCGGCGGCGCTGGTCGGCTTGATCGGGTCGGCCACGGCGATGATGGCTGCCAGCCGCCCGTCGACGGCGGCGTAGAGCGGCGTCTTGCCCTCGTCGCCCAGCCGCGCGGCGGTTTCGGCGAACAGCGCGGGATCAAGGCCCAGATCGCGCATGTAGCGGTCGGCGCCGACCTGAACCGTGCGGCCGCCGACGACGCCTTCCGCGCCCATGCCGGGGGCCGAGCCGAAGCGGTCGGGCGCGATGACGGCCAGGCCGCGCGCCTCGGCCGCCTTGATCAGGGCCTGGGCGATGGGGTGCTCCGACCGGGTCTCGACGGCGGCGACCAGGGCCAGGACCTCGGCCTCGTCGAAGCCCTCGGCGGTCTCCAAATCGGTCAGTTCGGGACGGCCCAGGGTCAGGGTGCCGGTCTTGTCGAAGGCGATCACTTGGACCCCCTTCAGGGCCTGCAGCGCCTCGCCCTTGCGGAACAGGACGCCCAGTTCGGCGGCGCGGCCGGTGCCGACCATGATCGAGGTCGGCGTGGCCAGGCCCATGGCGCAGGGGCAGGCGATGATCAGCACGGCCACCGCATTGACCAGGGCCATGCCCAGCGCCGGCTGCGGCCCGAAGACCAGCCAGACGACGAAGGTCAGGACGGCGGCGGCGATCACGGCGGGGACGAACCAGCCGGTGATCTGATCGACCCGCGCCTGGATCGGCAGCTTGGCGCCCTGCGCCGCCTCGACCATGCGCACGATCTGGGCCAGCACCGTGTCGGCCCCGACCTTCTCAGCGCGGAAGCGAAAGGCGCCGGTGGTGTTGATCGAGCCGCCGACCACATCTGCCCCGATGGTCTTTTCCACCGGGATCGGCTCGCCCGTCAGCAGGGATTCGTCGATGAAGGAGGCGCCGTCCACGACCACGCCGTCGACCGGCACGCGCTCGCCGGGACGCACGGAGACGACATCGCCGGGGCGGACCTCGGCGATGGGCAGTTCGACTTCCACGCCGTCGCGTTCGACGCGGGCGGTCTTGGCCTGCAGGGCCATCAGGTGGCGGATGGCCTGGCTGGTGCGGCCCTTGGCCCTGGCCTCGAACCAGCGGCCGATCAGGATCAGGGTGACGATCACCGCCGCCGCCTCGAAATAGACGTTGGCCGTCCCGGCGGGCAGGACCTGCGGCGCGAAGGTCGCCACGGTCGAGAAGGCCCAGGCCGCCGTGGCGCCCAGCACCACCAGGGCGTTCATCTCCGGCGTCAGCCGGATCAGATTGGGCACGCCGCTGCGGAAGAAGCGCAGGCCCGGCCCGAACAGGACGAGGCTGGCCAGGACGAAGCTGAGGATGCGCCACGGCGTCTGGCCGATGGCGCTGTTCAGCCAGTGGTGCATGCCGGGGACGACATGCGACCCCATCTCGATGACAAACAGCGGAAGGGTGGCGACGGCGGCGACGGCGACAGCCCGGCCCAGGCCGCGCAGTTCAGCGGCGCGGGCGGCCTGTTCGCGGTCCTGGGCGTCGGCGTCGGGCGCGCCGACCGGCTCGGCGGCGTAGCCGGCGGCCTTGACGGCGGCGATGAGGCCGGCCTGATCGGTCGCGCCGTCGATCATGCGGATCGCGGCCCGCTCCGTCGCCAGGTTGACGGTCGCGTCCAGCACGCCGGGCGCGGCCTTTAGCGCGCGTTCGACCCGACCGACGCAGCTGGCGCAGGTCATGCCGGCGATCTTCAATTCGACGCTGTGTTGGGCGGGCTCATAGCCCGAGGCGCGGATGGCCTCGGCCGCCGCGGTCGCCGCGCCGTCGCCCGTCAGCGTCACCCGGGCGCGGCCCGAGGCCAGGTTGACCGAGGCGTCGCTGACCCCCGGCGCCGCCTTCAGGGCGCGCTCGACGCGGCCGACGCAGCTGGCGCAGCTCATGCCGCGGACAGGGATTTCAACGATACGGTCGGACGGGGCGGTCATGGCCGAAACTCCTCAACTCACCAAGATCCTGTCCCTTATGAAGGTTCCTATGATGGGAAGGTCAAGGCGTTGAATTCGGGGCCGCGCGCCGTTTCAGTGTTGTCGCAGCGGGCGACAGGGATCAAATGGAGGTCTGACGTCGCCATCCGGCGGCCTGGCGCGAGAGGACATCAATGGCCCGTAAGCCCAACTACAGTTTCGAACGGCAAGAGCGCGAGCGCGCCGACGCCAAGAAGGCCGAGGCCAAGGCGGCCGCGAAGGCCGCCAAGCGCGCCGAGGCCGCAGCGGCCAAGGCTGGCGAGACCGGCGCCTCGGGGGACCAGTTCGAGGACTGACGGCTCTGTCGTGACTGCGGGCTCTACAGGCCCATGCAGATATATTTCAGCTCGAGGTAGTCCTCGATGCCGTGGCTTGAGCCTTCGCGACCCAGGCCGGATTGCTTGATCCCGCCGAAGGGCGCGACCTCGGTGGAGATCAGGCCGGTGTTGACGCCGATCATGCCGGTCTCCATCGCCTCGGCCACGCGCCAGACCCGGCCCATGTCGCGCGCGTAGAAATAGCCGGCCAGCCCGAACTCGGTGGCGTTGGCCAGTTTCAGCGCCTCGTCTTCCGTCTCGAAGCGGACGACGGGCGCGACCGGGCCGAAGGTCTCCTCCTGGCAGATCAGCATGTCGGACGTGACGCCTGACAGCACGGTCGGCTGGAAGAAGGTCCCGCCCAGGGCGTGGCGTTTCCCGCCGGTCACGACCGTCGCGCCCTTGGCTGTGGCGTCGGCCATATGCTCCTCGACCTTCTTCACCGCCTTGGCGTCGATCAGCGGGCCGATCTGGACGCCGTCCTCCAGCCCGTTTCCGACCTTTAGCGCCTCGGTCGCCTGGGCCAGCTTGGCGACGAATTCGTCGTGGACCGACGACTGGACATAGAAGCGGTTGGTGCAGACGCAGGTCTGGCCGCTGTTCCTGAACTTGGACGCCACGGCGCCGGCCACCGCCGCGTCGATGTCGGCGTCGTCGAAGACCAGGAAGGGGGCGTTGCCGCCCAGCTCCAGGCTCAGTTTCTTGATGGTATCGGCCGACTGCCGCATCAGGGTGCGGCCGATTTCCGTCGACCCCGTGAAGCTGATCTTGCGCACCGTCGGATTGGAGGTCAGTTCGCCGCCGATCTCCGAGGCCGAGCCGGTCAGGACGTTGAACAGCCCCTTGGGCAGGCCCGCCTCCTCGGCCAGGACCGCGAGCGCCAGCGCCGACAGCGGCGTCTGGCTGGCCGGTTTCAGCACCACGGCGCAGCCAGCGGCCAAGGCCGGGCCGACCTTGCGGGTGATCATGGCGGCGGGGAAGTTCCACGGCGTGATGGCCCCGACCACCCCAACCGGCTGGCGGATGGCGATCAGCCGCTTGCCCGCGTCATGGGTCGGGATGACCTCGCCATAGGTGCGCTTTCCCTCCTCGGCGAACCACTCGATGAAGCTGGCGGCGTAGGCGATCTCGCCCCTGGCCTCGGTCAGGCTCTTGCCCTGTTCGCGGGTCAGCAGACGGCCCAGCCCCTCCTGCTCCTGCATCATCAGATCGAACCAGCGGCGCAGGATTCGGGCGCGCTCGCCCGCGGTCTTCGCAGCCCAGGGTTTTCTGGCGGTTTCGGCGGCGGCGATGGCGCGGCGGGTCTCGGCGGCGCCCATGCGCGGCACGACGCCCAGGGTCTCGCCGGTCGCCGGGCCCGTCACCGCGAAGGTCGCCCCGTCGTCCGCCCCGACCCAGGCCCCGTCCACATAGGCCAAGCTGCGGATCAGGCGGTCGTCGGCGGAAACGGTCATCGGGCGAGGCTCCAGGCGGATCGAGCCTTCATAACGTCCCCGAACCCGCGCGGCTGCAAGCCCCTTGCTCAGGGCACGGGATCGGCCTCGGGATCAGGCCAGCATCAGTCCCATGCGGACCAGGGCGGACAGACTGTCGGCCTCCATCTTGGTCATGACCTTGGCGCGGAAGACCTCGACGGTGCGCGGACTGATGTCCAGCGCCAGGGCGATCTCCTTGTTGGAGGCTCCCTGGATCAGGGCGTCGAACACCTGACGCTCGCGCGGGGTCAGTCGCGCCAGGCGGACCAGGGTCGCGGCTCTGGCGTCGTGGCTCTGGCGGAGATCCGAAAGCCGGGCCAGGCAGCCGCGCACGGTCTCGATCAGTCGCTGCGGGTCGAACGGCTTTTCGATGAAGTCGACGATGCCCGCCTTCATCATCTGCACCACCATGGGCACGTCGGCGTGGCCGGTGATGACGATGACCGGCCAGGCTGTTCCGCGCTCCCGGGTGATGCGTCGCACCACTTCGACGCCGTCCATGTCGGGCATGCGCATGTCGGTGATGACGCAGGCGGTGGCGTCGTCGGGCAAGGCGGCGAAGAAGTCGGCGCCGCTGGCGAAGCCGCGCGCACGGATGTTCTCGCTGCGCAACAGGACCAGCAGGGAGTCTCGGACGGCCGCGTCGTCGTCGATGATGAATACGGAGTGCTGGATCATAGGGGGTCGCTCGCCGCTTCGCGGAGCAGGTTGAAGGAGAAGGCGGCGCCTCCCATCGGGCTTCGGGCGACGGACAGACGCCCCCCGTGGCTTTCGACGATGGTGCGGGTCACGCACAGGCCCAGGCCCATGCCGCCCGTCTTGGTGGTGGTCATCGGCTGGAAGATGCGATCCACCTGATCGGCGTCGATGCCGGGGCCGTTGTCCTCGACGCTGATCGCATACTGGGTCTCGGACAGTTTACGACCGACGATGACGACCGTGGGGTCTTTGCAGGCGTTCACCGCCTCGACCGCGTTGCGGACCAGATTGACCATGGCCTGCTGGAACTGGATGCGTTCGGCGCGGACGAGGTCGTCGTCGGCCTGCAGGTCCATGCGGATGGTCACGCCCTCGCTGGCGCCGATCATGGCGAGGATGGGACCCAGGTCTTCGACCATGGAGGAGGCGCGCTCCTGGCCCAGGCTGCGGGCCTCGAGCGACAGCAGTTCGCGCATCCGGCGGATAATCTTGCCGGCGCGCAGCAACTGTCCCTTGGCCAGTTCCACCGTCCGGCCCGCGCTGTCGCCCAGGGGGCCGGCCCGCTCCATGTCGATCTGGCTGGCGTGCAGATAGGTGGCGGCGGCGCTCAGCGGCTGGTTCAGTTCGTGCGCCAGGGTCGCCGCCATCTCGCCGAGCGAGTTGAGGCGCCAGACCTTGTTGAGTTGCGTATGCAGTTCGCGCGCCTGGGCGTCGGCGGCGTGCCAGCGACTGAGATCGGTCAGGCACAGGGCGATATGCTCCGGTCCCGCCACGCCGGGAATCCAGCCGTACTGGATGCTCAGGGGAAAGGCGGAGCCGTCGGCGCGAACCCCCTGCCAGTGGTCCTCCATGGACCCCGGGGCCGCATCGGCGCGCTCGGGGCGCGACAGGGCGGTCACGTCGAACGTCGGCACCAGGTCCGTGACGGGCCGTCCCATCATCGCCGGCTCGGTCACGCCGAACAGGCGTGCGGCGGCGGGATTGAGCCAGCACACCTGGCCGTCAGTCTCCAGCGTCATGACCGGCACGGTGGCCAGCACCGTATTCAGAAGGGCGTCCTGGGCGGCCAATTTGTGAGACAGATGCCTAGCGCGCCGCCGCAGCGCCCTTAGTCCCCAGCAGATTTCTGCTACCGTCCAGGCGACCGCAGCAAACAACACGGCGTTGCTGATCGTGTCGGCGAGGCCGTCGCGCGGCTTGAGTACGATACTGAGGGCGATGGACAGGGCGATCGCCAGGGCGACAGCAGGCCGCCGCGTCAGCAGGGCCGTAACGATGACCGCCGGCAACATCGGCAAGTAATAGAAGCTGCCGAGACCATCGAGCAGGACACGTAACGCGAGCGATCCCCCGACCGCCGCCACGGCCAGCGCCAGTCCTCCAAGTCCGCGACGCGAAATCGCATGGGCGAGACGCCGAATGTATTTCACGACCGGGTGAATACGGGTGATTCCTGACGCTGTGAGGGGGGCAGCGAGAATTAGGCGGCGCTTCTACAGTCATGGGCCGCGCGCGGCCTTCTATACTGGAGCGACCGTTAATGCAATTTGCCGCTGAACTTGATGTTGTGAGGGCGTCGTTACTACCCGGATTGCGTGAATAAAGTCAGAAAAATGTCGGTTACTGCACGTTAACATATCGAATACCGACGTTTTGTGAGCGGGCTCGGCGGTTGCTCGCATGACGACGGTATGTCGGGGCGGCCTCGGGAGCAGATCTCCGGGTGCGGGTTTTTACGTAGAGGCGGATTCACAAAAATCTACGTTTGTTTAGGCAGGAAAGCCTCAGGATCACTGAGGTAGATATGCTCGTCGACCAGAGTAGCGTGGGACGCCAGAACGGCGTCGGCATCATTTTCGTCCTGGCGGCATTCGCCGGCGTCATGACGGCTGGAACCGCACAGGCGCAGACCTTTGACGCCCAGGTCGGCGTCGCCAGCGAATATATGGGCAAGGGTCTGGGCAAGAGCGCCGGCGATCCGAGCGTCAACGGCACGGTCGAAGTGTCGGGCGGCGGTTTCTACGCCAACGTCTTCGCCTCCACCGCCAAGCTGTCGCAAGGCTCGGACGCCGAGATCATCAGCGCTGTCGGCTGGCGCCCCGAGGCGGCCGGCTACAAGTTCGATTTCTCGGTCATGAACCGCGACCTGCCGGGCACGCGCGCCGGCGTCGACGCCAACTACTGGGAATATCAGGCCGACGCCTCGCGCAAGCTGGGCCCGGTCAGCACCCGCCTGCGCGTCAACTACACCCCCGATGGTTTCGCCGCGACGCGCGAAGCCTGGTGGGTCGAGCTGCAGGGCACGGTTTCGGTCGGGCCGAAGACCAGGGCCTCGGCCGCCATCGCCGACCGCACGGCCGACGGCGGCGCCGAATACGCCGCCTGGAACCTCGGCCTGAAGCACAGGCTGACCGACAAGCTGGTGCTGGATGTGCGCTGGTACGACACCGACAGCCACGCTCTGGGCGAAAACTACGACGGCCGCCTGGTGGGCGCGCTGACGTTCGCGCTCTGAGCAGACTGAACAGAAGATATTGGGGGCAAGAAGATAATGAGCATGCTGAGCGATCTGAAGATCGAGAAAAAGCTGATGGCGGCCTTCGCCGTCGTCGTCCTGGCGATCATCGCCATGGGCGTGACGGTCTTCATGCAGATCAACGCGATGGAGAGCGCGCGCATGGACCGAGCGCGAGCCTCGGCGGTGCAGCGCGAGGCCGAGACGGCGCAATACTATTTGGCGCGTCAGGAAAGCAGCTATCGCGGCTTCCTGCTGTCGAATGACGCCTACTACCTGGAGCGCCTGGCCTCGCACCGCGAGAATTTCAACAAGAGTCTGGACCGGATGAGCCAGCTGGACCGGACCAGCGCGGACGAGGTGCGCACCGTGCGCGTCGCCGCCGACGACTGGGTCAAGAACGTCGTCGAAGTCGGCCGCGGCCTGGCCGCCGAACCCGCCGGTCACGCTCAGGCTGTGGCCATGGTCGGCCGTCAGGGCGTGGCCGACAAATATATCAGCGCCGCCGAGGACGCCCTGGGCGGCTACATTGACGAGAAGGCGCAGCAGAGCCGGGTCTTCGGCGCTGCTCAGGACTCGCTCGCCACATCGGCCCGGAGCGTGTTGATCGGGGGGCTCGTTCTCGCCTTGGCCATCGCCATCGCCATGGCCGTCCTCCTGACGAACCTGCTGGGCAAGCCGCTCCTGGCCATGACCTCGGCCATGCGCCGCCTGGCTGGCGGCGACACGACGATCATCGTGCCCGCCATGGGACGCAAGGATGAAGTCGGGGCGATGGCCGCCGCCGTGACGGCCTTCAAGGACGCCGCCATCGCCAACGCGCGTCTGGAAGCCGAGGCCGCCGCCCAGCGTCAGGCGGCCGAGGAAGAGCGCGCCCGCGTCGAGGCCGAGAAGGCCAGGTCGGCCGAGGAAGACCGCGTCGCCATCACCGCCCTGGGCCAGGGCTTGACCGCCATGGCCAACGGCGACTTGACGCACCGGATGACGGTCGAGGTCGCGCCCAAGGCCGAACAGCTGAAAGCCGACTTCAACACCGCCATCGCCCAACTGGAACAGGCTGTGGCCGTGGTCGTGTCCAACGTCGCCGCCATCCGTTCGGGCGCCGGCGAGATTTCGCAGGCCTCGGACGACCTGTCGCGCCGCACCGAGCAACAGGCCGCCTCGCTGGAGGAAACCGCCGCCGCCCTGGACGAGATCACCGCCACGGTGAACCGCACCGCTGACGGCGCCCGTCAGGCATCTAGCGTGGTGCAGTCCGCCCGTGGCGACGCTGAGAAGAGCGGCGTGGTCGTCCGTGACGCCGTCGCCGCCATGAACGCCATCGAGCAGTCCTCGACCCAGATCGGCGACATCATCGGCGTGATCGACGAGATCGCCTTCCAGACCAACTTGCTGGCCCTGAACGCCGGGGTCGAGGCGGCGCGCGCGGGCGACGCCGGTCGCGGCTTCGCCGTGGTGGCCTCGGAAGTCCGGGCCCTGGCCCAGCGCTCGGCCGAAGCCGCCAAGGAGATCAAGACCCTGATCTCGGCCTCGGGCCGGCAAGTTGGCGCGGGCGTCGCCCTGGTCGGCCAGACGGGCGAGGCGCTGCAGCGCATCGTCAGCCGCGTGGCCGAGATCGACGGCCTGGTGTCGGAAATCTCCGCCTCGGCCCAGGAACAGGCCACCGGCCTGCAACAGGTCAACACCGCCGTGAACCAGATGGATCAGGTCACTCAGCAAAATGCGGCGATGGTCGAGCAATCGACCGCCGCCAGCCACTCGCTGGCCCAGGAGGCCGATTCCCTGGCCGCCTCGGTCGCCCAGTTCCGCACCACTCAGGCCGCCGCACCCGTCGTCCGCAGGCCCGCGCCGGCGGCGGCGCCCGCCCCGGTCCGCACGGCCCAGCCGGTGGCCCAGACCGTCGCCGCGCTGAAGACCGTCGGTTATGGCGGCGCGGCCCTCAAGCCTGCGCCTGTCGCCGTCGAAGACGGCTGGGAAGAGTTCTGATGTCGGTCGCCATCGCCCTTTCGACCGTGCTTGACCTGCGCGCCGCCGAGCCCCTGAAGGCGCAACTCCTGGCCGCGCGCGGCCAGGAGGTCGTCCTCGACGGCTCGGCGGTCGAGCGTCTGGGCGGCCTGTGTCTTCAGGTTCTGCTGTCGGCGATCCAGACCTGGCGCGCCGACGGCCAGGCTTTGACCTTCATCAATGTTTCCGAGGCCTTCGCCTCGCAATGGAGCGCCTTCGGCGCCTCCGCCTCCGCTCTCGCTACGCAAGGCGAACCCGCATGACCAAGACCGTTCTGACCGTCGACGATTCGCGCACCATGCGCGACATGCTGATGCTGGCGTTGAAGGACGCCGGCTACCGCGTGGTGCAGGCCGAGGACGGCGTCCACGGTCTGGAGGTGCTGCAGGCCGAACGCCCCGACATCGTCATCACCGACATCAACATGCCCCGCATGGACGGCTTCGGCTTCATCGAGGGCATGCGCGCGAACCCCGATCACAAGGCCACCCCGGTTCTGGTCCTGACCACCGAGAGCGACGCCGCCAAGAAGCAGCGCGCCCGCGAGGCCGGGGCCACCGGTTGGATCGTCAAACCCTTCGATCCGATCAAGCTGGTCGACGCCGTCCGTCGCGTCGCGGCCTGAGGACGGCAGCCATGAGCGACGATCCGTTCGAGGCCATCAAGGTCACCTTCTTCCAGGAGTGCAGCGAACTGCTGGGCGATCTGGAAGCCAATCTGCTGGCGCTCGAAACCGGCGAGGCGGACGGGGAGACGATCAACGCCGTCTTCCGCGCCGTCCACTCGGTCAAGGGCGGGGCGGGGGCCTTCGGCCTCGACGATCTGGTGCGTTTCGCCCATGTCTTCGAGACCCTGATGGACGAGCTGCGCTCGGGCCGTAAGGCCTGCGACGACGTCACGGTGAAGACCCTGCTGCGCGCCTCCGACGTCTTGGCCGACCACATCGGGGCGGCGCAAGGCACGGCTGCGCCGGTGGACGCCGCGCGCTCGGCCGGTCTGGTGGCCGAACTGGAGGTCCTGACCCACGGCTCCGCTGTCTCGGCCGCCGCGCCGGTCGCGGCCGCCGCCGACGAAGACGATTTCGGCTTCACGCCCCTGACCCTCGATCTGGCCGATTTCGGCGCGCCGGCCGAGTTGCCGTCGCTGGACCTGCCCCCGCTCGATCTTCCGCCCCTGGCGCCGCTCCCGACGGCGTCGGCGGGTTGGCGCATCGTCTTCCGCCCGCATCCGCGCCTCTACGCCAGCGCCAACGACGTCAGTCTGCTGCTGCGCGAGCTGGCGCGGCTGGGCTCGACCTCGGTGCAGCTGGACGACAGCGGCCTGCCGTCGCTCGACGCGCTGGACGCCGAGGACGCCCATCTGATCTGGACCATCGACCTGACGGGCGACGTGGCCGAGGCCGACGTGCGCGACGTTTTCGACTTCGTCGAGATGGACTGCGACCTGAGCATCACCGCTCTGGCGGACGAGGCTGCGCCGCTCGCCTCGCTGCCGGAGTTGCCCGTTCTGGACCTCGCGCCCGCCGAACCCGAGTTCGACTTCGCCGCTCTTCTGGCCCAGGCGACCGCCCCGGTGGTCGAGGCCGCGCCCGTCCCGGCCCCCGCTCCGGTCGCCGCCGCGCCCAAGCCGGTCGCGCCCGCCGCCGCCCCGACCGCGCCTGCCGCCGCTGCGCCCGTGACCATCCGCGTCGATCTCGACCGGGTGGACCGCCTGATTAACGTCGTCGGCGAACTGGTCATCCAGCAGGCCATGCTGGCCCAGCGGGTGATAGAGAGCGGCCTGGCCCGCTCGTCCGACATTGCCCTGGGCCTGGAAGACCTGGAGCTGCTGACGCGCGAGATTCAGGACAGCGTCATGGCCATCCGCGCCCAGCCGGTGAAGTCGGTGTTCCAGCGGATGCCGCGTCTGGTGCGTGAAGTCGCCGAAATGACCGGCAAGCGCGTCCGCCTGGTCACGGCTGGCGAGGACACCGAGGTCGACAAGACCGTGGTCGAACGCCTGGCCGAGCCCATCACTCACATGCTGCGCAACGCCATCGACCACGGCCTGGAAAGCCCGGAGGAGCGCGAGGCGGCGGGCAAGCCCGCCGAGGGGACCGTCCGTCTGGCCGCCCTGCACCGCTCGGGCCGGATCGTCATCGAGATCGCCGACGACGGCAAGGGCATCAACCGCCCCCGCGTGCGCGGCATCGCCGTTGATCGCGGCCTGATCGCCGAGGACGCGGTCCTGACCGACGACGAGGTCGACAATCTGATCTTCTTGCCGGGCTTCTCGACGGCTGAGACCGTCACCGACGTCTCGGGCCGGGGCGTGGGCATGGACGTGGTGCGTCGCTCCATCCAGGCGCTGGGCGGTCGGATCTCGATCAGCTCGGTTCCGGGCAAGGGCTCGACCTTCACCCTCAGCCTGCCGCTGACCCTGGCGGTGCTGGACGGGATGGTGGTCAGCGCCGCCGAACAGACCCTGGTCGCCCCCCTGTCGGCCATCGTCGAAAGCCTGACCCCGCGCGTCGAGGACATTCACCACGTCGGCGGCCATGACGCGGTGATCCAGTTCCGCGAGGAATTCGTGCCCCTGGTGGACGTGGCCCGCGTCATGGGCTTCCGCGACGAGGCCACGGCCCTGATGGGCGGGGTGGTCATGATCGTGGAGACCGAGAGCGGCCAGCGCGCCGCCCTGCTGGTCGACGGCATCAACGGCCAGCGCCAGGTGGTGATCAAGAGCCTGGAGACCAACTACCGCCACGTCGACGGCGTCTCCGCCGCGACCATTCTGGGCGACGGCCGCGTCGCCCTGATCCTCGATATCGACGCCCTGGTCACCGCCGGGCGCCGCAAACCCAATCGTCCTGAACTGAAGATGGCGAGCTGAGCATGACCGAAGTCACTTCCAACGTCGCCGGCGCCGACCGCGAACTGATCGCCTTCCGCATCGGCGAGCAGGAGTTCTGCGTCGACATCATGAGCGTGCGCGAGATCCGCGGCTGGACTCCGGCGACGCCGCTGCCGCGCTCGCCTTCCTATATGAAGGGCGTCATCAACCTGCGCGGCATCGTCCTGCCGATCATCGACCTGGGCGATCGCTTCGGCCTGAAGACCGCCGAGCCGACCGCGCGCCACGTCATCATGGTGGCCCATATCGGTTCGCGCATGGTCGGCCTGCTGGTCGATGCGGTGTCGGACATCGTGCAGCTGACGGACTCGACCATCCAGCCGACGCCCGACGTCGCCAGCGATCATGTGAAGACCTTCGTGAAGGGCATCTTCGCCGTCGAGGGCGGCCGCATGATCAGCCTGATCGACCTCGACCACGTCCTGCCGGCCGAAAGCGAAGCCGAAGCCGCATGACGACCGCCGCCGGGCGCGGATCCCTGGTCGAAGGCGAGTTCGTCTTCACCGCCGAGGATTTCCGCCACATCGCCGAGACCCTGCACGCCCACGCCGGCATCGCCCTGAGCGAGGGCAAGGCCGCCCTGGTCTATTCGCGCCTGGCCAAGCGCCTGCGCGTCCTGGGGCTGCGCAGCTTCCGCGACTACTGCGCCCTGATCGAGGGCGTGGAAGGCGTGGACGAGCGTCAGGCCATGACCGCGGCCCTGACCACCAACGTCACCCGCTTCTATCGCGAGCCGCACCATTTCGATCACCTGCGCGATCAGGTCATGCCGGAACTGGCGGCGCGCGCGCGCGCGGGCGGCCGGGTGCGGCTGTGGTCGGCGGCCTGTTCCAACGGACAGGAGCCCTATTCCATGGCCCTAACCGTGCTGGACGTCCTGCCGGAAGCCGCTGATCTGGACGTGCGCATCCTGGCCACCGACATCGACCCCAACATGGTCGCCGAGGGCGCGGCGGGCGTCTATTCCGACGAACTGCTGTCGCCGGTTCCGTCTTCGGGCCGCAAGCGTTTCACCCCGGTTTCGGGCAGCCCCGGACAGTTCAGCGCCGACGCGACCCTGCGCCGTCTGGTCGCCTTCCGCGAGCTGAACCTGATCGGCGCCTGGCCGATGAAGGGCAATTTCGACGTCATCTTCTGCCGCAACGTCGTCATCTATTTCGACGACGCCACCCAGGAACGGGTGTGGAGCCGCTTCACCCCGCTGATGGCGCCCGGCGCCACCCTCTACATCGGCCACTCGGAGCGGGTGACCGGCCCGGCGTCGGCCCAGCTGCAGACCTGCGGCCTGACGGCCTACCGCCTCCAGTCCGGCCAATCGGGAGGCCGGGCATGAGCGCGCTCGTCAAAGTTCTGATCGTCGATGACAGCGCCACCATGCGCAGCCTGATCAGCGCCGTCCTGCGCCGCGACCCCGAGATCTCGGTCGTCGGCACGGCGGCCGATCCGCTGGAAGCACGGGCCAGGATCAAGGAGCTGAACCCCGATGTCATCACCCTGGACGTCGAGATGCCCAATATGAACGGGCTGGAATTCCTCGAGAAGATCATGCGGCTGCGGCCCATGCCCGTGGTCATGGTCTCGACCCTGACCCAGGCGGGGACCGACGTCACCCTGGCCGCACTGGAGATCGGCGCCGTGGACGCCGTGGCCAAGCCCGCGCCCGGCGTCTCGGCCCAGGAAGCCTTCGGCGACCTGGCCGAGAAGGTGAAGATCGCCGCCCGTTCTCGTGTTCGCGCCCTGGAAGCGCGCGCGCCGCGCGTGACGGACGGGACCTATCGCGCCGATCCCAACCATATTCTCGCCATCGGCGCTTCGACCGGCGGGGTCGAGGCCCTGCTGAACATCCTGTCGGCCTTCCCGGCCAACTGCCCGGCGACGGTGGTGACCCAGCACATGCCCGCCACCTTCACCAAGAGCTTCGCCGCCC
The DNA here is from genome assembly GCF_052114745.1 of Brevundimonas sp. 2YAF1. NCBI lineage: Bacteria > Pseudomonadati > Pseudomonadota > Alphaproteobacteria > Caulobacterales > Caulobacteraceae > Brevundimonas > Brevundimonas sp. 2YAF1. The sequence goes on along the minus strand of NZ_JBFRFI010000002.1, from coordinate 90,174 downwards.
GTCTGGACAATGCGTCCGGCGCGACCGTCACTCAAGCCGTGGACGGCGCGCCGCTGATCCCGGGCCAGGTCTATATCGCCCCTGGCGGCGAGACCCATCTGGAGGTGTCGGGCGGCCGCTGTCGCCTGGTCGCCTCCGATCCGGTCAACGGCCACCGCCCCTCGGTGGACGTCCTGTTCGACTCGGTCGCTCGCCAGGGTCGTCCCATGACCGGCGTCATCCTGACCGGCATGGGCAAGGACGGGGCCAAGGGCCTGCTGACCATGCGTCAGGCCGGCGCCCGCACCCTGGGTCAGGACGAGTCCTCCTGCGTCGTCTACGGCATGCCGCGCGCCGCCTTCGAACTGGGCGCCGTCGAGCGCCAGCTGTCTCTGCCCCGTCTCGCCCCCGCCATTCTTGACCTGTGCGCCGCCGCTGCGCCCGCCTCAAAGCCTGTTGCGTAAGGACTGCCTATGCCCGCCGCTTCCGCCCTCAATGTTCTGGTCGTCGACGATCAGCTGACCATGCGGTCCCTGATCCGCAACAGCCTGCAGCAGATCGGCGTCCGCGAGATCAGCGAAGCCGCCGATGGCGAGCTTGGCCTGCGCGCCGCCATCACCAAGCCGGTCCACCTGATCATCTCCGACTTCAACATGCCCAACCTGGACGGCCTGGGCCTGCTGCGCGCCATCCGCGCTCACCCGCCGACATCCAAGACCGCCTTCATCATGCTGACTGGCCGCGCCGACCGCGAACTGGTGCAGCGCGCGGTCCAGTTCGGCGTGAACAACTATGTGGTGAAGCCCTTCACCACCGCCCAGCTGAAAGAGAAGCTGGAAGCGGTCTTCGGCCCGCTGACGTGATCGGCGCGGGCGACCAGCAGCCGGTCGAGCGGCGCGTGCATGTCGGGCAGGGCGATCACCATGTGACGTCCGATGCCTCTGTCGTGCTCTCGACCGTGCTCGGCAGCTGCGTCGCCATGTGCCTGCGCGATCCGTTCGCCGGGGTCGGCGGCATGAACCACTTCCTGCTGCCCGAAGGGGCGGGGGCGGGGACCGACGCGGGGCGCCGCTACGGCGCCTATGCGATGGAGCTGCTGATCAACGACGTGCTCAAGGCCGGCGGTCGTCGCGACCGTCTGGAGGCCAAGCTGTTCGGCGGCGGCCGCATGTTCGACGCGCTCAAGGACGTGGGCGCCTCCAACGCCGATTTCGCCGAGCGTTTTCTGGCCGACGAGGGGATTCCCGTCGTCGGCTCCAGCCTCAGGGGCGCCGGGGGGCGTCGACTGCATTACTGGCCGGTCAGCGGTCGGGCGCTGCAACGCGCGGTCACGGATGCGGTCGCCCCGCGTCCGTCGCCGCCGTCGCCGCCCGTCGACGCCGGTTCGCTGGAGCTTTTCTGATGAGCGATTACGATACCCGAGGCCTGCTGACGGCGGTCTCTGCCGAACTGGCCGACATCCGCGCCGGCATCGACGAGGCCGGCGACCTGGTGTCCGAGCTGCTGATGGATGCGCCGCCCGAGCGGCGTCTGGCCTATCTGACGCGCATGCAGGCCTTCGACGTGCTGAGCCAGAGGGTCGACGCCCTGTCTGGTCTGGCGGCCGCCCTGGCCGCGGACCAGCCGATGGATACGGCCCTGGCCGCCCTGCCGTTGGCCGAGATGGCGGATCGCCTGCGCGAAACCTCGCTGCGGGGCAAACCGATGCGCGCCGCCGAACCCGCCAAGGGTCAGGACGTCAAGACCGGGGCAGGCGGCGACCTGCTGCTGTTCGACTGACATGAGCGCGAACGACCGGGTCAATCTGGAACAATCGACGGTCCTGCTGATTGACGATAATCCGCAGGCGCTGGGCATGATCAGCTCTGTGTTCCACGGCTTCGGCGTGCGGGAGCAGATCAAGTGCGCCTCGGCCATCAAAGCCGTGGACCTAATCCAGCAGCGTCCCGTCGACCTGATCGTCATCGACTGCGCCGATCCGGCGATGGACAGCTACGCCTTCATCCGCTGGCTGCGGCGCGAGACGCCAGCTCCCTTACGCTTCATCCCGGTGATCCTGCTGACCGGCCACGCCTCCCAGTCCAAGGTGCGCGAGGGCCGCGACTGCGGCGTCAGCTTCGTGATCGCCAAGCCTCTGACCCCGGCGGTGCTGCTCAAGCGCCTGCTGTGGCTGGCGGGCGACGAGCGCGAGTTCGTCGAGAGCGCGACCTACGTCGGACCTGATCGTCGCGTGCGCAATTTCGGCCCGCCGCTGGGCATGCCGGGACGGCGCCGCGGCGACCTGTCGACCCACGTCGGCGCCGCGGTCGAGGCCAATATGGATCAATCCGACATCGACATGCTGATGAAGCCGCAAAGGGTTGCCCTATGACCGAAGCCCGCACCCTGAAGGTCAAGACCACGCTGGCGCGTCAGATGGCACAGCCGGGCGGCCGCACCATCGCCGATGTCGAGCGCCGCGCCAACGAACGGCTGGAGCGTCACCGCGAGGACGTGATGACGACCATCGCCGGAACCATCACCGAACTGGAACTGATCGTCGCCGTCGCCGCCTCGGGAACGGAGCCGCAGGTTTACAAGCTGGCGTCGTCGCTGCTCGATACGGCGGGCTTCTTCGACACCGGGCCGCTGTATGACGCGGGCTACAGCCTGTGCGACGTGGCCGACCGGATGCAGACGAACGACGCCTGGAGCTGGCCGTCGGTACAGGTCCACGTGCAGGCCTTGCGGCTGATCCTGACGAGTGGCTGCCAGGCCGACGCCACCAGCGACGCCCTGCTGATCGGGCTGCGCTCGGTCGCCGCCAAGACGCGGCAGGAGACCTAAATCCTTCTCCCCTTGCGGGAGAAGGTGGACGGCGAAGCCGGACGGATGAGGGGTTGCGCGACGTTAGACGTCGCAGCCTTCATCCTATGTCGAGCGACCCCTCATCCGGCCCTGACGGGCCACCTTCTCCCACAAGGGGAGAAGGGTCAGCCGTATCTCGCGATGCCCAGGTCCGCGGTCTCGATGTCCGGGGTCTTGCCGCTGACGATGTCGGCGATGACCTGGGCCGAGCCGCAGGCCATGGTCCAGCCCAGGGTGCCGTGGCCGGTGTTCAGGAACAGGTTGTCGAACTTGGTCTTGCCGATGACCGGCGTGCCGTCCGGCGTCATGGGGCGCAGGCCGGACCAGTAGCTCGCCGCCTTCAGGTCGCCCGCGCCGGGGAAGAGCGACCCCACCGAATGCTCCAGCGTATTGCGGCGCTGCGCGGGCAGGACGTTGTTATAGCCCGAGATCTCGGCCATGCCGCCGACGCGGATGCGGTCGCCCAGGCGGGTGATGGCCACCTTGTAGCTCTCGTCCATGATGGTCGAGACGGGGGCGGCGGGCTCGTTCACGATGGGGGCGGTGATCGAATAGCCCTTCACCGGATAGACCGGCAGGGTCATGCCCAGCGGCTTGAGCATCTGCGGCGAATAGGAGCCCAGCGCCAGGACATAGGCGTCGGCGGTGATCCGCCCCCGGCTGGTCTCGACGCCCGAGATGCGGCCCTTGTCGGTCGTCAGGGTCTTGATCGCGGTGTCGTAGAGGAAGGTCACGCCCTCAGCGGCGGCCACATCCCCCAGCGCATTGGTGAATTTGAAGCAGTCGCCGGTCTCGTCCTTGGGCAGGCGCAGGCCGCCGACGAACAGGTCGCGCGTGGCCTTCAGCCCCGGCTCGGCGGCGATGCAGCCGTCCTGATCCAGCACCTCGAACGGCACCCCGCCCTCGCGCAGGACCTCGGTGTCCTTGTAGATGCCGTCCAGCTGCTTCTGGGTGCGGAACAGTTGCAGCGTGCCTTGGGTGCGGTGATCGTAGTCCAGACCCAGCTCGACGTTCAGGGCGGTCTGAACCTCCTGGCTGTAGTCGGCCAGACGCACCATCCGCGCCTTGTTCAGCGCATAGCGGGCCGAGGTGCAGTTCCTCAGCAAAGCCAGCAGCCAGCGCACGGTGGCGACGTTCATATGGGGCTGCAGGATCAGCGGGGCGTGGCGCATGAACAGCCACTTGACCGCCTTGGCCGGGATGCCGGGCGCGGCCCAGGGCGAGGAATAGCCGGGCGAGATCTCGCCGGCGTTGGCGAAGCTGGTCTCCAGCGCCGGGCCGCTCTGGCGGTCGATCACCGTGACCTCGTGGCCCGCCTTGGCCAGATAGTGAGCCGTTGTCACCCCGATGACGCCGGCGCCCAGGACTGCGATCTTCATTGGTCTCGACCTTACGAATTCCCCGCGCCCGTTCCCTAGACCAGTTTTTGCGTTTGTCGAGCGGTTGCGGGGTGTGTGCGCTGCAACATGGCGCAAGCTTGAAACAGTTCGGCCTGGACTTGGATGAGGCTGAGCGGAAATTCTCTCATCAGCCCACCGCGCGCAGCCCCATTCCTACTCCCGCTCATCTCGCCGGGATGAGCGGTGAAGGGGAAACCAGGGTGATTCAGGTGGTCGCCCGGCGCAGCAGCACGCCGCCCAGCGGGGGCAGGTTTCCGGCCTTGCCCATATTCACCGCGTCGATCACGGCGTAGCCCTCGGGCGCCGCCCACGCGTGCGCTTCATGACCCAGGTTGAACACCGCCAGCAGTCGTTCGTCGCCGCCGTCGCGGCTGAAGACCAGCAGGGGTTCGGTCGCCTGCATGGTCATGTCGCCCAGCCTGAGCGCCGGATGGGCGCGGCGCAGGGCCAGGAGGCGGCGTGTGGCGTGCAGCATGGATTTCGCGTTGGCCTCCTGCGTCTCCACCGCCAAGGCTGGGTGGCGGGCGTCGATCGGCAACCAGGGCTCGACGGTCGAGAAGCCGGCGAAGGGCGCATCCGCCTTCCACGGCATCGGCGTGCGGGCGCCGTCGCGGCCCAGGGTCCGGGGCCAGTTGGCGATGGCCTCGGGGTCGACCAGCCGCTCGAACGGCACCTGGCCTTGCGGCAAGCCCAACTCCTCGCCGTAATAGACGAAGACATTGCCGCGCAAGGACACCAGCAGCAGCATCAGCATCTCCGCCAGCGCCCGCTCGTCGCGGCCCTCGGCCCAGCGTGAGACGGCGCGCGGCGCGTCGTGGTTGGAGAAGGTCCACGACGGCCAGCCCTCTCCGGGCGCACCCGGCCACATGGCGGCGCCCGTCTTCACCCGGTCGGCCGTCAGCTTGTCGGCGTAGAGGTAGAGGAAGCCGTAGGCGCTGTTCAGATGGCGGTCGCCGGCGGTGTAGGCCTTCATTTCGCGCGCCGCGTGGTCGCCGCCGACCTCGGCCACGGTGAAGCGGTCGCCGGGGTAGGCGTCCGTCAGCGCCCGCACCCGCGTCAGGAAGGCGAGGATGTCGGGGTGCGACTGGTTGTAGAGCTTGTCCTGAAAGTCGAAGGGCCGGGTGCGCTTGCCGCCGGGCGGCAGGGGCGGATTGTCCCGCAGCGACGGGTCGTTGATCATGAAGTTGACGGCGTCGAGGCGGAAGCCGTCGACCCCGCGATCCAGCCAGAACCGACCGACGGCCAGCAACGCCTCCTGCACCGCCGGATGGCGGCCGTTCATCTGCGGCTGCTCGGGCAGGAAGTTGTGCTGGTAATACTGGCCGCGTCGCGCGTCCCAGGTCCAGCCCGGCCCGCCGAAGACCGACTGCCAGTTGTTCGGCGGCGAACCGTCGGCCTTGGCGTCGGCCCAGACGTACCAGTCGGCGTAGGGGTTGGTCCGGTCCTGTCGGCTAGCCTTGAACCAGGCGTGCTGGTCCGAGGTGTGCGACCAGACCTGATCGACGATGATCTTCAACCCCAGGCCGTGGGCCTTTTCCACCAGGCGGTCGAAGTCGGCCAAGGTCCCGAACGCCGGATCGACGCCGCAGTAGTCGGCCACGTCATAGCCGAAGTCCTTCATCGGCGAGGGGTAGAAGGGCGAGATCCACACCGCGTCCACGCCCAGCGAGGCGACGTGGTTCAGATGGGCGATGATCCCGTTGAGGTCGCCGATCCCGTCGCCGGTCGTGTCGGCGAAGCTGCGCGGATAGATCTGATAGATCACCGCCCCGCGCCACCATTCCCGATGCGGCTCAGAACCGGACGAAGGGGCGGGGCTCATGATCATCGTCAGGACGAGCGCGTCGGGTCGGTTAGCGGCTCGCCGTAGTCGCGGTCGCCGTGCAGATTGGCCGCCAGCGGCGCCGTGGTCCGCTCGATCATGCGGTGGACGAGCGGCTTGTCCGCGCCCTGATGCAGCGCGCCGAGACGCTCGGAGATGCCGGCGTCGGCCTGGGTGATGCGCAGGTTGTGGCGCACATAGTCCAGCCAGGTCGGGGTCTGGTATTTCTCGACCCAGACCTCGGGTTCGGCCAGGTCGCGCATCAGCCGCCACTGGCGCGCCCCGTCGCGGCGGCGGATGCGGCGGCGTTCGTCCATCACGGCCAGGAAGGCGTCGATGTCCTCCTCGCGGATGCGATAGGCGATGGTGACCACGACCGGGCCGCTGCGCGGTTCGATGGGCAGTTCGGTCGCCGGCTCGGTCCAGCGCCGCAGCAGGTCCATGTTCAGATTGGCGGTCGAGGGCAGGGGCACCCGCAGGCCGATCAGGACGCACAGCAGCAGCACCCCGGCGGACAGGCTCAGGGCCATGTCCAGACCCTGCGTCTGGGCCAGCGCCCCCCACAGCCAGCTGCCGCCCGCCATGCCGCCGAAGGCCGCCATCTGATACAGCGCCAGCGCCCGCGCCACGACCCAGCGCGGCACCGACATCTGCACCGTGACGTTGAAGGTCGACAGCACCAGCACCCAGCCTGCGCCCGCGATCATCAGGGCCGGCAGGGTCAGGGCCAGCCAGGGGCTGAAACCGACGACGGCGGCGGCGGCGGCGAAGGCCAGGGTGGCGACGCGGACCACGGTTTCGCTCTCGTAGCTGGCCCTCAGCTTGCCGATGAACAGAGCGCCGCCCACCGCGCCGACGCCGAAGGCGCCCAGCAGCAGGCCGAAGGCCAGAGGCCCGCCGCCGCCCTCGCGCGCCACCAGCGGCATCAGGGCCTGAACCGCGCTGGCGCCGACGCCGAACACCACGGCGCGCAGCAGGACCGCCGTCACGTGCGGCGACAGGAAGGCGTAGCGAACTCCGCCGCCCATGGCCGCCAGCAGGCCTTCGCGCGGCAGGGTCTGTTTCGGCCGGTCGGGCTTCCACCGGAACAGGACGATCAGCAGGCCGACATAGCTGCAGGCGTTGACCGCGAAGGCCGCCGCCGCGCCGGCTGCCGCCACGATCAGGCCGCCGATGGCCGGGCCGACGCTGCGGGCCATGTTGAAGCCCATGGAGTTCAGGGTCACGGCCCCGGCCAGATCCTGGCGCGGGACCATGTCGCCGACCGACGCCTGCCAGGCCGGGCCGTTGAAGGCGACGCCGCAGCCGATCAGGAAGGTGAAGGTCAGCAGCACCCAGGGCGTGATCAGCCCCATCCAGGTCATGATCGACAGGCCCGTCGAGACCAGCAGCATGAAGGTCTGGGCCGCCAGCATGATGCGGCGACGGTCCACCGTGTCGGCCAGGGCCCCCGCCGCCAGCGACAGCAGCATGATAGGCAGGGTCACCGAGGCCTGGACCAGGGCCACCATCTGGGCCGAGGCGATGGAGGACATCATCCAGGCGGCGCCGACCGACTGGATCAGGCCGCCGAAATTGGTCACCAGGCTGGTGACCCAGACGGCGCGGAAGACCGGATGGTTCAGCGGGGCCAGGGCTCCGGCGCGGAGGCGCGGGGAGATGTCTGGGCTGGTCATGACGCGGACCGGCTGAGGCTGAACATGAAGATGGCGGCGCCCGAACGGTGACTGCGGAACGAAGCGCTACTGCACCCCTTTGCCGCCGGCTTGGCAAGCCAACGCCCCGACTTTCGGTCGGTTCATCATGACTTTGCCGAAAAGGCCGACGATGACGCGCCCGACCGCAGCCCCTATAGAGGCCGCTACCCCTTCGTCGCCTTCGCCGGAATCCCTTCCTTGACGTCTGAAACCGCCTCGCCCGTCTGCGTCGCCGCCCTCTATCGCTTTGCGCCGATTGCCGATCGCGAGGCGGTGCAGGCGCGGCTGCTGGATCTGTGCGGGGACGAAGTGAGGGGCACCCTGCTGGTGGCGCATGAGGGGCTGAACGGCACCATCGCCGGACCGGACGCGGCGGTTGCGCGCGTGGTGGACGGCGTGCGGGCCATGCCTGGTTTCGACCGGCTGGAGCTGAAATACTCGACCGCCGAGGTCATGCCGTTTCACCGCATGAAGGTGCGGCTCAAGGCCGAGATCGTCACCATGGGCGTGACCGGCATCGATCCGGTCGAGGGCGTCGGCGCCTATGTCTCGCCGCAGGACTGGAACGCCCTGATCGCCGATCCGGACACCATCGTGATCGACACCCGCAACGACTACGAGGTAGAGGTCGGCACCTTCGCGGGCGCCATCCAGCCCAACACCCGGACGTTTCGCGAGTTTCCCGATTGGTTCCGCAGCGAGGGCCGCGCCCTGCTGGACCGGCCCAATCCGCCCAAGATCGCCATGTACTGCACCGGCGGCATCCGCTGCGAAAAGGCCACCGCCTTCCTCAAGGCCGAGGGCGTCGAGCAGGTCTTCCATCTGGAAGGCGGCATCCTGAAATACCTCGAGACCATCCCCGAGGCCGAGAGCCTGTGGCGCGGCGACTGCTTCGTCTTCGACGAGCGGGTCGCGGTCGGCCATGGCCTGAAGGAAGGCGACCACAGCCTGTGCCGCGGCTGTCGCATGCCGGTCAGTCCCGAGGCGCGCCTGTCGCCCCTCTATGTCGAGGGCGTCTGCTGCGAGCGGTGCCATGATGAGCGCACCGACGAACAGCGCGAGGGCTACGCCGAGCGCCAGAAGCAGATGGAGATCGCCGCCCGGCTGGGCATCGAACACGTCGGGGCGGGGCCGAAGCGGGCGGAGTCCTGATCTCGTCGCTGCGTCTCCTTCCCTCTCGAGGGGGAAGGGCCTGATGAGGCGTTGTCTGACGGACTGTGTTTAGGTGTCGGTTCTCTGAGACCGGAGCCCGCCGATGTCGTCCTTCCGTCCCGTCGCCCGCCTCGACACCCACGAGGTGACGAACCAGCCGCCGCCGCTGGAGGACGTCAACCTGTTCACGGGCGACCGAGCGCTGGCGGACGCCGTGCGCCGGGCAGGCGGGGGAGGGCATGAGGCGCGGCTGACGGCGCTTGGCGCCCGCTGCGGCTCGGCCGAGGTCATCGACTGGGGCGTTCAGGCCAACCGCGTGCCGCCGGTGCTGGACACCCACGACCGCTATGGCCGCCGCATCGACGAGGTCACCTTCCATCCGTCCTACCATCAACTGATGACGCTGGGGATGGAGGCGGGTCTGGCCTCCGCCGCCTGGGACGGGACGGCCAACGGCCAGGTCCTGCACGCGGCCATCCTGTTCCTGACGGGGCAGGCGGATTCCGGGACCAGCTGTCCCATGACCATGACCTATGCCTCGGTCCCGGCCCTGGCGGTCGATCCGGCGGTCGGCACGCCGTGGATCGAGAAGATCAGAGGCGGTCGCTACGATCCCGCCGTCCGTCCCGCGCCCGACAAGGCGGGCGTGACCGTCGGCATGGCCATGACCGAGAAGCAGGGCGGCTCGGACGTGCGCGCCAACACCACCCGCGCCGAGGCGGTCGGCGAGGACGGCTGGTATCGCCTGACGGGCCACAAGTGGTTCTGCTCGGCGCCCATGTCGGACGCCTTCCTGACCCTGGCCTATGCGCCGGGCGGCCTGACCTGCTTCCTGCTGCCGCGCTGGACGCCCGACGGCGAGCGCAACGCAGGCTTCCGCGTCATGCGGCTGAAGGACAAGCTGGGCGACCGTTCCAACGCTTCGTCCGAGGTCGAGTATCACGGCGCCCTGGCCCAGCGGCTGGGCGAGGAAGGGCGGGGCACAGCCACCATCATCCGCATGGTGCAGCATACGCGGCTGGACTGCGTCGTCGGCTCGGCCCAGCAGATGCGCGGGGCGCTGGCCCAGGCCATCTGGCACGCGCAGCACCGCACCGCCTTCCAGAAGCGGCTGATCGACCAGCCGATGATGGCGGCGGTCCTGGCCGATCTGGCGGTCGAGAGCGAGGCGGCGACGGCGCTGTCGATGCATCTGGCCGGGGTCTTTGACCGGGACGACCCGGTCGGGCGGCTGCTGACGCCCATCGCCAAATACTGGGTCTGCAAGCGCGCGCCGGGCATGATTTACGAAGCGATGGAGAGCCTGGGCGGGGCCGGCTACGTCGAGACCGGGCCGATGCCGCGCCTGTTCCGTCAGTCGCCGTTGAACGCCATCTGGGAAGGGTCGGGCAACGTCATCGCTCTGGACGTCCTGCGGGCCTTCGGACGCGAGCCGGAAGCGGTCGAGGCCCTGCGCGGCTTTCTGGGGGCGGCGCGGGGGCGGGACGGCGTCTATGACCGCTGGCTGGACGCGCTGGACTTCGCCCCGTCGTTCGAGGCGGCGGCTCGCCTGTCGATCGAGCGGCTGGCGCTCGCCGCGCAGGCGGCGGTGCTGTTGTCGAATGAGAGTCCCGTCGCCGACGCCTTCTGCCGTCTGCGGCTGGCGCCGCGCGGCGCGGCCTACGGCGCCTTCGACGCCGTGATCGACGCGCCGGGAATCCTCAAGCGGGCTTCGCCCGCCTGAAACATCAGGCGGCGGCTCGTGGAGGCGAGCCGCCGCCGTTGCTTAGCTCAGGACGATGATCGCCACGCGGCGATTCTGCGCCCGGCCTTCGCGGGTGTCGTTCGGCGCGACCGGCTTGGTCTCGCCATAGGAGATGGTCGCCATGCGGTTCAGGGCGATGCCCTGGCTGCTCAGATAGCGACGGACGGCTTCCGCGCGGGCCTGACCCAGTTGCTGGTTGTGCATTTCGCTGCCAGCCGAGTCGGTGTGGCCCTGGATTTCCAGATAGACGTTGCGGTTCTCGCTCTTGAGACGCTGCACCAGTTCGGACAGGCGCTGTTCGGCTTCCGGCGAGAGGGCGTCGCGGTTGACCGGGAATTTCACCGAGTCGTCCGACAGCACCACCTCATAGAGGAACTTGCCTTCGGCCAGCTTGTGCGCGGCGTTGGCCCGCGCCAAGGCTTCACCGGCGGTTCCTTCGACCTGCGTCAGGTGCGCGTCGACCTGGGTGACGCGCTCGTCCACCACGGCAACGTTGTCGCGCACGAAACGATGGCTCGCACACCCGCTTGCGGCCAAGCCTGCCAGCACCACCACTGCACTGGCCGCGACCGCTTTAGATGTAAGTTTGATCAAGTTGAGTCTCCTTCGTGCCGGGGCGCTACTCCGGGGATTGCGCGATGCAGCGCCCGCAGGGATGCAGGGAACGGCGCTGCAAAGACGCGCCACAACCGACAAGGTTTCAGCTTAACCATAGAAAAATATGAGAAATCACTGGTTTTAATCAGTTTGGCGTATTCAAGGCGCGGCGCCATGATGCTGACGCGGGGCGATGATTTCGAACGATCCGCCTCTCTATCCTGAGGTCGACGCGTTGGGATATTCATGTTCCTTGACCAGATCTTGAATGGGGCGCTCCCGATGGAGCCGGCTGCTTGAGCGGCCAGGGGCCTAAGGAGGGGCGAAAGACGCGGCGGCGGGCGCTGACCGCGATCGCCAGCGTCGCCGCGCATCTGCTGGTGCTGGCCGCCATCCTGCTGGCGCCGACCAGGACCCCGGTCTATGCGCCCGAGGCCGAACCGATCGAGGTGACCCTGGTCGAGCCGCCGCCGCCGTCGCCGACGCCCGCGCCCGATGAAGGGGGCGGCGGTTCGCCGGCCCCGGCGCCGACGCCTGCCCCAGCGCCGACCCCGTCTCCGGCCAAGACGCCCGCCAAGGCCGAACGCGCCGCGCCGACGCGGCCTTCGCCCCGGCCCAGCCGCCCGGCGCCCCCGTCGCCCAAGGTCGCGCCCGTGCCGATCACCGCGCCCGCGCCCAGCGTCTCCTACGTCTTCATGGGCGACGCCGCCCTGGCCGGCGCCCTGACGGCGGGCGGCGGGGCGGGGGCCGGCGCGGGTTCGGGAACGGGCAGCGGGACCGGCGCCGGCAGCGGATCGGGCAGCGGTTCGGGTTCAGGCTCGGGCTCCGGCGGATCCTGCGACATGGTCCGGCGTCTGCAGGACGCCTTGCGCAACGCGCCGGGCGTCAGCGCCGCCCTGACCGAGGCCTATCGCACCTCGGGCGCCAACGGGCGGGCCATTCTGATCTGGAACGGCGACTGGGTGCTGAGCCCGGGCCAGGAGGGCAAGGGGCTGGCGGGTGTGCGTCAGGCCGTGGCCGTCACGGTCGGCTTTTCGCCGCGCGCCTGCAAGACCGAGACGGTGCACGGCTATGTCGTGCTGACGCTCGGTGACGGCCCCGGCGCAGCGCGTCTGGCCCTGGGGACCGGTCAGTGGCGCTGGGCCGACCTGCTGTCGCTGAACTAGGCTCGATTGAGGATCAGCTGAGGCCCAGCGGGCCGTAGAGCCAGGTCAGCCAGATGCCGATCGCCAGAAACACCCCGAACGGCAGGCGGTCGGTCGCCGACACCTGACGCCGCACGATCAGCATGGCCAGCACCACGCTGAGGCCGGCAGCGGAGGCCCACAGCAGCACGCTGGGCAGGCCCGTCCAGCCGACCCAGGCGCCGCCCGCGCCCATCAGGAAGGGATCGCCGCCGCCCAGGCCCTCGCGCCCGCGCACCCGGCGATAGAACCAGGCCAGCAGCCACAGCGCGCCGAAGCCGACCGCCGCGCCGATCAGCGGCGGGATCAGGGCTGGGGGCAGGGCGTCGGGCAGACCCGCCGGATGCAGCAGCACTGCCGCCACCAGGCCGCTGACGAACAGCGGCAGGGTCAGCTGGTCGGGCAGCCAGAAATGCTCGGCGTCGACCAGGGCCAGGATCAGCAGGTTCCATCCCAGCACCCCGGTCATCAGGGCGGTGGCGAAGTCGGCGGAGTGCAGCCCGGCCCAGACCCCGATCAGGCCCGCGCCCAGCTCGATCAGCGGATAGCGTAGAGGGATGGTCGAGCCGCAATCGGCGCACCGCCCGCGCGACAGGGCCCAGCTGAGCACCGGGATCATCCGCCACGGCTTCAGCGTCCGGCCGCAGCCGCCGCAGCGCGAGCGGTCGAACACCACGTCCTCGCCGCGTGGCAGGCGCAGGCTGAGCAGACCCAGGAAGCTGCCGACGATCAGGCCGACGCCGCCCAGGAAGGCTGCGAATATCATCATCTGGCGCCTCCCCGATCCATGGCCGCTCTCTGCACTAGCGGGCGCGGGCGGTTTGGGGGAGGCGGAATCGGCGCTGCGTATCGACGAGGCATGAATTCCCGACCGTGTCGGGACGGTTTTTCACGCAAGCGCCGCTACAGCTTCACGGAACGGCGTCTGAACCGTCGCGGTTCGGCGGCGGCCCTGTCACATCCAGCTTCTAGGGAAGGGACCGGGCAGGCGGGCGCCGATCATCCAGTCTCGGACAATCCGTCCGGACGTCCTCCTGCATGTCTCATTTGCTCAGACACGGTGGAGAACGATGACCGCTCTCAAGACGAAAACCCTGCTCGCGGTCGCCGCCAGCGCCCTGGCCCTCGCCGCCTGCGGCGGCGACGGCACCTCTGAACTTCAGAACCCCGGCAACACCGGCGGCAACCCGGGAACGGGCGGCGGCGGCGGCGGCAACGGCGGCGGCGGAAGCGGCTCGACCGGCGCCTGCCCGACCCACCCGAACGTGACCAAGGTCACCGTCGGAACCGAGGAGCACTGCCGCATCTCGGGCGAGATCACCACCAACCTGACCCTGACGGCCGGCCCGGCCTATCAGCTGAACGGCACGGTCAAGGTCGGCAAGGACGTCGGCTTCGACGGCCAGAAGGCCGGCGGCGTCACCGCCGTCCTGTCGATCGATCCGGGCGTCAAGATCTACGCCGGCACCCGCACCTCGCAGCTGGCCATCCAGCGCGGCTCGCGCATCAACGCCCAGGGCACCGCGGCCCAGCCGATCGTCCTGACCAGCGCCGACGCCCTGGGCTACGCCACCACCCTGGGTCTGGCCAACGCCCGTTCGCCGCTCGGCGCCGGCGTCCGCGACGACCCCTATTCGGGCGAGTGGGGCGGCCTGTCGCTGCTGGGCCGCGGCGTGATCAACAACTGCCCGGCCGCCCCGGCCGTGTGTGAAGCCGAAGCCGAAGGCGGCTCGGGCCTGTACGGCGGCAACGTGCCGAACGACACCTCGGGCACGCTGAAGTACGTCCGCGTCGAGTATGCCGGCGTGCGCTTCACCGAGACCAACGAACTGAACGCCATCGCCTTCTGGGGCGTCGGCTCGGGCACGACCGTCGACTATATCCAGGCTCACAACGGCGGCGACGACACGGTCGAGTTCTTCGGCGGTTCGGTCAACGTCAAGCACCTGGTGCTGACGGGCGCCGACGACGACAGCTTCGACTGGACCTTCGGCTGGAACGGCAAGGCCCAGCATATCGTCATCGCCCAGAACCCGCTGCAGCCGGCTGGCGACGCGGGCTATGAGGCCGACAACAACGAGCTGGCCTTCGACATCCTGCCGCGCTCGGCCCCGACCATCGCCAACGCGACCCTGGTCGGCAACACCACCGTGGGCGCCGGTCTGCGCCTGCGTCGCGGCACCGCGGGCAAGCTGTACAACCACGTCGTGGCCAACCGCTTCGTCCACGGTCTGCGCATCGACGACGCCCCGACCTACGCCCAGGCGGACGCCGGCGCCCTGTCGCTGCGCTCCTTCTACATCTCGACGGCCACGCCGTTCCACAGCGCCACGGCCCAGGCCGTCTTCGCCAAGGACGCCAACAGCCGCACGGGAACCTCGACCCTGTCGTCCTACACCTCGGGCGGCCGCGCCTACATCAACGGCGTCAACGAGAACGGCGTGGTCGCGGTCGATCCGCGCACGATCGACGGCTTCTTCGATGCGGCCCCCTACGTCGGCGCCGTCCGCGACTCCGCGTCCAACTGGACGCTGAACTGGACCCGCTGGCTGAACGACTAAGGGTCGGTTCGATCCTGAAACGGCGGACGGCTGACCAGCCGTCCGCCGTCTCGCCTTTCCTCCTTCTTTCCGGCGCTCGCACCGAAGGACCTTCTTGAGATGACGCCCACCCGCACGTTCGGCCTCGCCGGCCTGCTCGCCAGCACCATTCTGACCGCGCCCGCCCTGGCCTGGGCCCATGACGGCGTCGCTTCGACGGCACCGGAGACAGCGCCTGAGCCCTCGCTCTCGGAGCCGGCGGCTGATCCCGACGCCGTCTCGGCGGTCGCGGACATCGTCGTGCGCGGCCGCTTCGTGCCGGACGTGAAGCGCGAGACCTCGGCGGTCGCCAACATCCTGACCGAGGAAGACATCAAGCGCTCGGGCGACTCGGAAATCGGCGAAGCCCTGGCCCGCGTCACCGGCCTGTCCATCGTCGGCGACGGCTATGTCTATGTGCGCGGTCTCGGCGACCGCTACTCCAGCATCATCCTGGACGGCTCGACCCTGCCCAGCCCCGAGCCGCTGAAGCGGGTGGTGCCGCTGGACCTGTTTCCGACCTCTCTGGTGTCCAGCGCCCAGATCCAGAAGACCTATTCGGCCCAGTATCCGGGCGAGTTCGGCGGTGGTCTGATCGCCCTGTCGACGCGCGCCATCCCCAACGAACGCTTCCTGTCCTTCGGCGCCTCGATCGCCGCCGAGACGGAAACGACCGGCAAGGAAGGCCTCTACTGGGATGCGGGCGGCAAGCTGTCGAACATCGGCATCGCCGACAACAGCCTGAACCTGCCCGGCTTCATCAAGATCGACCCCTCGCTGAAGTCCTTCGCCAACAACCCGGCCATGCTGCAGGCGGCGGGTCGGTCGCTGCGCAACATCTGGTCGATCGACGGCGACAAGAACCTGCCGGACTTCGGCTTCAACCTGTCGGGCGCCGAAATCGTCGACCTGTCGAACGGCGTGCGCCTGGGCGGCTTCGTCGCCCTCGACTACGGCTATCAGGTCCGCAACCGCGAGGGCGTGCGCAACTCGTTCGAGGTCAACGGCGGCGTCAACGATCAGATCAGCCCCGAGGCCTGCGCCGGCGCCGGCGGCCTGTCGAACGCGACCGGCTGCGGCTTCCAGCGCACGGAACAGGAATACGCCCTGAACGCCCTGGGCGCCTTCGGCATCGAGTTCAATGAGAACCATGAGCTGAAGCTGACCACCCTGCTGCTGCGCAAGACGCGCCAGCAGGCCCTGATCGAACGCGGCCTGTTCTCGGCCGACCCCGGCCTGATCCGCAGTTTCCAGCGGCTCAACTGGATCGAGCAGCAGATGAACTCGAACCAGGTGTCGGGTCGTCACGTCTTCGACCTGCCGATGGCGCTGGACCGGTTGCAGATCGACTGGCGCGCGGCCTATTCGACCGCCTCGCGCGACACGCCCTATCGCCGCGAGTATTCCTATCGTCTGGAGCCGGACAACGTCTTCCGCATGACGCCGGGGTCGGATTCCAACCGCACCTTCTTCAGCGCCCTGGAAGACCAGAACATCGAGTTCGGCCTCGACTTCACCCTGAACGGCACGATCGCCGACCGCGAGATCGTCCTGAAGGCCGGCGGCCTGCATCAGGAGCGCGAGCGTGACTTCGCCAGCCGCCGCTATTCGTTCCAGCCGGCGGCGGGGGTGATCATCACGCCCGAGCTGCGCAGCTATGTGCCGGAAATCATCTTCAGCCCCGACAACATCGGCGGCAACGCGGGCTACACCCTGCGCGACATCACCGATCCGTCGGACTTCTTTGACGCGACGATGGAGATCAACGCGGCCTACGCCTCGGCCGAGGTCGAGCTGATCCCGGACCTGCGCGTCACGGCCGGCGTTCGTTACGAAGATTCCGAGCAGCGGGTGAACAGCTTCATCCCGCTGGGCGAGACCGGCGCGGGGGATCCCATCGCCGCCAATCTGGCCCAGGACTTCTGGCTGCCGACGGCGGCGGCGACCTGGGAGTTCGCCGACAACATGCAGTTGCGCTTCGGCTATTCGAAGACGATCAACCGTCCCGACCTGCGCGAACTGTCGAACGCCCTGTTCCTGGACGACGACTCCAACACCCTGGAACGCGGCAACCCGAACCTGAAGATCGCCGAGATCCAGAACTACGACCTGCGCTGGGAATGGTATTTCGGCCAGCGCCAGTCGGCCACCATCGGCCTGTTCTACAAGGCCTTCGACAACCCGATCGAGCGGACCTATCAGCCGATCGGCGAAGGCTTTGGCCGTTCGTTCCAGAACGCGCAGGAAGCGACGCTGAAGGGCGTCGAGGCTGAGGTTGACTACACCCTGCCGATGGACGTCTGGGCCCCGAACCTGAGCTGGTTCCACGACAACGAAGTCTTCGTCGTCGCCAACGTCACCTGGTCGGATTCGGAAGTGACCGACGCTTCCTACACCCGCGCCCTGCAGGGCCAGTCGGAATGGCTGGGCAACCTGCAGATCGGCTTCGAGAACACGACCGCCCGCCGCCGCGCCACCCTGCTGGTCAACTATCAGGGCGAGCGGATTTCGGACGCCGGCATCATCACCGGCTCGACCCGTCTGCCGGACGTGGTCGAGACCCCGCCGATCATGTTGGATCTGGTCGCCAGCCAGACCTTTACGGTCGGCGGCCGCGACTATGACGTGGGCGCCAAGATCGAGAACATCCTGGGTGAGGAATACGAGCGCAGCCAGTCGTTCGCCAACGGCGGCAAGGGCGTGGTCGAGGGCTACAAGCTGGGCCGGACCATCTCGCTCAGCCTGTCGACGACCTTCTGATCCGCATACGGCGACGTTGTCACAACAACGTCTCGCCGCCGTCATCGCGGCGTGAGGCTCTGACCCCGGCTGCTGCGCTAAGCAGCCGGGGTTCCCGTTTTCGGGGGTGTTCGGAGCATCGGGCGTGATCGCACGGGTTGGGGAATGGGGGCGTCAGGCGCAGGCGGCCATGGCCGCGCGACCGGGGCGGATCCGCGCCGGCGCCGAGATCGCCCTGGTCGCTCTGCTGGCGGTGCAGGCGGGGCGTGTGGCGTGGATTTTCGTTGCGCCTGAGGCTGAACCGGCGGTCGCCGCCCGCGCCGAGGCGGCGCCCGTGGACGCCTCCATCTTCCAGCGTTTCGACGCCTTCTTCCGCACCGGCGACAAGAGCAGCCTGGCCGAGGCGGCGGGCGCCGACAGCGACGCCCTGCGCCTGTTCGGGGTGCGCGCGGGCGGGCCCGACGGCGGCTCGGCCATCATCGGCCTGCCCGACGGTCGTCAGGTCTCGGTCGGCGTGGGCGAGACCATTTCCGAAGGCCTGACCCTGGCCTCGGTCGGTGAGGATTTCGTCACCGTGTCGCGCGGGGGATCGGTCAGCCGACTGGTCTTCACCGAGACGCCCGCGGGCGCGGCGACCCCGCCTCCGCCGCCCACGACCGCCCAGGTCATGACGCCGACCGGCGCGCCAGCCCCGGTATCGGCTGCGGCCCCTGCCGCCGCGCCGACCGGGCCGGTCGTCGATCCGCAAAGGCTGATGGCTCAGGCGTCCCTGCGTCCGCGCATGGAGGGCTTGCGCATCAAAGGCTTCACCCTGGCCGCGCGCGGCGACGGGGCGGCGCTGAGGGCGGCGGGGCTTCAATCCGGCGACGTCATCCTGGCCGTCAACGGGGCCGAACTGAACAGCCTGGAACGCCTGTCCGACCTGGGCGGCGAGCTTTCCGGCAGCAGCGCCGCCGAAATCCGCTTCGAGCGGAACGGCCGCGTGCAGACCACCACCATAAGGACCGGCCCGTGATGCGCCTTCACCGCTCTTTCGCCGCCGTCGCCCTGTCGGCCCTGATCGCCGCGCAGGGGCCCTTGTCGGCCTCGCCGGTCATGGCTCAAGAGGGCGCGCGCCAGACCCTGAACGTCCAGGGCGCCGACATCCGCGCCTTCATTCAGGACGTGGCCCGGACCACGGGCCGCACCTTCATCGTCGACCCCGCCGTGACCGGAAACGTCACCGTCACCAGCCAGCGCGCCTTGACCAAGACTGAGCTGTTCGAGGTCTTCCTCTCCACCCTGCGCGCCAATGGTCTGGTGGTGACGCCGACGTCCTCTGGCGCCTATCGGATCAGCCCGGCCCAGGGCGCGGCGCAGGGACCGTCCACGGTGGGGTCTGAGCGCTTCTCGACCCAGGTCTTCCAGCTGCGCCACATCGACGCCGCCTCGGCCGCCGAGACCATCCGGCCGCTGGTCGGCGCACAAGGTCAGGTGCTGGCCAACCCCAGCGGCAACAGCGTCGTGGTCGCCGACTTCGCCGACAACCTGAGCCGCATCCGCAGCCTGATTCAGCGCATCGACGTGGACCGCGCCTCGTTCGACGTGGTGACGCTGGAGAACTCTTCCGCCGCCGAGATCGCGGGCGTCTTGGCCCAGGTTCTGGCCCCGCCCGGCGGCCAGCCGGGGCAGGGCATGGTGTCGGTGACGCCGGTGGCCAGCTCCAACTCCGTCATCCTGCGCGGCGACCCCGCCGCCGTGGCCCGCGTGCGGCCCCTGATCGAAGACCTGGACCGCCGCGCCCGCTCGGCCGACGACGTCAAGGTCGTCTTCCTGCAGCACGCCAACGCCGAGCAGCTTCTGCCCGTGCTGCAACAGATCGTCGGCCAGCCGGTGACGGCGGCCAGCGCGACCGCCGCCCCTGCCGCGCGCGGAGCCGGCGAAGCCGCGCCGCCCCAGGCTGTCTCCGCTCCGGCCGCGCCGGTCGCGGGCCAGAAGGCCAGCATCGCCCGCTTCCCCGGCGCCAACGCCCTGGTCATCTCGGCCTCGTCGGAGACGCAGCGGATGCTGGCCGAGGTCATCCGCCAGCTCGACAGCCGGCGCCAGCAGGTGCTGATCGAGGCCATCGTCGTCGAACTGGGCGACACCGCCGTGCGCGAACTGGGCGTCCAGTGGCTGCTGGCCGGATCGGACGGCAACCCCGTCGGTCTGACCAACTACTCCGACCGCGCCGCGCCTCTGGTTCCCATCGCGGGCGGGGCGGCGGCGGGCCAGCTGGACAAGGACAACCCCTTGCGCGAGCAACTTCAGAACCTGGCCCTCAACAGCCTGGTCGGCGCCAACGGCTTCATCGGTGGCGGCGGCGGCCGGATCGGCTCGGACGGCCTGTTCGGCTTCATCATCAATGCGGCCAAGTCGGACGAAGGCTCCAACCTGCTGCAGACCCCGTCGCTGATGACGCTGGACAACGAGGAGGCCACCATCCTGGTCGGGCAGGAGGTGCCGATCACCACCGGCGAGACCCTGCTCGACGGCAACTCCAACCCCTTCCGCACGACCCAGCGTCAGGACATCGGCGTCAAGCTGATCGTCAAGCCCCAGATCAACGCGGGCGGCTCCATCACCCTGTTCTTGCGCCAGGAGGTGTCCAGCATCAACGGCGTCCTGACCAAGGGCGCGTCCGATCTGGTGCTGAACAAGCGCGAGTTGGAGACGACGCTCGTGGTCGACGACGGCGAGATCGCCGTGGCCGGCGGCCTGCTGGATCAGAACGACCGCCTGTCGGTCGACAAGGTGCCGGGCCTGGGCGACATCCCCGTGCTCGGCAACCTGTTCAAGTCGACCAGCCGTCAGCGCGGGCGGACCAATCTGATGGTCTTCATCCGCCCGACCATCATCCGCACCCCGGCCGACGCCCAGCAACTGAGCGCCGACCGCTGGGGCTATATGCGCGGCGAGCAGATGCGCGCCCAGCCGGGCGTCGAGCCCAGCCTGGACGAGATGCTGCGCGACTACATGCGCGCCCAGCCGCCGGTCGCGCCCTCGGCGCTGGACAACCCCCGGCCGGGCGTGGCGGCGCCGACAGGCGAGGTGACGATCTCGCCGCTGGCCCCCGCCCAGACCGCGACCCCGACCTCCCCGCAGGGCTGAGCGCCATGATCACCCTGGTCAATCCGACATTGCCGTATGGGTTCGCCAAGCGGAACGGCGTCATCCTGCTGGACGCGGGCGACATCGCCGTGGTCGGTCTGCGCGAAGGCGCGGATCCGCTGGCCCTGGTTGAGACGCGCCGGGCGCTGGGGCGGCCCTTGCAGGTTCAGGCCATGGATCAGGCCGAGTTCGACCGCCGTCTGTCCGACGTCTATGCCGGCGACCTGAACGCCGCGGGCGACGAGCAGATGGAGATGCCGTCGGGCCTCGACGGTCTGATCGAGGACCTGCCCGCCGCCGCCGACCTGCTGGACTCGGCCGACGACGCGCCGGTCATCCGCATGATCAACGGCATCATCGCCGAGGCCGTGCGCGCCGGCGCCTCGGACATCCACCTGGAGCCCTATGAAAGCGCCCTGGTCGTGCGGATGCGCGTCGACGGCGTGCTGCGCGAAAGCCTCAGCCTGAACCCGCGCATCACGCCCCTGCTGGTGTCGCGCATCAAGGTCATGGCCCGGCTCGACATCGCCGAGAAGCGCGTGCCGCAGGACGGCCGCATCCCCTTGGCGCTGGGCGGTAAGACGCTGGACGTGCGCGTTTCGACCCTGCCGTCGCGGGCCGGCGAACGGGTGGTGCTGCGCATTCTCGACAAGGATCAGGCCGATCTGCGGCTGGAAGACCTCGGCATGGACCCGGTCGCGCTGGAGGCGTTCCGCAACGCCCTGCGCGAGCCCAACGGCATCATCCTCGTCACCGGGCCGACCGGCTCGGGCAAGACGACCAGCCTCTATGCCGGCCTGTCGCTGCTGAACGACGCCACGCGCAACATCCTGACGGTCGAGGACCCGGTCGAATACGCCATCGACGGCGTCGGCCAGACCCAGGTCAATCCCAAGGTCGGCATGACCTTCGCGGCGGGCCTGCGCGCCATTCTGCGTCAGGACCCGGACGTGGTCATGGTCGGCGAAATCCGCGACGTGGAGACAGCGAGCGTCGCGGTTCAGGCCTCGCTGACCGGGCATCTGGTCCTGTCCACGGTCCACACCAACGACGCGGCCGGGGCCGTGACGCGTCTGCGCGACATGGGGGTGGAGCCCTTCCTGCTGGCCTCGACCCTGCGGCTGATCGTAGCCCAGCGGCTGGTGCGGCGGCTGTGCGGCGAATGTCGTCGGGCCGAACCCGCCGACGCCGCCACGGCCCGCCTGTCCGGCGTGGCCGAGGGCGCAACCGTCTGGCGGGCGCAGGGCTGCGGCGCGTGCAACCACACCGGCTATGTCGGCCGCGTCGGCGTCTATGAGACGCTGAAGATCGACGACAAGGTGCGGCGCCTGATCGCCGCCGAGGCGGACGAGGAAGCCCTGATCGCCGCCGCCTTCCCCAAGGGCGGGACCCTGACGGACCGCGCGCGCGCCCTGGTGCTGGCGGGCGTGACCTCGGTCGAGGAGGCGGTGCGCGTCACCCGCCAGGAAACGCCCGAGGCGCATCCCTTGCCTGAGCCAGCATTGGGAAGCGCCGCCTGATGCCCGCCTTCGACTACAGCGCCGTGGACGTCTCGGGCCGAACCGTCGCGGGCGTGCTGACCGCGCCGGACGAGGCTGCGGCGCGCAAGACGTTGGATCGCCGCCGCCTGATGACCCTGTCGCTCAGCCGCGCCTCGGGCGTTTCGACCCCGACCAAGGGCGAGGGCGACAAGGCCCCCCGCCTGCGCCAGAAACTGTCGGCGCGGACCCTGGCTCTGACCACGCGTCAGCTGGCCACCCTGATCACGGTCGCGCCAGTCGACGAGGCCCTGCGCACCCTGATGCTGCAGGCCGAGCGACCCGACGTGCGCCGCATCCTGTCGGGCGTCCATGCGGGCGTGGTCGAGGGCCAGCGCCTGTCGGAAGCCATGGCCCGTCAGGGCGCGGCCTTCCCGCCGCTCTACCGCGCCACGGTCGCGGCGGGCGAGGCCTCGGGCGCGCTCGGCCCCATTCTGGAGCGTCTGGCCGATGGTCTGGAGCGCGACCAGATGGTGCGCGGCAAGGTGATCACCGCCCTGGTCTATCCCGCCGTCCTGGCCCTGGTGGCGCTGGGGGTGGTGACGGCCCTGATGGTCTTCGTCGTGCCCAAGGTGGTCGACCAGTTCGACAGCATGAACCAGACCCTGCCCCTGCTGACGCGGGCGGTGATCGGGGTGTCCGATCTGATGCGCCATTGGGGCTGGCTGATCCTGCTGCTGCTGGCGGGCGGGATCGGCGGCTTCGTCGCGGGCTTGAGGAATCCCGGCTTCCGGCTGGCGGTGGACCGACGGGTGCTGCGCCTGCCCGTCGTCGGGCGGCTGACGCGCGACCTGCACGGGGCGCGCATGGCGCGCACCCTGTCGACCATGATCGCGGCGGGCCTGCCGGTGCTTGAGGGGCTGACCATCACCGCCCGCACCGTGTCCAACCGGGCGCTGCGCGTCGCGACCGAGATGATGGCCGACGCCGTGCGCGAGGGCGGAGGCCTGTCCGCCGCCATGCGCCGCGCCGACGTCTTCCCGCCCATCCTGGTGCACATGACCGCGTCCGGCGAGGCCAGCGGCCGGCTGGAGCCGATGATTGAACGCGCCGCCGACTATCTGGAGCGCGAGTTCAGCGCCTTCACCGCCGTCATGCTCAGCTTCTTAGAGCCCGCGATCATCGTCGTCATGGGCGGCGTGGTCGCCCTGATCGTCCTGTCGATCCTTCTGCCCATCCTTCAGATCAACACCCTGGCGATGGGGTGAAAGAGGCCGTGATGATCCTTCCGAACCTGAACCCTGGCTCTCCCTTCCCGTCATCCTCGGCCTCGTGCCGAGGATCCAGACGCTCGACGTCGGCTGGCGAAAATGCGACGCGCGATGCGGGGGCCAGCGCGTTTCTGGATCCTCGGCACAAGGCCGAGGATGACGATGATAGGGTTGCGACGGTCGCGCGTCTTCGCGCTCAAGCAGCGAGCGACCGCGTCGCTTGCGATAGCGCCCTCCAGCGTAAAGCCCGGCAGGGCTTTACGCTGGTCGAGTTAATGGTCGTCATCGTCATCATCGGCCTGCTGGCGACGGTGGTGGCGATCAACGTCCTGCCAACCCAGGACAAGGCCATGATCGGCAAGGCGCGGGCCGACATCTCGACGCTGGAGCAGGCGATCGAGACCTATCGCCTCGACAATCTCGTCTTCCCGGATGCGCAGAGCGGCCTGCAGGCCCTGATTGCGCCGCCCGCCGGTCTGGCGCGGCCGGAACGCTACCGCGAGGGCGGCTATATCCGCCGTCTGCCGCAAGACCCGTGGGGCGCCCCCTATCAGTACCGCCGCCCGTCCGCCCACGGCGGTCAGTTCGACGTCTTCTCCTTCGGCGCCGACGGCAAGGAAGGGGGCGAGGGCAATGACGCCGACATCGGCAACTGGCAGAGCTAAAGGGCGTGTTCGCGGTGGGTGTCGGCGGTTGATTTCACCATCCGCTCATCCCGGCGGACGCCGGGATCCAGTGAGAGCGCCAACTGGCGGCTTTCCAGTGGGTCGAATTGCTATGGAGCCAAAGCACTGGATCCCGGCGTCCGCCGGAATGAGCGGGATCATGGGGCGCCGCGGGCGGCGTTCCGGCTTCACCCTGGTCGAGTTGCTGATGGTTGTCGCCATCATCGGCCTCGCCGCCGGGGCCGTGGTGCTGGCCGTGCCCGATCCGCGCCCGCCCGTGGGCGACGAGGCCGAGCGTTTCGCCGCGCGGCTGGTCCGCGCGCGCGAAGAGGCTCTGCTGACCAACCGCGCCGTGGCGGTCGAGGCCACGGCCGAGGGCTACGCCTTCTCCCGCTTCGACGGCGTCCAGTGGTCGCCCCTGGCAGACGGCCCCTTCGGCGACGAATCCTGGGCCGAGGACACCATCGCCCGGCCTGAGGGTCAGCCTGCGGATGCGCCCTTGCGCGTCGTCTTCGACCCGACCGGCGTGGCCGACGCCGCCTCCCTGACCCTGTCGCGCGGCCCGCGCGCTGTGACCGTCGCCGTCGATGCGGCGGGCGAGGTGCGGGTCGATGGCTGACCGGCCCGGCTTCACCCTGATCGAGCTGCTGGTGGCGCTGGCGGTGTTCAGTCTGGCCGCGCTGGCCCTGCTGAACCTCGGCGGCGAGAACACCCGCTCGGCCGCGCGCGCCGAGACGCGGACGCTGGCCGGGATCGTGGCCGAGAACCTGGCGGTCGAGGCGATGACGGCGCGGCCCGCCCCGGCGCCCGGCGACAGCGACGGAAGCCAGCCTCTGGCCGGCCGCGACTGGCGCTGGACCCGCGCGGTCACCGCCACCGACGACCCCGACATTCTGCGCATCGACATCCGCGTCTCCGACGACGAGGGTCAGGCCGCCGAGCGCGTCCTGTTCCGGGCGGTCGGGTCATGAAATCCCGCGCTGGTTTCACCCTGATCGAGGTGATGATCGCCCTGCTGATCTTCGCCCTGCTGGCGGCGGCGGGGGTGCTGGTGCTGAGCCAGAGCATCGACAACCGCTTCGCGGTCAAGGCCTCGACCGACCGCACCGCCGCACTGCAGCGCCTGCGCGCGACCCTGCGCGCCGACCTGGGCCAGGCCGCGCCGCGCCGGGTCCGCGCCGCCAACGGCCAGCCCGCGACCTCGCCCATCCTGGCGGCCGAGGCACCGGGGGATCCGCTGCTGGTGCTGGTTCGTGCGGGGTGGAGCAACCCCGACGGCCGCTCGCGCGCGGCGCTGCAAAGGGTCGAATACCGGCTGGTTGAGGACCGGCTGGAACGCAGGGTCTACCCCTATCTGGACGGCGCCCGGCCCGGCCCGCCGCAGATCCTGTATCAAGGCGTCAGCGCCCCGACCCTGGCCTTCATCAGCGAGGGCGCCGAGGCGCCGCGCTTCATCCCGTCGCCGGATCGGCCTCTGCCGGACGCCGTGCGTCTGGACCTGACGCTGGAAGGCTATGGCCCGGTGCGCCAGTTGTTCGTCGTCGGGGGCGGGCGATGAAGGCGCGTCTGCGAAACCGCGAAGGCATGGCCCTGCTGACCGTCCTGCTGCTGGTGGCGGTGATGGCGGCGGTGGCGGTGCTGGTGCTGGACGACATCCGCTTCTCGGTTCGCCGCACCATGAATGCGGAAACGCAGAGCCAGGCCCAGTGGTATGCGGCGGGGGCTGAATCCCTGGCGCGGCGCCAGATCAACCGCCTGCGCGACCTTGATCCCGTCAAGACGCCGATCCAGCCCGACTGGAACGGCCGCGTGCTCAGCTTCCCGGTCGAGGACGGCAGCATCACCGCCCGCCTGAGCGACGGTCAGGCCTGCTTCAACCTGAACAGCGTGGTCGAGGGCCAACTGGAGGTCTATGTCGCCCGGCCGCTGGGCATCCAGCAGTTCGTCGCCCTGGGCCGCGCGCTGAATCTGCCCGAGGGGCGGATGCGGGCCGTCGCCGACGCCCTGACCGACTGGATCGACACCGACACGACGCCGCGCGCGCAAGGCGGCGAGGACGCCGCCTACGCCGGCCAAGCCTATCGCACCGCCGGGACCCTGCTGGCCGAGGTCAGCGAGCTGCGCGCCGTGCGAGGCGTCGACGCCGAAATCTATGCACGGCTGCGGCCCTACCTCTGCGCCCTGCCGACCACGGACCTGTCGCCGATCAACCCCAACACCCTGACGCCGGAGCAGGCGCCGCTTCTGGTCATGCTGGCGGACGGCAAGCTGAGCCTGGCCTCGGCCAGGGCCGCGATCGCCGCGCGGCCGGCGAGCGGCTGGAGCAACGCCAACGCCTTCCTGATGCAGGGGGCCATGAGGGGCGTAGAACTGCCGATCCCGGTGCAGGACCAGCTGACGGTCCTGACCCGCTTCTTCAACCTGCGCGTGGACGTGGAGTTCGGCGGCAGCCGCGCCGTCCGCACCGCCCTGATCGAACTGCCTCAGGCCGGTCCCGCGCGCACCGTCATCCAACGCTGGACCCTGGACGAATGAGCCGCATCCGACTGATCCTGATCCCGCCCTCGGCGGCCCTGCCGGCGACCTGCCTGACGCTGGACGCGCACGGCGCCGTCCTGACGCGCGGCGTGCTGGAGCTGGGCTCCGGCTTTGCGCCTGAGCCGATGCGCACCGTCGCTGTGGTCCCCGGCGCCGACGTTCTGATCCGCTGGCTGGAGTTGCCCTCGGGCAGTCCCGCCCAGGTGGCGACGACGGCGCTGCATCTGCTGCGCGACGATCTGGCCGCGCCCGCCGACCGGCTGACCGCCGCCCTGGGGCCGGTCGCCGCGCCGGGCGGGCGGCGGCTGGTCGCCGTGGCAGGGCGGCCGCTGCTGCAGACCTGGGGCGACTATCTGGCCAGCCTCGGCCTGCGCGCCGACGTCATGATCCCCGACAGTCTGATCCTGCCGGAACCGGCGGAGGAGGGGAGGCTGACCGCCGCCGTCTTCGGCGCCGACCTGGCCCTGCGCGGGCGCGAATTGGCGCTCAGCCTTCAGCCCGACCTGGCCGAGGCTGTCGCCGCCGGCCGGGCGGTGGCGCGCATCGACCGGGCCGAGGAGATCGAACGCCTGCTGGCCGGCGCCGCCCTCAACCCGCCGATCAACCTGCTGGCCGGGGCCGGACGGCGCATCGAGGCCGACCGGCGCGGCTGGAAACGGGCGGCGGCGCTGGCGGCGGCCCTGGTCGTTTCGCCGCTGCTCCTGACCCTGGCCGCCGCCGGTCACGACGAATGGGGCGCTCGCGATGCCGAAAGACGGGCGGAAGCCGCCGCACGCCGCGCCTTCCCCGACGTGGCGCCCAATGCCGACGCCGTGGCCGAGGCGACGCGTCGCCTGACCGCCGCCCCGCCGCCGGGCGGACCGACCGCCGCCGCCGCCGCCCTGTTCGCCGCCGTCGAAAGCGTCGAGGGCGCGGAACTGGACAGTCTGACCGCCGACGAGGGCGGGGTGCGGGCCACCGTCACCTACGCCGCCTATCAGGACCTCGACGCCCTGCAGCGGGCCATGGCGGCCAAGGGCATGTCCCTGACCGACGAAAGCACCGTCGACGACCAGGGCAAGGTCGTCTCGGAAGTCCGCGTGGGAGGCGCCTGATGAACCGGATGATCCCCTCGATGGGCCTGTGGTGGGACGGACGCTCGGTGCGCGAGCAGCGGATGCTGGCGGCCATGGGGCTGCTGGTCGCCGCCGTCCTGGTCTGGCTGCTGGTGCTGCGCCCCGCCTGTGCCTGGCGCGAGGCGGCGGCCGAACGTCGGGTCGAGGCGACGGCGGCGCTGGCCCGGATCGAGACCGGCCTCGCCGGTCGGGCGCCGGTGGAGGCCAAGGCGGCGATGGCCCTGGCTGACGTTGAACAGGCGGCCCGAACCGCGGCCGAGGCGGGGGGGCTGGCCGTGACCCTGTCGGTCGACGGCGAGGGGGGCCTGGCCTTCGACGCGCCCGGCGCGACCTCGGCGGCGCTGTTCGGTTGGCTGGCGGCGCTGAAGTCCGAGTACGGCGTTGAAACGCGCGCCGTCACGGTGGTCGAGAACGCCGATGCGACGCTGGATGTGACGGGAAGCCTGGCCGGTTAAGTCCCGCAGCGGACCTCACGCGTGCGTGTTCGCGTTCTTACCATCTGGACGCGAGGACCCGGAACTCGCTAACGCTATGGCGTGGCAAAGGAATATCCTATCCCAAAGTTGACGCAGCGTGAACTGGAAGTCGTCCAGTTGGCGGGGCTGCGCCTGGGCGACAAGGAGATCGCGCAGAGGCTTGGCCTGTCGCCGCGCACCGTCCAGAACCACCTGCACCGCGCCTATGAAAAACTGGGCGTGTCCGATCGCCTGCGCGCCGCGCGCCGCCTGAGTGAAAACTACTCAGGGGAAACGCTCACCCTATCCGACACGGCTGCGGTTGAGCCAACTGCGGCTGTCTCCGCGGCGCCTTTGACGTCGGTTGGGGGCGGGATGCGGCGTTCGCTCTATGATCGATACGTCGCGTTGGGCGGCTGGCGCCGACCCAGGAAGCTGGGGGGCTCCCTGCTGTGGCTGATCCTCGGCTGGTCTCTGGCCTGGCTGATCATCGCTGCGGTCGGCGCCACCCTCGTCAATCCCGTCCTCGAACTGATCGAACGCCTGCGGTGAGTTTCGAATCCGCAGGGGTGGTCGATGATGACAGATCAATGAGAGGACGCCCGGATCGGGCCGCCCGATCCGCCTTGGGCGGGAGCGGTCGGCGCGCGGGCTGATTTCGAATCATGCATCCCGTTCAGATCATCCTCATCCTTGCCAATCTGATCGCCTTCACCCTGCTGCTATGGCGGGGCGAGACGGTCGAACGGCTGGCCGTGGCCGCCCTCACGGCGGCCCAGGTTTTGTCGGTGATGGTGTTGCCGTGGGACATCCACGGCTTCCGGATCGGTGTGATGCTGGTGGATGTGGCCCTGTTCGGCTCGCTTTGGGCGCTGGCGGAACACGGTCGTCGCTGGTGGCTGGTCGCCTGTGCCGGATTTCAGCTGATTATCGTTTTCAGCCATCTGGCGCCCTTTTTCGCTCACGAGCGGTTGGGGTGGGCGGCGGTCACTTTGCAATGGGGCGCCTGGTCTTTCGTCAGCCTGACGGCCTTCGTCGGGATCTGGGAAGCCTCGGCCGCCCGACGCTTCGCCCGGGAGGGGCGTGATGGCGCAACAATGGACCATCGGGGCGGCGCGCGCGCTGCTGCATCAATGGAATAGGCGCACGGTCGACGCTGCGGTCTGCGTCGGCGCGCTGGCGGCGGATCTGGACGTGCTGGAAGCCTGGCTGCTGGATCAGAAGCCGGCCTCGCTGGCTGAGGCGGAGCGGCTGCTGGAGCTGATCGCGGCGCATGAAATGGGCGCCGCCGGCGACCTCGGCGTCTTGTGCAAGGTCGGCGGCGCGGTCCGCAACGACATCGACCGCCACCGCAGCCGGGTTGAGCTCAGTTTCGCGCCCTGCGCGTCCGGCCCTATGGCGGGCCGGGCCTGAAAGTCAACGAAGGTTGACGTTAGGTAAGGCTTTTAACGGCGTAGCCGGACTGCTAGAGCGCGATCCTGTCCGCGACAAGGCCTTGCGCCGTCGCTCCGCCAAGCGGTTTTTCCTTCCATGTTGTCCACTGTCCGCGCCGCGTGTCTCGCGTCCGCCGCCTTGCCCGTGCTCGCTTTCGCCATGCCCGTCTTCGCCGAAGGGGGCTTTGTCGAGGATCGGGCGACCGAGGGGCCGGTTCAGGTGTCCGAGATCGTGGTGACGGCCCAGCGGCGCGAGGCCCCTCTGGCGGCGACGCCCCTGTCGCTGACGGTCGCCAGCCCGCCGCTGCTGAACGACGTCGGCGTGCGCGACATCAAGGACCTGCAGATCCTGACGCCGGGCCTGATCGTGGCCTCGACCTCGAACCAGACCTTCACCACCGCCCGCATCCGCGGCGTCGGCACGGTGGGCGACAATCCGGGGCTGGAAAGCTCGGTCGGGGTCATGATCGACGGCGTCTATCGCCCGCGCAACGGCGTGGCCCTGGGCGACCTCGGCGAGGTCGAGCGCATCGAGGTGCTGAAAGGCCCGCAGGCCACCCTGTTCGGCAAGAACACCTCGGCGGGCGTCATCAACGTCGTCACCGCCGCGCCGTCCTTCACCCCGCGTCTGGCGGGCGAGGCGACCTTCGGGGATTACGGGACCCAGGGCGGCTCGGTGTCGTTGACCGGCCCGATCGTGGACGAGGTTCTGGCCGGGCGGCTCTATGTGGCCGCGCGTCGTCGCGACGGCCTGTCGGACGTGAAAACGGGCGACGGCCCGCGCACCGCGACCGACGATCAGACCGAGCATTACGACACCGTGCGCGGCCAACTGCTGTGGCGGGCCACGCCCGACCTGAGCGCCCGCCTGACCGCCGACTGGACCGAGCGGGACGAGCGCTGCTGCGTCGGCGTCCAGTTGGTGACCGGCGGCACGGCGCCCTTGCTGGCGACCTTCGCGCCCGACGGCGGGGTGGCGGCGACGCCGAATCCGTGGGCGCGCACGGCCTGGTCGAACCGCGACACCAACACCCGTATCCGCGACCGGGGGCTGGCCCTGCACCTGACCGCCGACCTGGGCTGGGCGCAGCTGGATTCGACGACGGCGGTGCGCGACTGGCGCGGCGTCATCAGCCAGGACTGGGACTTCACCTCGGCCGACCTGGCCTATCGTCCCGACGACGGCAGCTGGTCCAACCGCTTCCGCACCCTGACGCAGGAGGTCCGCCTGTCGGGCCAACGCGGGCGTCTGGACTGGTCGGCGGGTCTGTTCCTGGCCGACGAGAAGCTGACCCGTCGCGACAGCCTGTTCTACGGCGCCGACTACGAAGCCTATGTCAGCCGTCTGCTGTCGCGCTCGGGCGCCAATCCGCTGGGCGATCCGACCTATGTCTCGACCCTGACCGGCCTGGCCGTCGGCCAGAGTTTCGTCGAGGGCGAGGGCCAGCGGGACCGCTACTGGCAGACGACGCAGAGCGCCGCCCTGTTCGGTCAGGCCTCCTACGCCGTCACCGACCGCCTGACCCTGACCGGGGGCCTGCGCCGCACGCATGAGACCAAGGACATGAGCGCGGCCTACACCAACACCGACGGCGGCCGTGCCTGCGCCGCCGCCCTGGCCAAGGGCGTGACCAACGCCACCCTGTGCCTGCCCTGGTCCAACCCGGCCTTCAACGGCCTGACGTCGTCGGAGACGGTCAAGGACCAGGCCTGGACCGGCCTGGCCCGCGCCGAGTTCAGGGCGACCGAGGCGACGCGCCTCTACGCCTCGTGGTCGCGCGGTCGCAAGAACGGCGGCTTCAACCTGGACCGGGGCCAGACCAACCTCGTTCCCGACGCCTCGCGCGCCTTCCCGGCCGAAAGCGTCGAGGCCTATGAGGCGGGGGTCAAGAGCGTGCTGCTGGACCATCGCCTGCTGGTCGGCGCCGCCGCCTTCCGCCAGACCTATGACGACTTCCAGCTCAACACCTTCCTCGGCACCACCTTCCTAGTGCGCTCGATCCCGCAGGTCCGGGCCAAGGGCGTCGAGGCGGACTTCATGTTCCTGCCCGTCGAAGGCCTGTCGCTGCAGGGCGGGGTCACCTATGCCCAGACGGAATACGGCCATGACCCCATCGCCGGTCTGCCGCTGCTGGCCGGTCGCCGTCTGAACTTCGCTCCCCTGTGGAGCGGATCCCTGGCCGGAACCTATGAGCGTCCGGTGGTGGCTGGGCTGACCGGCCGCGTCACGCTCGCGGCCAAGTATTCGTCGGAATACAACACCGGCTCGGACCTTGATCCCGCCAAGAGCCAGCCGGGCTTCTGGCTGGTGGACGGCCGCGTGGCCCTGGCCAAGGACGAGGCTTGGAGCGTCGAGTTGTGGGGCAAGAACCTGTTCGATCAGGACTATCGCCAGGTGGCCTTCGGCGCGCCCTTCCAGTCGGGCACGCTGGGCGCCTTCCTCGGCGCGCCGCGCACCGTGGGCGTGACGCTGAGGGTGGTGCGCTAATCGACGTCGCCCCTTCTCCCCTTGCGGGAGAAGGTGGCCCGTCAGGGCCGGATGAGGGGTCTCTCGACGCCAGAAAAAAGGGCTGCAAGACCCGCGGTCCTGCAACCCCTCATCCGTCCGGCTCCGCCGTCCACCTTCTCCCGCAAGGGGAGAAGGGCAGGGCGGCTCACCCTTCGTCGTGCGCCTTTTTGCGGGCGGCGCGCTCGGCCTGGCCGCGCCAGCCGTAGCCCTCGCCATGCTTGCCGACGCTGACGAAGGTGGCTTCCTCGGCCTTGTGGAAATACTGTTCGGCCACCATCCAGCCCTTGAACGGCCGCAGCACGCCCAGGCACATCAGCGCCAGGACCGGCAGGGTGACGACGAAATGCACCCAGACCGGGGGGTGGACGTTGAACTCGAAGATCATGAAGGCGATCATGCCGACGATGCCGACCGCCGACATGACGAAAAAGGCCGGGCCGTCCGCCGGGTCGGCGAAACCGTAGTCCAGACCGCAGTTCGAACATTCCTTGCGGATGGTCAGATAACCTTGGAACAGCGGGCCCACGCCGCAGCGCGGGCAGCGGCAGCGGAGGCCGGTCTTCAGCGGGCTGATGGGCGGATAGGCGGGGTCGGACACGGAAAGCACCTGGGAAACGGCGTGACATGACGTCGATACCGCCGATGTCGGCCTTTCGCGCGCGCGCCGCAAGCGGGTGTTTTGTCCTACCTGCGTGGGGAGGTTGTGCAAGCGGCGCCGTTTAATCGGCGTTAACCGCGATTAAAGCCCTTCACGCGAGGGTGCGCGCGTATGTCCGGGGCAACCGCCAGCAAGCGCGTTCTGAAGACGACCGTGGCGGCCGCCGCGGCGGGCGTCGTCGTGTTCGCGCCCCTGGCCCCGCACGCCGAGGGCTCCAACGTCAGCAGCGGCCCGGTCGAGATCCGCGTCGGCGCCAACACTGGCTTCACCAAGATCGAATTCGCCGGGGCCGTCGGTTCGCGCGCCCGGGTGCGTCAGGACGGTCGCGCCGTCATCGTCCGCATCGGCACGACCGCCGCGCCGGACGTCAGCCGCCTGAAAGTCGATCCGCCCAAGGGTGTCGAGAAGGTCGAGACCCGCGCCGCCTCGGGCGGCACCGAACTGGTCCTGACCCTGGCTGAGGGGGCCGCCGCCCGCTCCGGCTCGGCCGACGGCTCGGTCTGGCTGAACCTCTATGCGCCGGGCGCCGGCCCCGACGGCGGCAAGCGCCCCGTCGTGCCTGCCGGCGGCGCCGTGCCTGTGACCGCTGAGGTCAAGGACGAGACGACCCGCCTGACCTTCGCCTGGGCCGCGCCGGTCGGAGCCGCCGTCTTCCGCCGCGGCGACGCGGTCTGGGTGGTGTTCGACGCCGCCGCCCGCATGAACATGCCGGCTGCGGCCAAGGCCGGCGGCGCGGCCAAGGCGCGCTGGGCCGCCGGGCCTGATTTCACCGCCATCCGCATTCCCGCAGGCGAAGGGCAGACGGTTTCGGCTCGCGCCGACGGCGCCGCCTGGATCGTCACCCTGGGCGGCGTCGCCCCGACCGTGACCGGGGTCGAGATCGACCGCGACGACAGCGCCCAGACCGCCCTGACCGCGCGCATGGCCGGGGCCACCAAGACCGTCTGGCTGACCGATCCCCTGGTCGGCGACCGTTTCGCCGCCGTCACGGCCCTGGCCCCCGGCAAGGGGCTGAGGACCGGTCGCCGCACCGTCGAACTGAATCTGCTGCCCACCGCTCATGGCTTGGCGGTCGAGGCGCCGGCCGACGACCTGATGGTCAAGGCCGAGGGCGACCTCGTCACCCTGTCGCGCCCGCGCGGCCTCAGCCTGTCGCCGCCCACGGTGGGGCTGGAAGCCGCCGCCCGCGAGACCCATGCGCCGCGCGCCGCCGCGCGCCCGGCGCTTATCCTTGCGGGCTGGTCCGAAACGGGCGCCGACGGCTTCAGCGCCCGCCATCGCGCCCTTCAGGAAGCCGCCGAACTGGAAAGCGGCCGCGCCGCCAGCGATCCGCGCGCCCCGATCGAGGCGCGCATGGCCCTGGCCCGCTTCCTGGTCGGATCGGGGCTGGGCTATGAGGCGATCGGCGTGCTGAACGCCCTGGTCAAGCAGACCCCGGCCATGCAGGGCGTGGCCGAGGTGCGCGGTCTGCGCGGCGCGGCCCGGGCCTCCATCGGTCGTCTGGCCGAGGCCGAGGCCGACTTTTCGTCCGGCGCTCTGGCGGGCGATCCGTCCACGCGGGTCTGGCAGGGCTATATCGCCGCCCAGCGGGGCGACTGGACCACCGCGCGTCAGGGCTTCGCCGCCGGGGCCGGGGTGGTCGACGGCTTCGCCCCTGAATGGCGCGCCCGTTTCGGCACGGCCCACGCCCTGGCTGCGGTCGAGACCGGCGATCTGGACGCCGCGCGCGAGCTGCTGGCCTATGTCTTCAGCCAGCCCGGCATCTCCGCCCCGGATCAACTGGCCGCCCGTCTGGTCCAGGCCAAGCTGTTCGAACTGGACCAGACGCCCGAGCGCGCCCTGGCCCTCTACAAGGCCGTGGCCCGCGCCCCGCTGGATGGGATCGCCACCCCCGCCCGCCTGGGCGTCATCCGGCTGGAGATGGCCAAGGGGGCGTTGAAGCCCGATGCGGCGGCGGGCCAGCTGGAGGCGTTGAAGTGGCGCTGGCGCGGCGACGCGACCGAACTGGCCGTGATCCGCAGCCTGGGCGGGCTCTACCTGTCGCAGGGGCGCTACCGCGAGGCCCTGACCACCCTGAAGGCGGCGGGCCGCAAGATCGTGGTTCTGCCCGGCGGCAGCCAGCTTCAGGCCGATCTCGACAACGCCTTCCGCGCCCTGTTCCTCGACGGCGCCGCCGACGGCCTGCAGCCGGTTCAAGCCTTGGCCCTGTTCTTCGACTTCCGCGAACTGACCCCGGTCGGCGCCGACGGCGACGAGATGGTGCGGCGTCTGGCCCGGCGTCTGATCGACGTCGACCTGCTGGATCAGGCCGCCGAGCTGCTGAAATACCAGGCCGACAACCGTCTGGACGGGGTAGCCAAGGCCCAGGTCGCGACCAATCTGGCCGCGGTCTATCTGATGAACCGCCAGCCGGAACAGGCGCTGCAGGCCCTGTGGAGCTCGCGCACCACGCTTCTGCCCACGGCCATGAATATCGAGCGCCGTGCGCTGGAGGCGCGGGCGCTGATGGAACTGGGCCGCTACGACCACGCGCTGGAGATTCTGGGCAAGGACGCCTCGCCCGCCGGTCGCGACGTGCGCGCCGAGATCCTGTGGAAGCAGCAGCAGTGGGGCGCGGCCGCCGCCCTCTACGAGCAGCGTCTGGGCGACCGGTTCAAGGACGGGGTCATCCCGCTGACGGCGGACGAGGAGAACCGGCTGATCCGCGCCGGCGTCGGCTATTCGCTGGCGCGCGACGCGGGCGGGGTGAACCGGCTGTCGCGCAACTATTCGGGCTTCGCCGACAAGGCGCGTTCGGCGGGGGCGATCCGCATCGCCCTGGCCGGGCTGGACGGGGCCGACGGTTCGGGCCGGCCGCAGGACTTCGCGGCGCTCAGCGCTGGGGCCGACACCTACGCCGGCTGGATCGCGGCCACGAAGGCCGAGTTCCGTGAAAAGACAGGCGGGCAGAAAACGGGCGGAGATCGCGCTGCGACCCCCGCCCGTCCCCAGGCGGCCGGAGCCGCCTGACATTTCTCTTTTTAAGAGGGGCCCCTAACGCCTCGCACGCGGTGCTCGGCTGCTTGAGGGGCCGGCGCTCTGACGTTCGTCACGCGGTGCGCGAGTAGGGCAGAGCGCCATGGACCCAGACGGGTCCGAAGGCTTAGCCGTTGACGGCGTCCTTCAGGGGCTTGGACACGCGGAAGCGCACAGCCTTGGAAGCGGCGATCTTGATGGTCGCGCCCGTGGCGGGGTTGCGGCCTTCACGCTCGGCGCGCTCGGCGGTGTCGAACACGCCCAGGTTCGAGATGCGGACGTCCGAACCCGAAACCAGGCTCTTGTGGATGTTCTTGACGATCGCGTCGAGGACGCGGCTGGCGTCGGCCTGCGAAACGCCTGCGTCTTTGGCGACGGCGGCGATCAGTTCGGCTTGAGTGGTCATGAGGGTTTCCCAAAGGTGGTCGCCCGATTCCCGGACGAAGACTGGAGGATCAACACGCGTTTGCTGCAGCTTGGCAAGCCCGGCTGAGCTTGAAAGCCCCTGAGGCTGGGGATTTATCCCCCGCCGGACGCTCTCTGGAAGCTCTCGACCAGGCTTCCGGCGACCAGCCGCCAGCCATCCACCAGCACGAAGAAGATCAGCTTGAACGGCAGGCTGACCACCACCGGCGGCAGCATCATCATGCCCATGGACATCAGCACGCTGGCCACCACCAGATCGATCACAAGGAACGGAACGAAAAGAAGAAATCCGATCGTGAAGGCCTTCTTCAATTCACTGATCATGAAGGCCGGCGTGACCACCCGCAGGGGCAGTTCCTGCAGCTCCTTGGGGGGCTCGATTTTCGACAGTCGGGTGAACAGGGCGAGGTCGTTGCGGTCGACCTGGGCCAGCATGAAAGTCTTCACCGGTTCGGAGGCCGCATCGAAGGCCTGAGGCAGTTCCATCTGCTGATCCAGCAGGGGGCGGACCCCCGAATCATAGGCGTCCTGCCAGGTCGGGGCCATGACGATGGCGCTCAGGAACAGGGCCAGGGACACCAGGACGGCGTTCGGCGGCGACTGCTGCATGCCCAGGGCGGTCCGCAGCAAGCTCAGCACCACGATGATGCGCACGAAGCTGGTGGTCATGATGACGATGGACGGCGCCAGCGACAGCACGGTCATCAGCCCGACCAACTGCACCACCCTCTGGGTCAGGCCGGCGCCGGTCCCCAGGTCGATGTTGATGGCCGAACCGGAGCGGGCGACCTCCTGAGCCAGGGCGCCGAGCGGCCAGGCCAGGCAGAGCAGGGTGGTGATCAGCGACAGCAGGGCCGCGCGTTTCAGCTCGGCGCGGGTCGGCAGGCCGAACACCTTCTCCCTTCCCCCTCGAGGGGGGAAGGGGCGGGGATGGGGGTGTGTACGCCGCGCTTGAAGGCGGCGCGCATGAGGCGTGACCGTTGGCGTCTCCGGCGTACCACCCAACCCTCCCCCCTCGAGGGGGAGGGCTTCATCTTGCTGAGAGGCGTTGGACCGGCTCATTTCACCTCTCCCGAGGGGATCGCAGGGCCGCGCGGCTCGATCAGTTCGCGGCCCTCGCCCAGCAGGATCAGTCGCTCCTCGGCGTCCACCCGCACCAGGACCAGACGCCGCGCGGGGTCCAGCACCAGGGTCTCGATCACCTGCAGCCGCCGCGCGCCGCGCTCGGCCTGGAACTTCGCCAGAACCTTGGGCGCATAGCGGCGCGTCGCCCAGGCGGCCAGGCCGATCAGGCCCAGGGTGATGGCCAGGCCGAACACCGCCCGGAACAGGTCGAGAAAATTCATGCGAGAGGGCCCCAGACGAAGGGAAGCCGGCGCCTACAGGTGCGCCCCTTCGCCCGCACGTTTCGCGCCTCGTGGTTAACGGCGCGTTTAGGGATACTGAATATTAACCATGAGGGCGGCATTTTCTGCCGATCAACCGTTCGAGGGCCTTTCGTGTCCGTCACTGACATTCCGCTGCTGAACCAGATCAAGGGCCGTCTCGGATGGCTCGACGATCGTCAGCGCGTGATCGCCCAGAACGTCGCCAACTCCGACACGCCGGGTTTTGTCGCCCGCGATCTGAAGACGCCGACCGACTTCGCCGAGGCCCTGCGCACGGGCGGGGGGCTGAAGATGGTCGCCACCAACGCCCGCCACATCGCCCCCCCGGGCCACGCCGCGCGCTTCGAGTCCGTCAGCACGCCGGACTCCGAGACCACGCTGGACGGCAATTCGGTCGTGGTCGAGGAGCAGATGCTGAAGATGGCCGAGAGCCGCATGGCCTATGACGCCGCCATCGGCTTCTACCAGAAGTCCATGCAGATGATCCGCATGGCCGCCAAGAAGCCCGGCGCCTGAACGAGGAGACTGAGCCATGCCCGATCCCGTCAACGGCCGTCCCGTCACGCCGCGCAACACCGCCATGGCTGTCGCCTCCGGCGCGCTGAAGGCGCAGCAGTCGCGCATGCGCATCATCGCCGAGAACATCGCCAACGCGGAATCCACCGCCAATGTCGCCGGCGGTCAGCCCTATCGCCGCCAGACCCCGGTGTTCCAGGCCCGCAAGGTCGACGGCGCGACCGGCGTGGTCCTGGCCGAGGTCCGCCCGGATCAGAGCGACTTTCGTCTGGAATACGACCCCACCCACCCGGCGGCCAACGCCGAGGGCTATGTCCAGCGCCCCAACGTCGACACCCTGATCGAGGCCATGGACATGCGCGAGGCGCAGCGCGCCTACGAAGCCAACCTCAACGTCATCGAGACGGCGCGGAACATGGAAGCCCGCACCCTCGACATCATCAAGAAATAAGAGAGCCTAGGCCATGAATCCCATGATGGCGGCCAAGGCCTATGCAGCGGTTCAGGGCGGGGCCATGCCTGCCGCCCCGAGCGCGGCCGCGGCGACGCAAGGCCCCGGCTTCTCCGAACTGCTGCAAGGCGTCATGAATCAGGCGACGCAGCAGACGCGCGGCGCCGAAACCCAGATGAGCCAGATGGTCCAGGGCCAGGGCAACCTGATCGACGTCGTCACCGCCGTCTCCTCCGCCGAGGCTTCGCTGGAAACCGTCATGGCGGTCCGCGACCAGGTCATCTCGGCCTATCAGGAAATCCTGCGGATGCCGATCTGACGGCGACGCCTCCTCTTTCCTCCCCATGAAATGGGGAGGGGGACCACGAAGTGGTGGAGGGAGGGCGCAAACGGCTGACGTGGAGTCGCCCCCTCCGCCACGTCGCCTACGGCGCCGCGCCACCTCCCCATCGCTTCGCGACAGGGAGGAAAGGCGGGCGGCCTCGAATGGATCGAACCCCCGCCTCGACGGTTCTCTCCTGATCACGGAGAGACGTCATGCTCAAGAACAAGAACTCCTCGGCCATCGTGGCGGTCAAGGATCTGGATCGCGCCAAAGCCTTCTATTCCGACGTGCTGGAGCTGAACCTGGCCGACACCTCGATGGAAGGGATGCTGGGCTACCGCACCGGCAACACCTGGCTGACGGTCTATAAATCCGACTTCGCCGGCACCAATCAGGCCAACGCCGTCAGCTGGTACGTCGGCGTCGAGCTGGACGACATCGTCGGCTGGCTGAAGGGCAAGGGCATCGTCTTCGAACAGTATGACGCCCTGCCGCACGAGGGCGACATCCACATTTGCGGGACGATGCGTCTGGCCTGGTTCAAGGACCCCGACGGCAATGTGCTGCATCTGATCGGTTCGGCGGGGTGAGGTCACTCTCTCCATGCCGTCATCCCCGGGCCGCGTAGCGGAACCCGGGACCCAGGCCGTCGCCTACCCCTCCAGCGAGATCACCGGCTCGCTGACCGTCGCCTGGACCTGGCCGCGCCGTTTCAGCCCGGCGCGGATGCGTTTCTGGATCGGGTTGTCGACGGCGTAGTGGAACAGGAAGGCGAAGACGAAGGCCGCGCCGACGCCCATGGCCCACAGGCCCCAGCG
The DNA here is from genome assembly GCF_052114745.1 of Brevundimonas sp. 2YAF1. NCBI lineage: Bacteria > Pseudomonadati > Pseudomonadota > Alphaproteobacteria > Caulobacterales > Caulobacteraceae > Brevundimonas > Brevundimonas sp. 2YAF1. The sequence continues at coordinate 50,244 of NZ_JBFRFI010000002.1, read as the reverse complement.
CCAGGCCTCGCCCAGGCTCAGCTTGTTGGCCATCGCCTCGGCCAGACCGAACCAGCCGATGCGCACCACTTCGTTGGAGATGAACATGGCGAAGGAGACCATCGCCGCCTGCTCGATCAGTTTCGACGGCCTGGTCACCGGCACGGCGCCCGCCGCCAGGATGATGATGGAGATGAAGGCCAGCGAGATCAGGGCGTTCTTGTCGAAATACTGCACCACCGGCAGGGCGACCGCCGCCAGCAGCAGGGCCCAGCCGGCCAGACGCGGGTTGATCCAGACGCCTTGCGCGAACCAGGCCAGACCCATGCCCAGGACGAACAGGGGCAGGGCGCGCCAGATGCCGAGGCCCAGCGGCATCTGATAGACGGGGTAGTTCAGGATGGCCCAGCTCAGTTCGTTGGCGGCCAGATAGCCGACCACGACCAGCCCCAGCGCCAGCCACGGCCCGACCCGCGTCAGGCCGCGCAGCACCCAGGGGAAGGCGAGGTAGCAGCCCAGCAGGGCTGAGATCGACCAGCTGGGCGCGTTCCAGCCTAGACCGCCGGGCACGCCGAACGACTGCAGCAGCGTCAGCTGCGCCGGCAGTTGATCCCAGGCGAACCACTCGGGATGGCTGGGCGGCAGACCGACGGCCGTGGCCAGCAGCACCATGGCGACCAGCAGACCGCCCATGATCAGGTGGGCTGGAAACACCCGCAGCGACCGCTTGAGGAAGAAGTCCGTCTTGGACATCCGGCCGCCGCCGACCGCCGCGCCGTAAACCCGCATCAGCACATAGCCGCTGTCGATCAGGAAGAAGTTGGTCAGCAGGAAGCCGCCCCGCTCGAACACCGGGTGGACGCTCTCAGCCAGGGGAATGGGCGCCGACGCCTGGAAATGATGCAGGATGATCAGCGACGCCACGATGAAGCGCAGGGCGTCCAGCCACCCGCCGCGCATGATCGGCGGTGGCTCATTCCGAGACGAAAACGCGCTCCAGCCCATGACGAAGGCTCCTTCGGGGGAGCGCGATGCAAGGGCGGGGCCGCCGTCGCTCGGGGCAGGGGAGAGACTGGCGGGCTTCTTTCCTCCCTGTCGCGCAGCGATGGGGAGGTGGCTCGGGCGCGTAGCGGACGAGACGGAGGGGGCGGCGCTGCGTCATCCGGTCCAGCGCCTGAGTGTCAGGCGTCGAGTCACCCCCTCCACCGCTTCGCGGTCCCCCTCCCCACGCGTGGGGAGGAGACGCTGAGTTTGCGTGGAGGCCTAGCCCCGCACCAGCCGCAGGAACTCTTCCCGCGTGCGGGGGTCTTCGCGGACCGAGCCCAGCAGGCAACTGGTGGTCAGGCTGGCGCCGGGGACGTCGACGCCGCGCATGGTCATGCAGCTGTGCTCGGCCTCGATGACCACGCCGACGCCGTGGGGACGCAGGACTTCCTGGATCGAGGTGGCGATCTCGGAGGTCATCTTCTCCTGGATCTGCAGGCGCCGCGCGAAGCCGCGCACCACGCGGGCCAGCTTGGAGATGCCGACGACCCGGTCGGTCGGCAGATAGCCGACGTGGGCCACGCCGACGACCGGCAGCATGTGATGTTCGCAGAAGCTGACGAAGCGGATGTTCTTCAGCACGACCAGTTCGTCGTAACCGCCGACCTCCTCGAAAGTCTTCTCCAGATACTCGCGCGGCTCGACCTCATAGCCCTGGAACAGCTCGCGATAGGACTTGGCCACCCGCTTGGGCGTTTCCAGCAGGCCCTCGCGGTCGGGGTTGTCGCCCGCCCACTGAATCAGGGTGCGGACGGCGGCTTCGGCTTCGGCCTGCGAGACGGAGGGTTTGTGCGCGTGGTCGGTCATGGCGTGTCCATATAGCCCGACCGGGCGATCAATCCAGCCGTTACCGAGTGCTTCCTTCTCCCCTTGAGGGAGAAGGTGGCCCGCCAGGGCCGGATGAGGGGTCTCGCAACAGCGGATCACTGCGATGACGGTTGGGGGCGTCGCCACCCCTCATCCGTCGGGCTTCGCCCGCGACCTTCTCCAAGGGGAGAAGGATTTGTCACGCGAGGCTTTCCTAAACGGCCTGTTAACCATCCTGTCGGCATTTTCTGCCGAGTTCCCGGGAGTGGTTGATGAACGGCGCGGAAGTTCTGGATGTGGGCCGTGACGCCATCTGGCTGACGATTCAGCTGTGCGCGCCCGTGCTCGTGGTCGGTCTGGTGGTCGGCGTGAGCATCGGCCTGTTTCAGGCCCTGACGCAGATCCAGGAGCAGACCCTGGTCTATGCGCCCAAGATCATCGCCATCTTCGTCAGCCTGCTGCTGTTCCTGCCGCTGATGGGGGCGCTGCTGGGAGCCTTCATGCGCCAGATCGCCGCCCGCATCGCCGGGATGTAGGTCCGACGTGGAGCCCACATAGATGGAAGGTTGGGCCACCGCCGATCAGGTCTGGGCCGGCGGGCTGATCTTCGCGCGGGTCGGCGCGATCCTGATGACCATTCCTGGCATCGGCGAAAACTATGTGCCGCCGCGCGTGCGCCTGTCGCTGGCGCTGCTGCTGTCGCTGGTGCTGTGGCCGCTGGTGGCGGGGACGCTGCCGGGCCTGCCCGCGACCCTGGGCGGCATGGCGGGCTGGATCATCCGCGAAGTGGTGACGGGCCTGGCCATCGGCATGATCCTGCGCAGCTTCATGACGGCGCTGACGACGGCGGGCGAGATCGTCTCGATGCAGACGACGCTGGGGTTTTCCCAGACCGCCAACCCGCTGCAGGCCCAGCCCGGTTCGACCCTGTCGGCCTTTCTGATGTTGCTGGGCGTGACGCTGATCTTCGCCACCAACACCCATCACCTGTTCATCGCCGGCATCCTGGGGTCGTATGAGGCCATCGCCCCGGCCAAGCCGCTGATCGCCGCCGACTTCGCCGCCCTGGCGGTCAAGACCCTGGGCCAGAGCTTCATGCTGGGGGTGCAGTTGGCGGCGCCGGTGCTGGTTTTCGCCCTGATCTTCAACCTGGCCTCGGGACTGGTGGCGCGGGTCATGCCCAGTTTCCAGGTCTATTTCGCCGCCGCGCCGCTCAGCGTGCTGCTGGGCCTGTCGGTCTTCGCCCTCAGCCTGGGGGTGATGGGGACCATCTTCATCGACCGCTATCAGGCGATGGCGAGGGTGTTCACGGGAGGCAGCCTTGGCTGAAGGCGCCGACCCCGAGTCCAAAACCGAAGAGGCCTCCCCGCGAAAGCTTGAGGAGGCCCGAAAGAAGGGCGACGTCGCCAAGTCGCCGGACGTGGCGGCGGCCATGTCCCTGGCCGGGGCGGTGGCGGTGCTGCTGATCGGCGGCGGCTATTTCTCGCAGCAGATGGCGGAAGACCTGCTGCCCTTTCTGGCGTCGCCTCACGCCATGATCGGCGGCCTGGAGGCCGGGGCGGGGATCGAGATCGGCGTCCGCGCTCTCTGGGCCGTCGCGCCGTTTTTGGCGGCGCTGATGCTGGCGGTCGTCATCGGCGGGGTGGGCGGCAACCTGGCCCAGTCGGGTTTTCTGTTCACCGCCGAGAAGATCAAGCCCAAGTGGTCGGCGCTCAGCCCGATGCAGGGGTTCAAGCGCATCTATGGCCCGGACGGGATCGTCCAGTTCATCAAGACCTTCCTCAAGCTGGTCTCCATCGGCGCCGTCTGTTGGTGGGTGCTGAAGCCGCACGCCCGCGAGCTGGAAAACCTGGCCGCCATGAGCCCGGCGATGATCCTGCCCTTCGCGCGCGATCTGGCGGGGGCGCTGATGATCTCGGCCCTGATCTTCCTGGCCTTCACCGCCGGCGCCGACTTTATCTGGCAGAAGTTCCGCTTCGCCAAGCGGATGCGGATGACCAAGGAAGAGACCAAGGAAGACTACAAGCAGTCCGAAGGCGACCCGCACGTCAAGGCCAAGCTGCGCCAGATCCGCATGCAGCGCAGCCGCCAGCGCATGATGCAGGCCGTGCCGAACGCCACCGTCATCGTCACCAACCCGACCCACTATTCCGTGGCCCTGCGCTATGAGCCGGATCAGGGCGACGCCGCGCCGATCTGCGTCGCCAAGGGCGTCGACGCCCTGGCCCTGCGCATCCGGGAAGTGGCCAAAGAACACGACGTGCCGATCATCGAGAACGTGCCCCTGGCCCGCGCCCTCTATGCGGCGGTCGAGGTGGACGACACCATTCCGCGCGAACATTTCGAGGCGGCGGCGCGGGTGATCGGCTTCGTCATGCAGGAGCGGAAACGGCGGTGATCGGCTCCTCGTCATCCCGGAAGCGGCGCAGCCGCTGTCCGGGACCGCAAGAAACGCTGCCGCCGATGTCGCGTCTTGGGCGGTCCCGGTTCTCCGCATCGCTGCGCGACGCTCGGGCCGGGATGACGATCTTTGCTCCCTGCCATCTGCGGGTCGGGATGATGAACGCCCCCGTTAGGGCGGACGACCGAGCTTCGATATGCTGACGACCACTGATTCGCGCGGGCAGGACGCCATGACGATTTCCCGGCCGAAAGCGGCGGCGACGCGCCGTCCGACCTTTGATCCGCTGCTGGTGCTGATGGCGCTGGGCTTCGCCCTGGCGGTCGCGGCCATGGTCTATCCGGCGTTTCGCACCAACGCCCTGACGGCGCCCGGCCTGATCCTGATCTTCGCGGCGGGGGCCACGGCCCTGATCTGGCTGTTCGCCTTCGGTCGCGCCGAAGTGCGCCGCGCCAGCGGCGACACGGCGGTCGAGATGCTGGACGCCATGGCCGAGCCCGCCGCCCTGGTGTGGCCGTCCGGTCAGGTGCTGGCCTACAACGGCGCCTGGGCCGAAGAGAACGGCGCCGTCACGGCGCTGCCGCGCGGCAAGTCGGCGCAAGCCCTCTACATGGCCTTCGCCCAGGCTCGCGAAGGTCATCAGGGCCGCGCCATCGTCCAGATCGGCGCCCGCGAGATCGAGGTCCTGATCGGTCAGGCGGGGCAGGGGCGTTTCCTGGTCCGCGCCGCGCCCGACGCCGTCCTGCCGGTGCCGCACCACGCCGCCCCTGCCGCGCCCGCCAAGGTCAGCGGCGAGGCCCGGACCATGGCCGCCGGCGCGCCTTTCGGTTCGACGGTGATCGCGGGCGACGACCTGTTCGCGGGCAAGGCCGAGGATTCCAACGCGGCCCTGGCTCTGCTGACCGGCCCCGCCGCCTCGGGCGACGCCGCCTTCGGCCACCTGTTCGATCCGGCCGGCGTGATCGAGGCCAAGACCAAGCTGGCCGCCGGGTCTTCCGGTCCGATCGAACTGGTCGCGCGCGCCTATCCCGACCGCAGCCTGCACCTCTATGTCGCGCCCGAGGGCGATCGCCGCCGCGTCTGGCTGTTCGACGTGACGACGCAGAAGTCGATGGAGCTGCAGCTGTCGCAGGCCCAGAAGATGCAGGCCGTGGGCCAACTGGCCGGCGGCGTGGCGCACGATTTCAACAACCTGCTGACGGCCATCCAGCTGCAACTGTCCGGCCTGCTGGAACGGCACCCGGTCGGCGATCCCTCCTACGAAGGGCTGAACGAGATCCGCCAGACGGCCATCCGCGCCGCCGATCTGGTGCGCAAGCTGCTGGCCTTCTCGCGCAAGTCGACGGTGCGGCGCGAGCGGCTGGATCTGGGCGAACTGGTCGGCGAATTCGCCGTCCTGCTGCGCCGCCTGCTGCGCGAGGACGTGCGGCTGGAGACCGACTACGGCCGCGACATGCCGCTGGTGCTGGCCGACAAGAGCCAGCTGGAAACCGCCGTCATGAACCTGGCGGTCAACGCCCGCGACGCCATGCGCGGCGTGGTCGAGCCGGGCGCGGGGGTGGTGACGATCAAGACCCGCCGTCTGACCGAAGCCCAGGCCCGCGACATGGGCTGGCGCGAGGCGTCCGGCGAGATCGCCCTGATCGAGGTGTCCGACACCGGGCCGGGCGTGCCCGCCGATCTGGTCGACAAGATCTTCGAGCCCTTCTTCACCACCAAGGCGGTCAACGAAGGCACCGGCATGGGGCTGGCCACCGTCTATGGCATCGTCCAGCAGGCGGGCGGCCATATCTGCGTGACCAACCTCGACGGCGCCGGCGCCGCCTTCCGCATCTTCCTGCCCGCCGCCTCGGCCGAGGAACTGGTCGCCGCGCCGGTGGTCGAGAAGGTGGTCAAGGCCGCGCCGCGCGACCTGTCGGGCGCCGGCCGCATCCTGTTCGTCGAGGACGAGGCCGCCGTGCGCGGCATCGCCGCCCGCCTGCTGCGCCAGCGCGGCTATGAGGTGATCGAGGCCGCCGACGGCGAGGAAGCCTTGATCCTGGCCGAGGAATGGGCGGGTCAGATCGACATGATGATCTCTGACGTCATCATGCCGGGGCTGGACGGTCCGTCCCTGTTGCGCAAGGCGCGGCCCTTCCTGGGCGACGCCCCGGTCATGTTCATCTCGGGCTATGCCGAGAGCGACTTCTCGGACCTGTTGCAGGACGAGACGGGCGTCTCCTTCCTGCCCAAGCCGCTGGACATCAAGACCCTGGCCGAACGGGTGAAGCAGGAACTGCACGCGGGCTGATCGACGCTCTGCTTTCCTCCCCACTTTGTGGGGAGGGGGACCGCGAAGCGGTGGAGGGCCACGCGGCGCCGCGCCCCTCCGTCTCGTCGGCTGTCGCCGCCGATCCACCTCCCCATGGAATGGGGAGGAAAGCGGGTCTCAAACCCTCGTGTCGAAGCGGCGCAGTTCATCGTCCCGCCGCTCGCGGGCGGCGTCGTGCAGGGTGTCGGCGAGATCCAGCAGGTGGCGGCGTTCCAGCCGGGGAACGATCTCGAGCAGGTGCAGACGCAGGGTCTCGGCTTCGGCGTCCGAGAGGAGCGTCAGGCGGCGGGATGAACGGACGGGCACGGCATCCTCCTTCACCACGAGGGGGCGCTTTTTGAAAAACGCCCATTCCTCGCGGGGGTTCCGACCTGAAAAACTGAACAAACGCCGCCGTAAGGGCTTGGGTCTTTCGTGCGCGGCCCTAGATAGGGGCCAGACGATTCGAAACCCCGAAGAGGACGCTCCCCATGGCCTTCACCCTGCCCCCGCTGCCCTACGCCCACGACGCGCTGGAGCCCGCCATCGACAAGGAGACGATGGGCTTCCACTACGACAAGCACCATCAGACCTATGTCGACAACCTGAACAAGGCCGTCGCGGCCGCGGGCGTCGAGGGCCAGTCGTTCGACGAGCTGTTCGCCAAGATGTCGACCCTGCCGGTCGCCGTGCGCAACAACGCCGGCGGCGTGTGGAACCACACCTTCTTCTGGGACGGCCTGGCTCCGGTCGGTCAGGGCGGCGCGCCCTCGGCTGAGCTGGCCGCCGCCATCGACGCCGACCTGGGCGGCATGGACGCCTTCAAGGAGGCCTTCAACGCGGCCGGCCTCGGCCGCTTCGGTTCGGGCTGGGCCTGGCTGATCGTGCAGAACGGCAAGCTGAAGATCATCTCGACGCCGAACCAGGACAACTCCCTGATGGACTTCGCCGAGGAAAAGGGCGCGCCCCTGCTGGTCGCCGACGTCTGGGAGCACGCCTACTATCTGAAGTACCAGAACCGCCGCGCCGAGTTCCTGGCCGCCTTCTGGTCCATCGTGAACTGGAACAAGGTCAACGACCTGTTCGCCGCCGCCAAGGGCTGAGGCTCGGCGCGAACGCCGCCAAGGGCTGACGCGTGATTCAACGGCCGCCGCTCCGAAAGGGGCGGCGGCCGTTTCGTTTTCGGTCCGTGCTTGCGTCTCGCGCTCGGCGTCCTAGCATCCCCATAAAGCCAAGCTTCCCCGGAAACCTGCCATGACCCGTCCCGCCTCCCTGACCGCCGTCGCCGCCGTAGCGGTTCTTATCGCCGCCTGCTCGCATGCGGGAGAAAAGCAGGCGGACAGGGGCGCGCTGGCGGCCCCGGCCGTCGCGGCCAGCGCCGACGTGCATCCCTTCACCATCGGCGCGCTTCAGGCCTACGCCCTGCGCGACGGCGTGCTCAGGGCGCCGAACGACAATACGGTCTTCGGCGTCGGCCGCACCAAGGCCGAGGTCGCGGCCGTTCTGACCAACGCTGGCCTGTCGACGGAGACGATTGACCTGTCGCTCCAGCCCCTGTTGCTGCGCGTCGGCGACCGCGTGGTCCTGCTCGACGCGGGGGCTGGCGGTCAACTGGGCACCGAGAACAAGCTGATCGCCTCGCTGCGCGCGGCGGGCGTCGCGCCGGCGCAGATCACCGATATCCTGATCTCGCACGGGCACCGCGACCATATCGGCGGGCTGGTGACGACTTCGGGCGCCCTGGCCTTTCCCAACGCCGTCGTCCGCATGACGGCGGCGGAGTGGCAGGCGCTGAAGGCGAAGACCGACAAGGACGGTCTGATTGCGACGATCGCGCCCCAGGTTCAGCCCTTCCAGCCCGGGGCGCAGGTGACGCCCAACATCAGGGCCGTGCCGGTCGACGGCCACACCCCGGGCCACACCGCCTATGAGGTCGCGTCCGGCGATCAGCGCCTGCTCTATATCGGCGATACGGCCCACCATTCGGTGATCTCGGTCCAGCAGCCCGACTGGACCATCGCCTATGACGGCGACGCCCCGACGGCCCAGAACAGCCGCAGGGCCTTGTTGGAACGCGCTGCGGAACAGAAGACGCGGATTTACGCCGTCCACTTCCCCTGGCCGGGTGTAGGACATGTGACGAAGCAGGGCGAGGCCCTGGTCTGGACGCCGGAGTCCTGAGCCGGCCTTGACGAAAGGGGGGCGTGGCTCCATAAGCCCGCCTTTCTCGCATCGGGTCTCGGCCCGAGGTGCGAACTGACTACGGACGATGCGTGGACCGCCGTTGAGATCGCCGCTCCAATCGGGGAGGGGCCGGGCCGCATCAGCATGAAGAGTGACTTATGTCCAAGCGCCATAGCGCCAAGTACAAACTCGATCGGGTCATGGGTGAAAACCTGTGGGGCCGCGCCAAGTCGCCGGTCAACAAACGTTCGTATGGCCCCGGCCAGCACGGCCAGCGCCGCAAGTCGAAAGTCTCGGACTTCGGCCTGCAGCTGAAGGCCAAGCAGAAGCTCAAGGGCTACTACGGCAACATCACCGAGAAGCAATTCTCGGCCATCTATGATGAAGCCGGCCGCCGCAAGGGCAACACCTCGGAAAACCTGATCGGTCTGCTGGAATCGCGTCTGGACGCCATCGTCTACCGCGCCAAATTCGTCCCGACCGTCTGGGCCGCTCGCCAGTTCGTCAGCCACGGCCACGTGACCGTCGACGGCAAGAAGGTCGACATCGGTTCGTACCGCGTCAAGCCGGGCCAAGTCGTCGAGATCAAGGAAAAGTCGCGCAGCATGGCTCTGGTGCTTGAAGCCCAGCAGTCGTCGGAACGCGACATCCCCGATTACCTGGAACTGGGCGATCGCGGCTTCTCGGTCCGTTACGTCCGCGTGCCGGAACTGTCCGACGTGCCGTACCCGGTCAAGATGGAACCGAACCTGGTCGTCGAATACTACTCGTCCTGATTTCAGGCGTTCGACGATAGAGTTGATGGAAGCCCCGGCGCGAGCCGGGGCTTCTTTCTTATTCAGGATCGCCTGTTCCCTTGGGGGAGGAAGCGGGGCATTCTGACCGGGTGGATACGATCCGCCCCGGAAGGCCGACATGAGACGAACCATCGCCCTCTGCGCCGTCGCCGCCCTCGCCGTCCTGGCGTCAGGCTGCGCCACAAGCGGCGAACCGGTCGTGCGCACCGCCGGCATGCCCGGCCAGTTGGAGCCGATCCACGCGGCCGCCTTCACGCGCGATCTGGCGGTCTTCTGGGTCAGTTCGAACGGCTGCACCAGCAAGGCCGACGTCAAACCCTTCATCACCCGCCTGCGCGACTCGGCGGTCATCACCCTGCGTCGGGTCGATGAGGACCGCTGCACCGACCCCAAGGCCGAGGGGGTGCAGTTGCAGTGGACGTTCGAGGAACTGGGCCTGCCGCCGGGCGCCGAGGTCTCGGTCAACAATCCCTATATGATGCGCCAGGACGGCAAGCCGAGCGGGGCCTCCTGACCGGCGTTCTCGGGGCAAGGCTTCGTTAGCCATTCCGGGCGACTGCGGATTAATAGTTAAGCCGGTAGAGAGGCGGTCCTCCCCTTTGTAGCGTCCCCCTGCCGGTTTCCATGCGTATCGTAGATTGCCTGACCTCCGCCCATAATCCGGCGCTGGTCGCCCTGGCCGCCCTGATTTGCATTCTGGGCAGCTGGATCACCGTCAGCCTGCTGAAGCGGGTCCGCCATACGCAGTCTGGAACGCGTGCCGCCTGGGTCTTCCTGGGCGCCCTGGCGGGCGGGGCGACCGTCTGGTGCACCCATTTCGTCAGCATGCTCGCCTATGAGCCCGGCGTGCAGGTCGCCTATGAGCCGGACCTGACCGGCCTGTCGCTGCTGGTGGCCATCGTCGGATGCGGCGCGGCCCTGGTGACGGTGGCGCAACGCCCGCGCGCCGCCGCAGTTCTGGGCGGCCTGCTGTTCGGCCTGACCGTCGCGGGCATGCATTTCATCGGCATGGCCGCCTTCGCCGTCGACGCGGCGATCGAATGGTCGTGGGCCTATGTGGTCGCCGCCGTGGCGGGGTCTCTGCTGTTCGGGGCGCTGTCCTTCCATCTGGCCGTGCGGGCGACCGATACGTGGGAGCGCTGGCAGGCCATCGCCTGCATGGTTCTCGGCATCGTCGTCCTGCATTTCACGGCCATGGCGGCCCTGACGATCACCCCCTTCGCGCCGATAGAGGGCGCCCCGACCGGCAATGAAGCCCGACACATCATCGCCATCAGCGTGGCGGGGGTCGGCCTCTGGTCCTCGGCGCCGGGGTGGCCAGCTATGCCCTGGACAGCCAGTCTCGCCATCAGGCCGAGGCCCGTCTGCAGCATCTGATCGAAGGCGGCGTGGACGGCATGGCGGTCGAGCGCGACGGCGTCATCATCGGCGCGAACACGGCCCTGCTGACGCTGGTGGGCGTGGAGCGCGAGGCGCTGATCGGCCAGAGCCTGGCGCGCTGGGCCGAGGACGTGGGACGCCTGGCCGACGGCGACATGGTGCAGTCGTCGCTGAAGACCGCCTCGGGCGAGATCCTGCCGGTCGAACTGTCGGCCAAGCGCGACCCCGCCAGCGAGGGCGCGGTCATGATCTACGCCGTGCGCGACCTGCGCGCCCGTCTGGCCCAGGAGCGCCGCATCGCCCATCTGGCGCGCAACGACAGCCTGACGGGCCTGCCCAACCGCGCTTCCTTCCTGGAACGGCTGAACCGCCAGACCGCCACGATCAAACCGGGCGAGACTCTGGCCCTGTTCGCCCTGGACCTGAACCGCTTCAAGGAGGTCAACGACCTCTACGGCCACGCCGTCGGCGACCAACTGCTGTGCCGTATCTCGGACCACCTGCGCGAGGCGCTGAAGGCCGGGGAGTTCGTGGCCCGACAAGGCGGCGACGAGTTCGTGGCCATGGCGTCCGTCGCCTCGCGCGCCGAAGCCCTGGCCGTGGCCGAGCGTCTCAGCGCCGCCATCATCCAGCCGGTGACCATCGAGCACGCCGACCTGTCGTGCGGGGCCAGCATCGGCATCTCCCTGTGGCCTGAGGACGCCGACGACCTGTCGACCCTGATCAACAACGCCGACCTGGCCATGTATCGCGCCAAGGGGTCGCTGACGGTCGACATCTGCTTCTACGAGGCGGACATGGATCAGGCCGTGCGGGCGCGTCGCCGCGTCACCCAGGCCCTGCGCGAGGCCCTGGATAACGAACAGTTCGAGCTTCACTATCAGGTCCAGGCCTCGGTCAAGACCGGCAAGGCGACGGGCTATGAAGTCCTGCTGCGCTGGAAGGACGAGGAGGGACGCAACATCCCGCCGTCCGATTTCATCCCCGTGGCCGAGGAGACCGGCCTGATCCTGCCCATCGGCGAATGGGTCCTGCGTCAGGCCTGCAAACAGGCCGCCGCCTGGGCCGAGCCGCACCGCATCGCCGTCAACCTGTCGCCGGTGCAACTGGGTCACGTCGACCTGCCGCGCCTGGTGCATCAGGTCCTGCTGGAGACGGGGCTGGCCGCCTCGCGCCTGGAGCTGGAGATCACCGAGACGGCCATGATCAGCGACATGGAGCGCACCACCCATGTGCTGCGCCAGCTGAAGGCTCTGGGCGTCACCATCGCTATGGACGACTTCGGCACCGGCTATTCCTCGCTGTCGACCCTGCGCGCCTTCCCCTTCGACAAGATCAAGCTGGACCGCTCCTTCATGACCGAACTGGACGGCGCCGCGCCGCAGTCGCGGGCCATCATCCGCGCCGTCCTGACCATCGGCGAAAGCCTGTCGATCCCGGTCCTGGCCGAGGGCGTGGAGACGCCCGAACAACTGGCCTTCCTGCGCGCCCAGGGCTGCAACGAGGTGCAGGGCTATCTGCTGGGGCGGCCCCAGCCGGAAGCCGACGCCCTGTCGAACGGCGCCGCCGTGGTCCCGGCGACGCCGCGAGAAGAGACTCAGGTCGAGGCGGCGCGCGCCGTCGCATAGCCGGGCCAGTGGGCGGCGTCGGCCCGTTCGTACTGGACGGGCAGGCCCTCCGCCTCGCCCAGGGCTGTGGCGGCATGGTGGCCCCAATTGGGGTCGTCCAGCACCGCGCGGGCCAGGGCGATCAGGTCGGCCTTGCCCTCGGCCAGCAGGGTCTCCGCCTGCTGCGCCGTGACGATCATGCCGACGGCCATGACATTGGCCTCGGGCGCCGCCGCCTTGACCGCCTCGGCGAAGGCGACCTGATAGTTCAGCTGGTCGCCGGGAATACGCGCCGTGGCGATGTTGCCGCCGCTGGACAGGTGCAGATAGTCGTAGCCCATGGCGTGCAAAGCCCGGCCGAAGACCTGCGCCTCTTCGACGGTAATGCCGCCCTCGGTCCAGTCCGAGCCGTTGTAGCGCGCGCCTAGCGCCTTGGTCCGGGGCCAGGCGTCGCGCAGGGCCTGGGCCACCCGCAACGGGAAGCGCATCCGGTTCTCCAGCGACCCGCCGTAGTCGTCGGTCCGTTCGTTCGACAGCGGCGACAGGAACTGGGTCAGCAGATAGCCGTGGGCGGCGTGCAATTCGACCAGATCGAACCCGGCCCGATCCGCCCGTTTCGCCGAGTCCACGAAGGCGTCCACCACCCGGTCCATGCCCGCCTGATCCAGCGCGGTCGGCGTGCGCCAGTCGGGCTTGAAGGCCTGGGCCGAGGCGGAAAACGTCTCCCACGCCTTGTCGGCCGGGGCCGGGCCGCCGCGCTCGATCCACGGCGGATTGGTCGAAGCCTTGCGCCCCGCGTGGGCCAACTGGATGCCGATCGGCGTGTCCGAATAGGTGCGGAGGTCGCGGATGATCTTGGCGAAGGCGGCTTCCTGTTCGTCGGTATAGAGGCCGGTGTCGGCCCAGGAGATGCGGCCCGCCGCCTCGACCCCCGTGGCCTCGATCACCACCAGTCCGGCGCCCGACAGGGCCATCCGGCCTATGTGCTGGGCGTGCCAGGGCTGGGGCACGCCGTCCACGGCCGAATACTGGCACATGGGGGCGACGACGATGCGGTTCTTCAGCATCAGCGGCCCGACGGCGCGGGGGGCGAACAACAGGCTCATGGCGGAGGTCTCGTAAAGGTCAGGGGAGGCGACGGTCACAGTAGCTATGACTGTGGCGATTTCGTTCAACCCCGCCTTTCCGATTATTCACGTGATCCCGAACGGCGACGCTGGCAGTTTGGGCTCAGCAAACAAGGGGATTACATCCATGCGCCGTCTTATCATCGCTCTCGCCGTCGCCGCCGTCGCCGCGCCCATGCTGTCGGGCTGCATCATCATCGCCAGCGAAAAGCCGACCACCCGCGTCATCCACTCGGCCCCCGCCGAGAGCGGTCGCTGATGCGGCGCGCCGTCGCGGCCGCGGTCGCCCTGCTGCCGCTGCTGGGCGGCTGCGTCATCTATTCGAACGAGGGCGGGGAAAAGGTCACGGTTCGCGTCAGCGATCAGGTGGTCGCCGCCCCGGCCGAACCGCTTGAGGCCGTCCGCAAGGTCGACTTCGACGGTCAGCACCTGAACGTCGTGGTCGGCTCGAACGGTTGCACCGAGGCCGCCAGCTTCGAGGTCAAGATCAAGGACGGCGACCCGGCCGAACTGACCCTGATCCGCCGCGCGCCCGACCTGTGCCGCGCCCTGGTGCGCGAAGGCGTCGTCGTCAGCTGGACCTACGCCGAACTGGGTCTTCAGTCGGGCGACGCCGTCCGCGTGATGAACCCGATCAGTTTGTAGGCCTTGCTCTTTCCTCCCTGTTGCGCAGCAATGGGGAGGGGGACCGCGTAGCGGTGGAGGGGGCGGCGCTACGCTTTCCGTTTGAGCGCCACGTTCCTGATCGCGTTCAAGACGCCCTCGACATCGTTGCGCACGTCGCATGAGGCGACGCGCAGCATCGACACACCCTGTGCCGCGAGCCAAGCCGTGCGCCGTTCGTCATGGCGGACCTGATCGGCATCGTCGTGGATCATGCCGTCGACTTCGACGGCTAGCTCTCGCTCGGCGCAATAGAAGTCGAGGATGTAGGGGCCGATAGGGTGCTGTCGACGGAACTTCAGCCCTTCCAGCTTGCGCCCCTTCAACTGCGCCCAGAGTTGCGCTTCCGGCGGCGTGAGGGCGCGTCGCATGTTGCGCGCGCGTTCGTGACTCATGCTGTCAGCCATAGCGCCGCCCCCTCCACCACTTCGTGGTCCCCCTCCCCATTGCTGCGCAACAGGGAGGAAAGAGCAAGCCGTTACGCCGAAAACGGCCCCAGCATCTCCGCGGGGATGCGGGCGGGGCGCAGCGACTTGGCTTCGACCAAGCACCACTCCGATACGCCTTGGGCGCACAGGCGGCCTTCGCCGTCCTCGATGCGGACATAGCGGTTGAAGCGCGGCCCCTGCGGATCGCCTACCCAGGTGCGGGCGACGACGCCGGTCGCGCCGGGCACAATGGCGCGCAGATAGTCGATCTCGTGCCGCAGGGCGATCCAGGACCATTTGGCCCGCGTTTCCTCGTCGAAGCGCGCGTTCCAGTGGGCCGTGCCGACGTCCTGCAGCCAGCCGACATAGACGACGTTGTTGACGTGGTTGTTCTCGTCGATGTGCTCGGGCCGCACGTCCAGGGGGACGACGAAGACCTCGCGGTCCTCGCGCGGGATCAACTGCGGCCGAGCCATCGGGGCTTAGGCTTCGCCGAGGGCGACGCCCTTTTCGACCATCAGGGCCTGAAGCTCGCCCGCCTGGAACATCTCGCGCACGATGTCCGAACCGCCGACGAACTCGCCCTTCACATAGAGCTGGGGGATGGTCGGCCAGTCGGTGAAGTTCTTGATGCCGTCGCGCAGGGTTTCGTCTTGCAGCACGTCGACGCCGACGAAGGCCGCGCCCACGTGGTCGAGAATCTGCACCGCCAGCGAGGAGAAGCCGCAGCGCGGGGAGTCCGGCGTGCCCTTCATGAACAGCACCACGTCATGCTCGGCCACGGTGGCGGCGATGAAGGCGTGGACGGGGTCAGCAGCTTGGACGGTCGATTGATCGGTCACGATAAGGGCCTTTCAGAGAAGTCCGTCAGCTAGGCGCCCAATGGGGCTGGGTCAAGGCCGGGCCTTGCGCCAAGCGGCTGCGGCAAGTCGGCTCAGGCGGCCTGGGGGCGGGGGATCAGCCGCCGCGCGCGCTGGGCCAGGACCGGCGCGCCCTGCTCGTGGGCGGTCTCGGCGGCCTCGGTCAGCATCAGGCCCAGACCCTGCGGCGTCTGGCCGGTCCAGCGGGCGCGGGCCAGGGCGACGCCGGCCATGCCTATCTGGTCGGCGGCCCAGTCCAGCGGCGTAGCGGCCACGGACGGGCGACCCAGACGGCGACGCAGGCCGGACTCGATCTCCAGCAGGGCCGACAGGTCGCCGATCGACTCGGCCCGCTCCGTCTCCTGCGCCACGCGCCGCTCATGGGCCTGGGCGCCCAGGATCAGGCCGCCGCCCTCGGTCAGGGCCTCGGCCTGGACCAGCACCAGCAGGGGCAGGGTCTCGCGCTCGGCGCGCATCACCTGGATGGCGGCCCAGTCCAGCGGGCTGTGGTCGGGGGTGAACTGGTCGGCGGCGGCGTCGAACAGGGCGTGGGCCTGATCGCGGGCGGTCGCATCGTCGGCGACGGCGGCCAGGGCGGCCATGCCCGCCGCGCACAGGGCCAGGGCGCGGGCGCGGCTCAGAGGGCGCTGTTCGGGCGTGGCACCCTCGACCAGATCGCGCAGGTCGCGGCCCGCCTGATCCAGCCGGCGCGGGTCGCGCGCCGCCAGACCGGCCTCCAGTGACAGGGCGGCGCGGTCCAGCCGCAGATCGTCTTCCAGCGTGCGGTGCGACCCCCTCAGCCCGTGCAGGGCGGCGTCCAGCCGGGCGCAGGCGTCCAGCAAGGCGGCGGTCTCGCCCGCGATCAGCGCCCGCCGCGCGTGCAGCCGGGCCTCCAGGGCCGCGACCGCGCCGGCCGTGTCGCCGCGTCGCGCCGCCGGCAGGGCCTTGAGCAGCGCCAGCGCCGTCTCGATCCTGTCCGGGCCGCCGCACAGGTCGAAGGCCAGCATGGTGGTCTGGACCAGCTCCAGGGCGGCGCGGATGGCCTGATCGTCGTTCTGGGCGTGGCGGGCCGCGTCACGGGCGGCGGCCTCGGCCTTGTCCAGGCTCAGGGCGGCGCCGCAGCGGCGGGCGTGTTCGCGCCACAGGGCCGAGGCGCGCAGAGCGGCGTCGAAGGGGCGGGGGCAGGAGACGCGGCCGGCGTCGACCGTCTGCTGACGCGCCTCGACCTCGACCAGACCGACCCCGATCAGCTCCAGCCAGCCGAGATCGTCGCTGTCGCGCGCCTTCTCGAACAGCCGTCGCAGATCCCTGCCGAATTCGAACATCGCTGACCTTCGTCGTCCCGCTTCGGGATCGCGAGGGCGATCCTGCAGACGCACAAGCAAACGCAGCGCCGCCAGATGGGTTCGACTTGAGCGTAATTGTGAAAAAATCGGGGCTGACCTTTCCTCCCCATTCCATGGGGAGGGGGACCGCGGAGCGGTGGAGGGGGCGTCGCGACGCTATGTGATTAGCGCCTGTCCTGAAAACGTAGCGCCGCCCCCTCCGTCACGTCGCCTTCGGCGCCGCGCCACCTCCCCATGGAATGGGGAGGAAAGACGGCGCTCTTAACCCAGTCGCGGGGTCATCTGGCGACAGCGTTGCAGAACGGCGCGGGCCTCGGCCTCGCCCCCCGACAGTCGCTTCACCGAATCGAGTCGGGCGCGGGTCTGGTCGTTTTCGGCCGCCACCGGGTCGCGTCCGGCGGCGGTCGCCGCCTGCATGGCCGCCAGGGACCAGTAGAGGGCCGCGTCATAGAGGGTGCGGCCGTAACGGCTCTCGCCGCCCTCCAACTCCGACGCCGCCTGGGCCAGCCCGGCGCACCGCACCGCCTCGTCATAGGAGACGAGCCGGGTCGTCTGGGTCGGGCCCAGAACCGCGAGCGCGGTTGTGACGACGGCGATGAGCATCAAGGACTCCACGGCGCCCCGAGCGCCGCAAGATCCCTAGAGAACCACGGCCTTGTGTCTGATGAAAGACGTGTTCAGGAAAACTTCAGGTTGCAGTCAACTCGGCGCTGGGGCGGGCGGCATGGCGCGCCCCTGATCGACCAGCCAGCGGACGAAAGCCCGTTGGGCGCGCGACGCCTCGCCCGCGCCGGGGATGGCCGCGACGGCGCCGCCCTCGGGCGCAAAGCCAAAGGGCGCCAGCAGCCTTCCGTCCTGAACCGCCTCAGCCGCCAGGGCCCAGGGCAGGACGGCGGCGCCCCATCCCGAAAGGGCCGCGTCCAGGGCGAAATGCAGGTGGGCGACGGGTCGGTCGGCCGCGGCCGTCGAACGCCGGCCGCCCAGCGCCGACCAGTCCTTCCAGCCGGTCATATGGGTGCGGGCTTCCAGCCGAGGGGCGTTCAGGGCCGCTGCCCGCGCATCCTCGCCCGCCAGCGAGGGGGCGATGACCGGTCCGATGGCGTTGGCAATGATTCTCTCGCCGCCCAGGGCTTCGATCCGACCGGCGTCCAGCAGGCGCACCACCAGGTCGGCGCCCCGGCGGCTGATCGCGTGGGGCGCCAGTTCGACCAGATGCACCCGCACCTCGGGATGGAGCCGTGCGAAATCGGCCAGACGCGGGATCAGCCATTTGACCGCCAGGCTGGCGTTGACGGCGACATGCAGGTCCTGGCCCTCGCCCCGCGCCTGGGCCACGGCGGCGGCGACGCCGTCGAAGGCGGCGGTCAGGCCGGGCAGCAGGTCGCGGCCGGCCGGGGTCAGGCTCAGGTCGTGGCGCGGCCCCTCGAACAACCGCACCGCCAGCTGCGCCTCCAGCGCCTTGACCTGACGGCTGACGGCGCTGTGGGTCACGTTCAGCTCGGCCCCCGCCTGGGTGGCGCTGCCGGTCCGCGCCATGGCCTCGAAGGCGCGGAGCGCATTCAGCGAGGGCGCCGCGCCGGAAGCTGTGAGGTTTTCGAACATGCCCCTCCCGATAGGTCGCTTTCGTCGCGGCGGCAATGCGGCGACACCCAGCCATGTCGTCGTCCTCCGCTCACCGCCTGTTCGTTCCCGTCCTCGGCTTCGGCCTGATCGTCGCCTTCGCCTCCAGCTATTACCTTCTGGGCGTGCTGGCCGAGCCGCTGGCGGCGGGGACCGGGACGGCGCCGTCCCTGGTGTTCGCCGGCCTGTCGGGGGCTTTTCTGATTTCGGCGGGGCTCAGTCCCTTCGGCGGGCGCTGGGTCGACCGGCGCGGCGGCCGCGAGGTGCTGGCTGTCTCTTCGGTCGTCTTCGCCCTGGCCCTCGGCGGACTGGGCCTGGCCCAGGGGCCGGTCAGCATGGTCGCGTCGATCCTGATGCTGGGGGTCGGCATGGGCGTCGGTTTCTACGGGCCGGCCTTCGCCGTCCTGGTCGCCATTCACGGCGAGGACGCCAAGAAGCCGATCACGGCGGTGTCCCTGATCGGGGCCTTCGGCGGGGCTCTGGGCTGGCCCCTGACCCTGGCGATGATCGAGGCGGTGGGCTGGCGCGGGGCCTGTTTCGGCTGGGCGGCCCTGCATCTGCTGGTCTGCCTGCCGCTGTATCTGACCCTGCTGCCGGACGGGCGGGCCGGGCCGCGACCCTCGGCCGAGGCGGGGGGCGTGCGTTGGGACGGACGGATGATCCGGCTGGCGGTCCTGTTCGCCGGGGCCTGGTGGATCGCCACCGCCCTGAGCGCCCACCTGCCGCGCCTGCTGGGACGGCTGGGGCTGGACCCGGCCGAGGCGGCGCTGGCGGCCAGCCTGATGGCGGGTTCGGCCGTCGTGGTGCGGCTGCTGTCCTTTCTTGCGCCGGGCAAGGGCTCGCCGGTCTCCGTCCTGCGGCTGGCCACCCTGCTGCATCCGCTGGGCGCGGCGGTCGCCTGGTTCGGCGGCAAGGGTCTGGCCGGGGCGGTGGCCCTGGGACAGGGGGCGGGCAACGGCCTGCTGTCCGTGGCCTCGGGCGTCCTGCCGCTGCACCTGTTCGGCAAGGAGAACTACGCCACCCGTCAGGCCCTGATCCTGACCCCGGCGCGCTTTCTTCAGGCGGCGGCGCCCCTCAGCTACGGCGTCGTGCTGGACCACTCGGCGGGGCTGGCGTTGGCGGCCTCCAGCGCGGTCTGCGTCCTGATGTTCGCCATGACCTTCGGGCTGGAAAGGCGCGCGGATTAGAAAAGGCGGCATGTGGGCGGGCGGCCACATCCGCCCGTCGTCGTTAAAACGGCCTGTGAAACCAGGGCGATATGGCGTGTATGGCGTCATGTTCATACGCCGCTTCACCCAACTGCAAATCGGCCTGCTGCTTTACGGTGCGTCTCTGAGCTTGATGGTCCGCGCCGATCTGGGCCTGAATCCGTGGAGCGTGCTGCACCAGGGCCTGTCGGAACTGACCGGGCTGAGCCTGGGGCTGGTCGTCAATCTGGTCGGGTTGCTGGTGCTGCTGGTCTGGATCCCGCTGCGCCAGAAGCCGGGCGTCGGGACGATCTGCAACGTGCTGGTCATCGGCACGGCGGCGGACGTCGCCCTGTGGGCCCTGCCGCCCATCGAAGGGCTGGCGCTGAGGATCGCCTTCCTGGCGGCGGCGATCGTGCTGAACGGCGCGGCGACGGCGGCCTATATTGGCGCGGGGCTAGGCCCCGGTCCGCGCGACGGCCTGACCACCGGTCTGGTGCGGATCACGGGCTGGAAGGTCGGCTGGGCGCGGACGGCGATCGAGGTCGCGGTTCTGGGCGGCGGCTGGTTGCTGGGCGGCGTGGCCGGCGTCGGCACGCTGCTCTACGCCCTGGCCAACGGGCCGCTGATGCAGTTCTTCATGCGCTGGTTCGAGATCGCCCCGGAGCGAGAGGTCAGCCCGGCGAGGTCGGTCTGAGGGGCTCGGCTCCTGCCACCGCGGTCATCCTCGGGTCAAGCCCGAGGATGACGGCAATAGGGGCGGGCGACGGCGTTTCCGGCGGTCCCGGATAGCGGCTGCGCCGCTTTCGGGATGACGGGGCTTTAGCCCCGTTCCTTGGTCTTGGTGAAGGCGATCTTCGGGAAGCGTTCGGCGACATAGCCGGTTTCCCAGCTGGACTTGGCCAGGAAGACCGGGGCCTGGTCGATGTCGACGGCCATCTGCGGGCGGTACTTGCCGGCGAAGTCGTCGAGGTCGGCCGTGGCGCCGGCGATCCAGCGGGCCTCGGCGTAGGGCGAGGGTTCGAAGATGACGTCGAGGTTGTATTCCTCGCCCAGACGGTCGGCCATGACTTCGAACTGCAGCTGACCGACGGCGCCGACGATGAAGTCCGAGCCGAGTTCGGGGCGGAACAGCTGGGTCACGCCCTCCTCGGCCAGACCTTCCAGCGCCTTCTTCAGGTGCTTGGCCTTCAGCGGGTCCTTGACGCGGACGCGCTGCAGGATTTCCGGGGCGAAGTTGGGCAGGCCGGCGAAGCGGATCATGCCGCTTTCCGACAGGCTGTCCCCCACACGAAGGACGCCATGGTTGGGGATGCCGATGACGTCGCCGGCATAGGCGTCCTCGGCCAGTTCACGGTCGCTGGCGAAGAACATGATAGGGGCGTTCACCGACAACTGCTTGCCGGTGTTCTGCACCTTCAGCTTCATGCCGCGCTTGAAGCTGCCCGAGGCCATGCGGAACATGGCGATACGGTCGCGGTGGTTGGGGTCCATGTTGGCCTGGACCTTGAAGACGAAGCCGGTGACTTCGGCGCCGCCCGGCTCGACCGCGATCTCGACGGGCGCGGGGGCGTTGCGGGTCTCGGGCGGGGCTTCCTTGCGGGCGGGCATGACCTTGGGCGGGGGCGCCCATTCGCCGATGGCGGCCAGCAGTTCGTCGATGCCGAAGTGGCGCAGGGCCGAGCCCCACAGCACGGGCGTCATATGGCCTTCCAGGAAGGACTGGCGGTTGAAGGTCGGATAGCCCGCCTCGACCAGTTCCTGGGCCTCCATCAGGGCCTCGTGTTCGCCGGGCTCGAAGTATTGCGCCGCGTCGGCCAGGGGCAGGGCTTCGGGGTGGCCGGGGTCCTCGGCGGCGCCGGCGGGCTTCTTGGTGTAGGGCTGGAACTTGCCGGTCGCGACCTCGACCATGCCGCGCAGGCGGTTGCCGCTCTCGGCCGGCCACCAGATCGGGGCGGGGTCCAGTTGCAGGCGGCTGGCGATTTCGTCCAGCAGGGCCATCGGGTCCTGAGCCTCGCGGTCCAGCTTGTTGATGAAGGTGATGATCGGAATGTCGCGCAGGCGGCAGACCTCGAACAGCTTCAGCGTCTGCGGCTCGATGCCCTTGGCGGCGTCCAGCACCATGATGGCGCAGTCGGCGGCGGTCAGGGTGCGATAAGTGTCTTCCGAGAAGTCTTCGTGGCCTGGCGTGTCCAGCAGGTTGAACATCTTGGCCACGCCGTCGGACGTGGTGTGCTCGAACGTCATGACCGAGGCCGAGACAGAAATGCCCCGTTCCTTCTCGATCTTCATCCAGTCGGACTGGGTGCGCCGGTTCTCGCCGCGCGCCCGCACGGCGCCCGCCGCGCGAATGGCCCCGCCAGCCAGCAGAATGTGTTCCGTCAGCGTCGTCTTGCCCGCATCCGGGTGAGCGATGATGGCGAAGGTCCGGCGGCGACCGGCCTCTTCGGCGAGCGTGAGTTTCGACATGGTCGCGCAACTAGCGCGAGGCGCGCCGAAAGTCGATTGTCACGATGCCGTGAAAGACCCTTCGCGAAGCGGGGCTTTTAGGGGCATCCTCGTTTCCGCGAGACGCCGGGCCATGAGTCCGTCGCCGCAAGGGAAAGGAAACGACATGGCTCCGGTTCATCCGGCCAAGGTCCCGCCCGTCCGCATGGAGCGGGACATTCACCCGGCCCTCTGCCTGGCGGCGGGTTTCGGCGTCATCGTTCTGGCGGCCACGGCGGTCCACCTCCTGTTCGGTCTCTTCTAGCCTCACCGTTCGATCAGGTGGCCGTGCGGGTCGTCCGACCGCGTCCTCGCGGTCGCGTGGACGGGAAGAAAAACCGTCGGGGTCAGTTTCCGGTCGGCTGGTCCTCGCCCTCCGCCTCGCCCTTCTTCAGGGTCGCGGCCTCCTCGGCCTCGGCCTCGGCCTCGCTGACTCCTCTGGCGCGCAACAGCAGGGCGCGGGCGGCGGGGGACCGATCGTGCGGATCGTTGACCAGAGGCTCAAGCAGGGTGGCGGCCTCGGCGTTGCGGTCCTTGATCATCAGCACCTGGGCCAGGTTGAAGCGCGCCTCGGCCAGTTGCGGGGCGAGGGCGAAGGCCTGTTCCAGCACCGCCACGTCATTGTCGTTGGGATAGCCCTCGCCGCCGTTCCGGTTCTCGGCGATCAGAAGCAGGGTGACGTAGTCGGCGTCGTCGGCGCGATAGGCGCGGGCGAGGAAGCCGCGCGCTTCGGCGTGCAGGCGGTCGGCGTCTTCCGGGCTGTCGGCGTCGTCTGCGGCCTTCAATCGGGCGCGGGCCAGGTATTGCAACGCCTCGATGTTGTTCGGCTCCAGCCCCAGCAGGCGTTGCAGCGGAGCCTCGGCGGCGGCGGGGTCGCCGAAATGCAGCTCGGCGTGGCCGAGGGCCAGCAGGGCCAGGGGATCGTCCGGATAGCGGGCGGCGGCGCGGCGCACCTCCTCGGCGGTGGCGGCCCGCTTGTCGTCGGCCACGCCGATCTTGAGCCGCTGGTTGAGCAGCAGCAGGTCGTCGGCCGAGCGGGGCAGCGCCGTCACCGTGATCGGCGCGGGCGGATAGGTCACGGTCATGCCCTGATAGGGAATTCGCCCGCTCATGTAGCGACGCAGGGTGCGGCGCAGTTCGAGGGGGGGCAGCCCGGTCGCCCGCTCCATCGCCTCGACCGGATCGCCGCCCGCGCCCACGTCGCGCAGATAGACGTCCAGCGTCTTCTGCCGGTCGGCGTTGCCCAGGAACCAGTGGGTCAGCAGCCAGGCCAGCGGATAATAGGTCTCGCGGTTGCGGCTGGACTGCAGCGGCCGCTTGGACAGCAGTTCCGACATCGGCATCCACGACGCCGCCTGCAGCCAGTAGACGCGGTTCTCATTGTATTTGCCGACCAGGATGCGGGATTTTTCGACCTCGACCGTGGCGTAGTATTCGGCGAACCCCTCCACGAACCATCCCGGATAGGGATAGGAGAAGTTCTGCATCATGAAATGGTGCGCATATTCGTGCTTCAGCGTGTCCACGTCCTGGTCCCGGATGGCGATGCCGAAGATGTCCTCGTCCGTGGCCATGTAGAAGCCGGCGACGCTCTCGGGCAGGTCGGGCCGGACCTTGGTCAGGCCGGTTCGCGAGCCGACCAGATAGATGGGCAGTTTGCGCGGCGGGGCCTCATCGACCTGGAGCCCCATGCGCGAGCGCATGAAGCGGTCGTAGGATTCCAGCTCCTGGACGAAGGCGCGCAGCTTGGCCTCGCCGCCGTCGCTATAGACGATGAACCGTTCGCTTTCCGCCTTGAGCCAGCCAGCGTGGGCCGGGGCGATCCCCGCCGCGGTCGCGGTCAGGGCGGACAGGGCCGCGACGGCCGCGCCTCGGCGCAAGCTTTGCAGTAAGTGATTGAAACGGTTCACGTCGACGGTCCCTGTGGCGAAGTCTCCCAGGGATAGCGAACGATGTTGTGTCAGGGAAGGGGGGCGGCGTCAGGCCGCCATGCGTCCCCAGACGGCCTTGTCGGCGGCGACGGGGCTCAGACGGCCGTGGGCGGCGCGGGCCTGGAGCTGGCGCATGATCATCTCGGGCAGGGCGCAGAAGCGCGGCTCGACCAGTTCGGGGGCGCATCCCGCGTCGGGGGCGGCGAACAGGGCGGCGTTCACCCCTTCGGTCTTGTGCGCGATCAGCCAGGCCAGACGCCGGGCGCGGGCCGGATCGTTCCGGTGCAGCATCGGGTCCTCGGCGAACAGGTCGCAGCCCATTTCCAGCACATAGTCGAAGTCCAGCTTCTCGAAGCGCCGCACGTCATGGCTCGGAGCCGGGCAGGACTCGTCCAGGTCGAACACGACGTCGTTCAAGAGAAACAGCATGGGCCGTCCACCACTTCGCAGGCCGTTCTGGCCCGATGAAGCCGGTTTACGACCGTCTCGCTTGCGGTCCCGTTCACGAACGCGGTGAACGCGCGGTTAGGCATTATTCCGGGGCCTACCGCGCTTCGCGCTGCTTGAGGGCATTCCTTTTGAGCCTACCGCGCTTCGCGCTACTTGAGGCCCGTTAGATATGGAGGGACGCCTCTCTGTTCCTCCCCACTTGTGGGGAGGGGGCCCCAAGTGGTGGAGGGGGCGACGCGACGGCGGCCGTCTGAAGCGCGAACTCGGGCAGGGCGCCGCCGCCCCCTCCGTCACGGCGCCTTCAGCGCCGCGTCACCTCCCCATGGAATGGGGGGGAAGACGTGCGTTCGCTACCCCTCCTGCACCTTCTCCGTCAGGAAGTGTCTCCCCTGGCGGTCCTCGATCTCGACCACCCACAGGTCGGGGTCGTAGCGGCGCTGGCGCTCGATGAAGGCGTCCAGCTCGCTTTCGCTGTCGCTGACGACGGGCTGGATCCACAGGGGTTCGCCGTCCTGGCCGACGGCCTCGGTATAGAGCCGCGCCGTGCGGTCAGCGGTGTTGTAGGCCTTGACGATCACGGCCCCGCCGCGCGCGTCGCCCTTCTTGACCACGGTGGCGTAGGCGCCTTCCAGTTCGGCGCGGCGGATCAGGGCGCCGGCCCAGACATCGGTGGAAAGAAGCAAATCGCTAACCCTGATTGGACACGGGACCGGAACCTTGCGGCCCTAAGGTCGAGCGCATGAGGATAGGCTTTTCCCCCCGATCCGCCAGCAGAATGCTGGGCGTGACGGCCCTGCTGGCGACGCTGGCCATGCCGGTCGGCGCGGCGCGCGCGGCCGTAACCGACGCCTTTTACGACCGCGTCTTCATGCTTGCGGCGCATCAGAAATGCGACCTGTTCGAGCCGCAGCTGATCGCGGCCCTGGACGCGGCGGCGCTGCAGGCGCGCGGCGCGGCTCTGCGGGCGGGAACCCAGGCGGCGGATCTGACGGCGGCGGCGGGCCGGGCCCAGTCCAAGGCGGCGCGAACCCGGTGCGACGACCATGATCTGAACAGGGTGCGGGCGCGGGTGCAGGCGGGCTTCGCCGGCTGGTCGCGCGCGGCCCGGATGAGCTTTCCCGGCGACCGATCCGCCTGGCGCGGCGACCGCTATGAAAGCCAGGGGGTCGGCTGGCGCCTGGTGCAGGACAGCGCGACGGGCGGCTCGCCCGTGCGCTTCGGTCTGGCGGGAACGGGGCCGACGGCGACGACGCCGATCGCGGTGGTCTCCTTCCTCGGGCGCCCCCGGCCCTATGCCGCGCGGCTGGTCATGCGCGACCGCGAACAGGCGCCGCGCGTCTGGCTGACCGGCGGCGGTCTGCCGCCTGAATCGGTGCGTAGCGTCTTCTTCGCCGCCGCCGCCCAGGCCGCCGAACCGACCCTGCTGGGCGAGGGCGTGCGTCAGGGCGAGACCTGGACCTTCTCGGCCGAGGCCGCCGACGCCATCGCCCAGCTGGACCCGCGCGAGAGCTTCGTCATCGAGTTCCTGTTCCGCGACGACAGCGTGGCCGAGGCCCGTTTCGAGGCGGGCGACTTCGCCGCCGGCCGCGCCTTCCTGGCGATGGGCGCCATCTAGGATCGCGCCCCGATCAAAGGCGGTTGACCCCGGCGGCGAACAGGCCCCTTGGGGACGGATGGCAAGCGAAACCGTCTACATCATCCAGGCCTATGTTCAGGGCAAGGGCTCCGGCCTTCGCGCCGAGCCGCAGGTCGGATGCAAGGACGCCGAAGAGGCGCGCCGCAAGGCCGAGCGCCTGGCGCCCCTGCGTCTCGGCGTCGTCGCCTTCGCCGTCTCGGCCGACACCGAGATGGGCGACTACGACGAGCATCCGACCATCCTCTTCAAGGCCGGGCGTCTGCCGCCGCCGTTCAGCGACGAGGGCTGAGGCCGACTGGCCGGGGATCAGGCCGCCCGCTTCAGACTGTCATAGACATGGGTCACGGCGTCGAACCGCACGCGCGTCGGCTGGCCGCCCAGGGGCGAGGCCGCAAAGTCTGACGCGGTCAGCCCGGCGGCCACGGGGTCGTCGATCTTGTCCGTGTTCCAGCCCAGAAGCAGCCGGCCGCCGGGTTTCAGGACCGCCGCCAGGGCGGCCAGGGCGCGTTGCTGCTGTTCGGGACTGTCGACGCCGTAGCCCAAGACCCCGTTGCAGACGACGGCGTCGAAGCTCAGGTCGGCGAACAGGCGGTCGGCCTCGCAGACGTCGCCGGTGCGGTGCCGGCCCGTCCGCCCCCAGCGTTCGACCGTCGGGTCGATGTCGCTGGTCCAGACCTCGCCGCCGCCCGCCTCCAGCGCGGGATAGTCGTCCAGGGTGTATTCGCGACAGCCTACCCACAGGATGCGCCCGCCCTCGACCGCCAGCGCCGGCACATAGGCCTCGGCCATCAGGCGCCGGTCCGGCAGGGCGCGGATGCGCGCGGCGCGCGGCGAACGCCGCCGACGCAGGCCCGCCTCGCCGAAGATCAGTCTGGTGAAAAAGCTACCCACGACCAAAACGGCTCTCCCCGGCAGAGACGATGTCGTCCTGTCATCGACGGAGACGTCGGGCGGCTAACTCAAGATGACGCAGCAATGTCCGCTTTCGAGCCCGTTGCGGACATTCAGATCGGCAACCGAGCCGCATTTGCGGCTCTTTTCCAAGTTGAAAAACGGCGTTAGGGTTCCTGTCATCAAGGAACCTGATGCCATGCAAGATAAGTATAATTGGGGACTTTATAACGACCCCAATGATCCACGCCTTGTTGTTCCGAAGATGAATCCCGCCCTGGGGTGGACCGTTAATATCGCCCATCCATCAGCACGACTTGCACTGGTCCTGATGGCCGTCGTCCTCGCGGCCGGCATGGCAGGGTCAATCCTTCTCGGCTGACTTTCGTCAGGTCCGGTTTCGGCGGGCAGGGGCCAACGTCCGCTTTGCGGCCTGGCCGCCGCTTCGCCTAGCACGCCGTTTCCGCCGGACAAGAACCATGGGCCCGCTATCCACCCCCCAACTGACGTTTCCGACGCCCGCGGCTCCAGGCGTCCAGCCCAATGTCTGCAGTAGGGCGGCTAGGCGGAGTCTGCTCACGGGCCCATCACCAAGCAGGCATTTGGACGAAATGGTCGGTCGGATCGGCGGGCGACGTTCTAGAAGCTCTGCTGGCCGGCCGGAACCATCGAGCGTTGCGCTGGTTTCGACGGGTCGGGCGTATTCTCTGACCTGCCGGCCCTGGCCCGGCTTTCGAGCGCCCGGGCCGCAAGGAGTACCTTGCGATTGGAAAAGGCTTGCCGTCTGATCCGCCGGCCCGTTGCGGATCGGACGGACTGACGCGTCGCGAGGCAGGAGGGACCAGTCGTGTCAGACGATGCAGCCGACGATGATCCCGGCTCGGCGCCTGGACCAAGCGATCAGGCGCCGGGCGCGACGGCGGCGAAGCCGCCTCCGCCGCTGGAGCGCAGTCGGTTCGGCGGCACAGGACGGCGCCATGAGGCCCACATCGACGACGACGCGCCGGTCTCGCGCAGCGATCTCAGCAAGGGGCCGGCCGAGTTGGTCGAGGACCGCCAGGCCCATGTGAACTGGCGCGTCGTGACGATCTCCTCCTTGGTGATCCTCGTCTTTTCGATCTGGGCGATCATCATGCCCGATCACGCGCGCCTGACGATGAAGACGGTCGTGGATTGGATCGCCACGAACCTGGGCTGGTACTATGTGCTGACGACCACCATCGTGATCGGCTTCGTTCTCTGGGTCGCCTTTTCCAAAGAGGGCGGGGTGCGGCTGGGTCCGGACCATTCGCGGCCGCAATACAAACTCGTGACCTGGGTGGCGATGCTGTTCGCCGCCGGCGTCGGCATTGACATGCTGTTCTATTCGGTCACCGGCCCGGTGGTGCAGTATTTGCACCCGCCTTCCGGCGAGGGCGGGACCGCCTTTGCAAGGCAGGACGCGGTCATCTGGACGATGTTCCACTACGGCATCGCCGGCTGGTCCATGTATGCGCTGCTCGGCATGGCGATGGGGTATTTCGCCTATCGGTGGGGGATGCCGCTGTCGATCCGCGCCGCCCTCTATCCGCTGTTCGGCAAGCGGGTGCGCGGCCCGCTGGGCGACGGCGTCAGCATCATCGCCCTGGTCGGCACCGTGTTCGGGGTGGCCACCTCCATGGGCATCGGCGTGGTCCTGCTGAGCGTCGGCTTCTCGCTGATCTTCGGCCTGCAGCACGGGCTGGCCCTGCAGATCGCCCTGGTCGCGGTCGCGGTGGCCCTGACCATCGCGGCTACGACGTCAGGCGTGGATCGAGGCATCCGCTGGATCTCCGAGCTGAACCTGTGGAGCGCCGCAGCGATGATGCTCTACATCCTCTTCACCGGACAGACGGCCTTCCTGCTGAACGCCCTCGTCGAGAATATCGGCCGGTTCTTCTTCACCCTTCCCGAGCGCACGCTACAGACCTTGGCCTATGAGCCGGACGGGGCCGAATGGATGGGCCGATGGACCTTGTTCTTCTGGGCTTTCTGGCTGGCGTGGGGGCCCTTCGTCGGGGTCTTCCTCGCCCGGATTTCTCGTGGGCGGACGCTGCGCGAGTTCGTGATCGCAGCGATCACGGCGCCCGTGCTGTGCGACTTCTTCATCGTCTCCCTGTTCGGCAATTCGGCCCTCTACGAGGTGCTGCACGGCAATGCGGCGTTCGCCAGACTGGCGGCCGAAAGCCCTGAGGAAGGCTGGTATGCTCTCCTGGCCATGTTCCCTTGGCCGATGTTCCTGATTGGCCTGGCGACCCTCTCGGGGCTGCTGTTCTATCTGACCAGCGCGAACTCCGGCGCCATGGTGTCGTCGAATTTTTCCGCCTCTATCCCTGATCCGTCGCACGACGGGCCGAAATGGCTGCGCATCTTCTGGGCCCTACTCACCGCCCTGCTCGCCGTGGCGATGCTGCTGGCGGGCGGCGTGACGACGATGGAGTATGCAACGCTCATCTTCGCCCTGCCGGTGACGATCATCGCCTATCTGGTGATGGCCTCCTTCTACAAGGTGTTGCAGATGGAGCGCGCCGATCGGGAGGGGCAGGTGCTGCGGCGACGGACCATCGCCCCCTCGGGCGGCCACCTGCCCGAGCGCTCATGGAAGCAACGGCTCGAGCGGATGCGCGCCTTCCCGTCGCTGCGCCAGGTTGCTCAATTCCTGGATCGCACGGTGCGACCGGCCCTGGACGATGTCGCGGCGGAGTTCCGCAACCAGGGCTATGAAGTCGAGCTGGCCTCCCTGGCGGGCGC
Source organism: Brevundimonas sp. 2YAF1 (assembly GCF_052114745.1). Lineage (NCBI taxonomy): Bacteria > Pseudomonadati > Pseudomonadota > Alphaproteobacteria > Caulobacterales > Caulobacteraceae > Brevundimonas > Brevundimonas sp. 2YAF1. The sequence goes on along the minus strand of NZ_JBFRFI010000002.1, from coordinate 20,360 downwards.
CAGCGGCGTCGAGGAACCCGTGCTGCGGGTGTCGTTGGATCAGTTCCGCGCCTTCCAGTATCAGGTCGCCGTCGTTGAAGCCCCAGTCCCGATGTTCGGCGGCCGGATGACCCGAGAGACCGACGTTTATTACCGCCTCGAAGTGTTCACCCAAACGGGGTCGGGCGGCTATGACCTCATGGGGCTCACCCGGCAGCAAGTGATTGACGACGTGCTGGAGCGATACGAGGCCCACCTGGCCTTCCTCACCCTGTCGGCGGAAACCGACACCGCCTCTGTGCTCACGCCGCCTATGCCGCCCGCTGGATAGGACGGGGTCTGGGCGTCGAGGGGCCGTATTCGAGCTCAGGGGCAAGGACCGCTTTCGACCCTCAACGGACTTTGGGCTGCCCCGCAGTTTGATAGACCTCAAAAAGGTGGGATGCGGACATTGCGGCGAAAAGGGCTTGCAGGTCACCTTCACCAACGACCTGCAAGTCGGCCGTGAAGCCGTCCCAAGTCAGCGCAATATCAATCGGCCCAAGTCGATATAGTCTCATTTCCTCTAGCGGATTTCCTACAGTTTGGAGTTTCTCCGCTCCAAACTCCAGCAACGCCCTCTCGACACCGTCTAGATCATCTCCGGCGTCATGGTCGGGGAGATTGATCTCGCCAGAACTGTCGCGGTGCATGATGCGAAGCGGTTTGCTCATATCAGCAGAATGCACACCAGGATGTCCGCTTGCCACCCTTAGCTGACGAATGCGGCGTCCGCTTTTAGGCCGGGACCCGAATGTCCGCCTTCGGCGCCGAAGCCCAGGAGCGAATTCGACCCCTAGCAGTCATCCGCCCCCGAAGACTTCAACTTATACCAAAGCTTAGCAAAGAGGTTAAATGCGTGACTGTAAAACCAGTACGCAAGCACCATGATAAGTGCAGAGCTTACAACAATACGGATCGTGCCTAAAAGGGATTGGGTTGGCATCAGGTACGCTGCGGTAACCAGCCAAAAGATCCAAAAAATAAAAAGAGCGATCTTCAGCCAGTTCATAATGCCCCCGTTTCTACCCATCCCCTCTAACCCACGGCTAAGACAAAAACAGGGCGCTCGAATTCCTAAGACCAAGCGTCCGCTTGCTGGCGCTAAGCCGATGTCCGCTCTCAGCGTCGAAGCCGAGGACCGCTCACGACCCATAGGCGACACTCTAAGCATCCGCTATTCAGTCATAAACCAGCGTCATGGAAGGCAGCAATTCATGAACGATGTAGATTTCTGGCTACTGATTGGGTTCTGTTTCCTTGGCAGCATAGAGATGACGGTAGCCTTCGTTCTGGGAGGTAAAGCAGCCATCTTCACCTATGCCGCAATCACAGCCATTCCTGCACTGATCATTGCGGCGCTGGGGGTCGCACTCGCGTTCCTGTCGGTGGATGGGGGCGCAGCGGCTTTTGGGGAGAGCATTGTGGTTGCTCTCATGCTCATGGCGATATGGGTCCCCGTAGGTGTGGTGTCGCTAATCGTCGGTGCTGGCGCAAGGGTAGCTAGGCGCTGGTTGAGACAGGGACCAAAGCCTGTCTAGGCTCCATGGTCCGCTAACCACCCGTAGCGGATGTCCGCCGAGTCCGGCGCCTGGTCCGGGCCACGCTGGCGGCCGCCCCGCTTAGGCGCTGCGGTTCAGGGGGATGACTTGGGCCTCGCCCTCGACGGGCTCGCGGGCGGCGACGACAATGGGCAGGCGGACGGTGACGGCGGCGCCTTCGCCCAGGGTGCTGTCGATGCTCATGGCGCCGTGGTGCAACTCGGCCAGGGACCGGACCAGCGACAGGCCGAGGCCGGTGCCCTGCGCCCTCTGCTCGGCGCCGCCGGCCTGCTCGAAGGGGCGGCCCAGGCGGGCCAGGTCCTCGGGCGCGACGCCGACGCCGGTGTCGGCCACGGTCAGCTCCAGGTCGGCGCCCGGATGCGTCCCAAGCGCCTCGGCGCTGACGGTCACTGACCCGCCGGCGGGGGTGAATTTCACGGCGTTGGACAGCAGGTTCAGCGTGATCTGCTTCAGGGCGCGGCGGTCGGCGGCGACGGTCAGGGCCTCTGGCGGCAGGACGGCGGCCAGATCGACGCCCTTGTCGTCGGCCTGCACCCGCACCAGGGCGACGGCGGCGGAGACCACCTCGCGCACGTCGAACCGTTCGATGCTCAGCTCGTACCGCGCCGCCTCGATGCGGCTGACGTCGAGCACGTCGTTGATCAGGTCCAGCAGGTGGCCGCCCGCTTCGTGGATCGACTGGGCGTAGTCGGCGTAGCGGTCGGGGATGGGGCCGAACAGGCGCTGGCGCATGATGTCGGAGAAGCCGAGCACGGCGTTCAGCGGCGTGCGCAGTTCGTGGCTCATATTGGCCAGGAAGCGGGACTTGCCGGCGTTCTGGGCCTCGGCCTCGGCGCGGGCGGCGTCCAACCCGGCTTCGCGAGCGTGCGCCAACGTGGCGTCCAGCGCCAGGGCGATCAGGCGCGGCGGTTCATCGCCGCCTGTCGCGGGGCCGAGCCGACGCAGCACCATCAGGATGCGGCGGTCCAGCGCCAGTCGCGGAGCGAAGCGCACCTGCGCCTCGCCGCCCGCGCGGGCCTTGGCCAGGGCGGCCAGAACGGCGGGGCGGTCGGGTGCATGGACGGCGGCGACCAGCCCGTCATCGAACAGGGGATCGACCGGCAGGGCGGCCGGGGCCGCGCCATAGGCGGCCAGCGCCCCGCCAGCGGCGTCCAGCACCAGCGTCAGTCCCGGCTGGCCGGCCAGCACCGTCTCGACCTGGGCCACGGCGGCGACCGACGCGGCCAGGCGACGGGTCTGGCGGGCCGCGCTGAGGCGGAAGGCCAGGGCGGCGGCGGCGGTCGTCAGCAGGGCCGAGACGGCGGCCATGACGGGCGCGGCCTCGCGCGGGCCGGTCACTGCGGCCGCTGTCAGGCCCGACAGGACCGCCAGCCCTGTCGCCAGGGCGCCGAACGGGGCCAGTCGCGACGGTCCGAGGGCGATGGCGGCGGCCAGGGGCATGAAGACGAAGCCGCCTAGCGATCCGGTCAGTCCGCCCGAGAGGCCCGCCGCCGCGATCGCCGCCAGCGACCAGGCCGCCAGCAGGGCCGCGCGCACCGCTTGCCCGTCGCGGCCCAGCAGCACCAGTCCCAGAAGGCCGGGCGTGGCCATGGTCAGGGCGGCGGGGGCGTCCAGGCCCTGAACGGGGACGTCCGCGCCCAGCCAGGCGGCCCCCAACGCGGTTAGGCCGACCGCCGTGGCCCAGCCGGCGTGCCAGGCGGCCAGCGCCGGTCCGCCCTGCGCGTCGTCGGCGAGGGGGGCGGTCGGGCGGGACGGGGCGGCGGGTGGCGTCAATCCGGGGCTTTGCGCGACTGATTCAGGGGGAGGCAGTCTAGACTCGGACGGCGCCGCGCCCTAGGCCCCTCGCCTCGCGGGCGATTGTCCCGAACTGGCGCAGCGGCGAGGCCGGGGGATGAGGGCGGCGGTTGTCGTTAACGCCGGTCGGGCCTATGTCGCCCCTCATGAGCACGACCGACGCCCTTTCCGCCCAGGGCCCCGCCCCAACCATCGACGAGACCCTGGCCGAACTGGTCGAGGAATTCGACCTGCTGGGCGACTGGGAAGGGCGGATCGAATACGTCATCGACCTGGGCAAGGGCCTGGCCCCCCTGCCAGAACATGCGCGCGTCGAGGCCAACAAGGTGCCGGGCTGCGCCGCCCAGGTCTGGCTGTCGACGCGCCGCGCCGACGGGCGGCTGTTCTTCGACGCCGACAGCGACAGCGCCCTGTCCAAGGGCAATATCGCCCTGCTGCTGAAGCTCTATTCCGGCCGCACTCCGGCCGAGATCCTCGCCTTCGACGCCCGCGCCGCGCTAGACCGCCTGGGCCTGCCTTCGGCCCTGACCCGCCAGCGCGCCAACGGCCTGAACAGCATGGTGGGCCGCATCCGCGAGGCGGCGGCGGCCCAAACGGGGGTCTAGGTTCTGGCCGTCACTGCGTCGCCCCGACGGTTTCGCTGAAGACATATTCGTGCTGGCTGTCGCGCGTGATGAGGGCGCGCTGGCCGTCCTTGTCGGCCACCACGAATTCCAGGCCTTCGTTGGTCGGGTCGATGGTGATGAAGGAGACCGTGCCGTCGTCGTTGGCGCGGCTGGCCACGCGGGTGCTCAGGGTGACGAGTTGGAAGATCACGTCCGCTCCTTCACGACGCACCGTCAGCCTGCCCAGATCGGGGTTGAAGTAGGTCTCGGCCAAGGCCGCCGTAGGGGCGGCGGCGGGCGGCGTGGACAGTCGGCTGCGGAACTCGGCCATGGCGGTGCGGGTGCGCAGGGCGGCCCCGGCGACATCGGCGGCGGCTTCCGGCTTGCCGTCGTACAGCACCTCGACCAGGCGGCGCATGAAGGGCCGCAGCAGCATCTGGCCGTTGTCGGCGTTGGCCAGGATCACCGCCCCGACGCCCGCTTCGGGCAGCAGCATGATGTCGCTCTTGTAGCCGGCCAGGCTGCCGCCGTGATGCACGACGGGCACGCCCCAGGTCTGGGTGGTCTGAAGCCCCATGCCGTAGAAGGCGTCCTCGCCGGTCGGGACGCTGGGCGCCCGTCGCGCCAGCAGGTTTTCGGCCGAGACGATCCGCCCGCCATTGGCCAGGGCACCCTGCCGCAGTTCGTTCTCGACATAGAGGATCATGTCGTGGGCCGACGACCAGGCGCCGCCCGCCGGGCGATCGGACCAGGCGGCGTAGTTGAGGTCCATCGTCGCGATCTGGGGTTTGTCTGACAGGCCGTCGCCGTGGGGGCGGGCGTGGTTCGTGCGCTCGGCGCGGGCGCTGTCGAAGGTCGTGTCCTTCATGCCCAGCGGATTGAAGATCTTGTCCTGCATGGCCGCGTCGAAGGCCGCGCCCAGTTCGAGGTCGGGGTGGACCAGATGGCCGCCGATATAGCCGGCGGCCGAGGCCATCAGGTTGTTGTACTGGAACACTTCGCCAAAGCCGCTGGTCGGCTCGGTGGCGGCCAGTTGCGTGAAGGTGGTGGAGGCCGACGTGCCGGGCGGCGTGTTGAACAGCCATTCCATATCCTTGCGGGGCAGGCCGGTGCAGGCGCAGACCAGATGCCGGACCAGAACGCTGCGCGTCGTCGCTTCGCTGCCCAGTTTGAAGGCCGGATAGATCTCGGTGACCGGCTGATCCCAGCGCAGTTTGCCCTCGTCGACCAGTTGCGCCAGCAGCAGGGTGACCATGCTCTTGGTATTGGAGGCGACCATGAACAGGGTGTGGGCGTCGACCGGCTCTGGCTTGCCGACCTCACGGACGCCGACGCCGCCCTCATAGACGATCTTGCCCTGGTCATAGAGGGCGAAGGCGGCGCCGGGGATGCCGAGTTCGGCCATCGAGGTCTCGACGAAGGCCCGCATCTGCTCGATCCGCGCCGCATCCAGCGGATGGGCCTGGCGACCGGCGAAGGTTTCGCGGGAATAGCCGGCGGGGCGAAGGCTCTGGATGGCGAGGTTGGCGGCGGCGCCACGTTTCTCGGCGGTGGCCTCGCTGAGCTCCATGAGCATGACCGTCCAGGCCGAACCGGCGCGCAGGGCCAGCGCCTGGATCGCCAGGCGCTCGTTCGGCGAGGTTTCGTAGTCGACCAGCGACCGCTCATCCCAGCCGTTACGCGCCGGGCGCGGGGTCGTCAGGCGCACCGGCCGGTTGAAGCCGGGTTGCAGGGCCTGCCAGGCCTTGGCGACGGCGTCGGCGGCGTCAGAGGCCTGGGGAATGTCGATGATGGCCAGGCGACCATCCACTTCGGGCGGGGTGAGGATGATCTGGCCCGGCGCGCTCGTCACGCTCCAGGCCTGCGGGGCGGTGAAGCCGGCGCCGGAACTGGTTTTCTGGGGCGTGTCGGCGATCAGAGCTGCCGGCGTCGGGGCCGCCGGCGTCTGCGCCATGGCCAAGGCAGGAACGCAGACGCCGAGCATCAGCGCCAGAACCAATCCACGCATGTCAAACCCCTCCAGGCGATAATGTGACCTTAGCGGTAACAGGGTTCTTTACCTTTTGATAACCAAGTTTTCCGAACGCACGTTTTTGTTGCGGGCGCGTCCGGCTCACCCGATTCCATAGTGCTCCGCCAAAGCTTGCAGTCCCTGTTTCAGGGCCGTCTTGCCCTGACGGCGGCGCAAGAACAGCGATTCCTCAGCCAGTTGCAGCGAGGCGCCGTGGATGCAGACGCGCTCGACCATGGCGCGCAGGCGCGGGCCGCAGGCGGTCAGGGCCGCCTCAACCCGGGCGGCGGCGGACAGGGCGCGGTCGGTGGGCTCGCCGCGGGCTGAACTGCCGCCGCCGGTTCGGGGCAGGGAGTCCCAGCGCATGGTCAGGGACGGGCCGCTGAGGGCGATTTCGGCCTCGGCGCGCAGCCGTTCGCCGGCTGCGACCTCGGCAGGGGTCAGCCAGGGGCGGCCGGAGGCGTCCTTGCGCCGGGCCAGCCAGGCGACGGGGCTTTCGCCCAGATTGGCGCGTCGGGTCGTAACGCGGCCGTCAGGCTCCATGACGGCGCGCTCGCCCTCGATCACGCCGGGCCGGCCCGGCGACGGCGATGGCGACAGCGAAGTGTTGGTCGCGGGCCGGGGGCGGGGCAGCCAGCCGCCCCCGTCGCGCTGACGCAGGCCCGGCCGCTCGACCAGGGCGCGGAACGCCGTCTCGTCCAGGGTCAGCACCACCCGGCCGCGCCGGTCGCCGCCGAGCCGCAGGGGATAGGCGGCGCCCGACTGGTCCAGCCAGGCGCCGGGCCGGTCGAGCAGCGACCGGGCCCGTTGCACAACACGTTCTGGGGCCCGGCTCATCGGACGGCTCCCGAAGCCGGCGCCAGATCGACGGCGGGCAACTCCATCACCGCGCGCAGACAGGACTCCAGCCCGTCCATCAGTCGGTCGTAGTCGCCGCGGTCGCGCTCGTCCTCGGCCCAGCGGCAGGCGGTCGAGGCGGTGGCCCGGTTCAGGCCGAAGGCGTGGGCCACTCGCTCCAGCGGCCAGCCGAACGAGACATGGGCCAGATACATGGCCGACCAGCGGGTGCGGCAGGCGCGCGGGCGCACCCGCTCGCGCCGCAGCATCTCGGCCACCGGCACGCCGAAGGCCAGGGCCGACAGATGCAGGGCCGCGTCGGCGCGGATGCGGTCGCCCTCGGTCACCGGCACGCGGTAGGGCTCGGCTCGATAAGGCTCCGCTGGAAAAGGAATCATGTCATCAGTGGCTCCCGAACGCTCGTTTGTCTTTCCCCATCGTGCCCTGGGCCGAGGGGTGAGTTAGGAATGTTGTCCTAACGAACGTCAGAAGCGGTCGTCTCGCCTTGTCGGGCGCGGGATCGGCTGTGGAGCATTGGATGCGCGGCAGGGGATGGCTCGCGCGTCAAGGGGGCATGTCGCGCCGCATGGTTAATAAATTAACGAATCCTTGACTCGGGACTCTCGACGGCGATTCGCAAATCAGCCTAAGCGTTTCATATCGGGACCCGTTAACCCTTCTTAAGGTTTTGACCCGTTAACGTTGGAACAAGGTTACCCGGCTGTCGCTCCCTTGGCGGCCGAGCCAAAGCTTTGCCTGGAGGGGCATGAATGCGCGTCCTGCTGATTGAAGACGATCACGCCACGGCCCAGAGCATCGAACTGATGCTCAAGTCGGAAGGCTTTAACGTCTATACGACCGACCTGGGTGAAGAAGGCATCGATCTGGGCAAGATCTATGACTACGATCTCATTCTGCTGGACCTGAACCTGCCCGACATGAGCGGCCTCGAGGTTCTGCGTCAGCTGCGCGTCGGCAAGATCAATACGCCGGTCATGATCCTGTCGGGCACGCATGAGATCGAGACCAAGGTCAAGACCTTCGGCGGCGGCGCCGACGACTATCTGACCAAGCCCTTCCACAAGGACGAGCTGATCGCGCGCACCCACGCCGTGGTCCGTCGTTCCAAGGGTCACGCCCAGGCCATCATCCACACCGGCGAGATCGCCGTGAACTTGGACGCCAAGACGGTCGAGGTCGACGGTCACCGCGTGCACCTGACCGGCAAGGAATATCAGATGCTGGAGCTGCTTTCGCTCCGCAAGGGCACGACCCTGACCAAGGAAATGTTCCTGAACCACCTCTATGGCGGCATGGACGAGCCCGAGCTGAAGATCATCGACGTCTTCATCTGCAAGCTGCGCAAGAAGCTGGCGACGGCGGCGAACGGCAAACACTACATCGAAACCGTCTGGGGCCGGGGCTATGTCCTGCGCGACCCGTCGGAAGGCGCCGTCAGCGTCGCCGCCTGATTTACGACCTGGGGCCTCCACTCAGGATTAGAGCTTGAAGCGCCCGCCGGGAAACCGGCGGGCGTTTTGCTGTGTGTCCTTCTCCCCTTGAGGGAGAAGGTGGGCGCCGGAGGCGCTCGGATGAGGGGTTTCTGGCGGCTGGATGAAGGGGGCGTCGGCAGGCGTCGCGCGACCCCTCATCCGTCAGCCCCCGGATCAAGTCCGAGGGCTGCCACCTTCTCCCGCAAGGGAGAAGGATCAGGAGAACGCCCCTGCCACTGCGTGGAACATCGGATTGGCCCGGCCCGCCGCGTCGAACAGCAGCGGGCTGTCCCTGCCGTCGTCTTCGGATCCCCGCCGCAGCCAGCTGTCGCTGTCGCGCACGCCCCAGACGGTGAAGGCGAACTGCTGGGCGCGGGGCAGGGCCATGAAGGCCTCGGCCAGTTCGGCGACGCGGGCGGTCTGTTGCCTGATCCTGTCGCGACGCGGCTTCAGGTCGAACAGGCGGTTGCCGGTGCGCAGCGAGGCGTCCAGTTCCGCGACGTGGATCGGCAGGCCGAACCCGGCCAGTTCGCGGATGAAGGCGGCGGCTTGCCCTGCGGGAATGTCGATGTCGAGGTGGCTCTGCGTGCCCAGGCCGGTGACCGGGGCGCCGGCCTTCAGCAGCCGCTCGACTAGACGCAAATAGGTGGCGCCCTTCACCGGATTGTTCTCGAGGTCGTAGTCGTTGAGGAAGAGGACGGCGTCGGGCGCGGCCAGCTTCGCCTGTTCGAAGGCGCGGAGGATGTAGGCGTCGGTTCCGCCCAGACCCTGGCTCCAGACGCAGTCGCGGAGCGTCTCGCCGTCATGGGTCACCGGCTCGTTGACCACGTCCCAGCCGACCACCTGGCTGCGCCAGCGCCCGGCGACGGCGGCGATATAGCGGTCGTATTCGGCGGCGAAACGGGCGCGGTCGCCGGTCAGGGCCCTGAACCAGGCATGGTCCTGCGCATACCAGATCAGGGCGTGGCCGAAGAGGCGCAGATCCCGGTCGCGGGCGAAGGCGGCGATGCGGTCCGGCGCGTTGAAGCGCAGCGATCCGTCGGACTGGAGGATGGACTCCATCTTCATCTCCCACTCGGGCGTGAGCTGGGAGAAGTGCTCGGAGACCAGCCGCACCCAGACCGGGTCCGACAGATGGCCGGTCATGCAGGCCGCGCCGACCGGGAAGGGGGCGAGGGATTTCAGCGCGGGGACGGGGCCGTCGGCGACCGGCGGCGCCGCTTGGCCGGGAGGACCGCAGGCGGCCAGGGCGATGGGGGTGGCGAGGAAGGCGCGGCGCGACACGTTAAAGCCCTTCCCCTCGAGGGGGGAGGGTTGGGAGGGGGTGAAGGTAGTCGGTCGGCCGAGTGGGGCTAGGGCGACGTCACCCGCGTTCAACCCGGAAGCGTCGGCGGCTCCACCCCCATCCCCGACCCTTCCCCCCTCGAGGGGGAAGGGGGAGGCAGAGGTGCGGGGCCTACCCCTCCGCACGTCGGCGCAGGCCCATTTCGTCGAAGGCGGCGGTTTCGCGCTTGGCGGCGGCGATCAGCTTGTTCAGGCGGGTGGTCTCGGCCACGTGCTCGAACTTCTTCAGTTCCTCGAAGGCGCTGGTCAGGGCGTCGCGGGCGCCTTCCTCTTCGGCGGCGACGGCGGCGACCACGCCCTCGGCGTCGGCGCGTTTCAGCTTCCAGCCGTTGAGATAGGCCTGCAGCATCAGGCTGGAGGTCGGGTCCAGGCGGGCGTTCTGGCGCTCGATCTCGACCTCGGCGTCGAGGACGGCGACGCGCATTTCGGCCTCGGCCTTGCGGGCGGCGACCTCGGCCAGACGCTTCTGCCGCGTCTCGACTTCGTAGTTGGAGATGCGGATCAAGGATTGAGCCCAGGCGGTCATAAGGTGTTCCAGATCACGGTCAGACCATTCCTTGGTTCAGAATGGTTTCCAGACGGTCAAAGCTTTCGCTCAACGAGGTGTGGTCGTCCTTGTCCTGGCCGAGGAAGTCCTCGAGCGCGGGGTTCAGGGCGATGGCGCGGTCGACGATGGGGTCGGCCCCGGTGCGATAGGCGCCGATCTTGATCAGCTCTTCCATGTTGGCATAGGCCGACAGGCACTGACGGGCGCGGCGGTTCAGTTCGCGCTCGGGCGGGGTCTGACAGCCGGGCAGGGTGCGGCTGACTGACTTGAGCACGTCGATGGCGGGGAAGCGGCCGCGCTCGGCGATCTTGCGGTCCATGACGATGTGGCCGTCGAGGATGCCGCGCACGGCGTCGGCGATGGGCTCGTCATGGTCGCCGCCGTCCACCAGGACGGTGAATAGGGCGGTGATCGGTCCCGCCGTGGTGCCGTCGGCGCGGATCGGGCCGGGTCCGGCGCGCTCCAGCAGCTTGGGCAGTTCGGTGAAGACAGTCGGGGTATAGCCCTTGGTCGTCGGCGGCTCACCCGCCGCCAGACCGATCTCGCGCTGGGCCATGGCGAAGCGGGTGACCGAGTCCATCAGGCACAGGACTTCCAGTCCCTGGTCGCGCAGGTATTCCGAGATGGCCAGGGTCATATAGGCCGACTGGCGCCGTTTCAGCGCCGGTTCGTCCGAGGTGGCGACGACGACGATGGCGCGCTTCAGGCCTTCTTCGCCCAGGGTCTCCTCGATGAACTCGCGGACCTCGCGGCCCCGCTCGCCGATCAGCCCGACCACGACCACGTCGCAGGTGGCCTGCTTGGCCAGCATGGACAGCAGCACCGACTTGCCGACGCCCGAGCCGGCGAAGATGCCGAGGCGCTGCCCCCGGCAGGTGGTGGTGAAGACGTCCATCGAGCGCACGCCCAGATCCAGCCGCTCGCCCACCCGTCCCCGCGAATGGGCCGGGGGCGGCGCGGCGCGCAAGGGGTAGGGCACCGGCCCCTGCGGTAGGGGGCCCAGCCCGTCGATGGGCTGGCCGAAGGCGTCGATGACGCGGCCCAGCCAGGCCGTGGTCGGGCGGACGCTGGCGGCCTGGTCGATGATCTTGATGTCGGCCCCGGGGGCCACGCCCTCGACCGGGCCGAAGGGCATCAGCAGGGCCTTGGCGTCGCGGAAGCCGACGACCTCGGCCGGCAGGGGGGGCTGGCCGCGCCGCTGAATCTCGGCCCGGGCGCCGACGGCCAGACGCGACAGGCCGCCGCGCGATTCGATCAGCAGACCGCTGACGCCCGCCACCTTGCCGGTGACGACCAGCGGGTCGATCGCTTCGACGGCGGCGACGAGATTACGCAAAGAAAGGGCCCCTCGGGCTGGGTCGGGGGCCTGACCGCAGCCGCTAGAATCTACCCGTTAACGCATGGGCCATCGTGGTTAACGAGCGGTGAAGCTGGGGCGCGGGATCGGCGTCTTTCCTCCCCATGAAATGGGGAGGGGGACCGCCCTCGGGTCTTGCCTCCGGCAAGCCCAAGGACAGGCTTTGCGGTGGAGGGGCTGGGGCAGCGCTCTGCCTTGAAGAGGCCCCTCCGTCACGGACGCTGCGCGTCCGCGCCACCTCCCCATGGAATGGGGAGGAAAAGCGCGCCCTCTCGCCAGGATTCAGGCCGGGGCGCCGGGTTCGCCCAGGGGCTGGGCCTGGCCCCGGGGCGCGGTCAGGACGGCGCCGATCGAGGCGGCGATGATGGCGGCGATGGCCAGCCATTGCAGGGAGCTGAGCTGTTCGTGCAGCAGCACCAGGCCGGCCAGGGCGCCCACCGCCGGTTCGCCGCTGAGCAGGACGCCGAAGGTGCGCTTGGGGATGTGGCGCAGGGCGATCATCTCCAGCGAATAGGGCAGGGCGCTGGACACCAGGGCGACGCCGAGGCCCAGCAGCAGGACGGAGGGCGCGAGCAGCGCGACCCCCGCGGTCGTCACGCCGAAGGGGATGATGACCAGGGCGGCCGTGCTCATGCCCAGGGCCACCGACTGGCCCGCGTGCATGTGCGACAGGCGTTTGCCGAAGACGATATAGAGGGCCCAGCACAGGCCGGCGGCGGCGGCGAAACCGACCCCGACCGGGTCCAATCCCTCGACCCCGCTCCAGATCGGCAGCAGCATGGCCAGGCCGCCGACGGCCAGGCCCACCAGGAGGAAATGCACCGGTCGCCGCGAATGGATCAGCGCCAGGGTCAGCGGCCCGGCGAACTCGATGGCGATGGCCAGGCCAAGCGGGATGGTCCGCAAGGCCATGTAGAAACTGAGGTTCATCAACCCCAGCACCAGGCCGTACAGCAGCACCCGCCCGGCGTCGGCGCGGCTCAGGCGAAACCGCCACGGCCGCCAGAGCGCCAACAGCACCAGGGCCGACAGGCCGACGCGCAGGGTCGAGGTCCCCTCGGCGCCGACGATGGGAAACAGCCCCTTGGCGAAGGAGGTGCCGACCGCCAGCGACACCATGCCGCCCAGCAGGGCGAGATAGGGCAGGGCGGCCGTCAGGCGGCTGGCGGGCAGGGCGGGCGGCGGGGAGGGCATGGGGGCTGTCTATCCCGAGCGGCGTCGCGATTCACGGCGTTTCCTCGGCTCGACGCGGAAATCCGTCGGCGCGGATCAGACTTCCCGGCCCGGCGTTTAGAATTGATCGCCCGGCGCCTCTTGCGAGGACGTCGTCAAGCTTATCTGTTAGGACGCCATCGCCAACGGAGACCGCCTCATGTCCGACGCCCCCTACGACGCCAGTCGCCACAAGAAAGCCGGGCGCGGCCGGGTCTATGACAGCATCATCGACACCATCGGCGACACGCCCCTGGTGCGGTTGCCTAACCTGACGGCGGAGTACCAGCCGAAGGCCACGGTGCTGGCCAAGCTGGAGTTCTTCAACCCCATCGGCTCGGTCAAGGATCGCATCGGCGTGGCCATGGTCGAGGCGCTGGAGCAGGCGGGCACGATCAAGCCGGGCGCCGTCCTGATCGAGCCGACATCCGGCAACACCGGCATCGCCCTGGCCTTCGTGGCCGCCTCCAAGGGCTACAAGCTGATCCTGGTCATGCCCGAAAGCATGTCGATCGAGCGCCGCAAGATGCTGGCCCTGATGGGCGCCGAACTGGTGCTGACGCCAGCGGAAAAGGGCATGAAGGGCGCCATCGCCATGGCCCAGGACCTGCTGGACCGCACGCCCGGCGCGGTCAGCCCCTCGCAGTTCGAGAACCCCGCCAACCCGGCCATCCATGAGGTTTCCACCGCCGAGGAGATCTGGAACGACACGGCGGGCGCCGTGGACATGGTCATTTCCGGCGTCGGCACCGGCGGCACCATCACCGGCGTCGGCCATGCGCTGAAGGCGAAGAAGCCGTCGGTGCAGATGATCGCGGTGGAACCGACGGCTTCGGCCGTGCTGTCCGGCGGTCAGCCCGGTCCGCACAAGATTCAGGGCATCGGCGCGGGCTTCATCCCGAGCATCGTCGACCGCGCCGTGATCGACGGCGTCGAACAGGTCTCGAACGAGGACGCCTTCGATATGGCCCGCCACGTCGCCCGCGCCGAGGGCATCCCCGTCGGCATCAGCTCGGGCGCCGCCCTGGTCGCCGGTTTCCGCCAGGCGGCGCTGGACGAGAACGCGGGCAAGACCATCGTCGTCATCATCCCCAGCTTCGCCGAACGCTACCTGTCCACGGCCCTGTTCGAGGGGCTGTAGGCTTCCGGCTTCTCTTCCCACTTCGTGGGGAGGTGGATCGGCGGCGAAGCCGACGAGACGGAGGGGCCGTTTCGTCAGGCGCAAGCCCCTCCACCGCTATGCGGTCCCCCTCCCCATTGCATGGGGAGGAAAGGCGTGGGCGCCCCTCACCCGCGGTTAACCGCCTCGCGCTAGGGTCGTGCGGCCATGTCTCACCCGGCCGCCATTCCCGCCGACGACGCCCAGATCGGGCCGTCGAAAGCCCGCCAGACCCTGTTGCGGCGGCTGGCTGACGTCGTCTGCCTGCCCGCCAGCCGGATCAACGCCTTCGAGCGGGCGGTGACGGGCGACCTGCTGGTCGAGATGCTGCGGCTGGCGCCGATCGAGGAGCGGCGGCGGGTGGCGCTGAGGCTGGCCCCGCTGGCGGAACTGCCCAACAGCGTGGCGCGGCTGCTGCTGCGCGACGAGCCGTCGGTGGCGGCGCCCCTGATCGAACAATGCGCCTCGCTGTCGGACGTCGACCTGATCGGCTGCGCCCGCGACGCCGACATCGAGCACCGCCTGCTGATCGCCGTCCGTCGCGGCCTGTCGGAAGTCGTGACCGAGACCCTGCTGAGTTTCGGCGAGGACGCCGTCATCGACGCGGTGCTGAAAAACACTTCGGCGCGCCTGTCCCAGGCGGCCGTCGAGGGCGTGGTGGCGCTGAGCCGCCAGAGCAAGGGTCTGTGCGCGCCCCTGCTGCGCCGCCCCGAACTGCGGCCGTCCGGGGCCTATGTCATGTTCTGGTGGTGCGAGGCCGAGGAGCGCCGCACCGTGCTGCAGCGCTTCGCCGTGTCGCGCGAGGTGCTGCAGGAAAGCGTCGAGGACGTCTTCGCCATGGCCGCCGCCGAGGGCTGGGCCGACCCGGTGGCGCGCAAGGCGCTGCAGTTCATCGAGCGCCGCCAGCGCAACCGCGCGGCCATCGACAAGAGCCCCTACAGCGGACTGGAGGCCGCGGTCGCCGCCGCCGCCGAGGGGATGAGCCGCGAACTGGTCGGCGAGATCGGTTATCTGTCGGGGATCAAGCCGCTGACCGCCGCCAAGATCATGGGCGACGCGGGCGGCGAGGCCCTGGCCATCCTGTGCAAGGCGACAGGCCTGTCGCGGCGGGATCTGCTGGCCCTATGGCGGGCTATGCGACGGCCCGAGCTGACGGTCGACGGCGAGGTCCATCCCGACTGGGAACGGGTGCAGATCACCTATGAAATGCTGGCCGTCGACCGGGCTCAGACCGTGCTGCGTTACTGGAACTGGTCGCTGTCCTCGGCGCTGACGCCGGCGCTGCTTCGCGCCATCCGCGAAGGCGAGGAAGATCTGGTCGACGAATACTCCGCGCCGGAGCGGGCGGCCATGCTGGCGCTGGCGGAGAACTTTGGTCGGTGAAAGCGGGCGACTGAATTCAGCTCAGATAAGTAGAACAGTTCGCCTGACAGGCGATGTTCTATGCTTGCATTGCTTTCATCATCAAACATCCGTATGAAACCAACCACCGACGGGTCGGGTTAGATCAGTCGAACATGTTTGGCTCCTGAAACAGGCTATCCCCCCATGGAAGAAAAACCCGAGCTGCTCGAAATGACGGCGGACATCGTGTCGGCTTACGTCAGCAACAACACCGTCTCGGCCGACGCCGTGCCCAGCCTGATCGCCCAGATTCACGCGGCGCTGTCCGGCGTGTCTTCGGGCCCGGTGGAAGTCGAGCCCGAGCCCAAGGAACCGGCGGTTCCGGTGCGCAAGTCGATTACGCCTGACTTCCTGATCTGCCTGGAAGACGGCCGCAAGTTCAAGTCGCTGAAGCGCCACCTGCGCACCAAATACAATATGAGCCCCGAGGAATACCGGGCGAAGTGGGGCCTGGCCAAGGACTATCCCATGGTCGCGCCGAACTACGCCAAGGCCCGCTCGGACCTGGCCAAGCAGATGGGCCTGGGCCAGGGCGGCCGCAAACCCGCCCGCGCCGCGCCCGCCGCCCGCGCCAAGAAGTAAGACCGGCCTTTCCAGGTCGGACGCAGCGCCCGTCTTCCGCAAGGAAGGCGGGCGTTTTTGCATTCTTGGGGCGCTACCGCCCTCGGGCTGCTTGAGCGCGTTTGGCGCGACTTCTCCCTCCCCTTCATGGGGAGGGTGGCTGAGCCCGCAGGGCGAGGCCGGGTGGGGGCGGCGAGGCGATGCCTGGCTCTGCGTGGCCGACGGCGGCGTCGGCCCCTCCACCGCTACGCGGTCCCCCTCCCCATGAAATGGGGAGGAAAGCGCGGGCGTTCTGGCTTTCCTCCCTGTCGCGTAGCGATGGGGAGGTGGCGCGGACGCGAAGCGGACGTGACGGAGGGGGCGGCTCGAACGGCTGACGGCGGTGTCGCCCCCTCCACCGCTTCGCGGTCCCCCTCCCCACAAAGTGGGGAGGAAAAGACGGGGCTCTAAGCCGCGTGCATGGCCTTGCGCATGCGCCAGAAGCGCAGGGTGCGCTGGGCGGCTTCGTTGGTCAGGTCGTTGTACATGCCGGCGTAGGCGCGGGCCTTGCCCATGGCGTCGCCGTCGGTGTTCAGCACCACCACGGCGTAGGTTAGGAACAGGGCGCGATCCAGGTCGGCGGCCTTGCAGACCACGGCCAGGGCGTCCAGCTCGCGCCGCTCGATGATCTGGCGGGCGGTGTGGAAGTCGATGTCGGCCAGCTGCGACAGGGCGATCAGAAAGGACGTCCGGCTGCCCGAGCGCAGGAAGCGGGCCAGCACGGGGGGCGTCAGCTGACCGGCGATGCGCAGTTCTTCGACATAGGCCAGGCTCTCGGCGTAGTCGGGCGGCAGGGCGCCGTCGTCGGTGGCGACGCGGGCGCGGCCGGCGGCCAGGGCGCTTTCCAGCAGGGCGGGGTCCAGACGCGCGTTCTGTTCCAGGATGCGCTGGCGCAGGCGGGCCTCGACGGCGAAATACATCTCGTTCAGCAGGTCCGGCGGCAGGCTGGCGCGCTCGACCGTGGCGGCGTGCAGGGCCGGATTGACGCGGGCGCGCTCGACGGCGGCCTCGGAGGCGGCGCGCGACAGACAGGCCCCCTCGTTGCCTAGCAGCACGCCCAGGGTCTCGTCGTCGCCGCGCTCGATGATGGCGTCGGACACGGCCTCGGACACTTCGGCGCGCTGGCTGACGGCGCGCATATGGCCCTGGCCGCGCGAGCGGATGACGTGGATCAGATCGGCCTCGGTCAGCACCGGCGAGGCGCGCAGCACGGGATGGGCGACGTCCTCGGCCTCGTCGTTGGCGAGACGGCGGATCAACTGATGCGGGGCGTCGGGCACGGCGGCGAAGCGTTGGGCCAGTTCGGCGCGGACGGCCAGCTCCATGGCGTCGGTCAGGTCGCTGAGCACGGCGCCGTAGAGAGCGGCCTCGGCCTCGCTGCGTTCGGCGGCGCCGAAGAAGTGGTCGGTCAGTTCGCGCAGCAGGGCGCGGCGCTTCTCGCTGGACGGCTCCTGCGCCAGGGCGATCAGGTCGGGCAGGCGCGAGGCGGCGTCAGACTCCGAGAGGGGGACCGGGGGAGGGGCGGCGCCGTCGCTCATGGCAGGGTCGGGTCTTCGTTGGCGGGCAGGGCCTGGAGGCGGCCGTTCGCGTTGCGGATCAGATTGGGGGCGGAGGGCGGGGCGGCCAGGTCGCTCGATGCGGGCATGCTGGCCAGATCCACCGGCAGGGCGTCCAGATAGATCGGCGCGGGCAGGGGCGTGGCGTCGGGTTGGCGGCCGTTCTGGCGATGCACCGAATAGTAGCGGGCGCCGCCCTGGGCGGCAGGCGCGCGGGCGTCCGCGGCCGAGGCGGGCTGGATCTGCGCCTGGACCTGAGGCGCGGCCTGAGGTGCGGCGTCAGGCGCGGGCGCCGGGCGCTGAAGGCGGAAGATCGGCGCGTCGCGGCGCGGGGCCATCGGGTCGGACGCGGGCGAGGCGAGGGCGGCGGCTTCGGGCGCCGGCGTCGAAACCGGCGCGCGGACAGGGTGCGGCGCGGGGGCGGCGACGGGCGGCGCGACGGGCATGGGCGGCGGCGCAGCCTCGGCGGTTGCGGCGAAATAGGCGGTCGGAGCCGGAGCCGCCGACGACGATGCGACGGCGCGTGCAGGACTCCAGGGCGCGGCGGCCTCGACCGGGGCGGCGGGCTGCGGTTGATAGGCGGGCGTCTGCGAGCCGATCCAGGCGCTGGCGGGCGTCAGGCCCTGACGCGCCTCACGCGAGGGCGCGGGGGCGAGCGCGGCCTCGGGGGCGGGTTGGCCGCCGTGGGGGATGATCGGCGGTCGGCGCACGGCGGCGGTCGGCGCGGCCTCGACGGCGCGCGCGGCTTCGGCGACGGCGACCGGGCTGTAGGAGCGACCCGGCCAGGTCAGGTAACGCAGGCCCGCCGCGTTCGCGCTGGACGGCGCGGGACTGGTCTGAGCCGCCGCGGGCGCGCCGAGGCCGAGGGCGCAGGCCCCGGCGGTCAGAATGGCGGCGGTGATCGGCGGGCGTCGCACGGACGGCTCCTGCTTGGCGGACGGGGATGAACGCGCAAGCTAGGCCGGGACGGCTTAATCCGCTGCTAACGCGGGGGGGGCGTCAGCCCCGGCCGGGCAGGTATTGGGCGGTGAAGGCCTCGCGCCAGTCGGGCGGCGAGGGATAGGCGGCCTCGGTCTGGTCGGCGAAGGCCTGCCAGCGCTCGGCCGTCATGGCCCCCAGGCCGTAGAGGGCCGCGTCGCCGCCGTCGACCACGGCCTCGGTGCGCAGGCTGGCGCGGACGGCGTCCAGCAGGCGCTGATTCAGGGCGGGATTGGCGCGGCGGATCAGGGCGTCGCCCTTGGTCCCGTCGCCGTGGACATAGTCGCGCCAGCCCTCGACCGAGGCGGCGATGAAGTCGCGCAGGGCCCGGGCGTTGTCGCGGGCGAAGGCGTTGGGGGCCAGGACCAGACCGGAATAGGAGGGGTAGCCGTCGTCGGCGGGGATCAGCACGCGCGGCTCGAACCCGGCCTGACGCGCGATCAGCGTCGGATCGCCCGCCGTCAGCCGTCCGATCAGGACTGCTTTCGGATCGGCCAGGAAGGCCTTGAGATTGTCCTCCGGCGTTCCCGGCCGCGCCTGATCGGCGGTCAGGTCGAAGCGGGTGCGCAGCCAGTTCCAGAATCCCGCGTGGTCGGCCGGGGACATCAGGATGGGCCGCTCGCGCAGGGCCGACAGGGCCTCCAGCGACTGATCCGGGCGAGCCATCAGGACCACGGGGTCCTTTTGCAGGAAGGCGGCGACGGCCTTGACCGGGGCGCGGTCGGCGACCAGCCGCATCGGCGCGAAGCTGTCGACGCCGAAGGCCAGTTCGACCGCGCTGGCGGCCAGCAGGGCGGGGACGTCGGCCCCGGCCGGGCCGGTCAGGATCTCGACGTTGAGGCCGCGCCGCTCATAGGCCCCGACAGCGATGGCCTGATAGAAGCCGCCGTGGGCGGCGGTGACCGGTCCCCCGGCGGCCAGACGCAGGCGCACCCGGCCGGATTCATCGACCGGCGCCTCGGTGCGGCCGCAGGCCGACAGGCCGAGCACCGATAGGCCGGCGGCCCCCAGCATCAGGCTGCGGCGGGAAGGCCCGCTACGGGAAGGATGGACACGTGTCATCACGCCTTGGTGTAGGGGGCGGCGGCGGACTTGGGAAGGTCGGGCGGCGTCATGACGTCCGCTGGAATTGAGCGAGGGGACGTGACCCCTGGCGCACCCGAATGGGCGAACCCTTGATCGCGTCCCCTCGCCAAGTCCGGGTTGGACCTGGCCGGCTGGGTCAGGGCCTTGCGTCACGCCTCGGGCGAACCCGGCGGCGGTCGGCTGGTCTCCTGGCGGCTCCTGGTCGCATCGGGCGCGTCGTCGGGACGCGTCGTCTTCGATCCCGGCCCGGTTCTCCACAACCCCCGCGCCGAGGCGCTTAAGGATCGGGAGCCTGGACCCTGCGTCGGTGTTTCCGGGTCCTTCGAAAAGGCCTGGAACCCTGGGTCAGAGAGCCGGACCGACCCGCTTGAAACCCCCGTCGCCATTGCTGGTTTGGGGTTTTCCGCGCCGCCGTGTCCCTCGGCCTGATGAGGTTCCGACGAACGGAGATTTCTGGCAAGCCGGCGATTCCAGAGGGCTGTGGGCAACCCGTGGATCAGGTGTGGGCAAGCCTGTGGATAGCTGTGGACGGCCGGAATTCGTGGAGGCCGATCAGCGGGGTGAGACGTCCACAGGAAAGCGTGAGGGGGCGTGGCGTTGCGCCATAAAGGCGCGACAGGGATCACTGTGGGGGGATGTCGGCTTTCGACGGTGGGCTCAACTGATCGCTGCAACACACGCAGCGAAGGTCTCCGCTGGCGTCCGATAGAGCAAGGTCTTTCTTGGCCGTTCGTTGAGCTGGCGTGCGATGGCGCTGAGCTGGGCCTGGCTGTGGAGGGACAGGTCGGTTCCGTGGG